>JAKLHY010000105.1 GCA_022709905.1 Verrucomicrobiota bacterium | reverse complement strand
ACTCCTTCCCTCGTGCCTTGCCCCAGGCCAATTTGAGTGCAACGAATGTATAGCTTATTTCTTGACGGACCCTAAGCCCCCCTGCGTTTTATTGGGGAGGCGTTACATGAGCTTCAACTTCGGCAAGTCCTGAGAATCCACCAGGCCCACCGGCTCGCGAGCCGCGTTGATCACCACCAGATCGTCGATGTTGCGTTCGTTGAAGATCTTCAATGCCTCAGCCGCCAAGGCAGTGGACCGGATGCAGATCGGATTTCGGGTCATGACTTGGTCGAGCCGGAGCGAGAGCGCCCGTTCGTTGACCGCCATATGACGCCGGAGATCGCCGTCGGTGAAAATCCCGGCCAGTTTTCCTTTGGCATCAACCACGGTGACACTGCCCGCCTTGGCGCGTGTCATCAACAACAGGGCGTCCTTAACCAACAGATCCTGGCGGGCGATCGCGTTGCGGGCGCCAGTCCGCATAATGTCGCCCACTTGCAGGAGCAACGTGCGCCCAATGGCCCCGGAGGGATGGAATTTGGCGAAGTCCGCAGGCTTAAATCCGCGGGCTTGGAGCAGAGCCATGGCCAAAGCATCCCCCATCACCAGCATGGCAGTAGTGCTCGACGTGGGTGCCAGGTTGAAAGGACAGGCTTCCTGGGGAACCGTTACATTCAACACAAGATCGCACAACCGGGCGAGCGATGACTTCGGGGCGCCCGTAATCGCGATGATCTGCACCGAGAATCGCTTCAGCGCCGGCAACAGATTGAGTAACTCCTCGGATTCTCCCGAGTAACTCAAGGCCAGGAGGGCATCCCCGTCGTTCACCAACCCCAGATCGCCATGCAGGGCGTCCGTCGCGCTGAGCATCACACTTGTCGCGCCGGTGCTCGTCAGCGTGGCTGCGATTTTCCGGCCAATATTCCCCGATTTTCCAACCCCAACCACGATGATCTTACCCCGGCTTTTCAGAATTCCGGCCAACAGCTCGATCGCGCGATCGAACTCCGCATTTAAATGCCGGCTCACAAACCGCAAGGCCTTGATCTCAATCTGAAAAACCGACCGCGCCCGGGACAAGTGACTCATATTCAACCAAGGTGCCAAGAGCCTCGATGACTGGCAACAGGGAACTCGGGATTCGGCCAGGCCGGCACCGCGCCGCTTGCCTTGTCTCGAGCCCCCCAACGCCACTCCAGACCCGCACTCCCTGGACGGTTGTTCCCCCCCCCTGGTATCGCAGGCGTTCAAAAATCTTGTTGTCAAAAGCGGGCGATTTCCCTAGTTTTGGGCAAAATTGCACTGTAACGATGATTATTTGGTGCACGGGTAAACCGTTTTTACCCTTGATTCGACGCATTGAAACACAAACAAACATCGCAGGAGGAACTGAAGCATGAACTTTAATAAATGGACATTGGCGCTGGCCGCGGCGGGTGTGGTTAGCCTGGGATCCGTAGCGCAAGCTGAGGAAGCTCAGAACCAAGTCCTTACGGCGCTCTCGTCTACGACCTTGAGCGGTTATGTGAGCACGTCGGCTATTTGGAAGTTCGGCGAGGGCAATGGCCCTGCCGACGCCGGTTATTACGGCGCGGGCAAGATGGATGGTTTCAACCTCGACGTGGTCAAGCTGTCGTTGTCGAAGCCTCTCGATGAAGGCCAATGGTCTGCTGGCTACACCTTTGATTTGGCCTTCGGACCGGATGCTGAAGTCTATGAAGCCGGGCAGGGCGCCCTCGCCGACGACATGGCGATTCAAAACGCCTTCGTCCTGTTGCGCGCTCCGGTCGGCAACGGCTTGGACATCAAGATGGGCGCCTTCGACACCCTGATCGGATACGAGAGCTTTGACTATCCGAAGAATCCGAACTGGAGCCGATCCTACGGTTATGGCATCGAGCCCACCCAGCACACGGGCGCGACCCTGGCCTATCAGTTCACCGAATGGTTGCGCATCGAAGGCGGCGCGGCCAACACCTACAACGGCGCCATCAATTCCCGGTCCCGCCTGGCGGACGGTGAGGAATCCGAAACCGAAAAAACCTACCTCGGCCTCATCACCTTGACCGCTCCGGAAAGCTTCGGCTCTATGGCGGGCAGCCAGTTGTACTTGGGCGTGGTCGACGGGATCGACGCCAGCGGCGGTTTCGATGCCGATGGCACCTACCTGGGCAACTATTTCGACACCACCAGCTGGTATGCCGGTTTGACGGCGAAAACCCCGGTGGAAGGTCTGTTGGTCGGGGCTGCCTTCGATTATCTCGACGCCAAAGTCGACGCCGGCGGCACCAGGGAAGACGCCGATTGCTACGCCATCGGTGGCTACCTGATCTATCAGGCGACCGAAAAGTTGACCTTCGCCAACCGCTTCGAGTATGCCAATTTTGAAGGCATCGACGCGGACGCCGGTGAATACGACTTCGACGTCATCGCCAACACCCTGACGGTTGACTATAAGCTGTGGGCCAACGTCAAGACCCGCGCCGAATTCCGTTGGGATCATGCTCTTGAAGACGACTATGAAATCTACGGCGACGGCGACGAAGACTCGCTGTGGCTGGGCCTCAACGTCATCTATCAGTTCTAATTTGGCTTAAAGCGCAAAGCCGTCAAACCCCTTCCGAAGCATCGGAAGGGGTTTTTTGTCAATCACCACTTGACGGTCTTCCGCGTTCTAAGGCACTTTCTGACCATGTACCGCATCATCGGGGGCGACCAACAACAATACGGACCGGTTTCCTTTGAGGAGTTGTGCGACTGGATTCAGCAAGGACGCGCCGCCAGCCACACCCTAACCCAGACCGACGATTCCCCAAACTGGGTGCCCCTAAGCGAATTGCCTGAATTTGCCGACGCATTGGCCCGGGGACCCAAACCTGCCGGATCCAACCCTCCGTTCGCAATCGATGCTTCAACCGAGCTTCCTTGCGGCGCATCCGAGCCGCGGCCTCCTCTGCAAATCGGACGTTGTTTCTGGGAAGGCTGGGACCTGTTGAGAAACCATCCGGGAACCGTGTTTCTTGCCACAGGCGTGATCATGGTCATTCCCATGTTTTTGGCGTGGGCCTTTCCCGTTTGGCAAATTCCCCTGCAGCTGCCTCCCCCTTACCAGGATCAACCGATGGTCCTGCCCGTTTGGAGCATGGTGGCCGACATTTTCATCCGGGGCATTCTTTACGGCGGACTCTTTGGGGTCCTCCTCCGGTTGATCCGAGGTCAAAGCCTGGATTTCGCGGGCCTCCTGCGGGACCTCGGTTCGGTTGCGTTGC
Organism: Verrucomicrobiota bacterium; assembly: GCA_022709905.1. Taxonomy (GTDB): domain Bacteria; phylum Verrucomicrobiota; class Verrucomicrobiia; order Limisphaerales; family UBA1319; genus JAKLHY01. The sequence continues at coordinate 14,191 of JAKLHY010000105.1, read as the reverse complement.
AGCTGATCCTGGCCAGTATTACGACCACCATCCTCATTACGATCGGCTGCCTGTTCTGCCTTCTGCCCGGCATTTACCTTACCGTCGCCTACCTGTTCACGTATGTCCTTATCATGGATCGGCGCTTAAATTTCTGGGCTGCCATGGAAGCCAGCCGTCGGCGGGTGAACGCCAACATGGCCTTTGTTTTTGGATTGGCCTTTCTGCTGTTTGCATTGAACGGCCTCGCTATGCTGCTGCATCCGTTTGTGTTATTCCTAACCCTCTCCTATTCGATGGGAGTCATGGCCCGCGCGTATGAGGACTTGTGGAGCAAGGCCTGACCGCCCATCGGTCTTGTCCTCGGAAAAAACCCGAGGACAACCACACTTGAGAACACACATAAAGCCAGCCTATCAAGGGAGAACCTGAAGGGTGTGCAAAATCGAGGGAATGTCTGAAACTCAGCGAATAGGATGCCATCACTTTCGTTCGCGTCTATTGGTGTTGATTCGCGGATCGATTGTTTTGAAGCATCTGATGTGCGATTCTGGGGCGCCGAACCCCTATTGACCCGGCTCGCGCCAAAGGGCTATGCTAGGGGTGCGTCAAGTAACAGCCGACACTTCATAATCCTATGCGATTACTCCATCAGGAGGGAGGCATCACCTTCCGCTATGAGTTGCGTCCCGGGATCAACATGTTAGGACGCAGCAACAGCTGCGACGTCCCCCTCAATGATCCTGCGGTCTCCTCCAACCATTGTGAGCTCGTGCTCGAAGGAAACCGGATCTGGGTGCGGGACCTCCAATCCACCAACGGCACCTACGTGAATGATGTCCCCGTCCAGGAATCTGAACTGCGGGTGGGCGACCGTCTCAAGCTGGGCACATTCGAGCTGGAACTTGAGCCGCCTCCTCAAATCAGCATTCCACAGGCTGGCATCCCCCACGAACGCCCCACCCACTTGCCCGACGGACGGCCCTGCTGCCATAATCATTCCGAGGTTCCCGCCCAGGCTCGCTGTGTGGCCTGCGACCGCCACTATTGTTTCGAATGCGTGCATCATATCCGTCGGGTAGGCGGTGATGCCCTCCACCTCTGCCCATGGTGCGGCCAGAACTGCAGTCCCCTGCAAGATGTGGAAATGCCAACCCCCAAAAAACGTTCCTTTATGGGCGCTTTGCAGGACACCATTCGGATGGTGCTGAACAAGAAATAGTCTTGATTAATCGGGTTCAGTGAAGTCAAGATCGAAGCTTCGTGTCCCTGACTCAACAATACCTGAACACCGAGTCCGCCAGCGAAGCCCTGGATGTTCCCCATCTCGTGCACTGCATCCTGTTGGATGCCATCAACGCCCGCGCCAGCGACGTCCATATCGAGCCCTGGGAAAAAACGCTGGCCGTCCGGATTCGGCTCGATTCAGTGCTGACCGAGCTCGTGCATTTGCCGCGAGAGTTGGGGGACAAGATCGCCTCACGATTTAAGGTGATGGCCAACCTGATCAGTTACCAGTCGGATTTGCCGCAGGAGGGTCATGTGCCCGCAAGCCCCGAGCTCGGCGGAGTCGAGCTGCGCCTGTCCGCCTTTCCGACCGTGCGCGGCGAGAAGATCGTGGTGCGGTTGTTTGACACGCGGGATCGCAGCTTCGAGTTGGACGGCCTCGGGTTGGAGGAGGATACCCTGGCCAACCTGATCAACCTTCTGGAACGGCCGAACGGTCTGATCCTGTTGACCGGACCCACCGGTTCCGGCAAAACCACGGCGATCTACTCCGCCTTGTGTCACCTGGTCAGCAAACACGGGACGACTATCAGTCTGAGCACCGTCGAGGATCCGGTGGAGTTTCACCTTCCCTTGGTCAGCCAGGCCCAGGTCAGTCCCGCCCACGAATTCACATATCCCGTCGCGCTGCGTTCTTTGATGCGCCAGGATCCCCAGGTGATCATGATCGGCGAGATCCGCGATCCTGAAACCGCCGCCATTGCCGTCCAAGCCGGTCTGACGGGACACCTCGTCATCAGCACCATCCACAGCGGGAGCACCGCCGGCGTATTCGCCCGGTTGATCAACATGGAGATCGAGCCGTTCCTGCTGGCCTCCAGCGTCTCCGGCGTCCTCGGATTGCGGTTGATTCGCAAGAACTGTTCGTATTGCGCCGAACCTTACCCGCCCGCGCCAGGCCAGTTAAAATTCGTCGCCCCCGAGATCCAGGAAGCCGCAGCCTGGCGCCGCGGAGGGGGTTGCGAGAATTGCATGCAGACCGGCTTCAGCGGCCGCACGGCGGTGGCTGAACTCATGATGGTGGACGAAGTGCTTCGCGAGGCGGTGATGCAGAAGATGCCGACGCGCACCTTGCAGCAGGTCGCCATCCAGCAAGGCATGCGCACCCTCTGGCAGAACGGTCTGCGCCGCGCTGTGCAGGGTTTGACGCCTCTCGATGAAATTTTACGCGTGATTCCCTGCGATCATTTGCAGTAATGCGTGGAGTCGTTTAAGATGGGCCCGCATGAAGCTTAAGATCGCCACGGGCATCCTCGCCTCTGTTCTCGCCGGTGGATTCACTGCCGCCTGTCAACGGTCCGCTTCACCGGCCCGGAATCCTTCCACCGCCCCGCCTCGCACCGTCGAGGTGGTCCGCGCCGAACCGCGCTCCATGGAGCAGACCATCCGGATCACCGGCGCCTTGGCCGCTCTGGATCAGGCCACCCTCGCCGTAAAAGTCGCCGGCCACCTCGAAAGCTTGCGCGTGGACCTCGGAAGCGTCGTCCGCGCCGGCGAGGTGATCGCCCGGATCGAACCCCGCGATTTCATCCTGCGCGTCCAGCAGGCCGACGCCGCGGTGGCGCAGGCGCGTTCCGCGCTGGGACTCCTCCCCGACGGCACCAACGATTCCATCAACATCGAGGCCGTCAGCCTCGTGCGCGAAGCCCGGGCCATCCTCGCTGAGGCCCAAAGCAACCGGGAACGCACCCTGGCCCTGACGGCATCGCAGATCGCGTCCGCAGCCCAAATGGAAACCGCCGAGGCCTCGTTCAACGTGGCCTCCAACCGGCTCGTGAAAGCCTGGGAAGAGGCCCGCACCCGCCAAGCCTCTCTGGCCCAAAGGCGTGCTGAACAAGACATTGCCCGCCAGCAACTTGCCGATACCACGCTCCGGGCGCCCTTCGATGGCACCGTCCAGGTCCGACACGCCAGCATGGGCGAGTATGTCACCACCGGAACCCCCATCGTGACGCTCGTCCGGACCGACATCCTGCGTCTGCGCCTTGAAGTGCCTGAAAGAGAGGCCCCAGCCGTCTCGCTCGGCCAGACCGTGCGCTTCCAGTTGGAGGGCAGCACCCATCTCTATACCACCCGCATCAGCCGCCTCAGTCCGGCCATCAACGAGTATAACCGGATGCTCTTGGTCGAGGCCGATGTGACCGCCGAAGGCGGCCTCCGGCCCGGCTCCTTCACGCGAGCGGAAATTGTCGTCAACAGCCAGGATACCGGCCTCGCGGTGCCTCCCAGCGCCATCATCCAGTTCGCCGGTCTGGAAAAAGTGGTTCTCGCCCGGGATGGCAAAGCCCTCGAGACCGTCGTGTCGACCGGCCGACGGGGCTCGGATTGGGTCGAGATCCACAACGGCCTCAAGCCCGACGATTGGGTGATCCTGAATCCTGGCCGCTTGCGAACCGGAGATCCCGTTCTTCTCCCGGCGGCACAGGGCGCAGAATCGTCCTCTCCCCAAAGCTGATCCCGCATGCGTAAACTCGCTGAAATCTGCATCCATCGGCCTGTCTTCGCATCCATGCTGATCCTGGCGCTGGTCGTGGTCGGCACCGCGGGCTACATGAATCTCGACGTCGACCGTTTCCCGGCGGTCGATCTGCCGACGGTCCGCATCAACACCCGGCTGCCTGGCGCTTCCCCGACCGAAGTGGAATCCGAAGTCTCGCGGCCCATCGAGGAAGCGGTCAATACCATCGAGGGCATCAAGGAACTGCGCTCTATCAGTGGCGCCGGCTCATCGTTTGTCATCGTGACCTTCGAGCTGTACCGGGACATTGACGCCGCCACACAAGACGTCAGGGACCGCGTCTCCACTGTTGTGCGGGACTTGCCCCGCGACATCGATCCGCCTGTCATCAGCAAGTCCGACAACAACCTGTCCCCCGTCATCACGGTCGCGGTGACCGGGAATCGTTCACAGAGGGAGTTGACGGAGATCGCCGACAAGATTGTCAAGGTGCATTTGGAGCGTTCGCCGGGCGTGGGGGAGGTCGAGATCATTGGGGGCCTGGAACGCGCCATCAATGTCTGGATCGATGCCAGCCGCCTCGCCGCCTACCAACTGCCCATCACCGCCGTCCGGGAGGCCATCGACCGCCAAAACGCCAATATCCCCGGCGGCTTCGTCACCACTCCGCTGCGGGAACACACCCTGCGCACCATGGGCCGCCTGACCGACGCCCGGGCCTTTAACGATCTGGTCGTGGCCACACGCCAAGGCTCGCCCATTCGCGTGCGGGATATCGGCTGGGCCGAAGACGGCACCAAGGAACAACGCTCGCTGGCGCGGTTAAACGGCATTCCCACCGTCACCCTCGATGTGTTGCGCCAATCCGGCGCCAATACCGTCGCCGTCATTGAAGGCCTCAAACAACGGCTGGATTTTATCCAGGCCCAGCTGCCTTCCGATGTCCGCCTGGAAGTGATCCGCGATCAATCGCGCTATATCTACGAGGCCCTGCACGAGATTACCCGGCACCTGGTGGTGGGCAGTCTGCTCGCCTGCCTGGTCGTCCTCCTCTTTATGCGCAATCTCCGGGCCACGCTGATCGCCGCCGTCGCCATCCCCGCCTCCGTGATCGCCACCTTCGGCCTGATGAAGGCCCTCGATTTCACGCTGAACAGCGTCACCATGCTTGCCTTGGTGCTCATGGTGGGAATCGTGATCGATGACGCCATCGTGGTGCTCGAGAACATCTTCCGGTTCATCGAGGAAAAACGACGGCCGCCCTTTGCGGCCGCCATCGAGGCCACCCGGGAAATCGCCTTGGCGGTCATGGCCACCACATTCAGCCTGGTGGTCATCTTTGTGCCGGTCTCTTTCATGTCCAGCATTTCGGGGCGGTTTCTGTTTCAATTCGGCCTGACCGCGGCGGCCGCCGTTCTGGTGAGCCTGCTTGTCTCGTTCACCTTAACCCCCATGATGAGCGCCCGATTGTTGCGGCCCACCGCCGCCAGCCGCGAGGACGAATCGGAGACACCCCGCTCCCGCGGGGGCTTTTATGCGGTCCTCGATCGCAATTATGTCCGCATCTTGCGTTGGGCGATGAACCATCGGCTGGGCATTGTGGGATTGGCGCTGCTGATTATTGCTTCCTCATGGCCGCTCTATCAAAACGTCCGGCAGGAATACGTGCCCAGCAACGCCGATGAAGGCGAGTTCGACGTCAGCGTGACCGCGCCTGAGGGCACCAGCCTGGCGGCAATGATCCAGGTGGCGGACCGGGTCGAGGCCGAGTTGCGATCCGCCAAAGGCGTGAGGCTGGTGTTGGCTTCGATCGGAGGCGGTGGATTCATGGGCAGCGTGAACAGCGCGCGATTTTACGTCCGTTTGGCGCCGCATGCCGAACGGGTTTTCACCTGGAGCCGGCTTCTCCGCTGGCCTCCCTGGCAGGCTTTCCAAGGCAATTACTCGCAACGCGAAGTGGTCCAGGAAGTCCGCCGCCGTTTGAAACCGCTCGGCGACCTCCGATGTTCCGTCCGGAATCCCCAAACCTTCAGCCTGGGCGGCGGAAACTGGGACATCGACTTTTCCCTGCTCGGACCGGATCTCGAGGCCCTGGCCGGTTACGCCGATCAATTGCGCCTGCGCGCCCCCGATCTGGGCCTCCTGGACGCCGATACCACCCTCAAACTCGACAAACCCGAGCTTCGGGTCGAAATCGACCGGGATCGCGCCGCACGCTTGGGCGTTGATACCGAACACATCGCCGAAGCCCTTCGAATCATGGTCGGAGGAGATCCGCGCGTCTCTCGTTTTCAGGATGAGATCATGAACGAGGATTACGATGTCCAGGTCCGGCTGGATGAACGAGACCGAACCGATCCATCCGCGATTGCCCGGTTGTTCGTGCCCCGAGCCGAAGGCGGTCTGGTCCGGCTGGACAATGTGGTTCGCCTGGTCCCTACCCAGACCGCCTCGCGGATTGACCGGCTGGACCGCCAGCGCCAGGTGAGCCTCCGCGCCGCGGTCGCCCCCGGTTTTGCCCAGGCCGACCGAGTGGCAGCCCTCCGGGCCGAAGTCGCTTCCATGAATCTCCCCCCGGCTTACTCGAGCCGGATCTCCGGCCGCGCAAGAGAACTGGAAACCACCTTCCGGGAGTTCCTCTGGGCCTTCCTGTTATCCGTGGTGTTCATGTACCTGATCCTCGCCTCCCAATTCGAGAGCGTCACTCATCCCTTCACGATTCTGCTGTCGTTGCCCCTTTCGGTGCCTTTCGCCCTCCTCTCATTGTGGGCCTCCCAGCAAACCATCAACCTCTATTCCGCTCTCGGCATTCTTGTGTTGTTTGGCGTGGTTAAGAAGAACGCCATCCTTCAAATCGACCACATGAACCAGTTGCGGTCTCAGGGAATGGAGCGGCTCGCGGCGGTGATTCAAGCCAACCGGGACCGGTTGCGTCCCATCCTGATGACCACCTGCACGCTCATTGCCGGCATGATGCCGCTGGCCCTTGGCGCCGGGCCTGGCGCCGAAGAACGCCGGGCCACAGCGGTCGTGGTGATCGGAGGTCAGGCCTTGTGCCTGCTGCTTACCCTTGTCGTCACACCCGTCGCTTATTCGCTCTGGGAAGACTTGCGCCACCGAACGCCGCCTTCCGCAACCGAGAAATCGACTCCGGCCGTGAATCCGCGGTTGTCGTAACGACCTTGGCCCGCTAAGATATCTTGCTATGACTGATGATGGAGTTGCGGTGACTTATCGGGTTTGGGGCGCCGACAAGGTCGTTTACGGCCCTGTGGAACTGCCCGTGCTCGTCGCATGGGCCAAGGAAGAACGTATCCTGCCCGAGACGTGGATCTTCGCAGAAAGCCGCGATGAATGGGTTCGGGCTCGGACCATGGCCGAGTTGCGCCCCGTCCTGAAGCCCTCCGCTGGATCCTCCCGCAACGGTCGAACCGGCGAAACTCAAATCACTTGCATCGAACCTGGTGCCCTTCGTCGTATCAAGCTCCTTGCCGATCTGGATTCCGCCCAGCTCGAGTCTTTTCTGCGTTATCTCGAGATCCAGCGGTTCCGCCAATACTCGCGCATCGTGACCATGGGAGACCATGGCGACGCCATGTATCTCGTGCTGGAAGGCGAATTGCGCGTCCGCCTCCTGATCGACGGCAAGGAAACCATCCTGAGCAACATCGCCGTGGGCGAGTTTTTTGGCGAAATCTCGATCCTCGATGAAGGACCGCGCTCCGCCGATGTCATCGCGAATGTCGACACCGTCCTGCTCAAGATCTCCGCCGTGAATTTCCGCCGAATGATCCAGGAAGCCCCCGCCCTGGCCGCGCCATTCCTGGCCGCCCTTAGCCGATCCATCTCGGGGCGAATCCGTACCCTCACTCGGAAATACCAGGACTCGATCCATCTGTCCCGGGCCGCCACCGGAATCGATCCCAACCCTTCTGCCTAAGGAATTCTATGCTTGTGGTGCATGTTCATGTTCAGGTCAAGCCCGAGGGCATCGAGGCCTTCAAAACGGCCTCGATCGAAAACGCCCACCACAGCCGCCAGGAACCCGGAATCGCCCGGTTCGACATCGTCCAACAACAGGACGATCCCACCCGGTTCGTTCTCATCGAGGTCTACCGGGATCCCACCGCTCCTTTGCGTCATAAGGAAACCCCCCATTACGCTGCCTGGCGCGACATCGTGGCTTCCCTGATGGCTCAGCCGCGGTCGAGTGTCAAATTCATTAATATCGATCCCCCCGACGCCGGGTGGTAGCCAACCCAGGCCAAACGTCTCCACCAGAATCTTCATCGCCCCAGCTGCCCGATCCCCCGATTTCCATGACTTTTGATTTTGCCACGGCCGGCCGAATTCTCTTCGGTCGGGGAACAGCGCGCGACGGGGGCTCCACGTTGTCTGGATATGGCCGACAGGCCCTTCTGGTGACGGGCCATTCGCCAGACCGGGCCGGGTTCCTCGTTGCGGCCTTGCGTCAGAACGGCGTCGAGTGCCGGTTGTTCACTGTTCCTGGCGAGCCGACCCTTCAGGCCGTGATCAACGGCGTCCAAACCGCCATCGATCACTCCTCCCAATTCATTATCGGCCTGGGCGGAGGCAGCGCGATTGACGCTGCCAAAGCCATCGCCGCCATGGCCACCAATCCGGGAGATCTCCTCGATTACCTGGAAGTCATCGGCCGCGGGCAAACCATCGCCCATCCCCCGCTTCCGTGCGTCGCCATTCCCACAACCGCCGGCGCAGGGGCCGAAGTGACCCGGAATGCCGTCCTCACCAGTCCCGAACATCAGGTCAAGGTCAGCCTGCGCAGCCCGCTGCTGCTCCCCAAACTGGCTTTGATCGATCCCGAACTCGCCTCCAGCCTCCCGCCCGATTTGACTGCCGCCACCGGCCTCGATGCCTTGACTCAACTGATCGAACCCTACGTTTCCTCCAAAGCCACCCCCCTCACGGACGGCTTTTGTGTCGAAGGCATCCGGCGTGTTGCCCGATCGTTGCGCGCCGCATGCGAGAACGGACACAACCTCGAGGCCCGGGAAGACATGGCCCTGGCGAGCCTGCTGGGAGGCCTCGCCTTGGCCAACGCCGGACTCGGAGCGGTGCACGGATTTGCCGGCCCGATTGGCGGGATGTCTGGCGCCCCTCATGGCGCCGTGTGCGCCGCATTGCTTCCCCTGGTCATGGACTCCAATATCACCGCCCTCCGAGAACGTTCTCCCGCCTCTCCCGCCCTCGCACGCTATGATGAGATTGCCCGGCTTCTTACGGGACGTCCCCAGGCGGCCGCCGTCGATGCTCTCTCGTGGCTGAAAAAACTATTTTCCGACTTGAAGGTCGCCCCCCTGAGCCGGTGGGGAATCGATCGCCAAACCATACCCCTTTTGGTCGATAAAGCCGCCCGGGCCAGCAGTATGAAAGGCAATCCCATCGTCCTCCTCCACGCCGAACTCACTGCCATCCTCGAAAAGGCCGTCTAAGTAGTCGTAACCACTCAGACCTTTGGACCGGCATCAGGCTTTCCAAAACAGACTCCAGAAATGTTCACCACCCATCTCCTCACCGATTTTAACCTCCCCGAACTCGAGCCCTATCGCACCCTGAAGAGACCCCTCGAACATCAACACCAGGGGATCTTCGTCGCTGAAGGCGAAAAGATCGTTCGACGTCTGCTTGCCAGTCGTTTCGAGGTGATCTCGCTCCTTCTCACCCCAGCGATCAGGGATGAATTACGCCCGATTCTTGAAGCCCGCCCCGAAATGCTCCGGGTGTATCTGGGGCAGAAAAAGCAGTTCGAAGACTGGCTCGGTTTTTCCATGTACAAAGGCATCCTGGCCCTCGGCCGGATTCCGCCGCAAAAATCCTTGAGCGAGGTCGTATCCAGCGTCAAACGCCCGTGTCTATTGGTTGCGACCGACGGCGTCACCAGCGCCGAAAACCTCGGCGCCCTGGTCCGAAATTGCGCCGCGTTCGGCGCCCAGGCCATCTTGGTCAACCAGACAAGCTGCAGCCCCTTCCTCCGCCGCGCCGTTCGCAATTCGATGGGAGCCATCTTCCAAATCCCCGCCGTCGAAAAGCTCCATCTGCCCGATGCCTTGGCCCGCCTGAAAACACTCGGCATCCGCTTGATTGCGGCTCATCCCCACGCCGATTGCCGTTGGCTCTCCCAGACCGACTTGACCCGGGATTGCTGCCTGGTCTTGGGCAGCGAAGGCCAGGGCTTGGCGCCCGAAACCCTGGCCGCTTGCGACGAAGCCGTCGCCATTCCGATGTCGGCCGACGTCGATTCCCTGAATGTCGGAGCCGCCGGAGCCGTGTTCCTATACGAAGCCGCCCGCCAGCGGGGTCATGTTTGACCAACCCTTTCTTCTCGCCGGCCTGCGCGGCCGCCGGATTACAGACAGAGCTTGAGAATCTCAACGACCGCCTTCCCAACAATCGTACCCTGCTCGCCCAGCTTGGCTCCCCGACGCTCCAACCGCTCCGCAATTTCCTCGAACCGCTCCGCCCCTATGCCATATTCCGATAGTCGCGTCTTCATCCCGAGCGACCGGAAAAATTCCTCGGTCCGACGAATCGCCGTGGCTGCCTTTTCTCCTCCATCCTTGATGCCCCAAATCCTCTCGGCGTATTGCACCAGCTTGGCGGCTTTGGCCTGTTTTTGATGCTTCCAAACCGCCGGCATCACCACCACAAGCGTCTGCGCATGGTCCAAACCATACAACGCCGTGATCTCATGCCCGATCATGTGCGTCGCCCAATCCTGCGGCACTCCGCACGCAATCATCCCGTTTAATGCATGGGTCGCCGCCCACATGAGATTGGCCCGGCAATCGTAGTCCCGTGGATTCTTCAAGGCCTTCGGCCCTTCCTCGATCAAGGTCAACAAAATGGCCTCGGCCTGACGATCCTGAAGCGGAGCGTTCACCGGATAGGTCATGTACTGTTCCATCACGTGCGCAAAGGCGTCCGCAATCCCGTTCCGCACCTGGCGTTCCGATAACGTAAAGGTCGTCTCGGGATCCAAAATCGAAAACTGCGGATAAACCATCGGGTTCGCAAAGGCCAGCTTCTCCTGTGTGGCCTGCCGCGAGATCACCGCAAAACAGTTCATCTCGGACCCCGTCGCCGGCAGGGTCAACACACATCCCAAAGGCACAGCCCGCTCCGGTGCCGCGTTCTTTGTCAGGATCTCCCACGGATCTCCCCCCGAGTAATGCGCCGCCATCGCGATGAATTTCGTCCCGTCCAACACCGATCCCCCTCCTACTGAAAGCAGAAAATCCACCTTTTCCTTCCGGCACACTTCCACCGCCTTCATCAGCGTTTCGTAAGCGGGATTGGGCTCGATGCCCCCAAATTCTAGCAGCCCCCGGCCCGCCATCGCCTGCTGGATCTGGTCATACACCCCGTTCTGCTTGATCGATCCCCCGCCATAGGTCATCAAGACCTTTCGCTCACGCGGGATTAAGTCAGAGACCTTCGGGATGGTCTGCCGCCCAAAAACCATCCGGACCGGATTATAATATTCAAAATTTTGCATAGCGCTTGACTCATCGATGTCATCGAACGTAACCGACTCTAGTGTGGTGTTTGCGAAATACGATGCATTCTGTTGCGCCCAAAATGGCCCGATGACGAGGCACGCGGAGGGCGCATCCCCTTCGTGGGGCTGTAACCGACGCGTAACGAAGTCAGCGGGCCATTTTCGGCGCAATCCTCGGGGCGGCCGTTCTTTTGGCCAGGCACTTCGTTGCGCCTCCCTTACAAGATCCATTCCGGATATGCGCTGTCGGCGCGCCTCGCTCCTGACCAAAACTCCTGGCCGCAGAATGCAGCGTATTTCGCAAACACCACACTAGTCTGACACAGAAAACCGCGTTTGAAAAGTCTTGGCGATCAATCTTGAAGGCTTGCTCAATACCCCCAGGCTTGGCAACCTGCCTCTGGTTATGGCTTACCATTCCTACCATGAATTCCTCAATACCCTCGAACAACAGGGCGAATTGTTCCGCGTTTCCCAACCGCTCGCCACTGAATTGGAGATCACCGAGCTTGCCGACCGCCAAATGAAATCACCCGGCGGCGGCAAAGCCCTCCTGATTGAGAAACCCACCGTCAATGGCCAGGTCGTCCCCTTCCCAGTCGCCTTGAACACCCTGGGCTCCTGGAATCGCATGGCACTGGCTCTCGGAGTCGACTCGGTCGAAACCGCCGCCGCCGAACTGCACGCCCTCATGAAAGCCAAACCCCCTTCGAGTTTCAAAGAGGCCATCAAACTCCTCGGCACGGCCTTGGACCTCCGCCACGCAAAACCTAAAGTCGTCAAAACCGGACCTTGTCAGGAAGTCATCCACAAGTTCGAACCCCCTGCCACTCGAACTGAGCCCTGGCCCCCCGCCCCCCGCCTCGAGACGCCTCCATCGCGAGCCCCTCATTTTCCCAGCCTTCTTAACCTTCCCATTCTCAAATGCTGGCCCCTCGATGGCGGCCGGTTTATCACACTTCCCTGTGTGGTCACAAAAGATCCCGACACCGGCGAACGCAACGTCGGAATGTACCGCGTCCAGATCTACGACGACCGCACCACCGGCATGCACTGGCAACTCCAAAAAGTCGGCGCCCGACATGGCCGCCGTTATTATGAAACCGGCGCCCGCATGCCCGTCGCCATCTTCCTCGGCGGCGATCCCGCATGCACTTTTGCCGCCACCGCTCCTCTCCCCGATGGCCTGGACGAATTCCTGCTCGCCGGTTATCTCCGCAAAAAATCGGTCGAGCTCGTCAAATGCCAGACCCACGACCTCGAGGTGCCCGCCAACGCCGATTTCGTCATCGAAGGTTACATCGATCCGAAAGAACCGCTGCGCGAGGAAGGACCCTTTGGCGATCACACCGGCTTCTATACCCTGCCCGAACCTTATCCCGTCTTCCATGTCACCGCCATCACACACCGCAAAGACGCCGTCTACCCCGCCACCATCGTCGGCATGCCGCCCATGGAAGACTTCTATATGGGAAGCGCCGCCGTCAGACTTTTCCTGCCCATCTTCAAAATGAATTTTCCGGAGATCGTGGACATCGCCCTGCCCGCCGAAGGCGTCTTTCACAACCTTGTCTTCGTCAGCATCAAGAAGTCCTATCCCATGCAGGCCTACAAAATCATGCATGGCCTCTGGGGCATGGGACAAATGATGTTCACCAAATATCTCCTGGTGGTCGACGATGACGTCGATGTCCACAACACCAGCGAAGTCCTCTTCCGCTGGTGCGCCAATACCGACCCTCAACGCGACTGCCTCCTGACCAAAGGCCCCGCCGACGTCCTCGATCACGCCACCCCCGAAGTCGCCGCCGGTTCCAAGCTCGGCATCGATGCCACCAAAAAACTCCCCGGCGAAGGCTTCAAACGCCCTTGGCCCCCCCTCGTTAAAATGGATCCAACGATCAAGGCCATGATGGAAAGACTGTTCAGCTCGCAATCACCCAAGCCATCAAGCCCAAAATGAACCCAAAGACGATTGTGGCCTTGAACAACCCCATATCCTTCGCCCCCTCATGATCCACGCTTCGGCGTGCCTCGCCATATAGCCCTCTCCCGATTAACGGCATGCGCAATTATTTATGACGTCGTGTATAAATCCAAGCAACGATCCATCTCAACCGGCCTGTCACGACCATTTTTTTGTCGCACGTGCAACATAAAGTTGTCCTCGGATTCTCCAGCGGGACGGACGCGCTTCGAGGAGAAGGATCGATTTCACATTGACTCTCCCGCCGGCAAGCGTAGCCCTTTCCTCATCGGGCTGATATTAGAAATGGTGTCAGGCCGGCCGGATTGGGTTGTGGTGAACAGGGAAGGACTTTCGTGTTTACACGGGTTGCTTGGTTGTTACTATCGCCTTCTAACAACAGGATCACCCATGAAAAAAATCGAAGCCATCATCAAACCGTTCAAACTCGAAGACGTGAAAGAAGCGCTGGCGGGTTTGGGCATAGAAGGCATGACGGTGAGCGAAGTCAAGGGCTTCGGGCGTCAGAAAGGCCATACAGAAATTTACCGGGGCAGCGAATACACGGTCGATTTTCTGCCCAAGATCAAAATTGAGGTTGTTCTGGCGGACAACATGGTGGTCGCCGCGGCCGAAGCGATCGTGAAGGCGGCCAAAACCGGCAAGATTGGCGATGGAAAGGTCTTTGTTAGCCCTATCGAAAACGCCATTCGAATACGGACCGACGAAAGAGGCGAACAAGCTGTTTGAACGTTTTTACAGACGTTTCCGGAAGCTCGAGAAACCAGGCAAGGGAGGCAATGAACATGGTAACTCCAAAAAGCGTGATGGAGATGGCCCAGAAGCAGGGGGCCAAGATGGTGGATGCGAAGTTTGTGGACACTTTCGGGATCTGGCAGCATTTCAGCTGTCCGATCGGGGAATTGACGGAGGAGGTGTTCAAGGAAGGCTTTGGGTTTGA
>JAKLHY010000104.1 GCA_022709905.1 Verrucomicrobiota bacterium | reverse complement strand
AAATATTACTTGCTACATATTTCGCCAAAACCCCAACAAAGTTGATGTTTTGACTCATTTCTCCAGGAACTTAGGCTAAGTGACGGCTCCCTCTATTGCGTGTACCGCACCCTTGATGGCTGGCCAGCGTGCGCCTACAGCCGCGATGGCGGCAGTTCGTGGACCGAGCCCGCCTACAAGACCTACACGCCCGACGGTCGTCGTGTGAAGCATCCGCGCGCGGCCAACTTCGCCTGGAACTGTGCCAACGGTAAGTTCCTTTACTGGTTTCACAACCACGGAGACCGGTTTGTCCGAGAGTTGGGCGCCGCCGGAAAAGAAGGACGCAGCCCTTACGACGATCGCAATCCAGCTTGGCTCATGGCTGGCCGCGAAATCGAAACACCCCAGGGACTCAGGATCGAATGGTCTCAGCCCGAAATCCTCCTCTACGACGATGATCCATTCGTCCGCATGAGCTATCCCGATCTTCTGGAACAGGACGGAGAATTTTGCGTGACCGAAACCCAGAAGACCATCGGGCGTGTCCACGAAATTCCCCCCGTGTTGATCGACGGATTGTTCAACCAGTTCGACAACAGGCAAGTCGCGTCAAACGGGATCGTATTAAACCTTTCCCAGCCGGTTCCTCAGGAGGCCAGCATGCCGTCGCTGCCGGAATTTCACAAACGTGATTTCAAATCGGAAGACCAGCGCGGCCTGGATTTGCGTTCTGGATTCAGCCTGGATCTATGGATCAAGCTCGATTCGTTTGCGGTCGAGACGACCTTGCTGGACAGCCGCCGCGAGAGTCGGAAGGGAGTGCTGGTGTCGGCCACCCGGGCAGGCACAATTCGTCTCACCCTCAACGATGGCCGCCAGGAGGCGAGTTGGGAAAGCGATCGCGGCGCGCTCCAGGCCGGCGCGCTCCAGCACACGGTTATCACTGTCGATGGCGGCCCCAAGATCATCACTTTCGTGGTCAACGGCGTGCTCTGCGATGGCGGTGAAGAACGGCAATTCGGCTGGGGCCGGTTTAGTCCCACGTTGCGTGCGCCAAACGGAGCAGACAACCTCAGAATCTCCAGATCGATTCAGTCCCTGCGCCTCTACAACCGCCCCCTTCGCACGAGCGAGGCCGTGGGTAATTTCCGGGCTGGCTTCCATCCCTGAATCCTGTTGCTTATTCGGGGTAATCACGGAGAGACAAGCCGGCCCTTCTTCGCGCGGCGCGCCTGGCAGTCGCGCCCTACCCCTGCTTCCCAGTCTGTAGGAAGAGGACAAAAAGTCAGATCAAGCCTAGGTCCTGCGCTTTCTGGTAGACCTTGATCCAAACCGAAAAGCCTGAGCCGATGATGATGGCGAGCGCGGCGGGAACCAGGAATGTTTGGGGCCACGAACGTTCGGAGCGTTTGAAGTTCGTATAGCTGAGCCCCAGCATCACTATAAAAAGAAGAGCCAACACTCCGCCCTGGGCGATGCAAACGCTGTGTGGGTTCAGCCAGAGATTGGCGCCTTCGTCAAAACCGTAATGCATGATCAGCAAGGAATTGCGCGGGAGATGGCGGCTAAGGACGTGGCACACCGTCACGCCGAGAATCATAAGTCCAAGACTGTTGACGACTGCCTTCAAGGTGCTGGTCGAGAGTGAGGCCGCATAGATCGAAACCGACGTCGCCAGCAGCAGCGCCAGGCAGATCCAGTGGTATGCAGTCAGGATATCTCGCGCGTTGTCCATCATGCCAAGCGGGAGATACACCCCGCCCAGCCATGCCGCTGGCAGGACCATGGCCAGCAGGAACGACATCCCATAGGCGGTTACTAGTTTGCAGAACCATTGCCGCCATCGGGAGGGAGGCAGGAGCAGATGCCACTCCAGCACGCCCAACTGGCGTTCCTCGGCAATTCCGACCGCGCCAATCAACAAGGGGGCCACCACCCAGTAGACAAAAAACGGCAGCAGATAGAAACCTTCGGATGCAAATTCAAAGGTCTGCGGATCTCCGGCGAGTTCGGCTCGAGTTTTTAGGAAGTGGACCCCCACCATGACCAGGCATCCGAGACAGAAGATCGCGGACAGCATCAGGTTGATGCGATGCAGATGCAGATCCTTCCACAGGATCTTGGTCAGCGGATGTCCCCTCATGGCCGGCAAGGCCAGCGTCCGCTCAGAACCCAACCGGGGAAACCATGCTCGCAGTCGCGGCCACCGAAAATCCACCGCCTGCGTCTCACGGCATTCAAACCGTTGAAACAAGCAGCAGCCTGCCAAATAGAAAATGGCGCTCAGTCCGATCACCAGGAAGAGGCTCCCTTGAACCACAACGTCCTGATAATCTGCGTAGGCTTCACCCAAAAGCCAGTTTCCCAGTCCAACCACGAGCATCGCCGCCAAGAAGTGAATGATGGGGGTGAACACCATCGCGGCCAGGCTGTTGCGCAACCACAATGTCAGCATGGGCACCGACGCAAAAACCGCGAACACACATACTCCCATTATGCCCACCGAATCCATGGATCGGGCATCGGGACGCAAGACGATCAGCAATACCGTGACCAGGGATATCACTGTCAGGAATGCAATGGCCAGCGCCAGCATCTTCTCATACCACAGCCGGCGCCGGGAAATGGGCTGGCCCAGCAAGAGAACCAGGGTGTGCTGGTTCAATTCGTTGCCGAAAACAGCCGCCGCCACCAAACCGCAGGCCAGAAAACCGGCCGGCCAAAGCAAGGAGGGATCGAGCCCAACCGCCGCCAAAACCATCAGAGCGATCCCCATTGTCCAGGGCGCCATCAGATTCCGGCATTCCTTGGCGATGCGATTCATGCCTCTGGCTTTTCCGCCCTCTCCCTCCTTGGAGACCGATACTTTCAGGCCCACCCAATAACTGGCCAGACTCGCGATCCAAGACACCAGAACCGCCATAAGGAAGCTCATTTCGCCCAGGTCATAACCTAGTTCATAACTTTGCAGAATCGATCCCGGGATCCGGTCCGTCGAAATCACAATCAGACACCACGCTGAAACGCCCGCGGCAATCGCCATCCAGACATTCTCGAGCAACAGAACCAACAACGGTATCATCGTGCTGGTCGCCAAGGCGATCGTCACCAACGCGATGATCCACAACAGCCCGTCGCCCATATTCCCGCCGAGCCATCTGAACCCGGCCGGGATCAACGCCAGCGTCAGCAAGACCAGGAAGAGCAACAAGCATTTACATCTCCAGCCTACGCGCAGATTCACTTTTCCAAAACCGGCTAGAACATCGATGCTCTGATACCACGGCCACTGACAGTTCCATGCCGCGAACCCCAAGCCCGATAACGCATAGACCAGCAGGGCCACACCGGGGTCCGCACCGATCAGGGGCGGCACAAACTGGATCAGCAACGCCAGCAATCCAGCCGGCAACAGCGTCCCGGCTTCGTATCGTAACAATTGCCATTTCATAAATGCGCGTTCCTCCATCGCTGAACGTAGTGGGTATGCATCCTCAGATGTTGTCAGGCCAAGGCGGTCATGAAGATCTCCTCCAGGCTCAGCGCCTCCCGGGTCAGCGATTCCGGCCGGCAGGCCTGCATCCGATCCAGGACCGGCTGAACATTGCCGCGCACCACCACTTCCCATTCGCGCCCGTCCCGGTTTGCCTTGACGATCTCCTTGAAATCCAACGCCGGCGGAACGTCGGTAAAACGGGCCCGAATCCGGTGAAACTGCTCTCGGGCGGCATCTGCCTCGAGGGACATCACCGTCCTCCCCTGCTCAATGATGGTGAACTCATCGATCAATCCCTCAAACTCCGAGATCAGGTGCGTGGACACAAAAATGGTCCGATGTTCGGGATCCCCCTCCTGGTAGGCGCCAATCACAGTCTGAATAAACTCCCGTCGGACAATCGGATCCAGGCCCGAAGTCGGTTCGTCCAGGACCAACAGCTCGGGCTCTGGCGCAATCGCCGCAATCAATGCCAGCTGCATTTTCTGCCCCTTGGAAAGTCCGCTCACCCCCTGGTCGGCCCGAAGACGAAATCGATCCAACAGTTCGCGCTCCTTGCTCCAGTTCCAGGAAGCCCGAAAGGAAGCCAGGTAATTCAACGTCTCCCGCACCGTCATCCAGGGATAAAACGCCACGGCGTCCGGCACATAGGAAAGCCGCGACTTGATGGCCACCTCATCACGGGAGGGATCCAATCCAAAAACACGGATCCGCCCGAAGGTTGGGCGCAGCAGATTCAGTAGGCACTTGATGGTCGTGGTCTTGCCGGCGCCATTGCGGCCAAAGAACCCATAACAACAACCCGGCCGAACGGCCAGTCTGAGACCGTTGACCGCTTCCGCCTTGCCAAAAAGCCGCACCAAATTTTCAATCTCAATCACGGACATCGTTTCGCTCATACGTTTTCTTTCTCAGATCGGGGTGAGTTTGAGTTTTGCTGAGCTTGGCGCTCAAAGGCCTTGAGCCGTTTCTGCACCAGCTCCAAAAAAGCGTCCGCCGGCACCTGCAAGTGATGCGCCTGCACCAGCGCGGCGTCGATCGCCTGGCTGAGCAGCCTCTCGCGCACTTCCTTGCGAAAAGGGGTGGCGTTTTCCCGGACAAAGCAACCCTTGCCAGGCAAGGTCTCGATCACTCCCTGGCCCTCCAGCTCCGTGTAAGCCTTGGCCACCGTGTTGCGGTTCACCCGCAACTGCTCGGCCAGCGGGCGAATCGAAGGCAACGCATCGCCCGCCCGCAAGGCCCCGGAAGCCGCCGCCGCCTTGATCTGATCGACCAACTGCAGGTAAACCGGCAGTCCCGATTTAAAATTCACCTGGAACACCATACGCTCAGTCTGATTCTCTACTGTCCTATGACACTATGACAGTATCCTCGTCTCGTGTCAAAGGTTCTTACAAAAATATGGAATGTATTTTTGGTCGGGATCTTACGGGCGAGGGGCCGGCGGCGAATCGGGCGGGTTCAGCCGGATGACATGGGCCGCCCAGGAGGGGACTTCCCTCCAGAAGGCGTGAAACGCATTCGAGAAGCTGCCGCAATTGAAACCGTATTTTTCGGCGAGGATGGCCAGGCTATTGCGCGACAAGAGGCTGATGTGTCCATTCCGAGGGGACGCGTACCACCAGGAGATGCGTTGTCCCTGTTTCAGGTTGCCATCCGATAAGAGGGTCGAAAACAGGATCAGGCCTGATGGCGCCAGGAGAGTCCGCAAGTCGGACATGAGCCGTTGAATATCCGGAACATGCTCAAACACCTCGAACGCGGTAATCAGATCAAAGGTTCCCAGTTCGACGAGGCTCAGGTTCCTGTCCACAAACGGATCATAGGATGTGGAGTTCCACAGGGACTCGCGCAAGCGCTTTGCCAGGAGCCCATTTCCTCCGCCATAGTCCAGATGCCGGACCGCTGCGGGCAAGCGGCCGAACATAGAGAGCAGATTCGAGGCATTCGATCGAGGTCGGGCCTCGAGATAGTCGGGATCGACGGAGGCGTAGTCATCATTGTAGATCCGTTCCGAAAACTCCTGCAGCGACCATGCAGAGAGATCCGGAGCGAAACAAAACCCACAATGAGTGCAAAGGGCGTAATAGACTGGAACTCCGGAAAGGCCAAGGTATTTTCCCCGGGCCTCTTCGCAAGACTTATTGAGATCCACCACGTCCAGGAGTGGGCAATTTCCACCGCAAACCGGGCATAACAATTGTTGCTTGTTCATCATTATGGAAACGCGGAAAGGGATTCGATCTCTTGTTTCTCGCCTTTGTCTCGTCTTGGCGACCTCAGCGGATGTATCCCAGATGCCGGCCCAGCCAGTATCTAAAAAGAAATTCATCACAGCTGGTGTGGCCTTTCCACTCCCAGTCACCGCCCGGGACGTCTCGCCATCGGTCTGGATCCGAGAACTTGAATCCGGCGCGTTCAAAGGTCCGGGCGAAGAACCCGTTGCGCCCGGGGAGCGTCCGGAGTCGTTCCAAGGCGGCGAAGACTTCCCATGCGTTGGACCGCGCCTGGGGATCTCCCGTGGCGGCAAAACGAAAGGCCTGGCTTCCCAAATAATAGGAACTCCAGCCGCCGTCGTTGTCGGTATCGACGATTTCGCTGCTTGTGAGGTCTCCCGGCACTGCCAGTAATTTCATCATGGGCCCTTGAGGTTTTGGCACAAATTTGTACCGGAGTTTATTGTTGCA
Organism: Verrucomicrobiota bacterium; assembly: GCA_022709905.1. Lineage (GTDB taxonomy): Bacteria > Verrucomicrobiota > Verrucomicrobiia > Limisphaerales > UBA1319 > JAKLHY01. Next base: position 11,359 of record JAKLHY010000104.1, on the reverse strand, counting down.
GACCCTAAGGATTGAATACCGCGCGGAATCCCATCAGGCTGCTGGCCTTCAAGGGAAGGCTGGTGGGAGCGCTGACCGCATCGACTCCGGCCGACGGATCCATCCAGGAACCGCCGCGCAAGATGCGAAAGCCATCCAGGCCCGCATGATACGATGTCTGGTACCAGTCCAGGGTCCATTCCGCCACATTGCCGGAGAGATCACAAACCCCATACGGGCTGTTGAATCGTCGGAAACTCCCGACGGGCGAGGTGAAGGCAAAACCGTCTTGATCCCCATCCACATTGCAGCGATAGACCCCTCCTTCGTCGGGGGATTCATTGCCCCAGGGATAGGTTCTTTCCGGCATCGGATTCGCCACTTTTTTCGAGTCATCCCCGTCCAGATAAAGCCCTCCGCGGAAGGCCTTTTCCCATTCGGCTTCGGTGGGCAGACGCAGCCCGCACCAATCAAGAAACGCGACGGCATCGTACCACGAAACATAGTTGATGGGATACTCCGCCCTGCCTGCCAAGGCTTGGTAGCCGCCCGCAGGCCGTTTCTCCAGCCCGCAGCGCTGGGGATCGGGCATTTTAGGATTCCAACCGGGCCCGCCGGATCCGCATTCATTGAGAAAATCGGCATACATGGCCACGGTGGTCTCACAACGGGCGATCAGGTAATCCGGCAAGTAAGCGGGATCTTTCGCACCCTTCGAGGAATCATGGCCCGCCCCAGGCACGCTTTTTCGCCGGAACATACCCGCCGGGACACGGGCCATGGCCAGGCCGCGAACACGAATTTCGATCTGATCGAGATTGGTAATCCCAGCCTGGCTGATGCCCCACCAGACACATTGGTTGTGCCCGCCGGACGTGGCGATTTGCCGGCCTTGAAAGCATTGCGGGGACACAAGTTTCCATGAAGATCCAGACCGGAAACGATAGCGGACAAAAACATACGCAGGGGCCTGGTCTGTGATCTGGGTGTCGTTGAGGTCGTATTCAATCGAGATGCAGGCCCCCCCCAGTTCGCTGTGGGCCAGCCGTGGAGTCACGTTCGTCAGGGCAAGCCATTGCGCTTGCGCGCGCTCGGTGTTGGCGCAAATCACCGCAGCCCATACCATCACACCCACCCAAGCCCGGCTCAGCACTCGTCTTCCATTCGAAATTGCCGGTACCCTTGGAGTCCCAGGGTTGGCGGCCCACTTTTCGTTTCCGCGCATGATCCCTCGACTGCCCACAGCCGAGTGGAATCCGGCCGCCACATGGAATTCCTGACTGCCGTTTCGTCGATTCACCGCATGGCTTTGCATAGGATGGATCCAGTTGTTGTATGCAAAAGTATCCCAAATAAAGTCACGGGCCAATGCCAATCACCACGTCGATCCTCAGTTGGCGTCCATCTGAGCAAGGATCTACGGGGGCGTGACTATGTTTTGTGCCCGGTAAAAGCGCTGCGCGCGCTGGAATGCGTGGGGATCCAGATACATAAACTCGAGACCCGTAGGAGGGTTGGTAACAACGGGCACCCATAACCGGAGATCGTCCGAGGTCTCAATCAAGCAGGCGTAGCCTGAGACGTTGGTCACTCCGATCAGGCACAAGCCATCAGCCGAGAAACCGTGAATCTGCAGCCCCAGGGGGGGCGGGATTCGTGCCGGTTCTCCTATCAAACGAGCGAAGCCGTAACGGGGCTGGTCATCCACGGCAGTAAAGCATCCCCCGATGCCTATGTTGCCGTCCGGTTGCAGGGCGACTGCGTAGACCGCGTCGTTGGGGCCACTCCCCGCGTTGAACCGTCCATCCAAGGATCCGTCGGAGTTGAGCCGGCCCACGCGATTCCGGGGTGTTCCCCCCAGGTCTGTGAACGCGCCGCCGAGGATAATCCGTCCGTCGGATTGGATGGCCAGGCAATGGACCGTGTCATTGGGTCCCGTGCTGTTGCCGAAGGACAAGTCCGGCGAACCATCAGGATTGAACCTGGCGAGGTTGGTCCACGCCAATCCACTGGTGAGCAGAAAGCGGCCCGCGGCCAGAACTCGGCCATCCGCCTGGAGTGCCAAGGCGCGCACCTGTCCTTGCAGTCCTAAAGGAGGATTAAAACTGGGGTCCAAGTCGCCACCGGGTGTGAGGCGGGCCAGGCCTGGGCACGGATGATTCTTGAGCGTGGTAAAGTCACCGCCGAGCAGGATTTTTCCATCCGGTTGGATCGCAAGAGCGTAGACGGGTGCGTCGGGTCCGTTGTCCATGGCGAAGGTAGAATCGTGCGAACCATTCGAACGGAATCGTGCAACATGAAGGCACGGTCTCTGGTTTACGGTGGTGAAGCGACCACCAGCGACGATCTGGCCATCGGATTGCAGACTCAGGGCATAAACAGAGTCTCCGAGCCCATTGTCGGGGTTAAAGTCATCCTGAGCATGCGGCTTAAAAGAGAGATCCAGCAAACCCGTCGGGAATAAACGGGCAATATGGCCCCGGTTGGTGCCGTTGACCTCATTGAACTCGCCACCGATGTAAACCATGCGATCGGATGCGGCGGCGAGGGCGCAGATGGCGTATTTGGCCCCACGACCAGGATCAAAACCGGAGCTTAAAGCGCCGGTGGGAGTGAGTTCAGCGATGCGGCCGCGCGAGATCCCCTGGACGTGGAGGAACTCGCCGGCGATGAGAAGGCCGCCGTCCGGTCTTGCGAGCATGGCCAACACGCGTCCATCGGCCCCGTTTCCGGTATGGTAACTCAGATCCAGAGCCCCTGGCGCGGCAGGACCTCTGGATTGCAGGGTGACCACCGTCACAGAGGGATACCCCAAAGCGCATTGGCCTTCGGGCTGGATCAAATGCACTCGGAAGGTTCTCGGTTCGTTGAAAGACCTGTCAGGGTCCACGGGTATGCTCACGGCGGCCTCGATCACGCCGGGTTCGAAGGTTATCCAGTTGGTTTGTCCGCTGTAATCCAGACCGGCCTCGGCGGAATCGTTCCTGGTCACGTAATAGGCGGCGACCCTCGAATGGGTCTCTCCCCCTCGGAGACAGGAGATCAACACTGAGCCCAAGGACGGATCAGCGGTGATTTGGTTGGTGGCAAACGCGATGCGTGCTTGCGCCTCCCGAAATAAAGCGACTGTGGGCGCGGTCAGATTCAAAACACTGGCGTTGTCGGCCGCATGGGATTGTTCGATCGGCACTCCGGTTGCCGCGCCGAGAAACAGGACATTCGGATTCGAGAAATGCGGAATTTGCCAGCCAGGGCGATTGGCCATTACGGTTCGATAAATCAGGTCACCGACCGTGAACCGATACCCATAGGCATACGTGAACATGGTCTGACCGATGGTGTTTTCGCGGTTATGGTCGCATCCGAAGTTATGGCCCAGTTCGTGCGCCAGGGTATAATTCCCCGTCAGATAGACTCGCCGAATGACCGCAAAGCCCGAGGAAGCAGCCGCAGGGGAAAGACGGGACAACTGGTTGGCGATGCCCGCATACAACCGACTCGACTCCTGCTCAACGATCAAAGCGACCAAGTCGGCCGCGTATTGATCCCTCCATGAGTGAATATCATCCAGGAAACCGTCGTTCGTTGCCGTCAATCGGTTCAAGTCCGCGCCCAGGTTTCCACTTTCGGGATATGGCACGGCGCCCGTGTGAACCAAATTCAAACGTAATTGAACCTGGCTGTTGGCATAGCAGAGGTTGGCCTCCTCGACAGCGAGATCGATGAGAAGGTTCATGCCCCTCTCGCCCCCCGAGGCCTCTTGAGCGGCCGGCGTATAAAGCACCATAAGATCCACCACCGTGACTGGCGAAGATGCCGCCTCGACCGTTTGTTGAGCGATGGACCGCGAGCGTGGTGCGGATAGGTTCGCGGCCGGGGCCGCCTGGGAGACGCCGCTTGGCCAGAGGCAGGCACAACCGGCATCAGGGGGGATCAATTCGCACGCGCGATGAATCCGGGGAGCCGCATAATGAACTTGAAACATCCCCCGATCTGGAACGAAAACAGTCCCGGCCATGGCGTCACTCTCTCCCACGAAAAGGAATCGACTCCCCGGCTGATCCTCCAATCGGCCTGAGGCTCGCCAGCGCCCTCGAGAGGTCAGACCGGTTGTTTCAGTCACGCCGACGCACCGCGCATCGGTAAACAGGTTCATGTGAAACCGGCCTTTTTGTCGGTGTAGACTCGAGCCGGATTGCGCCAACAACCGCGGATTCAGGGTCACGTAACGAGTCTGCTCGAGACCAAAGCCCGACAGGGCTGATCTCACCTCCGTCTTCTCGATGTTGTCGAGGCAAAGGGGTTCGAGAGCTCCTCCACTGAACGTGTCGGCAGGCAAGAAAACAGATGCCAGGCCGATGGCCCAAGCCGCATAACCTTGGATCCGGGAGACGAACCGTGCCAGAGAATGAGGAAACACGCCCGGGGGGGTGATCACGCCGGTTCTTCGGCGCGTATTTGATCCGGGGTGCGAATCCCTCTCGCCCGGACCTGGTTGAAAACCGATTCCCGCCAACTTGCCCTTCGGTTTCGAGCCTGCGTGGTCGTTGGCGCCCATAAAATGACCACCATTAAGGTTTGCGGGCAACCGCCTTGAACCAGGTATAAAAAAAAGTCCCTTCGTCCAGTTGATCCACGCGGGACAGATCGGCGATGCCCTTTTCGTAAACCGGCTTCGGCACGAGATGGTCCGCCAATATCCGCTCCTCGGCCGACTGCACCATCGGGACGATGATGTGGTCCACCATCCCATCGCGCAACGCCGGTTTCAGACGATCGGCGTAAAGCCAGGCCGGTTCGCATGTCTGCAGGGCAAACCCCGCGCCCGTCAGCAATGGAGCCAGCCGGCGTCCGATGTTCGGGTCATGTCCAATGTTCCGCTGAGCCGCAATCAAACCGTTCCACGCCGCCACGGATTCCGGCGTCTCCGGATGCCAGAAGCACGAACCGTGGTCGCCCTCGATCACGGTGATCGTTCCGCCCGTTCTGAGCGCGCGCTTGAGTTCCTTCAGCGCGGCAACAGGCGCATCCAGATGCTCCAGGACAAAACAAACAAACACATGGTCAAAGCTTTCCTCGGCGAAACCCAGCCGGGTGATGTCCTCCCTCAAAAAGGTAACTCTCCTGAATTCCGGCTGCGCCTTGAGCCGGCTGGCTGTGGCCAGCGACTTTTCGGAGAGGTCGATGCAGGTGAACACCGCCTCAGGGCTCCGCTTCATCAAAAGCCGCGTCTGAGCTCCCACGCCGCATCCGGCCTCAAGGACCCTGGCGTTTGCGGAAAACGCCGTTCCCGAATGGAGTATGTCTTCAAGAATCCCCGCCTGCTCATAAAGCCTTTGGGTTTCACGCTCGGAGTAACCATGCACGTATGCCATAGCTTAATTTCCATCCGTTTTGCAGGACAGTGTAGTCACTCGGAGAAAAATCGCAAACAAGCGTTCGGGTCTGGCGCACGGCGATCCAGAGGAGCGGCGAGAGTTTCGTCGGATTGAAAATCGAACGTTTTTTGAGAGTGACCGACTTGAAGGGGGACAATAATTGTATACCCAAAGTCGCTTTGTGCTTTCCATACGGATCACTATCTCACCGCCCCTTGGATATTTTGAATTAATCCAAAGCCTTCGGATGCGGGCGGTGGCACGCTGATCTCAAGGGCCAATGGCCCGATAGAAACGAGTGTATTGTCGTTTTGCCTCGGGATCGATGATGCGGATGGGATCTCCTGTTGACTCGACGCTCTTGAGGTCTATCCAATTTCGTAGATCACTCGAATACTGAACGCGGAACTGTACTCCCGGTTCAGCAACGAAAAGGAATTCAAACGCTCCCTCAATGTTGAAGGGATGTTCCGAGGTTACGACCAGCGTGGGCAAGAGTCTCAACTCGACGGTCTGGCTGGCAACCGAGCCCGCCACATTGCTAACGATACAGTGGTATTGCCCAATGTCACCGGCCTGTATCGCCGTAATTCGCAAGATGGGCGTAGTCGCCCCACTGATGCGCCCACCGTCAGTGAGAACCGTCCCGTCTTTCTTCCATTCGTATCCGAGTGGTTCCGGACCAGTCGCCGTAATGACAAAAGCAGCCGTTGACCCAAAGGCGGCGTTTTGTGACTGAGGTTGGCTTGTGATTAGCGGCGCCTCCGGCACATACGACTGGAACTCGAGGATGGCGAGTCCCCAGTCACCACTAGCGACACTGACTCGTCCAGACTGACCCGCAATGCCAAATGCGAGTCCGGGAGGACGATACTGCCCCGCGTTGCGCGGATTTGTGGGATGGGTGATATCCAATACGATTACACCTGGTCCATCGTTGGCCACGTAAGCGAAATGCCCCTCGATGACGATGTCCCGCGCTCTTCCACCCGTGTCCAGACCACCCACCCGCTTCGGATTCACTGGATCACTGATATCGATAATCTGCACTCCGGCTTCGTAGTCGGTGATGAAGGCATAGTGGCCGCTCACAGCCACTGCGCGGGCGTCTCCGCTCGTATCCAAGTCCGCGACCTTCTTCGGATTGGTTCGGTCCTTAATGTCGATGACCTTGAGGCCTTCGGGACCGGCTGCAATATAGGCATAATTACCATCCGTCACGACGCCATCAGCGGAACGACCCAGGGCCAACCTTCCGATTACGTTTGGGCGGACGGGATCAGACACGTCAAGGACACGCAACTCGGCTTCCACCGCAAAAGCGTAATTGCCCATAATGTAAATGTCTTTGGCGGCGCCCGCCACCTGAGCCACCTCGGTGGGAAGGATGGGATTGGAAATATCGATTATGTGAATTCCGAAACGATCCTCGGAAACGTATACATGGCTCCCGGAAACCGCTACAACCCCCGCATAACCGGGCAGCTCCATTCCTGCGGTCTTTCGCGGCTTGGTTGGATCTGTGACGTCGATCACCTGAAAATCTCCGTCGGCGAGATACACGTAATCGCCCGCCATCGCCACGCCGCGAGCATCCCCGATGGGGTCAATAGTGCCCAGGAGTGCCGGCTGCGACGAATGGCTAACGTCAAAAACATGCAGTCCGCTCCAGCTGTCCGCCACGCAAGCCACACCCCCGGATATCGCAACGGCAGTGGCTTCCCCTGTGGTGTTTGCGGTTGCGATGGGTCCCGGTAACCCGGCATTACTGATGTCGACAATCAAAAAACCGTCGGCACCATTCGCCACATATGCATACTCACCCGCAACCGCGACTTCTTGAGCATAGGTCGAACCATGGCTCCCGATTAATCTTGAATGCGCTGGATCACTGACATCGATCACCCAGAGGATTCCATCCGTCACGTAGATGTTGTCACCGGCCAAAGCGAGAGACGGTTTAAAAAGGTTCGGCATCTCCAGGCTGCCCGCTAATCGAGAGGCATTCGGCTCGCGGATGTCAACCACTAAAAGCCCTGAATGTTCAGAGGCAGGAAAAGCGTCACAGACGACATAGGCATAATCTTTGGAAACCGCGACGCTCGTGGCGCTATTGCCTGTATCGAATTCTCCCACCCGAAATACAAATGTCGGATCGTTGATGTCGAGAATTTGGAGTCCAACAGGCCCCACCACATAGGCGTAATTCCCTTGAATGGCCACATCGAATGTTTGGCCTAGAATATCGTACGCCCCAACCCGATGCGGATTGGCGGGATTGCCGACATCCAGAATGAGCAATCCTTCAAAACCATCGGCCAGGTAGGCATAATGCCCCGAGATTGCCACACCATTAACGGCTCCCATGGTGTCGGAGAATCCGCCCACCCGCTGGGGATTGGCTGGATTGCTAATATCAATGACGTGCAAACCTGCGGCCGCCACATAAGCGTGCTGTCCGGAGATAGCAACGTCCTTGGCGGGCCCCTGGCGATATCCTGGCCATTGTCCTTTCATAACCAGCGCGGTCGTTTGGATGTCCACCGTGGCCGTTTGGCTGTCCACGAAGCCCCCCAAACTGCTAACCCGAATCCAATAAGACGCGCTGGCGTTCAGCGACGGAGTTGTGTAGCTGACATTCGTGGCGCCCGTGATAGGTGCGTTCGTGTCTCCGCTCTGACCCAAATACCACTGAAAGGCCAGAGGCTCCGCCCCGGTCGCGATGATGCTGAGGGTGGCTGTCGATCCAGCCCCGATTGTTTGGCTTGCAGGCTGGCTGGTAATGACAGGAACGGCAGTCGCAGGAACAACGGAACGACACGTGTGCCGTTGATTCTGCCCGAACATCGGCCATACCGCATCTCCATTGGGCACACTACCAGGGAAGGCGCGAATCTTACCGCTGTAATCTGCAATATAAATAGTGCCGTCTTTCCCTAACGCGGGGGCGGAATAAGTTGAGGTCACCGCCTGAAATTCCCTTTTTTTCCTCCCTGTCTTTCCATCCAACTCGAAAAGTTTGCCATCGCCCACATAAACGACACCATCAGCTCCGATGACAGGGCTGTTGAAGGTTCCGATGTTCTCATATTCCCATTGTTTCACGCCTGTCATTCCGTTGATCGCATAGACCATGCTGCTGATTGTGCCGACGTAAACGGTGCCATCGAGTCCGATGGCCGGCGAGGTGCGAAATTGGACCAAAGAAGAATCGGTGAGGAACTCCCAGAGTTTTGCGCCACTGATCGCATCCAGTGCGTATACTTTGGCGTCGTGTGAACAGATATAGACGGTGTTGTTCGGACCGATCGCGGGCGCGGAACTGATCTCGTAGTCGGTTTGAAAGTCCCAGACCATCGCGCCGGTGGCTCCATTAAGGGCATAAACCTTTCCATCGAGCGAACCAACGTAAACTGTCCCATCGGCGGCAATCGCAGGGCAACTGAGCACGCGACCACCCGTTAAAAACTCCCATTTCTTGGTCCCGTTGACACCGTCGAGCGCGTACACCTTTTTGTCCTCTGATCCCACGTAAACAGTCCCGTCAGAGCCAATTGAGGGCGAACCGCGCACCATTCCTCCGGTAACAAACTCCCATCGTTTCATGCCGGACGACGATTCCACTGCATAGACTTTCTTATCGCCCGAGCCAAAATAGACTGTGCCATCCTCTCCAACCGCGACGCTCGACATCACGATGCCCTCCGTCGTAAACTTCCAGCGTTGCGCCCCGGATTTGCCATCCAAGGCGTAAACGCTGAAGTCATCTGACCCCACATATACAGTCCCATCGGATCCGATCGTCAAGCCAGGTGTATTAATGCCACCTTGTATTGTGAACTCCCATAGCGGCCCCTCTGAATCCCGCAAGGTAACGACTGATGTCAGGCTGTCCGCGGATCCCGCCGTGTTGCTTACACGCACCCAGAACATCGTTGTAGCCGTTAATGGCGGGGTGGTGTAGCTGTTTGATGTGGCTCCGGCGATGGGTGATCTCGTATCCCCACTTTGTCCCAAGTACCATTGGTAGCGAAAGGGTGCACCGCCTGATACGGATACCGTGAGAGTGGCTGTCTGCCCTGAACTGACCTCAGTGTTTTCAGGTTGTGTTAAAATGTTTAGCCAAGCCGAGGAAGAAAAAAGAAAATTGGGTCCAAAGTATCCAGCAGATACAGGCACGACTGGGGCATTTGGCAACACTCGTCCACTCCCAAGTCCGTAGCGGCCGCCCATGTAATTGATGGCAGAATTGGCCTGTATTCTGGGCTCGGTCACGGATTCAGGAACAAAGTCCAGGGAGCCTTTCTGATAGATGGCGCCGATGACGTAATTCTTTCCAGGGGTAAGGACGGTTGTATTGACCAGGGGAACATATCTGAAGTTGTCCACTAACTGCACGCGATGACCCTCTGTGACTGTGGCCATGGCCACAATAGTGTCGGGCATCTCCCAAATCAGCACGAGGTGAGCTTCACCCAGTCCATTGAGACCATCGTCGAACAGACCCAGGCCCGTCACGCTTAGCTCCTGATTCACGGTGAATAACCAGCCAAGAACCTGGGAATTTCCGGAAGGATTGGTCCGCCCGTCAAAGGTAATTGACAATGCGGGAGACTCTCTTGTGCCCAACGGCCATGGAGTCCAATCTGATCCATCCCACAGCCAGGTGTCATTAAACTGCGTGGTGTCATTCGAGCCCCCAAACAGCACCAGATGCCCCTTATGCAAATCATAAACCATGGTTGAACCATGCCTTGCGGGGGGATTGCGTTTTGGAAAAGCCTGGGTCCAGTTGGTTCCGTCCCATAACCAGGTGTCATCATAGTATCCCCCCCCGGGTTTTTGCCCCCCGAATACGACGGTTTGCTGGTGCGCCGCGTCGTAGGCCATTGCCGGAATGTAGCGTTCGGCTGGATTGTTCGACGTTTTTTCCATGAGCCAGCTGCTTCCATCCCAAGTCCAAGTGCTGGCGCGCAGTGAGGCGGGAACGCTGGGATGACCGAGTCCAAAAACCACCCCTTTGCTCAAGTGAGTTTGAAACACCATGCCATGGTATATTGATGCCGGGGGACTCTGGACAGGGAAGGCATGCTCCCAATTCTCACCATCCCAAAGCCATGTGTCCGAAAAGAGATCGCCACTTCCCCCGCCAAACAGGACAATCCGCTGGCGAACCGAATCGAATAACATCCCCTGTCCTCGTCGCGCAGGAGGCTTGGTGGACGGGTTGAGTTCTACCCAATTCGTTCCGTTCCAAGCCCAAGTGTCGTCCCAATGCGGGCCTCCAATTGATTTCTGTCCGCCGAAAAGCACCACTTGTTGTCGCGACTCGTCGAAAACCATAACCGGTGCAATTCGGACGGGGGGACTAACAGCCGGATGCAACCTCACATACTGATTCTCCTGCATAATCCATGTTTGATTCGTGAACTGAGGGGCTCGTCCTCCAAACAATAGAACTTGCCGTCGTGACCGGTCATATGCAGCCACAAAACCTGGAGGTGGAACAGTCGCCACACTAATCGTCGCGGTTCTGGAGTCCACGGATTCAGCCGGATTGCTCACTCGGACCCAGTAGGTCACGCTAGACTTTAATGGCGGAGTGGTGTAGTGAGCGTTGGTTGCGTTAGCGATGGGCGCGTACGCGTTCCCACTCTGGCCCAAATACCACTGATATGTTAAAGGCTGGCTGGATGCGGCATCTACACCGAGTATGGCAGTTTCCACAAAACCCACTGTCTGATCGCTTGGTTGTGTAACGATGGTGATGGTATGACTTGTCAGGACAGTTAGAGTGACGAAGGAACTCCACATTATGCCTCCTGGATTTGAGACCTTTACTCGATAGCTCCCCGCGTCCTTTGACTGAGCGGCATCTATTGTATATCGGGCGGAAATGGCATCATCCAGTATCGCGGAGTCTTTGTGTAACTGCTCAGGTGCTTTTCACTGGCTGAGGCAGGAATGGGCGGCCATCGAGGGCACGGCGAAGGTATTCGAGC
>JAKLHY010000103.1 GCA_022709905.1 Verrucomicrobiota bacterium | reverse complement strand
ATTCGACGTCCCTGGATGTTTTCGCTTTCGAGCATGCCGCCAGATTACCAGGCGGAAAGTTGGGAGTCCCGTACAAAGTGAAAATATTTTTTGGCCCCTCAACTCCTTGCTCCCGCGTCAGTTTCGACCTGAGTAGTTACATCGCCACACTTGGCTGGTCCGGGCAATGCTGGTCCCCAATCGCTCCTCGGGCACTGTGCCCGCAGTCAGTTGCGACGCGTTCAAGCCCGTCAAACCTACTCCGTTGCCGCTGAAGCTGTTGTTTGCATGGTTGAACGTTACCGCATTCGCGTAAGTGCCGGCTAGGTTGGCCGATGCTAGAGTTCCGATCAACTGGCCTGCGGGCAGCGGGCCCGTCACCACATTCGCAGTTTGGGCGTAGGGGACAGCGGTGATTCTCTGCCTTGGAGCCAAGAGCGTGAAATCACCCGCGCCAGTACGCACACCCAGTTGAAGCCAGCGGTCGGCGCCGGGGAAATTCGTGCCAAAGTCCAACGGCAGGACGAAGAGCCCATTGGTGATTCCGACGGCCAGTGTGGCAGGATTGTTGATGGCAACCTGGGTGCCACTGCTGGCGGCGTCCCAGAGGGTGGGAAGGAATTCGGCGTTGCCCGTGTAGGGAGCGCCGGATTCAGTCAAGCGGCCTTGGTAGGTGAAGGTTGTATCCGGAGACGCAGCTCTGCCCGAAGTGAGACCGCAACACACAAGATACAGGACAACCAGAGATCTGAGTTTCATCGGATGCTCCTTTTGCTGTTCGTTGGCAACAAATTACTGATCCATTTCGGAATTGGACCGCCCGCACACGGACGCTGACTGAGAGAAACAAGTCAACGGTTTGTGGGGGCTGGCTTCATTTGATCGTTCGAAGCACGAATAAAAGCAAGACCAATAAACCGGCGACCGGTGATTAGTGAAGAATCCTCCCCCAAACCGATGCTTCTTTCCGACAACAGCCGCTCCACAAGGAGCGCCGCATGTATTCGTGACCGATGCGTTTGCTCCTGACACTTCAAAACTGCAGTGTAGAGTTTTGCACACAAGAACGGACCGGTTTTTGTGTGGATAAGATATTCTATCTGCATTAGGAGGCTCTCTTATGAGTCTCGAAACAACGATCAGTGCAGATGGAAAAGGCCCCGGTAACGCGGCGGCAGGGGGATCACATCAGGCGGTAGTCACGCGAAATTGCCACCGGGCGCTGAGTGCGGATGAGTTCAGCCACCTATCCAATGTGCCGCCCGAGATCGAGTGGTTTGCCAATATCGTCAATCCAAGGACCCGGAAGGCCTACCGGATCGATATCGAGGACTTCAGGCGGTTTGCGGGTATCCAGAAGCCCGAGGAGTTCCGGTCTGTGGTCTGGGCTCACGTCATCGCCTGGCGGAAGGCCTTGGAGCAACGGAACCTTTCCCCGGCGACTATTCGAAGGAAGCTCTCGGCCTTATCAGCCCTGTTTAACCACCTGTGCGAATCGAATGCCGTGTTCTTCAATCCGACTCTCGGTGTGAAACGGCCCAATGGTGGGGTAAACGAGGGCAAAACGCCAGCGATCAGCAATGACCATGCCCGGGCGCTGCTGGAAGCCCCGGATCCGAGCACTCTGAAGGGCCTGCGAGACCGGGCGATACTATCCACGTTCCTTTACCACGGACTACGGTTACAGGAACTCTGCCATCTCAAGGTTAAGGATATTCAACTACGGAGTGGGGTCGTTCATTTGAGGGTCCACGGGAAAGGCGGCAAGCTGCGGTTCGTGCCCGCTCATCCTGGAACCTTAGAACGGATCGACGCTTACCTGGAAAAGGCCGGGCACCGGGATGACCTCGACGGACCTTTGTTCCGATCGACAAGGTCGAGGCCAGGGAGGGCGAGCAAGCCGTTGTCTCCCTCGAACGTGCATCACAGGATTGTGAAAAGGTATGCTCGGCGGATCGGGTTGGGTGTGGTTGGGTTCTGCGTCCATTCCCTGCGCGCGACGGCGGCGACGAATGCCTTGGAGCACGCTGCCGATATCGCCAAGGTCCAGGAATGGCTGGGGCATTCGAACATCGCCACCACCCGGCTTTATGACCGGCGCAGGACCAGGCCGGAGGATTCGCCGACGTTCAGGGTGGTGTATTGAGGGAGACGTAAGACGATAATGGACTTCTTGGTTTTGTGGGGGTTGCCAGGTAATCCATGTCGTGTAGTCCCGGTCAGTTTCGCATGAGCTTTCCTTGGAAGAATTCAGAGCAACAAAGAGGTGTTTATGCAGAATTGCGTCTGGGACGGTGTAAATGATAAACAAATCCTGCGACCAGGGACTACTGTCAGTTCGCTTGCCACATCCAGGTGGCATCGGAAGAGAATACAGGCGTAATCACTGAGTTGAGCCTATATCGCTTTATGAAGGATGGAAACACGCTGCGGGCTAAAGCCTCTGCGGCTTTGGTGATGATGGGGATGCTGATCGGTGGCACTGCCTCTGGTGCGGTGTCCTCGCTCAGGATTGACGGAGTGTCGTCTTTTTACGATGTGCCCTACCTGTTGGATTTCAATTTTTCGCTACGGGATCAGGACAATCATGCGGTGGTAGTGGACCCCATCAATATTGTGGTGGTATGCAAGGAGGATGGAGCGCCGATCAGCGCATCGGAAACCGGCTACCGCCTGCTGTCAGGGGCCAATAAACAGCTGAAGTGCTTCCTGGTTCTAGACTACACGCTGAGCATGGCCGATCCGACGTACAACGGTGATACGAATAGCAACGGCTATTCGGACGCCTTGGAGATTATGGAAGCAGCTGCCAAGACTATGGTAGGTACTCTGACCAATGATGCCCAGATTGGGATTTACGAATTCCACCGGGAGGATGTGGCCCATCCACCCCAGAAGGTGATCGACCTGACGGTGGACAAGGTGGCGCTAACCAATCATATCGACCGGATCTGGACCGATTACGTGCAGTTTTTTCCAGCGGCGACCCGATGCTGGGACGCCGTATATGCGGCCGTCAATGAATTTCCATCGGCCAATCCCGGGGATGAGCAACGATTCGTCGTATTCCTTTCGGACGGCAAGGATGAATCGAGCACCCGTCAACCATCCGAAGTCATCAATATAGCCGCAAGCAAAGGGGTGAAGATCTACGCGATCGGTTTCGGACGCGAGCTCCAGCCAGCGGCCCTGCAAAGCATGGCAAGCCAGACACGGGGACAGTATTACACAGCGGCCAATTTGACTGAATTGGCGCAGCGGTTCCAACAGATTAGCGATGATTTACGGGGGCAGTATGTGTTGCGGTGGGCGACGTTAAAGCGGTCCGATAGCGCATTTACGCCTTCCTTCGAATTGACCTACCAGGGCAAAACAGCCAACCACACGGGCAGTTCGTATCGTCCGACCAGCTACACTGGGGAAGTGCTCCAAGGTCGGTTGCTTTTTGATCCATCGTTGGGGGAGGAGGGACGAGCGACAGTGGGATTGCGGGCGTTGTATGTGCCGCGGTTTGTAACGCGAATTCGCTTAACTTATTTTGCGACCCAAACGCCCCAGGTGACCAAGGTGCCCTATGCTGAAGGCGGGATTTGTCCGGACACCTGGGTGATGGAACATGATGTTCAGCAAGGTTGGGTTGAACTGCGGAGTCCGACACCCCAGAACATCTTCTCCGGCTTGCCCTATGCCACGCTGGGCAAACTCCTGAAGTTTGAGTTTCAGGGAGTGACCAACCTGACCCACTGCTTTTTCGAATTGGGATTGGACAACAGCTTTTATCCGGGCGGCCAATCGTTTATTTTTGTGAATGCCACTGCAGTCAGTCCGGGACCTGGGGAGCCCGTGATGGGCACTCCGATTGACTGGCTGAACAAGTATGGCTTTACCAGCAGCTATGCCAGGGCGGAACTGAGCGACCAGGATGGGGACGGCATGGCCACCTGGCAGGAATATATCGCTGGGACGATCCCGACCAATGGGCTATCGGTATTTCGGTTTGAGGATTTGGCGGTCGATCCCACGGAGCGTCAGCTTGTGATGTCGACTGAATCAAACCGGATCTACCGAGTAGATTGGTCGGAAGACCTGAAGACCTGGCAGGCCTTGCAGACCGGCATCAAGGGGGACGGCAAATCCAAAGTCCTGACCGATAGCATAGCGACTTCTCAACGATTCTATCGAGCCACAATCACAGAGTTCCCCAAACCACCGCCGGAGATAGCAGGCATGGTCTGGATTAATCCGGGCACCTTTACGATGGGGAGCCCATCAACCGAGAAGGACCGAGGTTCCAATGAAGGTCCTCAGACTCAGGTCACTCTCACGAAGGGATATTGGATGGGGAAGTATGAGGTGACGCAGCGGGAGTATCAGGTGGTGATGGGGAGCAATCCATCGTATTTCACAGGGGACCTGGACCGGCCAGTGGAGCAGGTGACTTGGAATGACGCGACGAACTACTGCGTCAAGCTGACAGCCAGCGAACGGTCATCTGGTCGGTTGCCAAGCGGGTATGCTTACCGGCTGCCGACGGAAGCGGAGTGGGAATATGCGTGTCGTGCGGGGACGACGACGGCGACGGCGTTTGGGAACAGTTTAAGTTCGACACAGGCGAATTTTGACGGGAATTATCCGTATAATGGGGCGGCCGAAGGGCCGTGGCTCAGGTGTACGACCAAGGTGGGCAGTTACGCGCCCAATGCATGGGGGTTATATGACATGCATGGTAACGTGTATGAGTGGTGTATGGATTGGTATCAAGACTCCCTTCCCGAGGGGAGCGTGACAGATCCCCGGGGTCCGAGTTCGGGCTCGAACCGTGTGATTCGCGGGGGCAGTTGGAGCCACTACGGCAGGTACTGCCGGTCAGCGCTCCGGTACGGGAACTCGCCTGGCGGCAGGCACGGCAGCGTAGGCTTCCGCGTCGTCCTGGCCCCAGGTCCTTAACAGCAAGAACAGTCAAAGGCGTGAGCGGAGCTTTGGGCGTTGTCTGGGCTGCCTGAATGATAAGGGGCTTGCCGAGATGAGGCGAGGCAATGCCGCCACGGTGATGAAAGGGCCATACAAAGGCGATCAGTTGAGCGTGGACCACATAATCCCCCGTGCTGTGGCTCCTGAGCTGGATAATGTGATCGCCAACCTGGAATTGATGCCCAGCCGGATGAACTCCGCCAAGCGAGACAGAATCGGTTCCCGGCAACGTGATATGGCCAAGAAGTTGCATCAGGCCGGATTGCTG
Source organism: Verrucomicrobiota bacterium (assembly GCA_022709905.1). GTDB lineage: Bacteria > Verrucomicrobiota > Verrucomicrobiia > Limisphaerales > UBA1319 > JAKLHY01. Next base: position 12,508 of record JAKLHY010000103.1, on the reverse strand, counting down.
AGTAGGAAAGGGTTTGAGGCTGTGGTGCGGTGAAGTCGCAGACGCCGGGCATAGATCCGGGATTCCGCGTCCATTCCTTGCGGGAGACGGCGGCCACGAATGCGCTCGAGCATGCGGCGGATATCGCCAAGGTCCAGGAGTGGCTGGGGCATTCCAACATCGCCACCACCCGGCTTTATGACCGGCGCAGGACCATGCCGGAGGACTCGCCGACGTTCAGGATGGTGTATTGAACGATTAGACGGACGACAGCCTAGGCAGGATTGGAACACCCAGACAACCGTGAACACTACTGATTAGCTAAAAGACACACTCAGCAAAATCAACGACATCGTTCCGTGACGAGGTTTCTGCCACAGGTAGCGCCCAATACGCAGAAGAGGTGAGTGAGGATTCTGTTTGTCATAGACACGCCGTTTTCTAAAACCTGCGGTTTTACGATCTGCGCACGATGTTTACGGGGCAGACATCATTCGGTAAAACCTTACCGTAGAACCGCTGGCCGTCTCATCGGTGCGCAAGACCTGGTTTTGGGACATCACAAAATCAGCCAAGACCTTCCAGGTGGCTGTCGATCCAAGGGCTTCGACAAACTGGATCTGCTGGGATTGACCGACTTGGCCGGACAGGACTAATTCTACCGATTTATTTCGCAATAAAATCGCGAGTGTGGTCGCCGGGGGGCAATCGCTGAGAAGGCGTGCCATACTCTTGCGTGCTTCTCCATCGTAACTGCTGAAGCCACCGCCGATCAGGAGCCGTCCATCCGGTTGCAGCAGGGAAGCCATGACCGACGCGTCGGGGCCGCTCCCCACCTGGAAGTTGACATCCCTGGTGCCATCAGGCATGAGCCGGAGCAGGTTTTTCTGGGGGACGTTATTAACGGTGTCGAAGAAACCACCGATGAGGATTTTGCCATCCGCCTGGACCGTCAAGGTTTCAATGCTTCCAGCGTAGTTGGTGCCGCGCCGTATCTGGGGACAGAATCCGGTGTCGAGGCTGCCATACGGATTAAGCCGGGCCAAGTTCGTGATGTTAAAGCCATTGATATTGGTGAATATGCCCGCAATTAGCACGCCGCCCCCGGTGTAAGGGGCCATAGTCCAGATTCCCGCGCCATAGATTGCGCCCGCGTCGAAGGAACGATCCTCTTCCCCGTTGATTTGGAGTCGAGCGATCTTGGATCGGACTTGGCCGTCAACCTGGTTGAAACTGCCGCCAATCACTATCCGGCCATCGTTTTGAACAAACAAAGCCCGAACAAAACCATCAACCTCCGGCGTGTGAAACAAGTCGTCCTGGCTGCCGTTCGGCTGCAATCGAATGACATGTCCTTTGGTTCCGCCTGACGCCAAGAACTCGCCTCCAACTGCCAGAACCCGGTGGTCGGGCAAAATCCAAGAGGCCAGGATGGGACCATCGGCTGGCCAAACAGGATCGAACTCAGGATCCACGCGGCCATCGGTGAACAACCGGACAATCCGGTTTCTTGGGAACCCGTTGAAATTTGTAAAGAAACCGGAGGCCAGAATCTTGCCATCCTGTTGTATCCGGAGGGTGCGAATTTCGTCATTGGCACTTGAGCCCGGAGAAAAATCCAGATCCACTTCACCCTGGGGGTGGAGTCGTGCCAGGTTCCGGAAGGGCTGGCCACTGATGTTGGTGAAGGTGCCGCCGACCAGGATTTTGGAATCGATTTGGATGGCGAGGCAGGAGAGTGACCGTTGTATTCCCGAGCCCGCGTTAAACTGGGGGTCCAACGAGCCGGAGGTTGCCGTCGGAGTCGAGGCTCGTGCCAACGGGGAGGGCGCTCTGTCGGCTTGGGCACATAACTTTGCGGTTGCAGCCACAACAAGGCAAACGACGACAACGGGGCAGTACCGGATCCGCCCGAGGTTCTTAGTTTTTGAGTTCATAAGACAAGAAGGTATACCCAACTATCGAGCAGGACGGCTGGACGACGACCACGTTGAAAAACTTGGGATGCAGCACTATGCTCAGGCGGGTGTGGCGGGCTGCCTCCTGATCGTCCTTCGTGCCTGCGCGAACCTGGGCTAACCGCCTCTCACAACGCTGGCGCTCCTGCCCGGGCGCGGCAAGTTTCAGCGCCTGCTCTAAAGTTCTGGGTTGGTCCTCCAGGGATTCGTTTTCTTTAAAAATCATACCGCGACAAATTACGCGTGCCGGACGTGAATAACAGTTTTCGTGTCAGCAAACAAGCTTGCTCACACCCCCAATGAACCTTTATCGCCTGACTGAACGCTGCCGGATCTTCTCTGGACATCACGCCGGTGAGCCCTTTACGAGGCTCGCCGTATGAACAGCAAAACTGTACCGGATACCATCAGGACGATCATCGCCCAGGCCGGGGGGCATAGTCTTCGCGGCGCTTTACTTTACGTCGACGCCTACGATTCCCTCTGGGCAACGGCAGCCACGAACGCCCTGGAGCATGCGGCCGATATCGCCAAGGTCCAGGAGTAGTTGGGCCATTCGAACATCACTACGACCCGGCTTTATGACCGGCGAAGGACGAGGCCCGAGGAGTCACCGACGTATAGGGTGGTGTATTGGGGGTAAATCAGGAATTCCGCGCATTCGTCAAGCCGTAGGTCACGTCCGCATTAACGGTAGCAACTGCCGACCGGATTCACATGCTCGGCGCGAGAGGTTCACGGGTTCATCCAGTTTCTGATGTCCTTCTATTGAGGAAGGAGGATCGTAAAGCGCACCGCTGCCGAACGATTCAGCTCACCGATGGCGGCCCCTCCGTGGCTCCCGAATTGCCACGCGACGCCGCCGGGCCGCCATTCGGTGAAGCGCATGGTTCGGCAAAGGTCGCCCCATCTCCGACACGGTAGCAGGTGACCTCTCGGGTGCCATAATCCGTCTGCATCCGAATCGCGAGGCTCCTGCTGCTGGCCTCGGTAACCTCGGCCCTCAGAACAGTGGGCTAGCCATTCATATCCCGCTCTGCGACCACGTAACGGCTGTAGAGCTCAAAGGTGAGCTTTCCCGCTTCGAAATCCACGGCCGAGTCCTTCAGCGGATAGGTGACCTCGAAAGTCAGTCTCCTCTGATCCGTGTCCTCGATGACGCGGATGATCCGTGCATCCTGGAACCTGATCTTGGAGAGGTCTGCGCTCATGTTGCCGAACGTCAGAGGTGAGCGACCGCCGCCGACGGTGACGGTGGAGCGCAGGAGGTGCTTTCGAATTTCCGCCCCTCATCGAGCGGAGAAGCGGGGCGGCGGTTCGTCTCCACCGACTTGTTGGGCTTTTGTCTCCGTCCCCTGGTGAATCGGAGAATCGCTCCTCCCGAAATAATCAGCCACACAACTCCAACGACAGAAAGCCGAGCAATCGCCTCGGCCATGTGCCACTTCATGAACCTGTCCGGCGTGGCGCTGACCCACTCGGGCTCGACCAAACGGTGTGGCCAGTACTGGCGAATGACGTCGGCGTCGGTCGCTCCCGTTGCCGAAAGGTAGGAGGCAGATCCGAGTGGCCGGAGCGCCCAGAACCAGACTGCAGCGGCAGCAGCGAAAGTCGCGATCGTGACAATGGTTATCGTGGTAATGCGTGGCATGGTGTCGCGTATTTGGCCCAACAATTTAATTACTAGGAAAACTTTCCTACTATATTGATATTAGTCGACAAACTAGGAAAACTTTCCTAGTTTTGAATATACAGGATATTCTAATGAAACGGGAGAATCTGCGTCAATCTAATTATGGTCAGGGGTTCGGGGTTTCGCTCCACCGGTCCAAACCGGTACAAAGCCATAAACTCTTCAAAAGACACCCTCAGGACGAAGTGACTCTGATGAAATCATATCAGGAAAATCATCCGATCCCAAGATCGCCCGGCTTCCTCGCTGCCATTGTTCTGGCATTGAACTGCACCATTCTTGGTGCCCAAGCTGCCGAAGGTAATTCGCCAGACAAAGTCAAGCTCAGCTCAGGCGTTATCGAAGGATTCAAGAGGCAAGACGGCCTCCGCGTGTTCAAGGGCATTCCTTTCGCCGCGCCCCCAATCGGGGAGCTTCGATGGAAAGCTCCTCAACCCGTTCAACCCTGGGAAGGAATTCGGAGCGCAAAAAAGTTCGGGCCCGAGCCGACGCAGAACGAGGACTGCCTATACCTCAACGTGTGGACCAAAGCTAAGGACGAGGCAGAGCGGAGACCGGTAATGGTCTACATCTACGGCGGCGCATTCAACGGGGGGGCAGGGAGCGACGCAGGCTACGACGGCGGCAATTTCGCGGAAAAAGGCGTTGTGCTGGTTACTTTCAACCACCGGGTCGGCATCTTCGGTTTTTTCGCGCATCCAGAGTTGAGCGCTGAGACCGGTAAAGGTTCAGGATGCTATGGCATTCAAGACCAGATCGCCGCTTTGCGCTGGGTGAAAGAAAACATTGCTCGGTTTGGTGGCGACCCGTCCAACATGACGGTTTTCGGCCAGTCGTCGGGTGGCACCTCTGTGAGCATTCTAAGTCAATCGCCCCTCGCCAAGGGACTGTTTCAGCGCGCAATTTGCCAGAGTGGTGGCGCCATGGCTCCGATTAAGCCCGCAGCCGACAAGCCAGGCGGCATGATCGTATCGTTGGCTCTTGCGGAGGAACTGGGAAAAATGTGTTTCACTCGACTGGGAGTGACAAATCTCAAGGCTGCACGAGCTCTGACCACTGACGCGGTTCGCAAAGGCACTGTCGGCCTGCCATGGCCCATCGCTGATGGCGAGGTCATTGTGGGAGATCCACAGGAGCTTTTCCGAAGTGGACGTTTCAACGACACTCCAATTCTTTTGGGCATTATGTCGAATGATGGGGGACTGTTTGGCGGGTTCGGCCAAAAGACTCCGGAAGAATTCGAGCAGACCGTTCGCAAGGATTTCGTAGATGGAGCCGACGTCATTCTGGCTGCGTATCCACACTCCACAAAGGACGAGGCAGCTCGGGCGTCTCGCGATGTAATCCGGGAAATGCTTTTCGGTTGGCAGACCTGGTCATGGGCAATGCTGCAGAGCGAGAATGGCAAGGGAAAGGCGTTCCTTTATTATTTTGACTACGGCGGAAAACCCGGCGAAGCAGGTCATGGGGGAGATGTGCCCTACGTTTTTGGAAACCTTGGAGGATGGTTCAAACCTGCTGCTTCGGAGGAGAACAAAGGCATGTCGGAAAAGATCATGTCGTATTGGGTCAACTTTGCCAAAACCGGCGACCCTAACGGGACGGACCTGCCGCAATGGCCTGCTTTTCACGGAGATACGATGAAGGCCATGATCTTCGGCAAGACGCCCCAGGCTGGTCCCGTGCCGAACCTCGAAAAAATCCGCGCAATCGACGCCTATTGGACGACGGTTAGAGCTAAGCGTAACGCATACTGAAAATGTTCTACCTAAGCAATGAAACTCCAATTTCTCCGCTGCGCTTTTTGAGACTTGCGGCCCTGCGGCTGCGAGCGTTGGCTTCGGGACATTCGCTAAACGATTTTATGGAGGCACTTCGCAGCGCTATCGTCGCCTAATCCGGCCGTCCGGCCGTTCGGACGAAAGCAATCATGAGAAAACTCCCATGCAAAGCAATTGTTCTACTACTGGTCTTCTGCTGCGGACCACTTCGAGCGGCGGAAAATGAGCCAACGACCGGCGCTTCGACAAACACAGAGGCGACCGGCAAAACGGTGGCGCTCGATCGGCCTGCCGAGCGCGAACCTGCAATTTACGAGGGGGTGGCGCCCGGCTCCGAAAATTGGACCCAGCAAGAGGTCCAATCCATTGGGATGGGTGAGAAAACAATTCGCAATGTCACGACGCCGAGCCTCACTCCATATCTGCCCAATCCAGGAAAGTCATCCCGAAGCTGCGGCGCATCGGCTGTGCAGCGCACTGCCGGCGCAAGTTCCGGCGCGCTTTGCGGGATGGCGATCGCCGGGCCCTGCCTTTCATCACCCAGGTTCGTCGGCTCTACCGGATCGAGGCGCAGACCAAAGACTTGACACCTCAAGAGCGTTCCCAGGTTCGCCAGAGAGAAGCCGCTCCGATCTGGACCCAGCTGCAGCAAGACGCCCAGGCTCTGAAGCCCCAGTTGCTGCCCAAGAGCAGCCTGGGCAAGGCGGTCAGCTACCTCATCAACGAATACCCGGCGCTCATCGGCTATCTTGAGTCGGGCACTTACCTGATCGACAATAATCTGGTGGAAAACTCGATACGAGTTCCCGCCGTCGGCCGCCGCAGATGGCTATTCCTGGGACATCCCGAGGCCGGCTGGCGCAGTGCCGTGGGCCATTCGAACATCTCCACCACTCGGCTTTATGACCGGTGCGGGAGCGGGCCGGAGGATTCTCCGACGTTACGGGAAAAGCCATGAGCCGAAAAACCGGGAGGCGGGAAATGTAGTGCCAAGACCATTTGGTGCTTTGCTAAGTTGTTGCTTATCAATGGTAAAAGCTTTCAGACTGTCTAAGAAGAGTCTGAGTGCAGTCATCGCTCTTGTCGCAACTGCTCGGTCTTGGGCAACTTGGTGTGCGCCCCTCTTATGTCAAAAGCTGGCTAGCTGGCCGCCCATAATTTGCAGGAAAGCAGCGCCGGTTTGACACTGAGCCAGTCCTTCTGCACTCTCTAAACAGTATGGCTCCTGAGACTGTCTTAATTACCGGCGCGTCCTCAGGTATCGGTCGTGAACTGGCAAAGTGCTTTGCAGCAGATGGCAGCCGACTTGTCCTGGTTGCCCGCCGCGGAGGGGCGCTTGAGTCATGGGCCGCTGAGTTGAGACAATCCTGCAAAATCCAAGCCCAGGTGTTTACCGCGGACCTTGCTCATCCGGAGACGCCGAACCGCCTTACCGCACACCTGCAAACTGCGGGCCTCAAGGTGGACATATTGGTCAACAACGCAGGCTTTGGCGCTCAAGGCCCATTCGCGCAATTGCCGGTCGATCGCCAGCTGGAAATGATTCAGGTCAATATTGCCGCATTGACGCATCTGACTCGCCTTTTACTTCCCCGGATGATCGAACGACGACGCGGGGGGATTCTGAATGTCGTTTCCACGGCAGCTTTTCAACCTGGCCCGCTCATGGCGGTTTACTACGCGACTAAAGCCTACGTTTTGTCGTTCAGTGAAGCCATTGCTGAGGAATTGAGAGGGACCGGCTTGACGATCACAACCTTGTGTCCTGGCCCCACCGAAACCAACTTCATCACCCGAGCATGCACGCCAAAGCTAAGAGCCCACCGCTCCACCTCGTCCAAACTGTTCAACCGCAACTTGACCTGAAGCCGGCCTTCCCCCAGTTCGGTCAGCTCTTGGCTGGAATGCAACCCTCCGGCAACTTCGCCAACGCATGGTCCAACGCCCGCACACAGCCGATCGCTTCCAGGCTGGCTCCCACGTGCAGCCCACAATCTTGCGCGAATAGAAAAAGCGATACACGAAGATCAGCGCCACCAGGAAGAAAAACGCCGCCGATTGCATGACCGCTTTCCGGCGGCTGCGTTTACTTTTACTCGCCTGAGACAAGTAGGACCCCGTGGCAGGAGCGGAGCGGAACCGAGCAGGATCCATCCGGCAGTATTCTCACGGGGACGGGACCGTCGCCCCCGTAAGCTTTGGGGCCCGGCGCGCGGAAGATGAGCTCGAACGAAGCTAGCTCTGCATCCTCGGGGTTGTCCGCTGCCGTTACGAAGAGCGCTCGCGCTGTGCAGGCGGGGTCGCGCGCGGACATCTCACCCACGAGGAGCGGCGCGCCGTTCGAGGCGCGCACACCCTTGAAGAAGCCAGCGTCCAGCGCGTCGGGGAAGGATACCGGCTCCTTCGGGTTGCGCGACGACCCGCTCGAGAAGCCGACGAAGTGCGTGGTCGTGGACCTGAACTTCATGTACTCGGGCCCGAGGCGTTTCAGTTCGGCGTTGACCTTCTTCAGCTTCGCATACTGCGCCGTCGGCACGCCCGCGGCGTCGAGCACATTGTTCGTCCACCAGCCCTTGCTCCAGCATGCCCAGGTGATCGCCTCCGCGCCGAAGCTCATGGCGGCGCAGGCCTGGAACCGCAGGCGGTTCTCGCTCGTGGGCGGCTGCCCCTCGCGCGAGTTCACCTGCGGAATGTACCAGAATCCACGTCCGGTGCGGCGGCAGGCTTCCGCCACCACGATGAAGTTGTCGTAGCACTTCGAGAGGAACCTGTCTAAGCCCGCGGGCTCGACGTAGGGATAGAAGTCGTACGAGAGGTAGTCCAGCGGCACGTGACGGCAGTACTCGGCCACGTGCTCCGCGTACGTCGTGGTGCCGAGCTGGTTGACAGTCTGCTTGCCCGTGTTCTGGGCGACGCTCGCGTAGTTCGGATAGAGGTTCAGGTAGAGGGGCACGCCCGGCAGTTCGCGGTTCAATTGGCGCACAACCTCGCCGTAATACGGAAAGTCCAGCGCGGAAGGTTCGTCGCCGATGTCGACCGCCCAGATCGCCGAGTGGTCCTGTAGCTTGGCCGCGCCCTTCGAATAGACGTCGGGCGGATTCTTCTCGCGCAGCTTGCCGGCGTTCTCTCCGTCGCCGCCCCACCAGCCGGGCACAACTCCGTTGACAATTGCGCCCACACCGTGCTTCGCGAAGAGGTCGAGCGTGGCGCGTTCGCCGGCGCCCACGCCGACGATAAAGTCCACGCTGCACTCCCTGATCGCCTTCACGTGCGCTTCGGTGCGCGCGTTCGCCTGCAGGCAGTAGGCGCCGATGAGCAGTTTCGAACGGTCCATGCGCGGTGCCGCCGCGCAAACCGCGGAGGCCGCGTAAATGGCGGCGAGTGTGCAGGCGATGGTTCTGCCGGTCTGGTTCATGCTGTCTAGGTCTTTCGTTCGTGTTGACAGAATTGTTCTACCAGAACGTCCGCCCGTCGGCAACTCCCCGACTCGCGGTTCCGCGGAAAATGATTGGCAGAGGTTTTCTCTCCTGGGTTGGCCGCGACCGGCGTAATGTCCGAAAATTCGCGCGTACCGAAAAAGCTTGGAGGAATCTCGCTGTTCGCCACAAGAATGTGTGTAGGAGAGAAGTGTAAAACCTGGCTTGGCATCAACGACTCATCGCCCGGAAATACGATGGTCGCCCCCAGCGGTCTCCCGGTCGGCCGTCCACGCCGGAAGCCGTGCGCGACCTCATCTTGAGAATGGCGGCGGAGAACCGCGCCTGGGGTTATACGCGGATTCAGGGCGCTTTGCAGAACCTGGGCCATGAGATCGGGCGCGGGACCATTGCCAGGGTGTTGAAGGAGGCAGGGATGGACCCGGCCCCGGACCGGCAAAAAAGGACCACCTGGAAAGAGTTCCTGCGGACCCATTGGGATGTCTTGGCCGCAGCCGACTTTTTCAACGTGGAGGTTTAAACCGCCTTGGGTATGGTCCGTTATCACGTTTTCTTCGTGATTCGGTTGGCCACGCGGGAGGTTCACATCGGCGGCATCATTCCCGAACCTCAGGGGCCGTGGATGAAGCAAATGGCGCGAAATCTGACGGACAGTTTGAACGGGTTCTTGAGCGGTTACCGCTATCTCATCCATGATCGGGCCAGCGTGTTTCGCGACGATTTCCGGATGATCCTCCAGGCTGCGGGCGTCGCCTCCGTTCGCCTGCCGGCGCGTTCTCCGAATTTGAACGCCATCGCATCGCGGCACAGCAAACTTTGGCTTGGGTGCAGGCTTGTGGTGCCTGACCAAATCGACGGCGAAAGCATGGAGGGTTTCAGGTGACACCACTCTCCAAAGGTCCAGTGGTGATCCGTCCGTTTTGCGAACTATGCCAACAAGTTTGTCCATCCGATAGATGCGGGCGTCCTCAGGCAACTGCTTCTCACAGCGCTGGCGCTCCTGCCCGGGTGCGGCAAGTTCCAGCGCCTGCTCCAAAGTATGGAGTTGGTCCTCCAGGGAATCTTTTTCTTTAAAAATCATACTGCGACAAATTTCACGTGCCGGTCGGAATAACAGCTTTCGTGTCAGCAAACAAGCTTGCTCACATTCCTAATGAACCTTTATCGCCTGATTTAAGGCTGACGGGTCTCCTCTGGACCTCCCGCCGGTGAGTCCTTTACGAGGCTCGCCGTATGAACTGCAAAACTTTACCGGATACCATCCGAACGATCATCGCCCAGGCCTGGGGCCACAGTCTTCGCAGCGCTTTCATTTACGTCGGTACCTACGATTACTCCTACCGCTGCGCTGAACTCCATGGCGAATACAGGTCGGGAAGACCATCCCGGCTGGTGACCGGTCAAGCCGGCGGATACGTCGATTACGAAGTCGGTCTTCAGTGCCAGGTTAACGGCAAGCGCGGAAAGGCCTGGACCTTGATCATCGCCTATGAACCGGATGACACCTACACGGTCTGGTTGATCGAAGGCCATAGGGAACGGTCGGCCGAATCGATGGTCCTGGCCCGGGTGGAAGACGTTTACTGTGACACCCTCCAATCGGTCATTGAATCGGTTTATGACCGGGCCATCCAAGAGCACAACGACGGTTTCATCCCGTTGTCATGAGCCAGTTCACTGTCACCCGGTACGGCCAGGGTCGGTTCTGGGCGGTGCGTGATACGACCGGGGAACTGGTCTGCGTGTGCGTCTACAAGCGAGGGGCAGTCGAGGTCATCCGGCGATTGGCCAATCTAGCTTCAGCGAATCAACTCCAGGAACCACCCTCGGCCTACAAAACCGCTTTATGGATGCCAAAGACTTTGGAAATCGATTGATCGCTCGCCGGTGGGCGCAGAACGAGGTGGCGGACTGATCAGCCTCGAAAGGCACAAGAACTGAGTCTTTTTCGTGGGCGTGTTTGCTTATCCTGCCGCAAACCGCAGTTTCAAGCCCAAGGTCGCAAGCACCGCATTGAGACTGGCGAGGCTGGGATTCCCCCGGCGCGAAAGCTGACGGTAGAGGCTTTCCCGGTTCAAACCAGCGAGCCTCGCGGTGCGGCTCATCCCGCCTTGAGCGTCCACGACGTCTCGCAGGGCTTGGAGGAACTCTTCCGGTCCCTCGTCATAACATGCGGTGAGGTACTTCGCAGCCTGCTCTGGATCGGATAAGTGGTCCTTCAGGACGTTTTCAAATTTCACTGCGGCTTTCATGTCTCATTTCCTTTCGCGCCTCTCGTAATCACTCCAGTATTCTTGCGCCAGTCGGATATCCCGTGGTTGCGTTCGTTTGTCCCCGCCGCAAAGCAGGAGTACCAGCGCGGACCCTTTCTGACCAAAATACACCCGATAGCCCGGCCCGTAATCGACACGCAACTCGGATACGCCTTCACCGACCGGCTTGCAGTCGCCCAGATGTCCCTGACGGATGCGCCCGATACGGGCCAGTACTCGCGCCACCGCGTTCTGGTCGCGCAACTCACGCAACCACTCATCGAAAGGCAACCGGCCTTCACGCGTGCGATAGACCAGGACGGACCTGGGCTTGTTATCCATCGCCCAACTGTAGCTTATATGCTACAGATGTCAATTTCCAGAATAACCGGCCGAGAACCGGTGCGAGAACTGTCGGACGCCGCCGTCACGGGTGAATAGCGGGTTCTGAATCGCTGGCAGGCCTAATCCTGGGAGCTATGGAATTCCTGGGATTCCCTTGGACATGTCAGGAACGTCACCGTAACGAGGCTCATGTTGGGATTAAACACACAAAAAATGAAGCCTATGTGGCCGCCGGAAAGCCAGGCTCTAATTATGAAGCCCAACACGCCATTCAATAGGGTAATGGCGATGGCCAAACCGAAGGCTTTGCCAATGGGAATCTCGATCTTCACCACCCACTCGGCTGCCAGACGTAGAAACACCGCCACGAAGAATCCGAGAACGGCAAGTCCGAGGATGAGGCCGATGATCAACGGCGCTACAGTAAAAGAGGGCATCGCACTGTTCCTTTCGTTGTCGTAGTTTGAACCGAGTCCGATGCTGCCGCCAAACGCATGCTATGTTCGATTGGATTCGGCCGCATACAGAACTACTTTAGCAGATGGATGATGCCCCAGATGGCGGGAACGGCAAAGCCTACGCCAAAGGAGCGACGACGGTTCCAACTCAAACACACCACCAGCAGAGTCACAACTATAGAAGTCAGTGCCACCAACCCCAGCAGCATCGCGTCGTGGTCTCTGACCTCCCTGACTGCCGGTGGCCCAGCCCCCCAAGGAGCTCCCCCTGGGGAACCCGGGACAAGGACCCGCCCGCGCCACGATTCGGGCAGCGATGATTTGGCGCCGAAGAGCACCGCCAGGAGCACCAGATGGCCCAGTAATCCCAACCCAAACCAGTGGCCTTTGTTCTCGGGCTTGGCGTTCATCTCAACGTGTAATGGCCGCCGAACGATCAATCACCGATGAGGAGGAGCGCGCCACTGCTCGCATCTCTTACGAGAAGGAATATGCCATAGCGACGGCGATAGCAGCGCACACTCCTGCTCCCCGTGCGCCAGAAGTAACTGTTACCCGAGATTGGGATTCGTTGTGCCAAAAGGAGTGTTACCCGATGGCTTTTA
>JAKLHY010000102.1 GCA_022709905.1 Verrucomicrobiota bacterium | reverse complement strand
GCGCTCATGGCCGCTTGATGATCTTGGCAAAAAGTGAGAGATATTCTTCAGAGTTTTGAAGTAGTAGAATCTAATCTCCCAGTTTCTGTCGAAGACCGAGTCGGCAAGATCGAGTCCGGTCAGGTGGCCGAAGTTGCGGGGTTTATATTCGTCGGTGGGGTTGTAGCTCCAGAAGCTGGTGGTATCGGTGTGCCGGAGGGCGCGGGTGAAATTGAGCCCCCAGGTTTGGCCATTGCGCCGTTCGTAATTCAGGATGCTGAAGGGAATGCGCATTTCGAAAGTCCAGCCATTGGTTGTGAGGGCGGCGGCGCAGTCCCAATTGGCCGACCACCCCCGATTAAAGACGCCGGAGGGGCCTTCATTGGCATCGGCCCGGGTACCGAGGGGGTTCGCGAAGAAAGCGTATTTGCTTTGATGACTGTGGGTGGGATCCAGGTGGACTTCGACCCAATCATCCGCCGTGAACTCGCGGTCCTCGCGACGTTCCACAGCTCGGATCTTCTCGGGCTGATCGTCGAGACATTCGACGGCGATGTAGAGGAATTCTCGGGTATAGGCCAAGCGAACCCGCGTTTGCTGATCAGCGGGCTTATGGGTCCGGGTATCGATGAAATTGGAGCCGATCGGCGTGTCGGCCCAGAACGGCTCGTTCAGACGGCCGTCGACCTCCAAGGGGGCGTCAACGCGGCGGGCAGAAACGGAAGGCACAGGGGCGTCGGGACGGCTGTGAGATAGGACCGGAGCCATTTCACCCGAAAAGATCAGGAGAAACGTTATGAACGCCAGGACAATGTGGAAGGGATCGGGACTCAACGCACGCACTGATAGACGAAAGCGGGCGGGAGGTTTTTCCAGACAACGCGGCTTTTGCCGACAGAGGCAAAGTGCTTTTCCAGGAGGCGTCGGAACCGATTGGCGGTGGGAAACCAGCTCGCATGCACGTAGGCAAAGGTCCGGAAAGTGCCTCCGGGACGCAGGCTCTTCATGACGGCCTCAAAAGTGGGACGTTGAATACTGTCGGGCATGCTGGCCCAGGGCAGTCCGCTGATGATGCAGTCGAGGTGCTGGATACCGCGCTGCTTTAGCAGGCTCTGGAGATTTTCAGCCGAGTCATGAACAATTGAGAGCCGGGGAAACTTTCGGTTGAGGTGGCTAACGCAGCCTTCATCGAGCTCGACAGCTAGAAAGCGGGTTCTAGGGCCGATCTGGGCTAGTATCGCCCCGGTCAACGCGCCGGTCCCGGGCCCCAGCTCGACCACATTCTCCATCTTGTCCAGGTGGCAACCTTGAAGCATTTCGGCGGTCAGGGCCTGCGAACTGGGTCCAATAGCGCCGATCCGGCCCGGCCGGCTCAGGAACGCCGCCAGGAAAAAGAGTCGCTCTTGAAACCCGTTTTGAGGAAGAGGGATCGCCTCGGTGTTAAATCGAGCGGCCGCTGGTCGGCGTTTGCCATACGGTTTCAATGACGCATCAGGTGTGCCATTCATGCAATTTCGCATCGCGCAGGATCACTCCGGAATCCGGCGGGACTCAAAGCGACTCACGATACGATGCCTATGCTGGAGGAAGCCGCGAATGGAATCAAGCTCATCCTTGTGTCAGAATGGGAATTTCTGCGTTGAAAAGCCGAGACAAGTCGATATAAGAACATGCCCATTGATGTTTGGCTTGCGCAAAAACAAAGAGGCCCATCGCTTTTATCTTTTGCCGGGAATGGGTCGCAGCAATCGCCGCCACCACTGGCAGGTTTTGCGGTGGACCTTGATCTTCGGCGCCTTGTTTTCGGCGCTTTTTGGCTATTTGATTTACATGCTCAACCGGCCCTGACCCGTCCTTTTCAGCAGGGCTCGCGGGGTCTGGAGGGTTCCCGAAGCCTCAAGGGGGGGTAGACCATTAATCGAATTTTAGGAATCCGCGAGCAGTCAGCCAGTAAAGACAATCCCGGGTCCAAGGATGGCCGTTGGCCAACCCCATGCCGTGGCCGCCTTTTTCATAGATATGCAGATCAAAGGGCACGCCGGCTTTGCGCAGGGCACAGGCAAAATCCAGGCTGTTTTCCACTCGGACGGCGTTGTCCTCATAGGTATGCCAGATAAAACAGGGAGGCGTCCGGCCCGTCACCTGTTTTTCGTTGGAGAGCAATTGAATCAGTTCATCGGCAGGATTAGCCCCAAGAAGGTTCTGTCGGGAACCGTGATGGGTGTGTTCTCCCATTGTGATCACAGGGTAGGAAAGAATGCCCAGGTCGGGGCGACTGCTCTGGCGATCGACCGGATCTTGGGCTGTGGCATCTCCCTGATCAAAATGGGTGACCAGGGTGGCTGCGAGATGGCCCCCGGCTGAAGAGCCCATGATCCCGATCTTCTGAGGGTTGATTTTCCAGTCTGCGGCTTTATAGCGAACCAGTCTTATGGCGCGGGCGGCATCCTGCATCATGGCGGGATGCCGGTAACCATGGGATCCGAGGCGGTATTTCAATACAAAACCGGCAATGCCCTGTTCACTAAGCCAAAGGGCGTATCCTTCTCCTTCGTGTTTGGCCAGATGAGCGTATCCTCCTCCCGGGCAGATTACGATGGCTGATCCCGTGGCTTTGTCGGGCTCAGGCAGATACGGGGTAAGGGTGGGCACATCATTGGTGCTGATCCCCAAGGCTCCAGGGGCGCCATCCGGCCACAAGGCCAGGGGTTCGCGTGCGGCGCCCTGGGAAGCCAAAACGGGTATCATCACCAAGCTGAATAACAGGAGTCTTTTCATAAATCATTCATTGGCCAGCGCGTGCCGAAATTCATCGCTGCACGCGGGCGCCTTTTCCTCGGATCAGGTTTTCCACTTCGCGCAACGTCGCCATCGAGGTATCCCCCGGCGTGGTCATCGCCAACGCTCCGTGGGCGGCCCCATACTCGACGGCCTTCTGAGGATCCTCGAAGGCCATCAGTCCATAGATCAGTCCCGAGGCAAAACTATCGCCGCCCCCGACGCGATCGAAGATCTCGAGGTTGGGGCGGGATGTCGCGTCATAAAACTGGCCGCCAGCCCAACAGATCGCCCCCCAGTCGTTCCGATTGGCGCTTTTCACGGCCCGCAAGGTGGTGGCCACAACCTTGAAGTTGGGGTATTCCCGAACGGCCTGCGTGATCATCTTCTTGAACGCGGTCGGATCCAGAGCGGTGAGGTTTTCATCGACGCCTTCCACCTGAAATCCCAAACAGGCCATGAAGTCCTCCTCGTTGCCAATCATGACATCGATGTGACGGGCGATTTCGCGGTTGATCTCCCGGGCGCGATCTTGTCCCCCGATGCTTTTCCAGAGGGACGGCCGGTAATTCAAATCATAGGAAACCGCCACTCCGTGCTCTTTGGCTTTGCGGACGGCTTCAAGGACCAGGAGCGGCGTCGTTTCACTGAGGGCCGCGAAAATGCCGCCGGTATGCAGCCAGCGCACCCCGGTCCGCGCAAAGATGCGATCCCAGTCAAAATCACCAGGACGCAACTGGGAAGCGGCGGTATGCCCGCGATCTGACACTCCGACCGCCCCGCGGACTCCGAAGCCGCGCTCGGTGAAGTTTAATCCGTTTCGCGCCTGGCGTCCCACACCGTCGTAGGGAACCCACCGAATGAATTTCGTGTCCACGCCTCCCTGCAAGATGAAATCCTCGATCAACCGGCCCACTTCATTATCGGCCAAAGCAGTGCATACGGCCGTCTTGAGGCCAAAACAACGCCGCAGTCCGCGGGCCACATTATACTCCCCTCCCCCTTCCCATACCGTGAACTCCCGCGCGCACCGAATCCGCCCAGCGCCGGGATCCAATCTCAGCATAATTTCACCCAAAGCCAGCAAATCGAACTCGCACTCAATGGGATCGCGTAATTCAAGCAGCATACTTTCCTTTTTCAATAATGCTCGGCCCACACCAGGATAATCAAGTCGAGGATGAAAAGCAGGACAATGGTCATTTCCAGGATAACCATCCAACGGTTGACGCGATCCTGCTGCAGCATCTGGTAGAGGTCGTCGAGGGTTTTCAGTTTGCCGTCCAGGGCTTTGTGCCAGTCCGGGAGATGGAATCTTGCCGAGATGTTCTCGTAAATCCGGGCCAGGTGCCAATCCCCGAAAAACTTGGAGATATTGGAGAGCTCGTCGCTGAGCCGGGCAAAATCGACGCGGATTTCCCGGAGTTCGCGCAACACGTTGGCCCGGCTGCGCAGGGCCTGCATTCCGACATCTCGATAGCAGCGGTCCAACGCGTCGTCCAGAATCCGATCGTAAGCCTCCAGTTCGGCAAGCTGGAGGTTGGCCAGTTCCATGATATAAAGCACCTCATCGAAGTTGCGACGCTCATCGACGATCAGTGCCGCATCCCAGTCCAGGACCACCAGATCGTGCTGGTAGTAACTCAGGTAGCGGCCCGTGTTCTCGAAGGCCTCCTGATTCGAGAGGCGGTCGCCTTCGGTCTCCTGGGTGAGCAAAGCCGCGATCTCGCGCCGATACGCTTGGTGCCAGCTTTCGCTGCCCAACTGCCGGCCATCCATGGCAATTAAAGGGGACTCGATGCAGAACACTGTGTAAGCCTCCTCATCGACCAGTTGCGTTTTGGGCCGAACGCAATAGGGGGCGAGCTCCAATCGGACTTCGTCCGCCAGTTGACGCACCTCTTCATACAAGGCGCCGTTGGTGAATTGGAGGTCATGGTAGACGACAAGATCCTCGATGCGCTCCACCCGAAAGGGCACCCTCACCGTAATGCTGACGGCTCCCACCGGCAGCAGCTTAACCACGCGCTGAACCCGCACAGGACCATGCGGGCCAATTCTCTCCAGCGGCGGCAGGCGAACCATTTGCGGACGGTAAAAGAACAACTGCCGGGGCGCGCGCTTCGAGGCATCGACTGAAAACTGGGCCAGAGGCTGGCCCATCAACTCTCGAACCGGCAGACGCTTGATCTCATAAGCAACGTCAAAGGCGTAAACATACACCACTTCGCCCGTATACTGGGCAACGCGATTCGTCTGCCGTGTATCCGGAGATAGCTCATGCGATGCGTCGCCATGGTTCATACGGGTCATCAACTTAATGGTTTTCCAGACTGGAGTCCATCCCGAGGTGGCAAAACGATTTGAAGGGCGGATTCAAACCATCGCCCGTACAAAAATCACTCCTGTCGACGATGCCAGACCGCAACAGGAGTGACGCAACGCCATGAAGCTTGGTCTATGGACGGCCAACCGCGCGATAGAATCGGGCGCGTTCCGCCGATATCAAGAGCCGTTGATCAAGGAAATCGACCGGCTCAGCCTTGATGACAACGGTCCCAATCGATTGCCACTTTGCCAAGTCGGATGATGCCTGAATTTCGTAAGTGCCCGTGGGGCCTTCCAGCCGCAACTGGAACTGTCCCAGCCGGTTGAAACCGATTGCGGACAGCCGGAGCCGATCGTTGATCGATGATCCCAGAATCTCCGCGGGATAACCGTCGGCAAACAAAGCCAATCCCCGGATGACATCCGGATTGATCCCCGCCAACACGAGCTCGCCTTGTTCGCCGGTAAATCCGTTGGTGCGGATTCCATTGACGAGATCCACGCTGACCAATGCGCCGGGAACCAGGGTACCGGCGTTATTCTGGACTTTAATCAGAGCGCCCAGATTGGCGGCCAGCACCTCACTCGAAAGGCGCAGGTTGCCGGCAATAAACTCGCGGCGAACCGACATTTCTGGATCTCCGAGCAGCAGATAACAGAAGGTGTTGTTATCCCAACCGTCTCCGCCGCCGGTTGTGCTGTAGGAAATACGCTCCGCCTCGGCCAAAGCGGGTCCCAGATGGTTGTATCCGCTTTCATAGAGGGCCCGGAAGATGCCTTTGGCGCGCTCATGGTTTTCACTGGTGTATGAATTGACGCTGGCGCCCCAGTGGGCGGCGGCGCCCCCGTTCACCCGGCTCATCCAGGCCTCGGCAATGCAATCGCTCAGCCGCAAACGCGCGTTCTGGCAGGCGATGGAATAAACAATCGGATAAGCGTTATTCGTCAACTGCGACACATGCGCGGCATCGCTGAAGCTTGTGCCATACGAGCTGGAACCATCCCAGCCGGAGAGCCAGGAGTTGCCGCCTCCATGACCGCGGTAAAGCACCTGGCCGCGTCCGTTATGGATCGCATTAATCACATCCTGATTGACCGCCCGTGTCGCGGCGGCCGAGGCGGCGCCGGCATGCAGCACCTGGAAAGTCGGCGGATCCGAATAACCGCCATAACCGGCCGCTTCGTTAACGGCCTTGGCATACTTCGACGGAAACGAGGAACTGACGCCCATGCTGTCGTCGTCATTTTGACTGTTGGCCGCCAGCGTCGCCCGGCGCGGCCAATTCCCCGGAACCGGCGAGCGTTCATAGGACAGAATCTTGGCCAGTTGATTCTTGAGGTCATTCGCGGAATTCACCGACAACCGCCCCACATACATGCTGGGGAACCTGTCGGAACCGAGGACCTCATAGACGTGGTCGGAATCGGCATCAGCGCCATCGGGATTGGCGATCACCCGCGAAGAGCGCCCTGCGGGGATGGTATTGACATCGCCCACAAGCAAAACATAAACGCCATTGCAGTAATGCTCCTTGAAGTAAGACTCAATGTAACTGTCGATGGCGTTGCGATCGGCGGCCAGCGAATCGCCGCCCCCCGTTCCGACATAAACAAAATCGACCGTCAAACCCTTGTGCTGTTTCCACAGCGCAAACTCCTGGAGTTCATCGCGATAATCGAACGGCGTGAGGATCAGGTAATGAGCGCTCCGCGAGGCCTCGATCCGAAGGCCCTTGGCGGTCAGCGACTCGCGAAGGGCTTCCCCGTTGATGAAGGGCAGATTGAACATCCAGCTGTCCCAGGAAATCGGGCAAGTGAAGTCCTCGACCCCCTGTAAATGCGAAGCATAAAGAACCACAGAAGCAGCCACACGGATCTGAGTTGGGGAAAGATACTCCACCAGCGGAATCCGCACCTGGACCGTGCCGAACGGCCCGAAACCGCTGATTTCCGATAGCGGCGGTTCCGTGCCCGCATACGAGCCCTGGAACTGACCGTAGAACTCCTCGTCAATCAGCTCGGGTGGATTATAGCCCGGAACAAGATCAACAATCGGAGGAATAATCGGAGGAAGCGTGATCTGGTCTTCTCCTTCGTATCCCGCCGGAGCCAGGGGCGCGTTCAGGTCGATGGTCTTTGTCGACGTTTCCACATTCTTCAAGACGATATCTTCCGCGCGGTTCTTTCGGGAAACCGCAAGATACCCCCGGAGCATGGGGATCCCGGGACGCGCGCCGGCCGGATCGATGCCGAGCATCTCCATCTCCTTGCCTGTCGATGGCGCCATCATTCCGATGGCAGACGCTGGAAAGATCGGCTTGCGAACGCCAACTTCAAAGGCCCGGCGATATCGCTCCGAGTTCATCGGCGGGTAGCCGGTCTCCGCCGGAAAATCATACCAGCCGCGCTCGCCGAGCTGGACGGGTATGCCTTTGCCCTGGAGCTGGGCGGCGGGCAGTTCGATGCGGGTGAAAAGCTCGCCGCCATAGGTCACGTTGCGCAGCCAGTAGCCCGGAATCGTCAGCTGCAATTTTGTCTCCTGGGGTGTTGTGGACACAATCTCGGTCCGGATGGGAGCGCCCGGCTGCGATTGGCCGTCCAGGCTGACCCATACCGGCCGTTCCGGCTGCGTGTTGACGGTCTCCGGGCGGTAACCGTCCGCCGAAATATCGAGCTGCACGATTTTGTCGGGGCTGACGCCGGCAATCACGAGCTGGCCCGAGGCTCCGGTGAAACCGTTTCGCCTCGATCCATCCTCGAGGGTGGCGTTGACCAAAGCCAGGCTGACCGGTTTCCCCGCGGAATCAATCACATCCACCGCCGAATCGAGCTTCAGGGAACGCAAATTCGCCTGGAGGTGGAACTCGCCCACCACGGATTTTCGGCGAATAGTGAGTTCGGGATCGCCCAGCAACAGGTAGCAGAACGTGTTGTTATCCCAGCTGGAGCCTCCACCCGTGACACTGTGAGAAATGCGCTCCGCTTCCGCTAGCGCCGGGGCCAGTCGCGTAAAGCCGCTTTCATAAATGGCCCGGTAAATTCCTTTGGCCCGCTCGTGGTTCTCGCCGGTCTTGGAATTCACACTGGCTCCATAATGTGCAACCGCACCCGCATTCGGCAATGACATCCATTCCTCCGC
This sequence comes from Verrucomicrobiota bacterium, assembly GCA_022709905.1. Taxonomy (GTDB): domain Bacteria; phylum Verrucomicrobiota; class Verrucomicrobiia; order Limisphaerales; family UBA1319; genus JAKLHY01. Next base: position 9,977 of record JAKLHY010000102.1, on the reverse strand, counting down.
AATGCTATCGCTCAGGCGCAGACGCGCGTTCTGGCAGGCAATGCTGAACACAATCGGGAATGCCGGATTCTTGAGCATGGGCAGATGGGTTGAAGAGGTGAAACTGGCCCCGGTTGTGCTGGATCCATCCCAGCCCGAAAGCCACGCGCTACCCCCTCCGTGGCCCCGATAAAGAACCTGGCCGCGTCCCCGATTGATCGCATCCACGACATCCTGGTTGATCGCGCGGGTCGCAGTGGCGGTCGCCGCCCCCGCGTGCAAGACCTGGAATGCCGGCGGCGAATCATACCCGCCATAACCGGCGATCTCGTTCACCGCCTGCGCATATTTCGAAGGAAACGACGGGCTGACCCCGTAACTGTCATCGTTGTTTTGGCTGTTCGCAGCCAGGGTGACCTGGCTCGGCCACGAGCCCACCGCAGGCGATTTCTCATAGCGCAGGATCTTCTCCAACTGCGCCTTCAGGTCCTCTGCCGAATCCACCGATAAGCGTCCCACATACAGACTCGGAAACCGATCGTTGCCCAGAACTTCATATACATGATCGGAGTCCCCATCCGCCCCGTCCGGGTTGCCGGTCACCCGCGTGCTCCGGCCCGCGGGCAACGCCTCGACGTCACCCACCAATAGCACATAAACCCCGTGACAGTAATGTTCCTGAAAATATTTCTCGATATAACCATCGATCTGATTCCGGTCCGCCAAGACATCGTCCCCGGCGGCGGCGCCCACGTAGGCGAAATCCACGTTCAAACCCTTGCTCTGCTTCCAGAGCGCGAACTCATCCAACTCATCGCGGTAATCGCGGGGTGTCAGAATCAGATAATGCGCGCTTCGGGACGCCTCAATCCGCAGTCCCTTGGCGGTCAGAGATTCCCGCAGCGCCTGACCGTTGATAAATGGCAAATTATAGATCCAGCTGTCCCAGGAAATCGGGCAGTCAAAATCCTCCACTCCCTGCAGGTGCTTCAGCAGCAGTACCACATCGATCACAATCCGCACCTCCTTGGCATTGACATACTCCACCAAAGGCACCCGCAGCTCGGACACAGCAAAAGAACCAAAACCTGAGATCTCGGAAAAAGTCGCCTCGGCGCCCCAGTATGAACCCTCGAATTGCCCGTAGAACTCCTCGTCCACCAGTTCGGGCGGTGTGTATCCGTCCTCGGGAGGACGAAACTGGTCCGAGCCTTCATAGCCGGCCGGAATCAAGGGCGCCCCCAATGCCAGAGGCTGGGTGACTTGCTTGGCCCGCTCCAAAATCAACTCCTTGACGCTTGTGTTTCGAGAGACCGCCATGAATCCACGCAAAGCCGGTATGCCAGGACGCGCCCCGGCTGGATCAATCCCCAATTCCATCATCTCCTTCAACGTGCGGGGTTGCTTGCCGACCGCCGATTCCGGAAACACCGGCCTGGGCACCCCCGTCTCTAAACCTTTCTGATATCGCTCCAATGGCAGCGGAGGATACCCCGTCTCTTCGGGAAAATCATACCATCCGCGCTCCCCCTGGCGTAACGGAATGCCCTTGCCTGCCAGTTGAACCTCCGGGAGCCACAGTCGTGTGAAGGTCCTTCCTCCGTAGGTTTCGGTGCTGCGCCAAACCCCCGGCACTTTCAAGTGAACCTGCGTTTCCTTCGGATTGGTGTCCAACACCTCGGCTTGAATCGGCGTGCCCTCCTTGGATACCCCATCCAAACTCACCCAAACCCTCCGAGCCGACTGTCCCCTGGCGTCGGCGATCCCCACGCCGATATGGATCATCAAAACGACAAAAAGCCACCGCTTCATTATCATAGGACCTCCAGATTATGGATGCGTGATTGCATCCGATCGACAAACCGAATTCACTAAAACACACATCAACCTGTTCGTAAACTGAAAAGTGATTGATTCTTCGGAGCCGGGATTTTGATCCGACCCGCGGGGCTATGCAACCCCAAGATATCCAATCTATTGATGCCGTCCCATTGAACCCGACAGCCGCACAAAAGTAAACGTTTCTAACGTCGATCATTAATAATAATTAATCTATTGACAGAAGCGGATTTCGGCCTTGTCAAGGCGAGGCGGGTTGGTGTTATGTTCATTATCTCATATACGAATAAGCCGAGCGCAGGAGCCTCTCTGCCATTGAGGGGGGGGCGTAAGCGAGGCGGGCGGTGAGAATAGCAGCATGAACAAGAAAACCCACAAGGTCTTTTCGGATACCGCGTTTCAGATCATTGCGAACCGGTTCAAGGTTTTATCGGATCCTTCGCGTCTGCGGATTTTGCATGCGCTTCAGGGGGGCGAGATGAATGTGAGCCAGTTGGTGGCTGCGACGGGGATCAGCCAGGCGAACGTATCGAAACACCTGGCCTTGCTACTTGAAGCGGTAATGGTCGGGCGGCGGCGGGAAGGGGCGAACGTATTTTATTCGATTGCGGACAGTTGTGTGTTTGAGCTCTGCGATCTGATGTGCAACAAGCTGCAGCGGGAATTCGACACACGGGCGGCGGAGTTTGCCTAGCGAGCCTCAGACCTGTTTACTGTTTTTCAGCCTACCGTCCGGGGGGGGGCAGTTCTTGATTTCGCTATCTTCGACAGGGCGAGAAAATTGCGGAGCAAGTCGCGGCCGTGTTCGGTCAGGATGCTTTCGGGGTGGAACTGAACTCCCCAGATGGGGAGGGATTTATGCCGGACACCCATGATTTCGCCTTCGGCGGTTTCGGCGGTGACATCGAGGCAGTCAGGGAGGGACTCGCGTTGGATGACGAGCGAGTGGTAGCGGATGGCGTGGAAAGGGCTGGGGATATCGGCAAAGAGCTCCTGTTGGTTGTGGAGGATGGGAGATGTTTTGCCGTGCATCATGCGATAGTTCACCACGACACGGGCGCCGAAGGAATGGCCGATGCACTGGTGTCCCAGGCAGACGCCCAGCAGGGGGATTCGAGCGCCGAAGGTGCGGATGATATTGTTGGAGAGGCCGGCTTCGCGTGGCGAGCAAGGGCCGGGGGAGATCAGGATCTGGTCGGGATGGAGCTGTTCGATTTGGGAGAGAGTGATCTCGTTATTGCGGCAGACCTTGAGGGGCACCTGCATTTCGCCCAGGTATTGGACGAGATTATAGGTGAAGGAATCGTAGTTATCGATGACAAGCATCATGGTGTGGCGACGGGGTCTTCTCCGGTGGGGGCAGACGGAGAGGTTTGAGATTTACGAGTTTGGCGCTGACGGGGCGAACGGCGCCGGGATCGAAACAGCTCCAGCTGAGGCTCACGAAAGAAACGATAATGTTTAAGGAGCCGGATGAGCTGCAGGAGATCTGATTTCTGGTAATTCCGTCTTTCCTCGGTTTGATCGATTAATTCAGCGAGGATGTCACTGAAAAGGAGAACGCCATCGATGCCTTTGTCTCGGAGGAACTGGAGGCTTTGTTGGCGGAGGTCATCGGTTTGCGGAAGGGAGGAGATGACCAGGAGACGGACAAGGCGTGAGCCGGGTTCAAAAGACCGCGAGGCCTGATTCAGGGGGCCTTCTTCCATAAACCGGAACAAATCGGGCTCATAGGACATGAAAGCCACGCTGAAGGTTTCGGAATGCCAGCCTTTGATGGTGATGAGGGCGTGGGGGATGCAAGCCAGGTCATGGGGGGCCAAAACGAATGGGAGAGGCGTCGTCGCGGTTTGAGGACGGGGGTTGGCGACGAGCAAATCGATTTCCTCCTCATCGCGTCGGGATGTGGCGACGTGCTTGCAGGGCTGTCGGACAAAGAAGCCTTTCAATTCGAAGAACTCGCGCACGATCAGTTCATTCACGTTGGACATCGTTTTCCTTTCCAGCCGGGGGACAGGGCTGTTGACGTGATCGTGGCCGTGAGGGTGTGGCTAATGAGTTGAATTCTGATCCCGAGAGTGAGGCGAGGGTGTCGGCGATAGACTGCGGCGGGACCTCTTGTCCATGGAGCACATGGCCAATTCTGTGGGCCAACACGAAACGGGGGCGGCCTCCGCTGGTCTTCTTATCGAGGGACAAGATCTCGAACAGGCGGGTTCTGCGGGGATGGGTCAGTTGGACGCTGACGGGCAGACCGGCCTGTTTGAGGAGATTGACAATCCGCGCGCCTTCGTCCCGGCTCAAGCCGGTGAGGGCATGGGACAGCCGGCAGGCGGCGACCATGCCGATAGCGACCGCTTCCCCATGAAGATAGCGCCCGTAGCCGGCGAGCGCTTCGATGCCATGGCCGATGGTGTGACCGAAATTCAGGATGGCCCGAAGGCCGCCTTCCTGTTCATCTTGGGTGACGACCTCGGCTTTGATGTCACAGCAGCGGGCGATGACTCTTGCCAGAACGGCTCTGTCGCGCGACAGGATTTTTCCCATGCTCCGTTCCAAGAGTCTGAAAAGGGCGGGATCCCAAATCACGCCGTATTTGATGACCTCGGCCAGGCCGGAACGGAACTCGCGCGGGGGAAGTGTGTCCAGGACACGCAGGTCGGTCAGAACAAGTTTAGGCTGGTGAAAGGCGCCGACGAGATTTTTTGCGGATCGAAGGTTGATACCGACTTTGCCGCCGACGGAGCTGTCGACTTGGGCCAGCAAGGTGGTGGGGACCTGAACAAAACCGATGCCTCGGAGATAGGTGGCGGCGACGAAGCCGGCCAAGTCGCCCACGACTCCGCCCCCAAGGGCGACGACGAAGGACTGGCGATCCAGCCGGTGGTCCGACAGTTCCTGGTAACAGCGATCAACAACCGGGAGGCTTTTCGAGGATTCTCCCGCCGGGATGACGATGAGGCGAGGATGGAAATCCTGTGCGCCGAGGGCGCGAAGGATGCGGTCGGCGTAGTGCGGGGCGACACGGGTATCCGTAATGACGGCGCATCGTTTTCCCAGATCAAGCCGGGAACATTCGCGGCCCAGGACATCGAGCAGGTCATCGCCGATTCGAATGCGATAGCTCCGTGATCCCAATGATACTTTTACCGTGCGCACGTGCTGAGATCCTGGTCGGGCTTTTAGCGGCGGGTCGGGCCATTCGGATTCGACTAGTGCCGAAAATGCCGGATTCCGGTAAACACGAGGGCCATGCCTCGTTCATTGGCGGCGGCGATCACTTCGGGATCGCGGACGGAACCGCCGGGTTCGATGGCGGCGGTGGCGCCGGCTTCGGCGGCGGCAACCAGGCCGTCGGCAAAGGGGAAGAAAGCGTCGCTGCAGAGGACGCTGCCTTTGAGGGAGAGCCCGGCCTCGCCGGCCTTCCAGGCGGCGATCCGGCTAGCATCCACGCGGCTCATCTGGCCCGCGCCGATGCCGAGGGTGCGATCCGCGCTGACATAAATAATGGCGTTCGACTTCACGTGCTTGACAATCCTCCATCCGAACATCATGGCCTGGAGCTCGAGGACGGTGGGCTGGCGTTGGGAGACAACTTTGATATCGGCCTCAGTCAATTCGCGTTGGTCCCGTTCCTGCATCAGGAATGAATCGGCGCCGACGCCTCGAATATCCCAGGGCATGGCGCTTTGGGGATTCTGGAGGAGCTGAAGCAGCCGAAGATTCTTCTTGCGCTGCAAGAGTTCCAGGGCCTCGGGCGCGAAATCCGGAGCCACGATGACCTCGCTGAAGATCTCGGATATGGCTTCGGCACAAGCGAGGTTCAAGGTTTCGTTTACGGCGATGATGCCGCCAAAAGGGGCCTTTTGATCGGTGGCAAAGGCCTTGTCCCACGCATCGCGCAGATCGCTCCCCTGCCCGACTCCGCAGGGGTTGGTATGCTTGAGAATGGCGAGGGTGGGCGGGCCGCCCAGGAACTCGGCGATGAGACTGGCGGCGGCGGTCAGATCCAGAATATTGTTGTAGGAAAGTTCCTTGCCGTGCAACTGGCGGAAATAGTCGTTGAAATGTCCGTAAAGGGCGGCGGCCTGGTGAGGATTCTCGCCGTAGCGCAACGCCTGGACCTGAGGCACGTTGAGCGTGAGGTTGGGGGGGAAGTCGGATGCCGGTTTCTCCTGGGGCCGACGGGGCGGAGTGGCGGCCGGCGCGGGAGACCCGGACGTGCCAAACACTTTAATCAAATGAGCCGCAATGATGGCATCATAGGCCGACGTGCGCGCAAAAACGCGCGCGGCCAGTTTCCGCCGCAGTTCGAGGGTGGTGTTGCCCTGGGAACGAATCTGTTCGGCCACCTCGGCGTAATCCCCCGGATCCATGACCACAGTGACCGACTCGTGGTTCTTTGCCGCGCTTCGGAGCATGGAGGGTCCGCCGATGTCAATGTTCTCGATGGCATCATGCAATGTGGACTGCGGTTTGGCCACCGTTTGTTCGAAGGGATAAAGGTTGACCACGACCAGGTCGATCGGTTCGATGCCATGCTTTTGGACAGTTTCTTGATGGGCGGGACTGCCTCGAAGAAACAACAAGCCGCCGTGCACGCGAGGATGCAGGGTTTTGACCCGTCCATCGAGCATTTCAGGGAATCCGGTATAATCGCTCAGATCAATCACGGGCAGACCATGGCTGCGAAGGGCCAGCGCGGTGCCGCCGGTGGATATTAATTCAATCCCGGCCGACACCAGAACCTGGGCAAATGGGATCAGGCCTGACTTGTCCGAAACGGATAGCAGAGCACGTTCTATTCTTGGCATAAGTTGGTTTTTAAAATCCCCCAGAAGACCATCCGCCGTCAATGGGCAAATTTGCGCGGATCATGACAGGAACCAGGCCGGTTATCCATGGATGACCAATTGGATGTTATCGGGGAGGTTCCGGGCGACAGACATCACCACGTTGCCTTTCAAAATGGCAGCCAGGGTGCGACGGTGGGGGGCGCCGAGCATGAGGATATCGACGCCCAAGGTGGCGGCCAGGTCAAGAATGCTGGCGGCGGGATTTTCGCTGACCAGGTAGAGGGGGATGACCGACACGCCGTTCTGACGGCCAAGTTCGACCATCCGGTACATGATTCTCGAGGCCTGCGGATCGTCCTGCCAACGGGGTCGCTGGGAGGTCTCAATCCTTCCAGGAAGACTCACGGCAAGTTCTTTGACGTAAAGGACATATAACATCCCCTGCCTGAGACGCGCTTCCTCGATGGCGAAGGACAGCACCGGAGTGACTCCCCGAGCCGCAACCAGAATGGACTGACCGGGGTTCAGGTTGATTTTGAAGTCTTTGAAGGCGTCAGGGGAGAGGACTTCAGCCACTTCTTTGCGGACGGTGAGGGTTTGGAGGCCTGCGCGTCTCTGGGCGTAGGCTCGCAACGACAAGCCCCCTCCCACGACGCACATGGCGAAGAATAAGGCGTGGTGTTTGACATACGCGATCGTGAGTTCCACACCGAACAAAATGACAAAGGTCAACCCCATCAGGGCGCGTTCGTACCACTTGAGGGGGAGGTTTCGGTTGAAGAAACAGGCGCCGAGATTGACGGTGATGGCGCCGACGACTCCGATGGCATAAAGATCGGCCAATGACTCGAGGTTGGGAGAGGCGATGACGACGCCAATCGGGATAGCCACGGCCAGAATCATGGGAAGCCAGGGAACGCCATGGGAGTTGAGCCGGATGAAGGACCGAGGAAACTCGCCATCGCGCGCCATCATGTAGAGCAAACCGATGAGGGCTGAAATGGCGGTATTGACGGCGCTGAGCAGGAGCAAACCGACCACGAGGCCGATGATCACCCCGAAGCCGCGTCCTGCCGCATGTCCCAGGAGCAGTCCCCCGTAATGTTCGCCAAGAAACCGAATCATATCATCGGTTCGTTCATGCAAGGATTCAGCGAGGGACGGAGAGACCGAAAGCATCGCCCAGCCGAGGAACACCGTTCCCAAGACCACCTCGAGGGCGACCGGCAAAATGGCCCAGCGCGCGGTTTTTCCAACCCGGGGTTCATCCGGGGAAGCGCCGGGATCAAGCTTCATCACTCCGGTCAGGTTTGCGATCGCTTCGACACCGCTTAAGGCCAGGATGACATTGATGAAGGCGAGCCAGTGGACTTTGAAGCCGGTCCGGGAAGCTTGCAGATGGTCCAAAGTCAGATGCGGAATGCTCAGCGCAATCAGGAGGAAAACCAGGATGACCATGGGCAAAGCCAAGGTGACCGCCAAGCTGCCTCCGTGTTTGGGCCCGAAGTAGTTCAGTATCCCGACCAGAAAGATCAGGAAAATGGTCGCCACCGCGGTATAAACCTGCGGCACACCGAAATAGCGCATCGCCGCCCATCCGCTGAGCGCGGCAGTGACAGTGAAGTTGGCCACCAAAAGCAGCGCCCCCATCACCGCGAGTAGCCGGCTCTGGCTGCGCGCCGCGGAATAAACGCCTCCGCCATCGGGAAAACTCCTGCAAATGAGGATGTAATTGAACCCGACCATCGCGGTCAGGATGCTCACCGAAATGATGATCGGCAGGGAGGAATAGGCGGCGGCGGCAAAGGCCAACCCGATGACATACGCCTTGCTCGTTCCCCAATCGCCATACAAGAGTCCGGCAGCGCGTTTCCAGTCCACATTCCGCGGACGATGAACGCTCAATCCATCCATAAACTGGCCCGGTAAACGTCTTGTTGCATCGACAGGGCGGGCATCTTGACGGTCGAGGTTCCGGTCGTCAATCCTCGATCCTTTCCGGCCTGGGAAATCCGGGGGTGCGCGAGGGATAATATTCTGATACCATAGAATGTATGACAAGCAGGCCATGCATTGTTTTCGTTTTGATTGTTGTGAGCTCTCTGGGAACACTGGAGGGCATGGATGAGCCAAATGACAATCAAGGTAAGCGCTGGTTGAAAGCCGTCCCGGCGACGCCGGCCCTTGAGATCCCCAACGATTCCGCGATGTGGAAGCAGCAACGCGATCAGATCCGCAAGCAATTGCAGGCCCTGCTCGGCAACCTCCCGCCCCGGCCGTCTCTACCCGATGTCCGGATGGTATCCCGTCGAGAACAACCGGATTACCGGGTGGAAAAGCTGGAATTCGATAACGCCGCGGGGGCCAAAGTGCCGGGTTACCTCCTTCTGCCGAAGTCAGGTCCCCTTCCGCATCCAGCCATCCTCTACTGCCATTGGCACGGGGGCGAATATGCCATTGGGAAGGAGGAGATCTTCCAACGGGCACACACCCCGGAGGAACCTGGGCCGGCTCTGGCGCGCCGCGGTTATGTTGTTTTGGCAATCGATGCCTACTGTTTTGGCGAGCGGAGCGGCCAAGGACCGGGTGGTCCGGGTGAAAAAGGCGGGACCGAAGAGATGTCAACGAGCAAATTCAACCTATGGTATGGGCGCACCCTCTGGGGCATGATGCTTCGGGATGATCTCATGGCTTTGGATTATCTGGCGTCCAGGCCCGAGGTGGATCGCAGCCGCATGGGAGTCACCGGCATCAGTATGGGCGCCACACGCGCCTGGTGGTTAATGGCGCTGGATGACCGGTTGCGCACGGGAGTGGCCGTGGCTTGCTTGACACGCTATCAGGACTTGATCGCAAGTGAATCTTTATCGGCGCATGGGATCTATTATTTTGTGCCCGGTTTGCTGAGCCGCTTTGACACCGAGGCGGTTCTCGCCCTGATTGCCCCCCGTCCCCTCTTGTTGATGACGGGAGATCAGGACCATGGCTCGCCAGTCTCCGGCATTCGCAAGATTGAATCCGCGGTCAAACCGGCCTATCGCCTTTTCGGCAGGGAGGATCAGTTCCAGAACAAGGTTTTTCCGGGGATCGGCCATGTTTATACGGCGGAAATGTGGAATGCGATGCTCTCGTGGATGGAACTTCATTTGCAGTCTTCCTCCCGTTGAGATGCCCACCAGAATGCCGCCTGATTCCTGGCCGTCTGATGAAGTCCAAAGTTCATGGACAACAAGTCGATTTTCTCGACAATCATTGGAGACTCCTTAAAAATGAAGCCGTTGTTGTAACGGAAGTTCCTTTTTAAAGACATAGCGATTTCGCACGTAACCTACTCATTTCAATCGCTTTGGCCTGGACTGAGTG
>JAKLHY010000101.1 GCA_022709905.1 Verrucomicrobiota bacterium | reverse complement strand
AGAAAAAGTAAATGACCATCACCCCTTGGCGAGTATCATGCCACGCCAGGGTTTTTCAGCGGAATCAATAATATGGATGTGACCCCATGGCAGTTTCCCGGGCTGGCCCTGTCCTTGGCCAGTGAGTTTATCGAAAATCCCCCGGGCCGCGCTCCGGCCGACTACCAGGAGAAAAAGCAGGATTGCGAACTCAAGGCCTTCGATCGTCTGGCCCGTAGCCTCAAAGCTTCCTTTCCGCAGTTGCACCTTTGTCTGAGCTTGGACAGCTTGTATGGCTGTGGTCGGGCCTTCGCGGTGTGCCAAAAGAACCACTGGCACTTCGTGGTCACCTTCAAGGAGGGGCGCACGCCCGACCTGTGGCAGGAGTTTCAGGCCCTGCTCAAACTGTGCCCCCAACAAAAACGCCTGCTCACCCTGCCAGACCAAACTCGCCGGGTGTACCGTTGGGTGGAGCAACTGCCCTATATCGACAGCGAAAAACGCTCCTGGACTTTGGGGGCCATTCTCTGCGAGGAAATCTCTCCCAGCGGGGAAATAACCACCTATGCCTGGTTGACCGATTTGGCGGTCCACCGGGATTCGGTCATCGACATTGCCGACCAAGTCGGCCGACTCCGCCAAAAAATCGAAAACGAAGGCTTCAACGTTCAAAAAAACAGCGGCTTGAACCTGGAGCACGTCTTCAGCCAAAACTGGGACCATGCCAAAGCCTATTATTACCTGTTGCAGTTGGGCCACCTGCTCATGCAGCTCATGCACCACAACAGCCTGCATCTGGCTTTGGCCAAACAATACGGCCGTAAAACCGTGCTGACCCTCTGGGGCGCACTCAAAAAAATCCCCCAACGCTTATTGGAAGCGTTCCGCTATTACCTCCTGCCAGAAAACTTTGTCGCCCAGGCCGCTCAGGCTTGCCACATCAGCCTGAACACTTCCTGAGTCGCCGGCTGACGGCGAACCCAGGTTCAAGCCGCTGACCGCGCCGACTCGATCCCAACCCGATCGAGAATCACTCAACGTCTCCCGAGGCGGCCCGGTTCAACCCATCCCCCCTGCCATTTCTACCGCCTAGCCCTGCAGGGCGGGGTATTTCACGGCGCTGTAGGATGCAAAGCGTCATTGCGTGAAAAGCAAAATTTTGTTATACCAACCGGCGGTCGCATAAACAAAGTTCGGCGTGAGATGGTTAAGCGAGCGAATGAGGCTGCCGAAAAATCAAGGATTTCCAATGTCGAGTTCAGACACGCCCCGATCGAGCGGCTGCCACTCGCCGACTGTTCCGTTGAGGTGGCGATCAGCAATTGCGTCATGAATCAGTGCGCGGACAAGGTGCGGGCTTTCAAGGAAGTCTATCGCGTCCTCAAGGTAGGAGGCAGGATGTGTCTTTCCGACCTGGTCGCTTGCGGTCCATTCTCTGAAGCGGCTTTGGCTGACGAAGTCTGGGGAGAGTGGCTAGGAGTGGCTTGTTCCAAGAGCGACTATGTGCGGGCCATTGAACAGGCCGGTTTTCAGAAGGTCACCGTCGAGGCGGATGGGACTTTCAACATGGCAGAGAACGATGAAAGGGAGAATTGTCAGCATCAGCTTGACCGCCCGGAAGGAGTGAGGACACCGATGAGCGCCGATCAAGACACTGGAGCGAACGCGGGCGGGCTGCCTCAGTTGCCAATGCGGAGGCGCTGGGCCGCCCGCGTCGGTGAGTTCTGCCGTTCGGCAAGACAGACAGCGTCACGCCATCATCTGAATCCGGTCCGCACCATTCACCACGTAACCAATAACCAAAAACATCAGGAAGACAAAACTGCCATGAAACCAATACCGTGCCTCTGGCGATCCATGCTCGCCCTCGGGCTGGCCCTTGTGGTCAGCACCGGAGCGGCGCTCGCACAAACCAAGAAGCCCAACATCCTTGTGATTTGGGGTGATGACATCGGCACTTGGAACATCAGCCACAACAACCGCGGCATGATGGGCTACAAGACGCCGAGCCTTGACCGCCTTGCCAAAGAAGGCTTGTCGTTCACCGACTACTACGGCCAGCAGAGCTGCACCGCAGGTCGGGCCGCCTTCGTTGGCGGCAACGTCCCTGTCCGCACCGGAATGACCAAGGTCGGCCTGCCCGGTGCCAAGGAAGGCTGGCAAAAGAGCGATGTGACCATCGCCACCGTCCTCAAAGGCCAAGGCTATGCCACAGGCCAGTTCGGTAAGAATCACTTCGGCGACCTCGACGAGCACCTGCCCACAATGCACGGCTTTGACGAATACTTCGGCAGCCTCTACCACCTGAATGCGTCGGAGGAACCGGAGAATCTCGACTACCCGAAGAATCCAGAGTTCCTGAAAAAGTTCGGCCCGCGTGGCGTGCTCAAATGCAAGACTAACGGGAAGGGCGGACAGACCATTGAGGACACTGGGCCGCTAACGAAAAAGCGCATGGAGACTATCGACGAGGAAACTCTCGCCGCCGCCAAGGACTTCATCAAGCGCCAACATAGCGCGGGACAGCCTTTCTTCTGCTGGTGGAACGGCACGCGGATGCACTTCCGCACGCACGTCAAGGCGGAGCACCGAGGCATTTCCGATCAGGATGAATACAGCGACGGCATGGTCGAGCACGATATGCATGTCGGCGAACTGCTTAAACTGCTCGACGACCTAGGCCTTGCAAACAACACCGTCGTTTTCTACTCCACTGACAACGGCCCGCACTACAACACTTGGCCCGACGCGGGGACCACCCCCTACCGGAGCGAGAAGAACTCCAACTGGGAAGGTGCTTTCCGCGTGCCTGCGTTCGTCCGCTGGCCGGGACATTTCCCTGCGGGCGTGACCCTTAATGGCATCGTCTCGCATGAGGACTGGCTGCCTACCTTTGCTGCCGCAGCCGGTGCGCCGGACATAAAGGAGAAGCTCCTGAAGGGCGTCGAAATCAATGGCCGCACCTACAAGAACTACATTGATGGCTACAACCAACTCGACTACCTCAGTGGCAAGATGAAGGAGTCGCCCCGCAACGAGTTCTACTACGTTAACGACGACGGGCAGGTGGTTGCCATCCGCTATCAGGACTGGAAGGTCGTATTCCTTGAAAACCGAGGCGAAGCTTTCGGCGTTTGGCGCGAGCCGTTCACTGAGCTTCGCGTGCCGCTGCTGTTCAATCTCCGGCGTGACCCGTTTGAGAAGGCCCAGCACAACTCGAACACCTACAACGACTGGTTTCTCGACCGACCGTTCGTGATTGTGCCGTTACAAGGGCTTGCGGGCAAATTCCTGATGACAATGAAGGAATACCCGCCCAGCCAGACACCGGGTTCCTTCAATCTGGATAAAGTCCAGAAACAAATCGAAGCGATGGCCAGCGGCAAGTAGCTCTGGCCATGAAACTACTTCTCGCCCTGGCAGTCGCCGTGCTGTCGCTCAGCGGCGTTGTGCCTATTCAAGCCGCCGACCCACTCCCCTCGTGGAACGACGGCAAGGCCAAGCAGTCCATCGTTGAATTTGTCACCAAGGTCACGACAGCCGGTTCCCCCGACTTCGTACCCGTCCCCGAACGCATCGCCACGTTCGATAACGACGGCTGCCTCTGGGCCGAACAACCGATGTATGTTCAACTTCAGTTCGCGTTCGACCGCGTGAACGCGCTTGCTCTCCAGCATCCCGAATGGAAGGAGACAGAACCGTTCGCGTCGCTACTCAAGGGCGACGTTAAAGGCGCACTGGCGGGTGGGGAGAAGGCGATGCTGGGAATAGTGATGGCGACCCACGCCGGGATGACGACCGAGGAATTTGAGCGGACGGTGCAGGAATGGTTCGCGAAGGCAAAGCATCCCAAGACCGGCAGGCCCTACACCGAAATGGTGTATCAGCCCATGCTCGAACTGCTCGCCTACCTGCGGGTCAATGGATTCAAGACGTTCATCGTCTCTGGCGGCGGCGTCGAGTTCATGCGCCCGTGGACGGAGAAAGTTTATGGCATTCCACCCGAGCAAGTCGTCGGTAGCAGCATCAAGACAAAGTTCGATATACGTGACGGCAAGCCTGTGCTGGTGCGCCTGCCAGAAATCAACTTCATTGATGACAAGGAAGGCAAACCCGTCGGCATCCAGCAACACATCGGTCGCCGCCCCGTTGCTGCGTTCGGCAACTCCGATGGTGACCTGCAAATGCTCCAATGGACTGCTGCTGGCCCCGGCGTGCGGTTTTGCCTCTACGTCCATCACGACGACAGCGACCGTGAGTGGGCATACGACCGCGAATCGCACATCGGACGCCTCGATAAGGGACTCGACGAAGCTAAAGCCAAAGGCTGGACAGTCGTGAGCATGAGGGACGATTGGAGAGAGGTTTATCCGAAGTGATCGGATCGCCTTCGGGGCTGGCTTGACGGCTGAAGACAGGCGGAGGGAGCAGCCTTTGGCAGCGGAAGCTGTCCTGCGCCGGGCTGGCATCAAGCTGGAGCAGGTTCTCCAAGGCAACTTCAGCGACGAGCAGTTCGCGGCGCTGGCGGACGCCTTGCGGACGGTGAAGATGTCAAAGCTGGTGACCGAAACCACCGCAAGATGACCGGCCCCCGGTCCTTGGAAGCCTTGCTGAGACGGTCAAACGTGTCGGCATTGGTGTCAATCGTCACGACCCTCCTCGTCGTAGTAGGTGAGCGTGTAGTAGTCCCGCCCGGCGTTGGGGGTGTGGTAAACCCTGATCGACGGCTTCAGAGTGATCTGAAGTCCTGTAAACTTTTCTTCGTTGCTGACGTTCGTGTTTTCCATGCCGGACAGAACCGATTTCGCGGCGGTCTTCCGGCTGTGTGGCCCGGTGTTTTGGCCGGGTTTTGTGAGCAAGTTGTCAGCAGGCTTTTATCACCCGCTTTGAAACTCGCGTAAGTTATTGGAAATTAAGAAGAAGGAATTGGAGCGGGTGAAGGGAATCGAACCCTCGCAACTATGAATATGCAAAATGCTGGATACTAGTAACTTAAGAAATAGACTCGTTCTGGATTGCTTTGAGGTGGTGGCGAGAATTGCTACCGGCCATTTCATGCCGCAATCGCTGGTGAATCTGTCTTTTCTTCTGGCCTCATAGTGGAGTAAGCTTTGGCCTATGATCACATTGCGAGCATTGACTGAACGACGCTCGGAGATTCTCGGGCTTGCTGAGCGTTACCGCACTGGCGAGGTGCGAGTCTTCGGATCGATCGTGCGTGGTGAAAACGTCGAGAACAGTGATGTGGATTTGTTAATCAAGCCACGACGCGGCTGTTCGTTGTTTGACCTGGCAGGATTGCTCGAAGATTTGCAGGAGCTGCTTGGGTGTCGGGTGGACCTGGTCACCGAGGATGATCTCAAACCGCGCCTGCGCGAGCGTGTGCTCAAGGAGGCCATACCGCTGTGAGGGACTTTCGCATCAATCAGGAAATCGTCTAGGAAACGTTGGACAAACACGTTCCGGCGCTGAAGGAAGAGATTGCTCGGATTCTCAAACAGCCTCCGGCGGATTAATTAAGCCGACTTGGAAATGAGCCTTGGCCAGTTGCGCACACTCCAGCGCCGGGTTTGCGAGTGGCGACTGATGATGGCTCGAAAGTTGGTCTTTGGGGCCAAAGAGGAAGCAACGGGCCAGTGAAAAATAAATGTCATTGGCCAATTCTGCGTCTATCCAATCAATTCCCTCTACGAGAAGGTCAATTCAACGAAGTTGCCCGGGCGGAGCGCATTCACCGCAGCGGCGACTTTTGACAGGTGTAGTTTGATCATCGGCCAACTGGTGGTTGGGAGCACCAGAATTGCCAGGCGCCGCAGGCCCAGGTTTTGCTGATAACGCAGGTTTTGATCCGTAGTAATGAACGCATCGAAAGACGCTTCAGCGGCGCTAAGAAGATCGCCATTGGCGAGCTTCGCCCAACCCATTTCGTAGGCGGTGGAGATCGAGTGGCCTTCGAGAGCGTGGCGCAAGGGCGCGGGCGTTCCCTGGTCGAAAAGGATCTTCATGCGTCACAATGAAGCAGGCTTGAGGTATCAGGCGACGGCTAGGCTCTGTTCGGCGTGGCGTAGAACTGCCTCCACCTGTTCGCGACTCACGCCAGGGAACCATTCGAGGAAATCCTCCACTCGCGCACCATCTTCCAAGTTGGCAAACAGGGCTTTAACCGGCACCCGCGTGCCCTTGAAAACCCAGGCGCCACTGACTTTGCCCGGCGTCCTTTCGACGGCGGCACACTGACTCCAATCGAGCATAGAGGAAAGGTATATCGTCAAACGCCCAGCGGCAAGATCGTTTCGCCGACGTGTCGCGTCGAAAACCTGGATCGAGTTCCCAGGCGGTCACCTTCGTTCGCGATCGTCTTCCCACGCCTTCTTCGCCCCCACCGCATCGACCAAGAAGCGTGCGCCTTGATTGTCCGTCGGATTGAGCCAGAGCATCCGCTCAAAAATCCGGCCGGCTTCATCAAAACGCTCCAGCCGCCAGAGGCAGAGGCCGAATCCGTGCAGACAGCGTAGGAACGGTCGGTTGTCAATATGCCCCCAGGGTAGCAGGCCGTCAAAGTCCGCGCCGATGGACAATTCGCCGATGCGCACACCGACCTCGAAGTGGTGAATGGCGTCTTTTGGTGAGTGGTCAAAAGCCAGGTTGCCGAGATGCGCATGGGCGTCCAGGCAGCGGAGGTCGGCTTGACAAAGTTCCATCAACAATCGGCGAGCTCCTGGGTGGTCTCCGGCATCCTGAAGATCGTTCGATTCGCTGATGGGATCGGAGTCGAAGTCATTGGGATCCATGCCCGGGAGGACCTGTTCCATCTCGAAGGCTGGTCGTGGGCCGCGCGCGATGATCGGCTGGGCCCAGTCTTCGATAGGCTCCCCCTCCTCGCCCCAGTAGTGGTCGTCAGGCTGCCAGGGCCCCCGTTCCTTGAGCCGGAGCGGCACGAGATCCAGCGCCGCTATGTCGAGTCGCACCGACTCGATTTTGCCAGAAAGATAGGGATGGCCGGCGTAACTCCATTGCTTGCCCGGTGCGACCGCCACGATCTCCCCGGGAACGACTTTCCAGAGCCCACGCGTGCGGAGCGTGAGGATGCGATCCGCACCCAGGAGCCGACAGCGCGCCGTGCTTTCCTTGACCGACAGGACGGCGAGTTCCACCGGGCCTTTCAGCTCGAGATCCGTCGGGGCGACCTTGTGTTGGCGTTGGCGACGTCCGGGAATGGTCGCCTCACGTGGCCATGGCTCCAGGCCCAACCACTGGCGGTAGGCAGCCAGAAAGCGGACTCCTTTTGCACGTGGAGGAAGCACGACCTCGGATGCGGCGACGACATGCTCGGATCCATCTTCTCGTCGGCACCGTGCCGTCAGCCCGCGTCGTTTATTCCCATCGTAGTCGAAGGCCAACACCGACACGGGCTGACCGATAACGAATCCGTCACACGGCACGGACACATTATCCTGAAAAGCCTGCTGGAAGGCCCAGAGCTGTTCGTCGTCGCCGTGTGCGTCGACCGTGATCTCGGCAATGAGTCGTTCGAGGTCAACCTGGGCTGGGTTCTGGTCGTCCGGATCTTTCTTCATGGTTCACAATCACAGATCATTCAGTTCCGTTGTTCGTAATTCCGCATGGTTTACCGGATTTCCTCCGATGGCAAGACTATGGCAATCGCGTGTCGGCGATTGCAGAGTGGCGATGTGTGCAAGTTGGCCTGATCGACTCTCAATCCAACCCTTGCCAAACTCAGGCGGACACCAACCAAAACGACCGTGAGCCAAAATCCATGACCGATCAGAGCTTTCCGTTGCGAGCTATCAAAATTCTGGCGGAAGGCGGTTAGAAAATTGCCAATTTTCTGTTCAAATCCTCAACAGACCGTTGAAATTCACCAGGAATGGAACAGGAGGAACGAGAGAAACCGGGTTTTTAGGGCTGGCTGGACCTACTTGCACTTTACTTGCACTTTTTTGTAAGTCTTTGATTATGAATGGAGCGGGTGAAGGGAATCGAACCCTCGCCTCAGGCTTGGGAAGCCCGCATTCTACCATTGAACCACACCCGCTCGATGAATCGAATGACGCCTATTTCTAGCACTGGCCTGGGGGAATTGCAAGAGCGCTGTTCAGCCAACTTCGAGGGATCCGCGACTCATGCGACAGGAAAAAGGGAGGTTGAAGCGCATTGCATGGCAGCGGAGTTCAAGTATGACCGCGTTTTTGGGAAATTTTGTGCGCGAGTTCTTCGGCGGGGTAAGTCCAGATCTCGGCGAGAGTAGGATGATAGTGCGGCATCGTGGCCAGTTCGTGCACGGTCATACGCTTATGCATGGCGGCCACAATTTCATGGATCAGCTCTCCGCCCTGAGGTCCGACCACACATCCGCCAAGGATCTCGCCCGTGATCGGATCGGCGAGCAGTTTAACAAATCCACACAGGGCTTCCATGATGAGCGATTTGCCATGGTCATTGAAAGGATAACTCGCCGTCAGGCAGGCCAATTGACGGGCTTGCGCTTGTTTTTCCGTCAGACCCACCTGCGCCAACTGGGGATCGGTGAATACGACGACCGTTAGAAGGCGGAGGTCCAGGCTGCGTTTTTTGCCGGGGTGGGCGATGTTGTGGGCGGCAATCTCACCCTGAGCAATGGCGATATGCACGATTTCCTCGGTCCCGGTGCAGTCGCCGGCGGCATAGATGTGGGGGGCGGTGGTCTGCATTTCGGTGTTGGTGAGGATGCGGCCGTTTTCGGTAAAAACCCCGGCCTGCTCCAATCCAAGGCTGCCGGTGTTGGGAACACGGCCCTGGGCAAAGAGGATTTCCTCAGCCACGACTCGCACCGACTGGCCGGCATGCTGGAAGGTCACGCCCTTCATGCTGCCTTCCTGACAAGCGTCCAGGAGTTTGGTCCCTGTGAACAGGGTGATGTCTTCGTGCCTCAAGGCCTTTTCCACCTCGAGGACGGCATCGGGGTCGAAGTCGCGCAGGATGTGATCGCTTCGTTGGATCAGGGTGACTTTGACACCGAACCGGGAAAACATCTGGGCCGCTTCGACGGCCACGGCACCGCCGCCCAGAACAATCAGAGATTTGGGAAGCCGGGTCAAAACCAGGGCGCCATCGCTGGTCAGGTAACCGACCTCCTTTAATTTTGCCAAAGCGGGCGAGGCCACGATTGAACCTGTGGCAATGACAAAATGCCTGGAAGTCAGGGATTCGCCGGTGCTCAAGCTCAGAGTATGGGGATCCACAAACCGGGCCTGGGCGCGGAGGAATTTGAAGGGCGCGTTGTTGAGTTGTTGCTTCCGGTAATCGGCGAACTCCTTGATCAAAGCGTTTTTACGCGCCATGACGCGGCCGAAGTCAACGGTGACTTCGCCTGTCTGGATCCCGAAGATATCGGCGTGACGCGCCAGATGCGCGATTTCGGCGGAATACAACAGCGTCTTGGTGGGCATGCAGCCTCGGAGGATGCAGAGGCCTCCGACTTCCCGGCCGCCTTCGACAACTACCGTGCGCAGGCCGGCATCCACCGCGGAGCGGGCCGCGGCGAAACCGCCGCTGCCAGCCCCCACAATGGCCACATCGAAATCATAGGAGGTTGCGCTCATACCGCTTCGATTTTGGCAGGAATCCCGGAAGAGTCCACCCCATAACGGACTCAAGGTTTGTCGGGTCTCTCGGGGGGCCTTGTTGCGAGCTGAAACCACAGACCGGCCTGGGATATCGGATTTATCGTTCAAACGCCGGTCTGGGGCCTCGTTGACATCGAAGAGATCGGATAAGGGGAAAAACCGCCGGGATTCGCATTGATCCTCGAAAAGGAAGCGACTACTGTGCGGCCGATGACACGCTTGCCTTTTGAGTGGATGCTGGCACTGCGTTACTTGCGCCCGAAACGGACCTTTGTCTCGGTCATTACGCTGATCTCGATTATTGGGGTAATGCTCGGAGTGGCGGTCTTGATCATTGTCATCAGTGTGATGACAGGTTTTGACCGGCAGTTGCGGGACCGGATCCTGGGCTTTAACGCGCATCTGCGTATTACACCGATCCGGAACACCATGACGGAATACGAGGAGGTGCTGACCCTGATCAAGACGCAGGATCCAGTGCGGGGCGTGGCTCCTTTTGTGCTGGGCCAGGTGCTGGTCGAAACCCAGGCCCGGGAGATTGCCCCCGGAGAAACGAACGCCCCGCTGGTGGCGGCGCCTTGGATTCGAGGGGTGGATCCCACCCGGGAATCCGAGGTCAGCGTGCTGCCGGACAGCATCGTGGCTGGCGAGTTTTCGGTGCGCGGCAACGGGGTTCTGGTTGGCCGGGATTTGGCCAACGATCTGGACTTAGGCATTGGTGACGTGTTATCGATCCACTCGCCCCGGAATCTAATCCGGATGCGCGAGGCTTACAGGAAGGGCGATGACGAGGCCATTTTGCCGGACGAATTCGAGGTCAAGGGCATTTTCGACGTGGGGTATTACGAATACAACGCGTCGTTGGTCATGTGCTCGCTGGCCAACGCCCAGGATCTTTATGATCTGAAGGACTCTGTTCACGGACTGATGGTCAAGCTTCGGGATCCCATGAAAACCGACGAGGTCAGGAAACAGCTGAGTCCGTTGCTGGGACCCGGATACAAGATCAGCACGTGGACCGAAATGAACTCCGGCATTTTAAACGCCTTGTTGGTCGAAAAGAACGTGATGTTCTACATCTTGTTTTTTATCGTGATCGTGGCGGCCTTTGGCATCACGAGCGCCTTGATCACTTTCGTTGTCCAAAAAACCCGCGAGATCGGCGTTTTGAAGTCGCTGGGCGCCACGCGCGGACAGATCATGGCCATTTTTGTCAGTCAGAGTCTGGTGGTGGGATTATTGGGGGTCTGCGCGGGACTCGGATTGGGCCGGTTGGCCATTGCCTACCGGAACGAGTTTCTCCACTTCATGAACCGGTGGACCGGATTCGAGCTGTTTCCGGCCTCGATCTACGCATTCACCGAACTGCCGGCGCTGATCATCCCGGCGGACGTCGCGGTGATCTGCGGAGGATCGCTCCTGATTTGCGTGCTGGCGGGATTGGTTCCGGCCTGGATCGCTGGCCGGCTGCAACCCGTGGAAGCCTTGCGTTATGAGTGAGGTCCTATCGCCCCCATCCAGTCTTGACCGGAATCCCCTGCTCTCAGGGCGGAATTTGAGGAAGACCTACCGGCTGGGCCAGAAACCGCTGACTGTCCTGGAAGAGGTCAGTCTCGATGTGTTTGCGGGGGAATTCCTGGCCTTGCGCGGGGCATCGGGAGCGGGCAAGAGCACGCTGCTTCATTTGTTGGGGGGATTGGACCGTCCCAATTCCGGAGAAGTCTGGTTCGAAGGCAAAAACTTGGCGGCGCTGTCGGCGCGGGAACTGGCCCGGGTGCGCAACAGCCGGGTGGGATTCATTTTTCAGGCCTATCATTTGTTGCCCGAACTGGACGCCCTGGAGAATGTCTGCCTGCCGGCGCGCATGGCGCGCCGTCCCCTGGACGAAACGATGACAATCGGACGTCATCTGTTGCAGCGGGTGGGATTGGGCAACCGCCTGGAACATCGGCCGGCGGAACTCTCGGGTGGAGAACAACAGCGGGTCGCGATTGCCCGGGCCTTGATGAACAATCCAGCCCTTCTCCTGGCCGATGAACCGACCGGCAACCTCGACTCCCATACCGGCGATGCGATTATTCAGTTGCTCAAAGAATTGCACCAGGAAAAGGGCATCACCCTCGTCGTCGCCACGCACGATCTTCGAGTCGCCTATTCCGCCCCTCGCAATCTCGTGCTGGAAGACGGAAGACTGGTGGCCTCCGAAAATCCGCCGTCCATTTAGAACCCGCTCTCCTGCCCGATGACGGTTTCCTTGCTCATAGGCGAAATAAAACCGGTATTGCCTCCGTCAAGGAAAACTCTTATGCTGCCCGAAAGTAGAGCGATGCCTAAAACACGCCTGTTTGGGGTATATGGGATTGCGAAGAACGCGTCGGTAATTGCGGCACGCGAAAAGAGGGTTTGGTAGCTTGACACCCAACGAAGAAGCTCAACTGCAGCAGACGATCGAGATGTTCGAGGTGATAACTCAGTCTCAACCGACTGATTATCAATCTCTTGAGATTCTCAAGGAGGCCTATTACAAACTGGGCCGGCACAAAGACGTCGTGACGACTGCCAAGCGGATCGCGCAGGCCTACGTACAGCAAGGCCAGCTGTCTTCGGCGATCCTGGAATACGAGAGTATTTTACAGCTTTTTCCGGGAGATCCGGACGTCCAACTGGCGCTGGCGGAGATCGAGAATCGGGCCAACAGCCTCAGCATGCGGCCGGCAGCGCCGGAGATGGTGGAGCCGGAGCCGGCGACTTTTCCCGGTCCTCCCGCGCACCGCTTGCGGATGCCGGGTCCCGCTCCGGCCAAGGAGGTGGACGATGGCCGGCAGATGATGTTTAAGGTGTTTGTGGAGGGCAAGCTGTTGTCGGAGGAACACTTTGAGTATTATTGGCCGACGCAGAGGCGGTTCAATCCGGAGACGAGCATCGTGGAGCCGTTCATTCAGGTATTGGCGGTTAAGGAACTGGTCCCGTTGGCGCAATCACTCAAGGTATTGTGCCAGCGATCGCGTTTGGCTTATCTCCCGCTGGACCGTTACGACGTCGATATTGACACGGCCCGATCGTTCCCCCGGGATGCCTGCCGGCAATGGTGCGTTTTGCCCTTTGACAGGATCAGCAAGTGCGTGATGGTGGCCACGGCCAATCCATTCTGCAAGCAGGCGGCGCTGGATCTGGAGCACGCGACCAAGCATCGGCTTTTGTGGTATCTGGTGTCACCGGAAGATTTGATGAGGAGCATCCGGAAAACCATTCGATAGAAACCCCGCATGCCACCCGTCAAGTCATTTGGAGAACGCATCGCCGAGGCCCTGGTGGAGGATGGGCTGTTGAACGCCCAGCAATTGCAGGAATTGCTGGAGGTGCAGAAAAAGGAGGGAACGCGATTTATTAAGCTGGTCCACGAGAAGGGCTATGTCAGTGAAACCGACCTGTCCGTCTCGATTGGCCGGGTTCTGAATACGCCGCCGATCAACCTGTCCCGGATCAGCATCCCACAGGAGATCGCCAACCTGATCCCGAAGGAAATCGCGATCAACCACCGGGTGCTGCCTGTATCGCGTCTTGAGAATCAGCTCTTCGTGGTGATGGCCGATCCCTTGAACGTGCTGGCCCTGGATGACATCAAGCGGATCACCAAACTGGAGGTCTTTCCGCTGATTGCGACTGAAAAGGCCATCCAGGACAAGATCAACAACCTGGATGTGCCTCAGAGCCGCATGGAGGATATCATCCAGGATGCCCAGAAGAAACAGCAAGCGGACGCCGAGGCGGGCGAGGACCTGGAGTTTACCAAGGAATCCGCCGAGGAGGTCAACCTCGATCAGCTGGCCGCGGCGAGCGACGAGGCCCCCGTCATCAAGCTCGTCAATCTCATCCTGGTCCAGGCCATCAAGGATCGGGCCAGCGACATCCACCTCGAACCGTTCGAGAAAACCATGCGGCTCCGCTATCGCATCGATGGCGCCTTGCTGGACATGCCTCCGCCGACCAAGGATCTCCAACTGGCTCTGACCTCGCGCATCAAGATCATGAGCAACATGGACATTGCCGAGCGCCGCCTGCCGCAAGACGGACGCATGCGGGTCCGTGTGAGCGGCCGGGAAATCGATCTCCGGGTTTCCATCCTGCCCACCGTGCACGGCGAGAAATGCGTGATGCGTATTCTGGACAAGAGCAACCTGTCGGCCGACATCAATAAGATCGGCATGGATCCGGACACCTACCGTCAGTTCAAAGCCGCTGTGGACGCCCCCCACGGACTGATTCTGGTGACCGGTCCGACGGGATCGGGGAAGACCACCACGCTCTATTCCGCCCTCAACGAGCTGAACAATCCCGAATACAACATCGTAACCGTCGAGGACCCGGTCGAATTCCAGGTGCCGGGGATCAACCAGGTGCCCGTTCGCAAGGACCTGGGCTTGACCTTTGCCAATGCCTTGCGCTCCATCCTGCGCCAGGACCCGGACATCGTGATGATTGGAGAAATCCGGGACACGGAAACCGCCGAAATTGCGGTGGAAGCCGCGCTCACCGGTCACCAGGTGTTGAGCACCATGCACTGCAACGACGCGCCGGGCGCCATCGCCCGGCTCGACGACATGGGCATCGCGCCGTTCCTGATTTCGTCATCCGTAATCATCTCCTGCGCTCAACGGCTGGTTCGGCGCATCTGTCCCCTCTGCAAAGATCCGGTGAGCTATCCGCCCAAGATGTATGCCGATCTGAATATCGATCCCCGATTTTTCGAGGGAGTTCAGCTCAACAAAGGCCATGGGTGCGAACGCTGTAAGAACACCGGTTACTCGGGCCGTCACGCCATTATCGAGGCCATGACCGTCACGGACGAGATCCGTCGTCTGATCATCCAAAGATCCAGCGCCATGGAAATCGGCAAAATGGCCTTGTCGCAAGGGATGAAAACGCTGCGTATGGTGGCCCTGCAAAAGGCCCGAGAAGGCATCACAACTCTCGAACAGGTGCTGGTCGTCACCCCCAGCCATTAGGAAACCGGAGCCCCCGATTAGAAGGGTCGCGGTCTTCTTCCGCTTGGTTGGATCGCCGGCGTATTCAATAGGTCGGAGGACGGCGTCGCCCCGGGCATGATCTCCGCCCCGACCCCCCTGAAGGGTGGACACGGAACCGCGGAATCGCAGCGGGCGCCAGGATGGGAAAATGAAAGGCCGTTGCCCACACGAGGACCGGCAACGGCGCGTGATCTGCAAACACCTCGGCTTCTAAGCGCGCGGCGGGAGCACTTTGTCCACACGGTTTTTTTCGAGGACCGTGAACTTTGGCAGTCCGCCTTCCATGAGGAGCCGCACTTCGCCCTCGATCAGGGGCCGGGCGTATTCGACGAATTTTTCATTCGGCAGAAAACCGTCTTCGCTGATCCAGTCCCGCGGAATGAAGTGCTCGACGTTGGCAATATCTTGCAGCGGCTGGAGATCGACCCCCCACTGGACGGAGCCATCGGTCTGGGGATGCCTGACGATCTTGACCATGTGCCCGCTCAGCCCGGAAACGGCGGCTTTGACAGCAGCCTCGCCGACTGCGAAAGCGTTCTTTGAATCGGTGAGACTGGCGAAATGCGCCGCCGCACGCTGGGCATAGCCCAGTTTGACGGTGCGGGTCTTGGTGTTCAGTTTGCCCTGGATGAACTCGGCAATGCGCTCAGCCGCCCCCGAAAGGACGGGATGTCCAAAAGCATCCAAGCGCGTCGCGTCGGCTCCGATTTCCTCGCCCTTCTCGTTACGAATACCCTCGCCGACCACCATGATGCAGTATTTGTAGTTCTCGACCGTCTGCTTCACCTTGGCCAGGACGTCATCCACGCGGTATTGGATTTCGGGAAGGAGGATGATGTGGGGCGGTGCGGCGGGATCTCCCCGTTTGGCAAGCACCGTTCCGGCCGCAATCCAGCCCGCCGAACGGCCCATGACCTCAATCACGCAGCAGGAGCCGTCATCGGTGGCCATGCTCCCCACATCGATGCCAACCTCCATAACGGTCGCGGAGTTGTATTTGATCACCGAACCGTAGCCCGGGCAGTGGTCGGTATGGGGCAGGTCGTTGTCGATGGTCTTGGGCACGCCGATCACGCGCATCTCGTATCCCCGTTTGACGGCCTCCTCATGGATTTTGTGGGAGGTATCCTGGGAATCGTTGCCGCCGGCGTAGAAGAAGTAGCGGATGTTGTGGGCTTGAAACACCTGGAAAAGCCGGTCCATATCGAGGGCGGCCTTTTCGGGTTTTTTCTTGAAATCAATCTTGTATCGGCAGGTTCCCAGAGCAGCCGCGGGTGTATAACGCAAGCCTTCGATCGCCTTGGCCTTCTCGTCGTTCAGATCAATCAGATCCTCATTCAGGATGCCCAGAATGCCATTCAGACCACCGTAGATTTCCTCAATGCAGCCATGCTTGCCGGCTTCGGTGACCACGCCGGCCACGCTGGCATTGATCACTGACGTTGGGCCACCCGATTGAGCGACCAGTATGTTTCCTGTTAATTCAGCCATATTTCACCACAGTTGAATGGAGGCGTCCCAGAACCGCACCTCGCAGAGTCCACTCGCCCCACGTTGCATTAAATAAGATCGAAACCTTGCCAATCCCCGTGCGCCGTGTCAAAGGCAAATGACGTTGACGCCTGAACGGGTTCTCCGCAATATGACTTTTGAACCGGCCCTCCGGGGCTGGTTTTACTGGCATTGAAATTGAATCAAGAAGGCACCCTATGGACTTGGATAAGCTCTACTCGGAACTGACGGTGAAGACGGAGGCCAAACTGGCCTTGGTCGTTATGGATGGCGTCGGGGATATCGCCATCAAACAGCATGATTATATGACCCCGCTCGAAGCGGCCAGGACCCCAAACCTGGATCTCCTGACCCGAAACGGCGCCCAGGGTCGAATGATTCCCGTGGCGCCCGGCATCACCCCCGGAAGCGGGCCCGGCCACCTGGCCCTGTTCGGCTACGATCCCATTCAATACCAAGTCGGCCGGGGAGTCATTGAAGCCTTGGGCTTGGGCATCGATCTCAAGGCGGGTGATGTGGCGGCTCGAGCCAATTTCTGCACCCTGGACAACAACGGAATCGTCACCGACCGCCGCGCGGGCCGGATCCCGACGGAAAAGTGCGAGCAACTCTGCGCCCTTCTGTCTAAAAAGATCTCGCGAATCGACGACACCCAGGTCATCATCAAACCAGGCAAGGAACATCGGTTCGTGGTGGTCTTTCGCGGAAAAGGCCTCGAGGGCCCCCTCACCGATGCCGATCCGCACAAGGAAGGATTGCCCATACCGGCCGTCGAAGCCGTCGACAAGAAATCAGCCAAAGCCAAGAAGGTGGCCAAGCTGGTCGCTGATTTTTATGCTCAGGCCCTGCCCATTATTGCCAAGGAAAAACCCGCCAACGGTTTCCTCATGCGCGGGATCGCCCACCAGCCTGCCATCCCCCTCTTCCAGGAACGTTACGGCCTGAAGGCGGCCTGCATTGCCGTCTATCCCATGTACAAGGGTCTTGCCCAACTCGTCGGCATGTCAAAACTCGAAGGCCCTCAAACCATCGCCGAACAGTTCCAGTGCTATCTCGACTGTTACAACGACTTCGATTTCTTCTTCATCCACTTCAAATATACCGATAAATATGGTGAAGACGGCAATTACGAAGCCAAGAAGAAGGCGGTTGAAGACTTCGACGCCGCCCTGCCGGTGTTTATGAGGAAAATGCCCGAGGTCGTCGCCATCACGGGCGATCATTCAACCCCCTGCCCCATGAAAGGGCACTCCTGGCATCCGCAGCCCGTACTGCTCATCTCCTCGTGCTCCGGCTCCGATAAATTGGAGCGATTCACCGAAACCGGAGCTAACCAAGGGTCTTTGGGTGTGTTCGAGGCCAAATACCTTCTCCGATACATGCAGGCCAATGCCCGCATGCTCGATAAGTTCGGAGCTTGATTGGCTCGCTCGCAAAAACCACTCCTGATCCCATCAAGCCTATCTTCTGCATGAAAGCGGTCATTCTGGCTGCCGGAAAAGGAACCCGGATGCGCGATTTGACCCTGGACCGGCCTAAACCCATGCTGCCGGTCCAGGGCAAACCCATCCTGGCTCATATCGTCGAAGGACTCGCCAATTCCGGAGTTCGACAGTTCTGTATCATCACCGGTTTCAAAGCCGAAATCATCGAAGATTACTTCCAGAACGGCGACCCATGGGGTGTTCATATCGAATACGCACGGCAAATCGTCCAGAATGGCACTGGCAAAGCCGCGGAGCCGGCCCGAGCCTTCGTCGGAAATGATTCGTTCCTCCTGACCTACGGCGATATCCTCGTCCGCCCCGAAACATATCGCGCAATGATGGACCGCTTTCACCAGGGGGACTGCGCCGGTTTGCTCACAACCACCCGTGGCGCCGATGTCCAAAAAGGCGGCCTTCTCCTCCTGGATTCCAATTTCTACGTGCAACAGGTCGTCGAAAAACCGTCTGACCAACAACTCAATCAGCTCCAACAGTGTGGATTCCTTAAACCGGGCGATCCAGTTTGGTACAACGCCGGGATCTATATCTTTCCCTCGGCTGTTTTCGAATGCATCGCCCAACTCCAACCCTCTTCCCGCGGCGAATACGAACTCACCGATGCCATCTCAGCCCTTATCCAGTCTGGCCACCGCCTCACCGGCCTCGAAATTCAGGGCCGATGGGTCGATGTCCGGGATCCCGAAGTGCTAGCCTCCCTCTCCAAAACCTGATTCAGTCCCCCTAATCCCTGTCTGACAGGCTTCGAGAACGGTAAATCCGTTCGGATCAGAAAGAGCCTTTCCACAAAAGCCTTACAGCGGATTGGTTGACCGAAAACCCGCCTCAAACGGTCACCTCGATGGAAAACCGTCGGAGGTTGGATCGGTCTCAGGTTAACCGCACTGGTATAAGATTTGACAATGATTAGCTTAAGCGTTTATTTACATGCATTATGGGTCGATTGCGGTCAATGTCGGGGCTGATGGTTCTAGTGGCCTGCCAGGAGCTGGTTCTTTCCGGCCCTTGGCCGTATCACCAACCGGATTCCTTCGCTCTCCCGTCTCCTTCTGATCATGACTTGCGCGTCATCCACCCAAGGTTGCTGGAGGTTTACCGGATAACCACCAAGGCTCCGGATCCCCAACCCGTAAGTGACTGGAATTTCATAATCAACACCAATCAGCTGGTCATTCCCTCGACCGATCGGTTTCAAGTTCTCATGGATGACCGTCCGGTGGGAGTGGAGAACATTGGATTTCGTCGGCGTCCGGTGTATGCGCCGTTGAGGGAATGGGATTTGCGGGTGGGGAACTCGTTGTTTTTGGA
>JAKLHY010000100.1 GCA_022709905.1 Verrucomicrobiota bacterium | reverse complement strand
CGGTACCAAAAAATACGAATATCCTCAGGAAAAAATGAAATCGAGTCCTCCTATGTCAGGAGATCTGGAATCTCAAATCCCAAATTCCTCTTTACGCCGCCTCCGCCCGCACGGTAGAAAGGTTTCAGAAATCGATGGAAGGCGTGCGGCAACGTTGAACCCGAACGCATCGTTGCGCAATTCCGGGACGCGGCGCATGTTGCGAAATGTCCGGCTGATTGAGCGCGCCCCCATAATCGACTTTGAATATGGATCCACAAACCAGGGCGGCGTTGTTTTTGGCCAGGACCCCGCTGCACAGCCTCTTGCGGTGGGGACACCGCAAGCTGGACCGTTACATCGACCTGGCGGAAAACTGGAATAACGGCGACGAAACGCTCAATGGCGAGGCGTTCCTGATTCGCTCCGTCGCCGCTCACTTGAGCGTCGTCCTCGATATCGGGGCGAACGTGGGCAATTGGAGCGCCGCGTTGATTGAACAGAATCCGAAATGCCGTGTGTTCGCCTTCGAACCCTCTCCGGCCACTCATGCGACTCTGAAGAAACGGGCTGAAGGACGAGCCCAATGGCGGGTTTTCCAGGCCGGCATGGGGGATCAGGAAGGCGTGTTGTCCTTTTGTGATTACGGGGATAACTCGGTTCTGTCGTCGTTCGTTTCGCGGGAAGCCTCCATCGGACTCCAGCCTCAACGACGCCTCGAGGCGCCCGTCACCACCGTCGACGCCTTTCTCGCGCGCGAGAAACTCGACTTGGTCGATTTTGTGAAGATCGATACCGAAGGCTATGAGATGAAGGTGCTGCGAGGGATGAAACAGGCGCTGAAATCGCACCGGATCGGCCTGATTCAATTTGAATATGGCGGCACGTGGCTGGACGCGGGGGAAACGCTGTCCAAGGCCAATGACTGGTTCAAGGATCATCACTACCAGCTGTTTCGCCTTTACCCGGACCATGTCTCGCCGGTGGAGTATGATTGCCGGAAACATGAGTGCTTCAAGTATTCCAATTTTCTCGCGGCTCGATCCTCCTCCATTCTCAGCGATTGGGGAGTGCCAGTTCGTTAGGGAGGGAATGGGACCCCGGTGAAATTCCGGCGACATCCCCTTCGGGCCTGCGCCGCAGGATAAGATCCTATGAGGATCCTGATCATTCATCCTGAAGCCGAGTACTTCGCCGGCGCGGAGAAGCTTCTGGGTTATTTCCTCGAGGAAGCAGCCCGCCTGAAAACGGCGCGGATCCAAGCGGGCGCCCCCTTGGAAATCGAGGTGGCGCGGGTGCCAGGCGCCCGGATTCAGACCGTGATTCCCCCGGAGATCCGAACGATCGATGTGAATGAGAATCGTCGTTTCTCCCCCTTCGGTCTGATGCGGCAGTCCCTCCAGATCTGGCGCGCCCATCGCCGAAATCCCTACGATCTGATCCATGGATGGGCCATTCGCGGATGGGAGCTATCCACGGTCACCGGCAAACTCGCCCGCCGCGCCGCTATTGGCACGATCCATGATCATCCGCAGGCGCGGTTCATTTCACCCAAGAGACAACGCCTGATGCGATGGTGCGCCTCCTCCGGATTGCGCCAGGTGGTCTGCATCTCGCACGCCGTATCGGATGCCTGCCGGGCATGCGGATATCCGCCGGATCACCTTGCGGTCGTCCATAACGGCATCCCCATCCATCCCCGCCGGTCCCCGGTCCCCTGGAGCGACTGCTGCCGGCTGGCATTCATGGGAGCCTTGTCGGAACGCAAAGGCATTCGGGCACTGTTCGCCCTCATCGACAAAACAGCCGGACAGCTCGATCTGCGATGGGAACTGCACATGGCGGGGGAGGCGTTGGATGATCCGGGCCGGGCCCTGATGCGGGAGATCAGAAACCGTTACGCGTCGCATTCGTGGTGGTCACAAGTCGTTTGGCACGGCTGGGTGAATAATCCCATCGAGTTCCTCGAGAACAAAAACCTCCTCTTGTGTCCCTCCTCGGAGTTCGAGCCATTTGGGCTGGTGGTATGTGAAGCGGCGTTGGCGGGTTTGCCAGCGATGGCGACTCGCCTGGGCGGATTGCCCGAAATCATCGTCGACGAGGAGTCCGGATGGCTGTTTGATCCGGCCAACCTAGAGAATGCCGCCCGGATTCTGGCCCGGATCATGAGCCAACCGGAGCTGCTCTCGAGGGTGGCTGCCAAGGCCCAGTCGAGGATCACGGAGCAATTCAACATTCAGAAAATGGTGGAAGGATACCGGAATGTGTATTCGAAATTCATCCGGGAAAACTCCGGTTAATTTCGACAAGAAACTACTCAGACCGTGAGATAGGCTCATGGGCTTTCAGACCGTCCCGAACCATCCAGCCGACCGACTTCAGCAGTGCGGTCGGGCGCGACTGCCAGGCGCGCCGGGCTCAATGGTCTTCTTACGGCTGCAATAGGGTGGCCCGATAGAACCGCCGCTCCTGAGTTGCCGCGTTCGTATCGGTCAGCAGAAGGGTTCCGTAGGTGTTGGTTTGCCAGGCGACCCATTGGAGCAGGTCGCTCGAAGTCTCAATCCGGTAAGGAACGGCGCGGCCGGTAACCAGGTGGAGTTGGAATCCGCCCCCCTCGGAACCACCGCCCGCGTTGAGCGCGGGAAGCGGCCGCAGAAAATGCTCGATTGCGTTTTGCGCAATCCGCCATCCCGCATCGGCCGCCACATTGCAGGAGTTCCGAAAATGCGTTCCTCCGGCCACACGAGCCTCAGTCGCATCCTGCACGTAAGCCGAAAGCCTCGGAAACGTCCGTGGACCCGAGTATCCGCTGGAGGACACCGAAAATCCGATGTCATCACCCAGGACACTGATGAGGATTCCGACCCGCGCGGCGGTAATCATGACCAGTTGGGACGGATACTCGGGGTGGGAATGGGTATTCGTCAGAGGCGTCCAATTAGCGTCTCGGGGTGTGTCCGGATTGCCGTCGGCGTGACCCTCGCGAATGGCGGTGACGGGGCGCCAGTAATTGTAGGCATACTTGGCGTCAAAAACCTGAATCACCGCGTCGGTCCAGGCCATGTAATGCAGCGCCAACAAACGAGCGGACTCGATCAGGGATAGGGGCCGAAGACCCATTACAGCCTGCAAGAGATTCTCTCCGGCCTCCCGACGCAGGGCGGCCTGGGTCTGCTCGGGAGTGCGTATCGTGCTGTTGACGGAGCCTAAAAGCCGGACCTCGTTGTAATCCGAGGCGTAAAGGGCGCTGTCCAAGGACGGCGGCGGCCCCGGCCTGAATTGAGATGGGCTTCTCAGGGTCCAGGGAGTGAGGTAACGGTAGGATCCTCCCGTGCCGGAGATGAAGTTGGGCGGTGTGGGCCGCCAGCGGCCCGGAGCGGTGCTTGTGCCGACCGAGACGTTCAGATCCAGATTGTCACCGGCACGCAATCGAATAACGGCCTCTGCCGCGGCACGGCCGAGCTTCAAACCATCCTCTTTGGCTGGCCCATCGGGAATTGTTGCGAGCGATTCCGTCAGCGCCGTGTTCAGCATGGAAAGACTCGCCCGGCTGACATTGGTCAGCACGGAATACGCGGCCTGGGCAGCGGCGGCCTCAGGCGAAGCATCGGGCGCAACCACAGACAAGGCATAGGGCGTGAAGCCGCCAATCACCGCATTCACGGCGTCGAACTGCGCCACATGCACCATCGCCAAAACATGAGGCTGGAAAGCCCCAAGCGCGTACCGGTTCAAGTAACTCGACGCCACATCGCTCCAATCGCGAGCCATATCCGCGCCAGCCGCCGGATGGACTGGCAATGTCGCGAGGATGCACACGCCCAGAACGGCTTGAATGCCCGAAAAAAAACGGCCAGTCCGGAGCGTCGTTCGTTGGCAGCGGCTTTTTTCACCCCCCCCAAACCCGGACCGCGTATCCAGACCGGTGGGGCCTCTGGAAATGCGAAAACGGCATGCGGCAACCCATCCCCGATTCGCGAGAACCTCTCCCCGCTGAATCCCATCAGGCATCATTGCGTTCGCGCTCACAGCGCTACTATATCACGGTCCTGAGTCCGCGCGAGCGGGGTTAAAAATCCAAAATGTGCAATCCATCCGGGATGACCGCCTCCCGGATCTGCAACGCGGGCTGGCTGGGATTCTCGAAGCTCAGAAACTGCATTTTGGCTTTGACAGGCCATTCAAGCCGATACGGTTTGCAGTGGGGAATGGCCCGCATGGCTTTCCTGGCCCCCCGGTAAAGCGCCTTGCGTGTTTCCTGAAACGGATATAACTCAGCGGCTTCTCGGGCTATTCCACGCTTCACAGAGACTGTCACACAGGAAGCGCCAAAGAACCGTTCGGCCTCCCGGCAGGTGGCGTCATCGCCAGTGACTAAAATGGGGGGCACTCCGAAATGCCCGGCGATCGCGGCGCATTGCGCCAACTCACCGGATTCCAGACCATTATACCAGTAACGATTCTCACTCTTGGAGGACTGGGTGTGATGCAGAACGGCATTGCTGGTGCCCATCATGGCGTGATAACCCAGCAATACCAATCCGACAAAGGATGAATCGAGGCCAATGAGGAACCCGGGACGGGGTTGCCCGGTGATATACCGCGCGCCGGGCTCGGCCAAATGGGGAATCATCGCCTGGTTCCCATGGCCATCCAGCACAAGGACATCGGTCGCTCCTCCATCCCTCAAGCCTCGAACAACCGCCGCAAGGTCGCCCATGAAATACTCCCGCGCTTGACGAGCCAGTGGGGTATCGGTCTCCCGGGTCTGTGCGAATTGGTAAACCCCGCTGATCCCCTCCAAGTCGGTAACAACGTAGATTCTTCTTTCCTTTCCGGCTGCGGCCAAATTCAACGCCACGCTCAGAAGGATGGATGCAGCCAGGAATAACGGCGTGAGAGCAAAGCCACTTTTTTTGAGGTTGGAAATGTTCATAGGATCCGGAGATTAGTTTCACGACATTCAACATCGCTGAGTCCGCCGCAGCATTCAGAGCCTGCTTGCGGCTTGCGCAGCATCCTCAGAATCTGCGGACGGGCTCTCGATTCGCGTCTGGACCAGATTGAGAGATCCGTCGCCCCCTGTCAAATTCGGACCGAATTCAGTTTGTGTCCCGGTCAAATCCCTCCTAAGTTTGGCTAATGACAGCGCCCCATGATCTCCGGCTGGTCACGGTCGATCATCGCGGGAGCGGACGGTTGTCACAAGTTGGGGGGGGCATGGTGTTATAGAACTGACGGACAATGCATGCGCATGACTAATATCATACCTGATCCCCTCCCGGCACCGAGGGATGGAGAAAACCCGCCCCATGCCGGTTTCGAGCGCTGGTATCTCGAGCATTACCGGAATGTATTCAGTCTGGTCTATCGCATCGTGGGATCGGGCGAGGAGGCGCAGGATCTGGTCCAGGAAGTCTTTTTGCGTCTTTCCCAGCACCGATTTACCCGCGGAGTTGAACATAACGTTCGGGCGTGGCTCTATCGAGTGGCGACAAACCTGGCATTCAACACACTCCGGGGCCGCAAACGCCAGCTGATGCGCGAAGATCGTGCGGCCCGGGAAGCGCCGCTGATCCAGTCTTCGGCGCCGGATCCAGCCGCCGAAGCCATCCGACAGGAAACGCGTCAGGCCGTGAGAACCATCCTGGCCCAACTCCCCGATCGTGACGCGCAGCTTTTGCTCTTGCGTCATGCGGGACTCAGTTACCAGGAACTGGCGGATGTCCTCGCCGTGGCCCCGGGATCGGTGGGAACTCTTATTGCCCGCGCCGAAGCAGCGTTTACAGCCAGGTGGTCTGAACAACAACGACAGAATTTGATTTCGAAGAAAGGAGTCCCCCATGAAATGCAATACGGAGATGCTGCCGCCATTCCTTGATGGAATGCTTCCCCCCCTCGATCAGCAAGCGGTGGAGGCTCACTTGCGCGCCTGCGGCCCTTGCCAACTAGAATGCGAGCGATTGAAGCGGAACCGGGCGGAAATCAACCGGTGCCTGGACATTCTCGATCCTTCAGTGGAAGCGATCCCCGAACCGGTTGGGGCCCTGGCCAGTTTTCAGGCTCAGACATTCAAACCTGTCCCCGACCCGGTCGTCCGGTCCGGAGAAGCCCTGGCTTCCGGTTATCGGGTCTGGCTCCGCGGATGGCGAAGAGTCTTCGCCCTGGGAATGGCCTGCGTATTTTGCCTGACCGCCCTCCTGAGTTCCGCCTCGGTTCGTCAGGCGGCCGCTCAATGGCTGAGTGTCTTTCGCGTCCGCACCGTTGCCGTCATTCCAGTGGACCCCGCCCAATTGGAGCATCTGCAGGCGATCGAAGACCTGGCAAATGGCGGATTTCTGGGACAACCGGAGATTCTCCGAGAACCGGACGGCGCCCATGCCATGAGCAATCTCAGTGACGCTGCCGAACTGGCCGATTTCAAGGTGCGCACCCCCTTGGTTCAACCCGATGGAATGGAGTTCGAGCAATTCCTGGTGGAGGAAGGTCCGGCCGTGCGGTATTCAATCCAACGAACCATGATCCAGGCGGTCCTGGAAGCTGTCGGCATCGACGATGTCCCCTTGCCGGCGGCGGACACTTTGACTCTTGAGGCCGATCTCCCCGTTTCAGTCACCCAGAAATTCCGGGGATCAAGAAAACAACTGGAGATCCGGCAAATGCCGAGTCCCAACCTTCAAATCACACCCGCAGTGGATCCGGCGTTGTTAGGCAGAATTGCCTTGAGGCTCCTGGGCGTGCCCCTGGCGGATAGTGAACGCCTCGTCAATAGCCTGGATTGGACCAGCACACTCCTCATCCCCCTGCCAACGTCCGTCGGCCAGTTTCG
Source organism: Verrucomicrobiota bacterium (assembly GCA_022709905.1). Taxonomy (GTDB): domain Bacteria; phylum Verrucomicrobiota; class Verrucomicrobiia; order Limisphaerales; family UBA1319; genus JAKLHY01. The sequence continues at coordinate 12,177 of JAKLHY010000100.1, read as the reverse complement.
TGAGATCACAGTGGACGGAGTCTCCGGAGTGCTGATTGAGGCTACCGCGCGATCCCCCCGGCGTTCCCAGGAAGGCGTTATCCTGTGGCAGCGAGACGGCATGCTCTACTTTGTCCAAGGCCGCGGAGTGCGGCCGATCGAAATGCTTCGAGTCGCTGACTCGCTACAATGATGACCCCGAAGATTGAATCCACACCTCCGCCCGCGCCTCCCGCCGACCGGTGTTTTCAGCAGAAAGTCCCGGATCCGCACACCGAATCCTCCGCTACCGATCAAGCGTCGGTGGTCATCGAAACGAGGCAACTGCGCAAAGTCTATCGGCAGACGGTCGCGGTGGATTCCCTGACCCTGCGTGTTCATCGCGGCGAAGTGTTTGGTTTTCTGGGACCCAATGGAGCGGGCAAAACCACCACGATCAAGATGCTGCTGGGCCTGGCCTGTCCGACCCGCGGGACCGCCCGGTTGCTGGGCGAAACGGCCGGCTCACCTGACGTCATGAGGCGCGTGGGCTTTCTGCCGGAACACTTCCGCTTCCACCCGTGGTTGACCGCGAGCCAATTCCTGGATCTCCACGGACGCCTGCATGGATTGCCCAAAGGGCGTCGCCGGGAGTCCATCCCGAAATTGCTCGACCGGGTCGGCCTGGGGGATCAATCCCGTGTGCGCTTATCCGATTTCTCGAAAGGCATGACCCAGCGCGTCGGCCTGGCCCAAGCGCTCCTCAACGATCCCGAAGTGGTGTTTCTCGACGAACCCACCTCGGCCCTGGATCCCATGGGACGACGCGAGGTCCGGGATATCATGCGGGACCTGCGACAGTCCGGAATTACAGTGTTTCTCAATTCTCATCTTTTGAGCGAAGTCGAAATCACCTGCGATCGGGTGGCGATCGTCAAACAGGGCCGCGTGATCCGTTGTGGCGCGCTGGCCGATCTCTCCGGCGGCGCCGTCCAGGTGGAAATCCGCGCCGGCGGCATGACCCAAGGCCTGATCGACAGCCTCAGTGTCTGGGGACGCATCCTTTCCGCCGTTCAGGCGGACGCGTGCTGGAAGGTTCTTCTGGCCGTTCCCAATGAGGAATTCCTCCCCCAAATCGCGGATCAGCTCGTGCAGGCGGGCGCGTGTCTCTATTCGTTATCCCCTCAGCGCCTGTCCCTGGAAGAACTTTTCGTCCAACTCATGAATACCCCGGCCCATGACGACATCCCAACAGCCTGACGCATCCCCAGTGTGTGAACCATCAAACTCCCGTGAGACCTCGGTCCTGGCCCCGGTGTGGGTGATGGCCGGATTGGCCTTCCAGGAAGCCCGGCAGCGCTGGCTGTTGTGGGTCGCCTTGCTGTTAGGTGTGGCCTACCTGTCCCTGTTTGCCGTCGGCCTTCACTTTATGTATCGCGACCTCACCCGGCAGATGGGACCGGCCTTGGATCGTTTGATCGAGCCCGTCAACTTCGTCCTCATGGCCGGCCTGTACGGCGTGAGTTTCATGTCCGTCATGATGTCCGTTTTGCTTTCGGTCGATACGATCGCCGGGGAAATCTCCAGCGGCTCGATTCAGACCCTGGTTACCAAACCGATGCGCCGGTGGCAGTTCATCCTGGGGAAATGGCTGGGCCTGGCCGCGTTGCTCAGTCTGTTCACGCTCCTCCTCAGCGGGGGAGTCATGGCGATTGTCTATAGCATTGCCCGGCATGTGCCCCATCATCCGATCCAGGGGGTTTCCCTAATGTTGCTTCAGACCCTGGTGGTGCTGACGCTCTCGATTCTGGGCGGCACCCGCCTGTCCACCCTCACCAACGGCGTGGTGGTCTTCATGCTTTATGGACTGGCGTTTGTCGCGGCCTGGATCGAGCAGATCGGGGCGTTCCTGCGGAATCAAACCGCCGTGAACCTGGGGATTGCCGTCAGCCTGATCATGCCCAGCGAAGCCATGTGGAAACGGGCCGCTTACGTCATGCAACCACCTTTCCTCCGCGAAATTGGTCTGGACGCGACCCCCTTTGGCGCGGTCAGCGCTCCCAGCCAAGCCATGGTCGTCTACGCCCTGGTCTATCTGGCGCTGGCTTTGGCCGCCGCTCTGATCGCCTTTCAACACCGCGATCTCTAGCCCCGTGTGCAATATTCTGCCGTCCCCGCTCGTCCAGGTCACGGACACCAAACCCTCGTTCTGCGGCGAAAAATGGTCGCGGAGAAGGCTTTTCAGAATTCATACTTGCCAAGATACCGCCATTTCTTAGGCTTTCCATGTTGCAGTTTATCTTGGCGCTTAATATGAACGTTTGGTGGATGGCTCTGACCGTATTCATGGGGTGGATAGCCGTGGAACCGGTTCGAGCCACAACGCTCGAGCTTCAGGCAAGGGCTGCCTTGCCCCTCGATTCTGGAATCCAACGCGGCTTCCGATTGAGAACGGCGCAGGCGCCGAATATCGAAGCCTTACCGAATACCTACCTGCGCGCCATTCAGCAAATCAACGGAACGCTCCTCAACAATCTGGGAGAACCGATTCCCAATGTCGCCCGGCCGGGCCCCAATACCGACGGCTCTTTCACGGTGGATCGGGTCAATTTCAACCTCGTCGCCGAACCCCTCGGCTTGTATGTCGAAAACGATGTCGACTTCATCGAAGTCATGCCTTCCACCTTCCCGGGCATTCCCGGAACCACCGGATCCGTCAGCAATTTTGTGACCGAAGTTATTGGCTTCCTGGAGTTGACGGCCGGCACTCACACCCTCTCCATCATGACTGCCCTCAGCCGCACGGATTCAAACGACGACGACGATTATCGCTTCTTTGTCGCATCGAGACCGCACGACTTTTTCGCCCCTCTCGGGGCGCAGTTCGAACGTCGCACCACGTTTTCCTATCCAACGTGCACCGAAAACCTCGTGACCCTCCACGCCCCGGTCTCCGGCCTCTATCCCTTCCGCCTCTTGCATTGGCAGACGGGCTTCGGGTCGCTGCTGTTTCTTTTTTCGGTCGATCCATCGACTCGCGAACGGATTCTCCTCAATGATCCCTCCGATTCACGGGCGCTTAAGGTCTACTCGGAGGCTCGTGATAGCCAGATCCTCCAAGCCTGCGTGGGCGAGGTCAATCCGTTCCCGGGCGCATCCGGCGTCAAACCGGGAGCTCCCGTCAAGCTGGTGCTGCTGCAAGCCACCCCCGAGATCCACGAGGGAACCCAAAAGCTCTTCATCAATGATACCCTCGTCGCGCCGCGGACAACCGTTCACGACTCAAATCGAATCACGATGATCTTCAGTCTCCCAATCAATCCGGATCTCTCCAATTCCCTCCTCCGACTCGAATACGCCGACACATCGGGAAATCGCTTCACCAACACATGGACTTACACCCTGTCGAGTGGAACCCTTCCCGAGGTAACCGGCCAATGGGATTTTGAACAGAGCGATCTCTCTGCCACCGTGGGGGTTCCCCTCGAATACTTCGACGGTCCCGACGGTTTGACAGCCGCTCTGACTTGCTTTGGCACAACCGAGGAACTGGGTCTGCCCCCGATCAATGGAGCATCAGCGAAAGTTATGGCCGTGCCGGGCGAGGTCACCCGCTCAATCGGATACATCATGCGGCACGGCATCGCCCCGAATGGCGGCGGCACCCGGGTCAACCAATACACCCTGATTTTCGATATCCTGGTCTCCCCCGAAGGCACCTGGGCGGCCTCACTGCTCCAAGTCAGCTCGACAAACAACCTCGATGACGGCGACTTGTTCTGGCAGAACAACCAGTTTGGCCAGGGGCTTAATGGTTACGTCGGCACCGGCCTTTTCACCCCCGGTGAATGGCATCGAGTGATCGCCGCTTACGACATGGCCGCCAACCCGCCCGTCATTACCAAATTCGTCGATGGCGTTTTCCAGGATGATTGGACCGCCTACCAGGGTCTGGATCATCCCCGGCGCGCCTTGCTGCCTATGGCCATCCTGTTTGCCGACGGGGACCAGGACGAACGCCGCCCGATGTGGGTCAACAGCATCCAAATCCGGGCAGGAGCCCTCACCAAGCCACAAATGGAAGCTTTAAGCGGTCCCTCGGCGACGGGTATTCCCCTAAAAATTCCCGAATCGCATTCCCAGGAACAGGTAGTCCTTGGGATCGAGCGGTTCGATGATTTGATCGGTTCCATAATACGAGTCGCATGGCCGACTACCAACTCTAACATGGTGCTTGAATCGACGGGTGATCTGTCCCAGCCAGATTGGAAACCCGTTTCTGGCATTACCGGCAATACCCACGAATTGATCCCCGAAGGCAGCCAGCAGTATTTCCGTCTCCGGCGCCCCTGAATGCCTCTCGGCAGCGATTGATCAGGCAACGTCCCATAATCCGCTACGACGTCGACCTCGTGTCCGACGTTATCGCGGAAATAAAACAGATTGTTTTCACGAACTTGGTTGAACCGTTGTTTAACCAGTTCGGAAACAACAAACGACTCGAAGATCGCCCCCCGAAGGAAATGCACGAGTCACGATCAGTATCGCTATCCGTTGGCCAAGGGATATTTTGTAAGGCGCGATAGAAGGGTGCGTCCGCTATCAGGCGGGATTGGATCTCATGCCACGGCCCGCCAGGCCTCGGGGTAACAACCTGCGCAACCTCGAGGTGGTCCGTTCCCGGTTGAGACGGCTCGCAACCACATCCAAAACCAATGCATGCCAGCCCTCCGTATCGAGCCGCTCGGCCGGCAGCCGTCCATTCTCACTCAAGAATACCAAACATACCGCCAGAGCCGTCCGTTTGTTGCCGTCCACGAATGGATGGTTTCGGCAAAGGTAAAACAGATACGCCGCCGCTATCTCGACCGGATCCCTGAATAAGGGTTCGCCCATTAGGGTGGCTTGAGGGGCGGCCACGGCTGATTCCAGCAGCGCCACATCGCGCAATCCAGCCAAGCCACCGTGCGCGGCCAGCACCTCAGCGTGAATTGCTTTCACCGCCTCGACCGTTGGATGCGCCAGAGGCCGCTTCATGCGAGCTGCCGGAACAGCTTGGCATTCTTCCTGATCAAACGTTTGGCGGTGGCCGCCGCTTGGCCGGCGGCGATTACGGGCCGCACCGGCGTGAGCACAATCGAGCCGCCCTCGTGGACGCTGACACTCACTTGGTCGCCCACCTTAAGACGCGCCAAGTCCATCAAGGCCGAGTCAAACATCAGCCCCTGTGAATTGCCAATCTTGGTAATCGTCTTCGTCATGTTGTCAAACTATGTTTTACACTTCGATCTGTCAAGCTGCTGCATCTTGGAGAACTCACGAGCCTTTCTTTCGATGGCAAATAGGTCTGCGGATGGACAGCGCAAAATCCTTGGCGGCTTATCGACGTCGCGTAAGCAATCTCGATCGCGCTTCACGCGAAGGCGCAAAAAGTTGTTCATAAGGTATTGGATTGAGTGCCTTTCCAGTTATCTGGCCCCTGCAAATCTGTTGTGTGTAGCTCAGGGCGACACCGGCGGGTCCCCGAACATCGGACTTCGGGGGGTTCCTGCGGACTGAAGTCCGCGCTCCGACCTAAACAGCGACACAAGACTTGATATATCCACCCATATTATTTAATATATATAACCATATTATGAAGACAACGATCGATCTGGCCGATGATCTCTTCCTGCGCGCCCAGCGCCTGGCCCGGGATGAGGGCACCACCTTGCGAGCCCTCACCGAAGAGGGCCTTCGCTACGTCTTGGAACGTAGGCGGGAAATCAAGGCCAACACCCTGCCCCCATTGGTCACCCTGAAAGGCCAAGGATTAAGCGATGCCTTCAAAGACGCTTCCTGGGAGCGGATTCGCGGCGAAATCTACCCGGATCCCGGCGCATGATTGCCGTCGACACTAACTTGCTAATCTATGCGCACCGTGTCGACAGCCGGTTTCATCCGGCGGCCAAGGAAATGTTGGAGATCTTGAGGCGTCAGACCGGGCTGTGGTCCATCCCCTGGCCCTGCGTTCATGAGTTCATCGCGGTTGTCACCCACCCGCGCATTTATCGGCCGCCTACACCCGTCGCCCTTGCCTTCGACGCCATCGATAGCTGGGCCGCCGGCGGCAATCTGCAGTTCCTGGCCGAAAGCACGGGTTACCTCAAGAAACTGCGTCATCTAGCACTTGCCGCCCAATTGGAAGGCGCGCGTATCCACGACGCCCGCATCGCCGCTCTCTGCCTGCATCACGGGGTGCGCGAACTGTGGACCGCCGACCGCGATTTCTCCGCCTTCCCCCAACTCAACACGCGCAACCCCCTCATCAAAACTTGAAACCCCGATCCGGCCTCACGCCAAAACGCCAAGACGCTGAGAAGGTATTTTTGGGGGTGACTGATTGATGCGGAATACGACAGGCCATAGGATTCATTTGAATCCGACCAGGTTTAAAGCCCAATTAAGGATCGAGTCGGCCATTTCAGTTTTCGCCTGGAAAAACGTCTAGGGTTTTGTCACAGCCCTGTAGTAACGCATGGTCTTGTTGGTGGACTGCAGATCGATCCACACCTGATGAGCGTTTGTCAGTTTGATTTCCTCCGCGTTGATCCAATTTACCGGAGCATCTAGATCATCGCTGTATTGAATAATGTAACTCCAGCCAACCTGCCCGTTGATCTCCATGCCGGAAAACATGTAAGGTGCAGTTGAATGGCCTCTATGGCATGGCCCTTGGTGTGCTTGGCGAGCATGCAATCATCGAGCGAGCGGAAGTAATCCTCGCGGGTAAGCCCAGCGGTTTTCAGATTCAGGCGAATCACGAAGACCGGCACTTCCGCATAGGCGGGGATAACGACGGGGACTTTCCAATTATCTGGCCCCTGCAAATCCGCTAAGGTCCAGGAAAAAAAGCCTCGAAAGCGCCGTACGAGCCTGCGCACGAAGTGAAGAGCCCCGGCTTCATGGAGATGCAGGATGGATCCGGTATCGGCAACGAGCCGTTTCATTGGATGGCGGGTTTCTCTCGCAACGCCCAGGCGATGTCCCGCAATTGCTGTGGTTCCACTAACTCAAACCGGCGGTGGGTAATGAACTCGCGCAAGGCCGCTCGGACGACTTCCTCCGCGTTCTAGAACGCCCCAGTCTCGACCGCGTTCTGCACCGCGCGGGCCATTTGGTCGGGTAACTCCACTTGCAGCATTTTCATAAAGAAACCGTAGCACGACCAGGCAGAAAGGGAAGATTTGTCTTCCGATCCACGTCAGGATTCAGGTCGCCCGGCAAACTCCTGAGCCGAGTTTCCAATGGCATCCATCCTGGACATAACCGGTTTCTATCACAATCATGGTCAAAGCGCTGAAAGGATTGTCTTCAGGCTAGTTCTGCGTTAGGCTTCCAAGGTCGGTTTTATGACAACGTTGACGACATCTCATATCTGGCTCGATGCTCGCGGCATTCCGTGGATCGACTAAACCAATACCAAGGTTATCGAGGTGGCCTTGGATAGGATCGCACATGGCTGGAGTCCCGAGGAGATTCATTTTCAGCATCCGCATCTTTCTCTGGCTCAGATCCCTGCCGCGCTTGGTTATTCCTACGATCATCAGGGCGAACTGGACGCCCAAGTCCAGCACAGCTTGCGCGACTCCGACCAGCGGCTCGCACAATCCGGTGAGTCTCCCCTGCGCAAGCGTTTGCGCGACCTGGGCAAGCTGCCGTGAGCGTAGGCCTTTACATGGACGTTCATGTGCCGGTCGCCATCACACGGGCTCTCCTGCTTCGGGGTGTCGATGTGTTCTTCGAATTCCTGCCGCTGTGACAATCCACTTCGTTGTGGCGTTGCGACGCTGTGTCTTGGCGATTTGGTGTGAAAAACCTAGAAATTTCGATCACGCTTCATGCAAAGGCGCTCAGGCGCAAATAGTTGTTGACCAAGCTGTGGAGTTGGCGCGTTGACGGTGGATTCATCTCATCTCGATCAGTCGGTCGCCTTGGCTGAGCTGCCGGACCACGATGGGCCAAAGAGATTCGAACCTGCTAAGAAGGAAATCGGTGGTGCAGTTGCCGATGCGATTCCAGACAACTGGCGGACCCTTGGATGGTTTGCGTGGGCTCGCCGGAGTCTCGCCGGCTTCGTCGCGATCAGCGCTAAAGGACGTTCCACCCGTGGGCACTGATGATGGTGCGGACGATTTGCCGCCGCCTTTCCATCGCCACGTTACCACGAAGTTTTTTCAACTCGCATCGCGGCACCGCATAAATGCAATCGCATTTGCATAGGGTGGGCCAGTCCAGACCGTCGGATTGGTCGAGCACCACTTCATGATCCTGTGGTGGCCGGGTTGAGCGCTCCGTTGAGCAGTCCAGTATTTCAACAAACTCCTTGCGCGAAGCACGCGCCGGATGAGAGACCACCACCACGGGATGCAGGCCCCACCCCAGGTCGGCTTCATAAACCTCCCAGGCGATCACGGTCTGGCTCCTTTGCGAGCGGCGGCCCGCAAGGCTTTAAACGCACCATGGCCCACCGTGTTGGCTTGCGGGTCCTCCTGGCCGTAGATCGCCTCGACTTGGGCGGGTGTCAATGGCGGGGGTGTGAGATAATCGGTTTCCTGCCGTTGCATGCGACGGATAGCCTCACGCACGGCTTCGCTCTGATTGTTGAACTTACCCGCCCGCACCAGGCGGGTGATGAACTGCTGTTGCTCTTTGGCCAGCGCGTATCCCATGAGTCAATTTTGGACAACTATTGGAGAATGTCAAGCGCCTCAACTTGTGCCGCACAGACTGATCCGCGGCTCAGGTCATCAATATGCCAATTGACTCGAGTACCGGGCGGAGCAACCGCCATCCCACATCACTATGTTCCTTTTAACGCAAAAACGCTAAGGCGCTGAGATTCTTAGGGATTTGAGCCCATCCCGCACTCTGAACAGGAAGTGGGATTTTTTGAGCTTCAACCAGCGCATGACGTGGTTTGCCAATCATGCCCAAGTCCACGAACCAAGTTTCGCCGGGTTGCGGGACGGTTCTCACGCTCAAAACGCTTGAAAGAGATGTCGAGCTTTGGGAATTTCCCATTATGAATGCTGTTAAGGTGGATGCGGCCAAGCGGATACGGCTGCCAAGGCTGCGTCCGGGTGATTTTTATGAGCCGGATTACCTGGGACCGGAGGAAATTTTGCTCCATCGCGTGCCCGAACCCAAGCGCAAGGTCCCGATGACCAAGGCCGAGGTGCTGAGCGCGATCGACAAAAGCCGCCTGAAATTCACGGTGAGTTGGGATGAATTGCGTGAGGAAACCCGGTCATGATCCTGTTTGATACCAGCGTTTTATCGTTGATCCTCAGGTCTTTAACGGGCACCCGGGTGTTCGAGGAACTCGGATTACCGACCAGACGATTTTGGAATTTCTTGGAGCGGGAGATTTCATCCAGGACGTTTTGGAGGAGTATCCATCACTGTCTGGGCGATCGGCTCTGGGCCATTCCAGTGTCGATTCTGATCGGTTAATCAATCTCTGAATACCGGATTCAGACGGGCCTGTGAACACTCAGCCCTGGGCTCTGCAAGATCATCACCTTGGCGTCTGCTGCGAAATCGAGCACGGCACGATTATCATTTCGCAAATATAATCTACCCGATTCAGAGGAGGATCTTGCTTGGGATATATACAAAAACTAATTCCGATTTTGCTGGAGGGGATTGGGCTCGCTGGCGAGGCGATTGGGGACCTTTTACCTCTTGAGGACAATGCAGTCGCGGGATTATAACGTCTTCGATCCAAGGCTTGTCGTATGCCGGAGCAGTATCCAACCGTCAACTCGGCCAATTCGCTGCCGTTGTCCCGGCTCGATTTCAAGGGCCTTTGTTTAGATCAACATCCCGCCATTCTCCCTCCCACACGGCCTGGCATGGTAGGTCGGATTGGACGCTTTGATCTGGTGAAACTCGCCGGCAAAGGAGGCATGGGCATGGTCTATCTGGCCTCGGGATCCCAAGGCAAAAAACCACTGGCCATCAAAATATTGCGTCCTGAACTGGCCGAAAACCCGCGTTCCCTGGCCTTTTTCCTCAAGGAAGCGCGTCATGGGAGCCGGCTCAACCATCCCCACATCCTGCCGGTGCTGGAATTCAGCAAAGAACCGCCCTTTTTGGTCATGCCCTACATGGAACGGGGCAGTCTCAGTGCTTGGCTGAAGACCAAACCGGCATTATCCGAGATCCAGATTGCAGCCTTGGCGCGGCAAATAGCGTCGGCCATGACGCATGCGCACAAGAAAGGCCTGATCCATCGGGACTTGAAGCCTAGCAACATCCTCCTCGATGCTGAAGGGCGCGCTTACGTCTCGGATTTTGGGTTGTCGTTGTCCTTATTCAACGATGCCCTGATCGATGCCGGATCGAGTTCGGTGGAGGGGACCCCGAATTATATGTCACCGGCGATGGCCGCTGGCGAGGTCGAGGACACACGGTGCGATATTTACTCTTTTGGCGCAGTGCTTTACGAGTTGCTCGTGGGTCAGCCGCCGTATGCCGGGTTCAAGGGCTCTGATGTAATCATCCGCATCCGCAAAGGCCCGCCTCGGCCAATTTTGGAGCTGAATCCCCGGGCCTCACCAGTTTTGACGCGGATCGCCGAGAAGGCCATGGCCCGGCAATTGAGCGATCGCTATGCCCACATGGCTTACGTGGAAGAGGATCTGTCGAGGGTGATGGCGGGTGAGACTGTGACGATCCATCGCGGATCGTCCAAGCTTGAGCCTGATTTAGCAACAGGGAGTGATATTGGACCCGAGTTCGGCCGCAAGATCATCGATCACCCGCGGAGATTGCGGTTTGTGCTTTCCGCCATGGTTTTCGCAATCGGTGTCACTGCCATGGCCATGTATTTGGCGCGATCTCCCTTGCGGATCACCCAGACCATCGATTTGCCCGGCAGCTGGGGCTGGAATGCTGGCCGTTTGGGGGTGCCCAGGGGCAATCTCGATTCCGATCGGCCGCCTAAGATCTTTTTGCCGCGAGAAAACAACCTGGCCGTGCTCAGCTTTTCCGGTGAATTGCTGGCTGAGTTTAGACCTCCGATCCACAGCGGCGAAGCGATGAGTTTCCTCGGAGAAGTGGACATGAATAACGACCATCGGCTGGAGCGGCTAATGGGTTGGCGTGCAAATTCGAACGCGTTCCTGTCTGTTTATAACGACAACGATTACGAGATCCAACGCATGTCGATTCCGGGAAGCCTCTATCCCAGAGCCACATCACTCTTGCCCGGAACCAGCATTGCCCAGTGCGACCTGGCCGATCTCGACCTCGATGGCCAACCGGAAATCCTCGCCCAAGTGGTGAGTGGACACACGAAAAATCCGCGGGCGCTTGTTGTTTTGGATTCAGTCTCGGGCATCGAAAAGTGGCGGTTCAATCTAGCGCCGAATCCGCACTCCTTAACGGTGACCGACATTGATGGGGACCATCGCCCTGAGGTGCTCTTGGGCAGTTATGCCACTGGAAATACCAATAGGTTTCCGGACGGCACAGATGATCTTTATTGCTACCTGTATTGTCTGGACAGTGCGGGACAATTGCTTTGGCGCCGGGAGACGGGGGGCGAGTTTTCCTCGAGTTATTCCGCGGTGGTGGATTCGGACCAGAATCAGCGAAAGGAGATCCTGGTTTTTCGCAAAAGCACCGCCGAAGAATACGGGGATGTAAAGACCAGGGATTACCCGCAGCTATCGCTCTTCAATCCCGAGGGCTTGCTGCTCCAGCAATTTGGCGACACGAACATGGATTCGCCCAGTTGGCTGGTGACCGACCTGGATGCGGACCGCATACCGGAGGTTCTCCTAACCGACTGCGCCGGCAATCTTTACTCTTTGGCGCCTGATCTGGGTTTGCGCAAAAAGACCAATGTGGTCCCGAATCGTCACACATGGGTCAATCTCGAGCTATGGGGGGCGGAAGATCTCAATGCCGACGGACGGAAGGAGCTGATTCTGAGTTCAGCCGAGGTCGAGTTTATCTCGGGAACGAACCCCGGCATTCTCGAGGATAAAGCCAATGATCGACGTTATCATAACACCCAAATCCTTGTCCTGGATTCCGATTTCAATATCCTGGCCCAAAGCACGATCTCAAAGCGTTGGGAACGAATGAGCACCATCAGCGGCTATGCATGAAAGTGCCCTGAAGCAGGAACAACAGGGCTAACGCAGATTTGTCGGGACATTTGCCGGT
>JAKLHY010000010.1 GCA_022709905.1 Verrucomicrobiota bacterium | reverse complement strand
GCTCGCCGACTCTTCGACGAACTCCCGCGCCGTTTCGATCAGGTTTCCATGCTCGGAGAACCAGACCGAATGATACGACCACAATCCCTGGCCATCGAATTGAGGAATCTCCCGCAGCGTGTAGAAGCTGCCGCGATGGGAGTAACTGGAAAGATAACCCAAATCCCGAAGCTTGCGGAATACAGTCATCGTGCCGGTGGTGTGCAACGCCTCCTTCAATTGGGCGAGCGTGGCGATCTTCTCCCGCTCCAGAAAGAGACGGAGTGGCGCTGCGTCAATCGGGGTCTTCATTTGGTATAGTTGTGCTTCATGTGTCGAGCAAGCTAGCGCAACTCTACCAACTAGATCAAGAACCATTTCTCAAAGATCGGCCATTTTTGGGGAAATGAACTGCATGAAACCGGGATTTCACCGACCTGACATGGTACCTTTGCGCCTCATTCGGTCATTTTGTTTTTGCGCGCTCCCTAAGTCGGGAATGAAGGAACCCATGAATCCTGCCGAGGTCAACGTCGGCCGTGGTTGCCATTCGCCCGGATTCCGATTACTGACTGGAGCGCTGCGAAACCGGTGGTCGTCCCGATGAACCCGCCCACCTTTCAAAGAAGCCCGGGTCGGAACGAAAAGCCGACCAACGCCGGGGGCGCGGACTTCTCTCCGGACGGGCGCATGCTTTGCTGGAACAGTGGCGAAACGGGCGCCATTTATTTTTTTGACGTAGCCTTGCGAGAAAAAACCGCGGAGGTATCCTTGAATACGGAGGTCGGCGGCCGTACGCCGAACTTCCTGGCTGCGCACGGCGGCGCACTCTTCGTATCGAACGGCAACAACGACATCATCGAACGGATCGATCTGGCGAAAAACCGGATTGTGGCGAAGCAACGCCTTATGCCTTCCCCGCTTGTCGCGCGCCTGCGCGGCGTCGGTCCCTCGGGGATGGCAGTCTCCCCGGATGGAAAAGGTCCTGCGCCGGGGGGAAAAATAAACCAAAGCGCGCTGATTTGGGTGCACGGCATGAAGAAGCTGCAGGTTCTAACCTCACGCGTGTTCGCCGATACCCAAATGAGATGTGCACTTGGTGTCATATCGAATCGCGTAGTATGAAATGCACATTTGCACTTTGCGTTGCGATTCTCATCCTGCCTGTGAGCGCTGCGGAGATGCCGAGTCGTCCGGACCGCGGCGAATGGCCTCCGGTCCTCGGCGCATGGTTCTGGACAGAAAGGGACCTGAAGCCCGAAGGGTACAAGGCGTTCCTGGATGCGGCCGCCGAGCGCTCGCCGTATACACTGCTATCCACCGCGTGCCGCCGGATCGAGGTGGTCGATCCGCAAGCGCATCAGCAGGCCGACAAAGCCGTGCGGTATGCAGCGACGCGCGGGCTGAAGGTGGCGCTGGAGTTGGACATCCGGCTGGCTCGACAAGCCTTCCGCGCCAAATATCCCGATGAGCAACAGGAGGAGCTGACGCTTCGCTTCCTCGATTTCGCGGACAACAAGCCAGCAGAGGCGGTCTTTCAAGGCGTTGACACCACCGATCACATGAACGGCAGCCTGCCGCGCTACGAGTGCCTGGGGACGCGCCTGGTGCGCATCTACTCGTTCGTCCGCGACCGTGACGGCATCGATCCCGCAACCGTGCGGGACATCACTGTGGAGGGCGTGGCGACCGCCGAAGGCCCGCGCAAGCTGACGGTGCGCGTGCCGGGGCAACCTGGGCGCAGCGCGTGCGTGATCGCCTCGCACACATACCTCACACCCGACGTTTTCGCTCCCCACCTGATCGAGTTCCAGCGCGGGATCATTCAACAGTACGCCGATCTGCCCCTGGCCGGCATCATGAAGGACGAGTGGGGATTTCCTCCGGACCCCACGGGCAACCCAAAGCACGACCGTTACTGGTACTCCGCCGCAATGGCCCGGGCGTATGCCGAGGGCTCGCGCGGCGATCTGGTGCGTGACACACTGCTCATGTGCGCCGGCGAGAAGGGACGCGAGCGTGAGCGGCAGGCCGCCATCAACTGTTATGGCGCGATGGGCCGCCGGCGCAACGTGGCTATCGAAGACGACTACTATCGAACCGGCAAAGCGGTCTTCGGCAAAGGGGCCTTCATCGTCACCCACGCGACCTGGTGGCCCTACCCGGGCGCCGAGGAGTTTCGCAAGAACGGCCTCTCCTGGTGGGAGGCCACTCGCGACGTCGGACAGACCGACGAGCAGACTCCCTATCCGTGCCGCACGTCCCTCGCCAAGCGCTGGGGTTATCCGCTGTGGTACAACCAATACTACGATCGAGAGACCCAGCCATACCTGCGCGAGTTCTGGGAGGGGGTGCTGAGCGGCGGCCGGCTCAACGTTCATCCGCTCTATCCGCGTCCGGATCTCAAGCTCGGTGAGCGGGAGACACTGCTCCTGGAAAGCGGGCTGATGGCGGCCATGGCGAGGTTGCGCATGCTCGATTTCATCACTCGTGCGCCGCTCGATTGCCCGGTGGCCGTGATCTTCGGACATGCCAACGCGATGAACTGGGCGGGCACGTCGCACAACCGGGTGGGACTGGAAATTGCCTCCTCCCTCTGCGCCGCGGGTTATCCGGCGGATCTGTTCCCATCGAGCCTGGTGGGCTGCTTCGCACTGCGGCTCGACGATGAAGGCTACGTCTGTCTGGGACCGCAGCGCTACCGCGCCCTCGTGCTCTACCGCCCCGAGTTCTGCGGTCAGCCCGAGCTGGAGTTCTTCGGTCGCGCGAGCTTCGGAAAGACGGCGATTTTCCAGGTCGGCGAGTGGACCTGCGACAGCGAGGCGCGTCCGCTGAAGACGGCTCAGCGTCTGGGCGACAAGGTGCGTTGCTGTGCGGATGACGAAAGTTGCGCAACCACGGTGAAAACCTGGCTGGAAGAGGCGTCGGTGCCGCGTGTTACGGGCTGGAACCGAAACAATCTTACGCATCCGCTGCCGCCCGTGGACGGATTGGCGTCGCTGACAGACGGCACCTGCATCCGCGCGGCGGGGTCCCGCGATGCGGCGGGCGATCCCATCCGCGAGACGTTCACGTGGCAGGGCCATGCGGTTGAGGTCGATGCCCTCGGCCTGGTCGCGATCCGCTTTGCGCCCAATGGCCGCATCAGCGGCTTCGCGGCAGGCGGGCTCAAACGAGTCAAAACCGATGGACTCGACCTCGAGTTGCCCGAGCGTGCTGACCTTGCCTTCCTCCGCAACGCGGACGGAACCTGTATGGGCGTGCTGCAAGGACTTGCCGGCGACGTGCCCGCGCCCTTGCAGTCGATCACCCGCCACTGGCAGCGGTTGGCTGTTCCGCGGCAAGCCGCGCTTTCTCCAACCAGCCCTCATTAATCTGATTCCTCTCCCGTTGTCCTTTGCGCACAAGGGTGATATTCCCGGTGATGTCTTTCACTCCGTTGCTGTTCCGGACGCGGACTTTGAAAAACGAACGGTCGATATCATCTTTCACCACCACGCTCCGATTCGTGGTCTTCTCCGGCGTTGCACCCAGGTAGATGCCGTCGCCCCCGGTTTTCTCAATCCTCAGCTCCTGCACCCTCACGTCCTGGCATCCCAGAAATGCCAAGCCATGCCGCCACTCCGATTTCTCATAAGCGGCGGACGGATAGTCCTCTTTGTGCATCCGGATGCCGGCCAACTTGCCGCGATCCTTCTTAGCGCCACGGATAATCACTTGTTCGCATTCCTGGAACGCCAGCCGATAGTTCCCCTTCGCCTGGTAAGCGCCCTTTAAGGCCACCACTACTGTCCCCGGAACCAAAACGATCTCCTGGTGGCTCACGCCCCTGAGCGGCCCGGACGAACGGCGCAAAGCGTATGTGACGTGCGCACGAGGATCATTGGTTCTCGGAGAAACTGGAGCGCAACGCTGCCGCTTCCGCGGCAGTCAAACGAGCGACACTGCCGTGGCGCGCGTCGGGTGGCAGGGACACCGACTTTTCGACCGACCAGCAGGTCAGATCGGGAGAAGAAGAGACTCCGTAACCGTTGCTCATACAGTAATCGTATAGCAGCAGCCATCCGGGTTTCTCCGGGTCCAGCATAACGGCGGGCCCTTCAGTAATGACGGGAGCGATTTGACCCTGATTGAGCGGCCCCTGGTAAATGCGGTAAGGGCCTTCCAGCCGGTCAGCGGTTGCCAGGCGGATGGCGCGGCGTTCGCCGGTCTTCGCGCCGAATTCCTCTTCCTTGTGAAACAGATAATAAGTGCCGCCGTGCTGCAGAAGCGTGCCATCAATCACGGAATACGGTGGAGCGAAGAGGACTTTGGCAGGGGTGAACGTTTCCCAATCGCGGGTGCGGGAGAACCAGAGTCGGCTTCGCTTCCAGCCGGCATCCTCAAACGAGGAAGACCAGAGCAGGACGATTTCGCCCGTCGACTGATCGAGGACCCACTCCGGCGCCCAAACGTTTCGCGCCTGCTGGTCCACGTCGTCTCGGACGCCTTTCATCAGGTGCAGGGACCGCGCATTGTCCCACTTCAAGAGGTCTCGCGAAGTGGCGTACAGGCACGTGGGGCCGAGATTGGCTTGGACCGGTCGCGATGCGGGCCTGCCACCCGTTGCCAGGAGGTGCCAAAGACCGTCAGGTCCGCGCCCCACGAATGGATCGCGCAGCCACTGATTCCAAACGGGTCGATTGCCGTTCAGGGGCTCCCAATGGCGCCCGTCCGTGGAGAGGGCCAAATGCAATTGCTCCTCTTTCATCGGGTTAGGAAGTGGCACTGTTCGCGTCTGCCCGTCGGCATCAATCTCCACGCGGCTCTCATAGCGTTGACGGAAATACGCCAATACCCATGGTTCTTTCGCTTCTGCGGGGGCGGTTCCGGTCGCAGTTTTGGGCTGTGAGCTGTCTCGGGAAACGAGCGTGTCGCCAGTGTCCTCGATTTCGATGAGGCGACAGCGCTCGTCAGGACTGCGATTTGGACTGTGCAGTGCCAGCATTAGCCCGCCATCGAAGCGGGGAAAAATCATGGCATGGCCTCCGTCCTGGCGGAAAAAGGGTTCCGCTTGTTGTCGCCACGAACCCGCGACCTTACCGGAGTCGGAAACGGCAATGCCAGTGGTGTAGCCAGTCTCTGAGAAGCTCGACCAGAGCATGAAGAGTTTGCCGGACTTGCTTCGATATAGCGACGGTCCATCGGTAACATAGCGGTCGCGGCCTCGAGGGGCCCAAGGGGCCTCGCTGCCTTTGAATAAAAGCTGAGGCTCGCCAACTATCCCAGAAAGATCCTCACTCAACCGGACCAACTTCATGCCGCCGTCGCGAACCTGGACCCATTCGTGGCAGTAAACCATGTAAGGGCTTCCGTCCTCGACCCACAACGTTCCATCCAGCGCCATCTCGTTGGTGGGGGTATGCGATCGGTTGGCGAACGGCTTGAACGGGCCAAGGGGCGAATCGGCCACCAGTACCTGTGTTCCTCGGTGAATGCGCGCAGGCCAGTTCGTCCACTGCTCGGCAACGGATTTCTTATTCATGAAGGTGGCGAACAGGTAGTAACGGCCGCGATGCTCATGAATTTCCGGCGCCCAAATGGCGTCGCCGCCCCAGAAATTCTCGGGGATGGCGAACACCGTTTTCGGCTCGCCCCAGGTCTTGAGATCTTCAGACTGGCGCACGGTGACCGTGCGGCCGGAGGATGCAACCAGGTAATAACTTCGTGCTTGCTCGACGGGCAGGATAAAAGGATCCCGGATGTGGATGTTCGCAAGGGGGATTCCCTCCGCCCAGGCGACCTGTGCCAGCAGCCAACATCCGGCCAGCGTTGCAGCGCATCCGTCTCTTGCCAGTGCACCCAAGAACTTCAGGTCTATGAGGTGCCTGCCCGGTTTCCGAGCCAACAATCTGAGTTGCACAGGCGCATTGAACCAAGGTGGAGTCGGGGACGCAAGCCGCGGTATGCCAACATTGGCAACCGGCTTCGCCGCATGGAAGTTCAGGATGGAAACGTGTGGATTGAGATCGGCCACAGGGGCGGTTGAAGGTGGGAATCCTTGAGCGATAAGGTGCTGGTTGGGCAATACAGACTCGATTTCGATGATGGTGGCGATGATGCCGTCGTTCCAGCTCTCGGCAAGTCCGCCGCGCTCATATGGTTCGTTGCAGACCTCGTAATAGAGATTGTCGAACGCGTTGAGCTCGGTAACGAGTTTCCGCACGACGGCCTGCTGCACTTCGAACAAGGGCCGGTCCTTGGCGCTGTACACTTCGTATTTGCTGACGCCGCCGATGTCGTTCACGTTGTTGCGGGCGTGCATTGGACTGGCCTCCCACACCTTGTCATCATACATCGTGCAAAATAACACCAACTCAACCACCACCCCGCGCTGGTTGGCTTGGCGGATGAAATCCTTCAAGCGAGCAAAATACCGGTCATCCCATTGGGTGAGATCGAACTTGTGGCCACCATCGGCTACACCGGGAGTGTCGCTGCGCGCCCAAGGGCCAAGGAAACGGCCCGATGCTGGCGCCAGGGTGTTGCCGGTGAGGTTGAACGAGCCTGGTACTTCGCGATACGTCCCCGAGAAGACGCGAGTCAGGTTGAACTGGCAGCGGGCGAGTTCATCGAGATAAGCAATGTAATCGAAGTCGAGATTGAGGACGGCCCCATAATGTTCGCCCGCGGTGATCAGCACTGTTGGTTTGCCGCGCCAGTCGAAGTAATGCGGATTGTCCGGATGCAAGCGGAGCGGACCGGCCGGAGGCACCGCGCCCGAGGCGCTCATTGTGGCCAGCATCACGGCGCCATACAGGGCAAGCATTTTCTGGTTCGTCTCCATGGCCTTTCACCGGAGGACTCCACGAATGTGCTGATATGCATCTGAGGCAACCGGATCGGATCCGTAACCTGCAAAAATTGGTAAATGACGGGGCCATCATCGCTTATCCACTTTAGAAGATAAACAGTTGCGAACTGAAAACCATGGCTGGCGGGTGTTAACGCCTAATGTCACGCCGGGGCATTAGGCTTGAAAGGACCGCTAAACCCGAGGGCCAACTGGTTGCCTTGTGCATAGTGTAAAGTGTAAGTTCCTGACGAATGAGCATTTGAGCTTATTCAGCTCGATTTCGAAAAAATACCCGCCGGTACCCACGCTGCGGTTCGGACCGTTCGGCCCGAGCCGGAAATCCCAGTCGAACTTATGGTGTGCTACTCAAAGCCCAGCGCCTGCGAAATGTGACAACCTCGAAGGCATACGTAGGGCAGGTCACAAGGTTTCGATTCAGCACCGCACCGAGGCCGATCGATGCTTGTCTTCCTATCTTTCCACGCTCGAGACGCGGCGCGCACAAAGCCACCAGACCACTTTTGACTCCATTCAATCTGGTCCCAGACCACTGTCCGCGAACAACAGCTCTAAACCTCACGGGTTTATTGCAGATGTTCTGGAGCAAGTCGAACGCGCAACAGTCTCCGCTGCAATGGCATGACAGCAACGCGGTCCAAGGGGACGCAGATGTGCCGGGCGGAGAAACAGCGAATTGGGCGAGAATCCCGTTCTTTCCCTTGCCTTGTCGCTTCACAGATTGGGCCGTGTATGCGAAGCTCTCACCATGCTGGCTTATCGCGATTATGAATCCTTATGAAATCATCCATTTAACCCTCTGCAGCGGCATGGCTGTGGCGGCGAACTTCCTGGTGGCGATCGCAGTCGACGCCAAATCTGAAACGGCGATCCCGCAGAACAGTGCGGCGCATCTAAACCATCCCTGGGAGATGATCGAGATGACCTTCGAGGCGCGGGGCGATCAGGCCAATCCGTATATGGATGGTTTGCCGGAGGGCAAAGAACCCACGGCGCGCGCAACCTTTATCGGCGCCAGCGGACCTGCCCAGGGCATGCGCCACACGGTCACGTTATTTTGGGACGGCGCCAAGACATGGAAAGCTCGCTTCGCTCCGCCGGCGGCGGGGGAATGGACTTGGTCCACCGCCTCGAAGGATCCGGGGCTGGATGGGGCCAACGGCATATTGCAGGTCGTGGACTGGACGGAGACCGAAAAGCAGGCCAACCCGACGCGCCGAGGGTTCATCCGTGTCCACCAAGGAAGCCAGCGAGCGGGACGTTACTTTGAGTACGCGGACGGCACGCCGTTCCTGTGGATCGGCGACACGTGGTGGAACTGGACCAAGCGCGGGATTCAGTTCAGCAGCTTTCAGAGGTTAGCCGATGATCGCGCGGCGAAGGGCTTTACGGTCGGGCAGCTTTTCTTCTCGCCCAACGGATTGCTCAACCGGAACTTCGACACCCCCAATCTGGAGCAGATCCGGAAGGTGGAACAAATGATTGCTTACGCCAACAGCAAAGGCATCACCCTTTGGATCCATCCCTGGTGGAGCCGCGAGCGTCTCAACGAGCGGGTGAGTGTGGATCAGATGCGCCGGTGGTGGCGGTATGTGATCGCGCGCCTCGGCGCCTACAACACCCTCTGGGTGCTCGCTGGCGAATACAACATGAACAACTACGGCGGCTTCGGGTTGCCCTTCTGGCAAGACCTGGGGGCGATGGTCAAAAGCGAAGATCCGCATCGGCGCATCGTAGGAGTCCATCCAACTCCTCCGGGCTGGAGCGGCGGCGCGGATGCTCCCCAATGGTCAACCGGGGAAGTCATCCACGCAGAGCCATGGTTGGACTATAACCAAAGCCAGGTCGGCCATGGGCGCTGGCGAAACGAGATGATTCCGCGGGTGGTTGCCGCCGATTATGCCCGAGAACCGGCCAAACCCACGGTCGTTACCGAGCCGTGGTATGAGTTCATCGAGGGAAATCCGACCGGGATGGAAGTTCGCTACGGGGCCTGGAGCGCGGTTTTGTCAGGCGCAGCAGGCCACTCGTACGGAGGCGGCCACGTCTGGTGGGCCCATCTGCCGGAGTCGCCGGCCAGCCAGGGCTCCTGGCCGCTCGAAACGTCTTTTGCCACGAACACACTGGATTATCCGGGTGCCCGTTCCATGAGTTACCTCGCCCGGTTTCTTGGCGCCATTCCCTGGTGGACCTTGGAACCGCATCCCGAACTGGTATCCGACTACGCGGCGCCGCTTTGCGCCGCGGTGCCTGGCCATCGCTATGTCGTCTACTTGCGGTATGGCGGCGCGATAAAGGTGGACTTGCGCCCCAGCCAGACAACAGACCAGTTTGAATACGCCTGGACTGACCTGGAACAGAGCCAGGGGCGAACCCGCGGCAAAGTCAACGGCGGCGCAGTGCGCGCGTTTCACGCGCCCGAAGACTATCCAGGCAACTTACGATTCAAGGATTGGCTGCTGAACATCCGACGGGTGGAACCGTAAGGGCGTGTGCGACACCGCATAGGCGAGACTCGGGAGGAGCAATATCTCGAGCCGATCGGCTCGATGGCGGCCCTCCGGGAGTAGCACCTGAGATTGGCCGAAGCCAAGCCCGGCTGGGAGGCGTTCGATGACGCGGGGGTTTACGGCGTGTAACGGTCAACTTTAATCTTGCGCAGAGCCTGCCAGAGCAAGGCGGACATCAGAATAAGGATGTATGTGGATGTGAGAAGGACCAAGAGGGTGGGAATGCCGGTAAGGAATCCGTGATCAATGCTGTCAAAAGGGCGGGCGTGCGGATTATCGGTTACGACGCTATAAGCACAGGTGAGAAGGAGCAGGCATCCGACGATGCCAAGCCAGCGAAAGCACCGTGTCCGGAGGGCAACCATGAAAACCGGGAGGGCGGCGACAAAAAGTAGCGGCGCTAAACCAACCAGGAGTGAGAGAATATTTTGTATCAACAAACCGAAGCATTGGACCTTCTGGAAGGACGGTCTGTTCAAAGAGCGCGTCACAAGCATCGTCCCTCTGAAGGAGAAGCGGGAATCGGACTGGTGGTTCGGGACCGGAGCGGATGTATCCAGCAAACAGAGCGACAGGAAATTGGCGATATCCGCGTTGGGCCTAACGTTGACTTTCGAGGCGCATGCCTCTACGTCTTGGTCATGATCGCGTGTTTGCTACCACCCGCAGGAAAACCTCGCCTGGAACTCAACACTTGCTTGCTCGTGCTCTGCATTTTTCTATTCGATCCAATCGCGATCGTTGATAGCGATTATGACCTGATAAAGGACAACACGCATTGCATGCCATGTGATCGTATTCCCGGTAGCGTCGCCTTCGAGAATTTTGAGCTGCGTGAACGCCTTGATCAGGACCAGCGCTTTGTGATCGGATTCACGCGTCGCACAGCGAAGGGAATGGGCTTTGGCGCGACCCAGGTCAATGCCAACACAAACCAACCGATAACAGCGAAACAATCAGAGGACCGCACGCTGGTTGGCGTGAACTACTTTGCCGGCTGGTGGCAGCCGTTACCCAACAAATGGAACTTCAATCCGACTGTCGGCGATTGGCGGACAAATTATCCTGGACGAGTGCCATTGCTTGGCGATTACAACACTCAGGAAACCATGAATCGCGAGATCGCCGCTGCTGCCCAGCACGGCGTCGATTTCTTCCTCATTCTCTGGTACTACAACGGCCTCGGAAACTCGGTGGAGCGAGAGCGCCATTCGCGGTTTCTGAATGAGGGCTTGCGCACCTTCCTGAACTCGCCTGAGTCACATCGGCTCCGATTCGCGATCGAATACTGCAATCATCCACCTTACGAGGCAAAGACCGAGCAGGATTGGGAAGAGTGCATGAGGGTGTGGCTGCCCGCTTTTCGTCATTCCAGCTATCTTCGCGTGGGTGGACGGTTGATGTTCAAGGTCCACAGCTGGCATTACTTTTGGCGCGAGAATGGCGAAAACCAGGATTCATGTCGCTCCAGGCTTGCCGCGTTGCGTCAGAAAGTGCGAAACGCGGGCATGGGCGAGCTCCTGATCGGTTGCGGCGTAGCCGCCAACGAACGCATCGAGACAGGACACCCCGCAACTCAGTTCTTCGAATTCACCAACACTTACATGGACCTTCCGAACCGGACGCCAGGCGAGGCCGATGAACCCTACGAGGTCCTCGCCCGGTTCATTCGCGAGAGTCGAGACCAACACGCTCGCGACGCTGTGCCGTATCTGCCATTTCTCGGGGCTGGATTCAACGCCCAGCCTTGGCAGGATCCCCGGGCACGCTTCGCATTTCCTACTCGAGAAGAATGGAAGCTGGAATTACGGCGTCTGAAAGAGGACTTCGATCGGATCGGCACACTGGGCCTGCCCTTGCGGGATGGAAAACGACAGAAGGCCTTCACCATTTACGCATGGAATGAATTTGGCGAAGGCGGGATTGTGGCGCCCACCCGCGGCGAAGGATATATGAAATTGGAAACGATTAGGCAAATCTACGACCAGCCTCCACGTTGACAACATGGGGTTGGTTGCGGCGCAGATCCCGCACATCGGCAAGTCCTTCCGGGTCGCCCTCCCAGGCCCCGAGCACATTGCCCAGGACCGGGATCTCCACCTGCGCAGCGCCGAGATCCGTGATGTCGGCCTGAGGACAGATCACGAGTTCGCCGCCCTGAGCGGCTCCTCGCCAGACGAAGCAACCGGGCTTCAGCTCTACGCGGGAGGGCACCCATTGAAGCGGTTCCTCGTTGACGAACACCTGGTCAATTCTTGCCGAACTGCCAGACGGGGCGACGGAGTCGTCCTTCATCCAGTCCTCCCAGTAGTTCGCCCGAGTCCACGGACGTTTCACCCACACGTGAGGGCTCTCTCTCTCCAAGCCGGACAGGGTCGCGGTCTGCGGGTCATTGCTCAGCGTGAGGAGATCTTGCCAAGCGGGTGGGTTTAAGCTGGGAGTCCGCTGGAGGGTGTTCTGCGCAGCCGGTCGCTGAGCGAGTGGAATGGAGATTTGATCGGCCGCTGTTTGCGCTCGGAGGATGCGCGGCGTATCGAGGGTGATGGTAAAGGCAGCGCTGTCTGCGAAAACAGCGCCCCTTGGAATTTTCAAACAGGCTCTAAAGAGCTGGGCGTTGCGCGGCAGAGCCGGTGAAGGCGAACGCGCACAGCATCGATGTCAGAACGCCACCAGACAACCGAGGGAGTATCGGTAGGTTCATGGCAGAAGCTGCGTGCGCTCGACGGTGATCGGCTCGACGGCCTTGCGGCTCAGCGGCGCGGGATGCAGTTTGGCCTCCCCCCATAGCTGCATCGTGCTCGATCGGTAACGACTATCGGGCCGATCGCTGTGCCCAATCGGGCACAGGGTTTGCGCCGCATCAGCATCATCAAGGGGGACCCACTGCGTGTAAGACTGGGAGGACTGACAATGGATGGTTTGTCCATCCAAACAGGTGATGCCCGGCGGTGAGAGATCGTGCCCTGTGTCCAACGAGCCAAAGCCGTCGAGGCTGTCGAACCAACCGAGCGGAACCTTTTGTGGGCCGGTTCGCGGTGCTTGCGCGCGCGAATTGCGGCCGCGTGTTCCTGTGGTGTCCGCAGCGCTCCAGGCTTCCGACAGGACTCGGTCTATGAACCCGCACTCGTCGGCATCGAATTCAGCTTTCGGATCTTGGCTGATTCTCGCTGCGGCATCCTTGAGGAATCGGGCCAAGCCGGATTCACCCCCGCCGTACCGCCGGGCCAACGGAGTCACCACGAAACGGAAGAAGGTGCTGAGCCGGGTGGCCAGCTCGGCGCCTTCGGATTTCAGGTCGCTGCTCGCGCCGTCGGTCAGCCATTTCTCCAGAGTGGTCAGCGCCTTCAGAGACGAATCCGAGAGCGAGCCAGGTTGATGATCGCGCAGGTGCAGGCCCAAGCGGACGATTTCTCTCCGCGCCGGATTGACGGTGTCGAAATGCACATCGACCACGTCTCTGGGGCTAAAGTGTTCCTTGGTCGACAGGCGCTCGCGCAGGCGCCACGACCTGATCGTATCCCCCATTGAGCCCGTGCTCGTTCCCAGGGGCAGCGGATAAAAAGAACCGATTGGACGGTGATTGGCGCTGAGCAGAAAACCCGCCGCCGGATCGTGGACCTGCGGAACCAGTCGAGGCGGAACGAAGCCCTGCCAATCGTCTTGATCGCCTGTTCCCGGCAGTGCTTCGCCTCCACTTGGATCGGTGGCCGAGCGCGGACGAACCGGGATCGCCCCGACAACACTGAATCCGATATGCCCCCGCGCATCGCCGTATACGCAATTGGCGGAGGGGAATTGCCAACCGG
Source organism: Verrucomicrobiota bacterium (assembly GCA_022709905.1). Lineage (GTDB taxonomy): Bacteria > Verrucomicrobiota > Verrucomicrobiia > Limisphaerales > UBA1319 > JAKLHY01. Next base: position 119,396 of record JAKLHY010000010.1, on the reverse strand, counting down.
CTATCGCCTGCTGAAAATCGGTTACATTTTGGGCGCGCAACATGGCAAACACCGCTTGGACGGTGTCCCGATTGGTTTCGCACACCGGCACCCGTTTCAAGGCCACCTCTGGGTCGCCCGGCTGCCGGAAAGCAAACTCCGAAACCACAGGTCCCAGATGGGTTTCGCGGATTTTCAACACCGCCGGTTCGCCGCTCTTCACCAGGATTTTCTCGGTTCTCACCGTCATTTTGCGCCATTGGCCATTCCAACGGTATTGGTCGGGGTGCTCGGCGGAAGTCTCCAATCGGAACAGGTCAGCTTGGTCGGCTCCCAGTGCGGTCAAGCCCCACGCCACACGCTGATTGAACCCGATCAACAACCCCGGACTACCAGGCATCCCTATCCCGCGCGCATTGAAACTCTTGCCTTCGACATGGAATTCCATCCAGAGCGAGGGATTGCGGACCGGAGTCTGCGGGTCGCTCACCAGCACCGCTGAACCGGTGGTCGTCTTCTTGCCGCCCACCACCCACGCGTGACTGAATTTTGGCGCAGCGTTGGTGTCGCCGGTTTTTGCCCCGCTCAAGCCATGGGCGGAACCATACTGTTCCACCTCGCGCAACCAGCTGGCGCTCACGTCCTGCCGCTGAACAACCGCCGTGCTATCATCGGCCCAGGATGCGCTGGGCTGGGGCGGTGGCGGCTGGCCTGGTCGCGGGTGCAGACGGTTGTGCCACACCATCAAATCCCGCGTGCCATCGCCGGCAAAGAACTGCGCCACATGCCACCAACTCAATAAACAATCCGCCGGCGTCCACTGTTCGGGTGTCAATCCCAGCCTCTCGAACAAAGGATGCAGCGCGCCCGCTTTCCGCTGCGCGTCGAAACTGGCGTTGACCCCCTCGCAGTAGGCCTCGAGCAGTCCTTTTGTGTCGGCGTCCAGGTTCGACGCTATCCGCGATGCGGCGTGTGCCCAGCCGAAAGTCCGCATCTTTCGATCACAATCGAGCGCCGTTTCCCTTCGGTCCCCCTTTTGCCGGTTCCCAATCAGCTCCGCCAGGCGTCCCTGCATGATGCGCAGGCCGTAAGTCATCTGGAATCCGCGTTCTTGCGCCGTTGCGTAGCCCAGCCCGAACATGGCGCCGCGATCCGTGTCCGAGAATACGTGAGGGATCCCCCATTGATCGCGCAACAATTCCACTTTGCCGTACTCCTGGGTGCCAGCCCAACAGACGACAGTCATTGTTAACCCGAGAATCGCCGCGAATCGCCTCAAAGCTGGTTTCATGACGACAGCATGATGGAGGAACCGGCAAAAGTCACGAAAGACGTGACAGCCGCCCTTCTAATGGATGGATGCCCCCCCCCGTGCGCCAGGAGCAACTGTTACCCGAGATTGGGACAAAAGGACAAACTTATTCTCCCGCTGCGCACTCCCCAAACGGGACCGTAATCCATCTACGAGACACTTCGACAAAACAAGATCACACCGGTGTGGCCGCCACCACTGCGAGTTATTTGTCCAGCGTGCATCGCCATGGTTCGACGGTCGAAGGTTATAAGGATCAGACTGCGCTTTCAGTTTCTCTGAAAGCGTCTTCAACGAAATCCGATCCGCACGACCGCCATGCCGTCCACCGGGCGCACGCCAAAGGCCCCCAGGTCAAATGGCCAGCCTTGGAGGCATACGAAAAAACAGCCTCACGTAGAACGGTGATTCCGATGGCTCAGGAAAAGTACGCCTTATGAGAGATCAACATGTCCCCTTCTCTCATTCGAGATGGCTCACGGTTTATGATAAATCCTGCCGGGCTGCATGGCGTGCCCCCAACTCAAGGTATGCGCGTCGGGCAGATCGAGTTTAACCTTGGCCACCCGGCCGGCCTGAATGAGCGTGCCGAACTGGAAGTAAACCGCATCCATGTCGGAATGCCATCCAGGATAATGCCCAAAGCCGCCATCCGTATTTCGACAACTCATCGCCCAGTCGGCTGCTTTCTGGATGGCTTTCTGAACTGGCTCGGACTCCGCCCCCAATTGCCGGAGGATAAACACAGCATCAAAGCAAGCGTGGACGTCCCAGTCCGGTTCCATAATGTTCCAGCCGCCATCGGGCTTTTGATCTCTCAAGACCCGCGACACCATCTGGCTTGCCTTCGGTGTCGGGTGCCCGATCAAACGGAAGTAGTGTGCCATATGGAACGTGGCCGCCACATGATCGCCAAGGTAACCATCCTCGGTCTGGTTGCGAACCTGCAGATTCCGTAACGCCTCATCGTAGCGCGTGGGAAACGGTTGGCCCAAGGCCGCATAGAACAGAGGAAAGAAGCTCGTCGTGTACCACGGAAGCCGACTGAATGCGTCACCGACAAAGAAGCGGTCCAGGATCTTGGTGGGATCGACCTTGGGATGCCTACCCAGAGCCCTCAAGGCCACCACGCCTTGGACCGTGTTGTAGAGCACCGCCAGATCCGACTTTGGATCCATTTTACCTTCCAGGTTGATGAACGATCCATCCGGTTGCTGATGGCGCTGAATGAACTTGATCGAGCGCTCTGGATGGGGCAATCGCCACCCCATGGTTTTGGCTAATGTCGCCGCGTAGGTCACCGCGGCCAAATCGCTCGAAGCGGTATCCGAGGTTCCAGGATACTTCGGGTCTGGTGACGGCGCATAGCCACCATCACGGCGGGCACAACGGCGAATGAAAGAGAATGTTTCCTCGGCTAGCCGGAGTGAAGTTCGATCTGCCGCCCAGGTTGGAGAATAGTTGCCGGCCGCGGCCAAGGCTGCAGCGCCAAGCAGTCCACGAAACCAATTGCGGCGGGAAAGCTGCTGGTCAAGAATTCTTGGAGTCATGGTGTTCTGCACGATGGGCATCAGGAGGCGCGAGATGTCCTGCCTGCTTATTTCCCAGAACGATTCTCTGTCGATTCATTGTTGGCGATGACAGCCTTTTCTCCGATCTCGTTGGCAATCTCAAGCCTCACAACCCCGTTGTTTTCGGTAATGATCGCATGCTGCAGGCCGGTCTTTAGGGCAATCGCCGGCTCATCGCTGCCAAAGCTGCATCCGCGCACTTGCAGCTTGCCTCCGTCGGCCTCGATCAGGGAAACCCCCGGGTTTTTGGTCCGGCCGGTGCTGCTGAGATAACAATCCGAGAGCGACACAAAGCTGCTGCTGTGCGAGATGACGCACTGGCGGTTGGGTCCCCAGAAGGCGCAGTTCACCAATCGGACCGAGCCGCGACAGGTTTTTTCCACCAGCACCGGCACCCGGACCTCGCCGTGCATGCAGACAAACTGACCGTTGGAGATAAGCAGGCCCATGGGTTGGATGGCGTCCACCTTCACGCAGACCTGGGCCTCGTCGGCTCCAATGCCCGAGAATTGGCCGTTGGCCATGCCGTTCGTCGTGGCAATGAACCGGTAGCCAATGTTTACAGGATACACGAACGTGTTGTTCACATATTCCCAGTCGGTCCGTCCAAAAATGAACGCCTCGAGATTCTTCCACATGAACTCGTGCACTGGCTTCCAGTCTCCACCAACCGCCTTGGCTGACCACCAATGGCAGTGGAACTGCACGTTCTCGATCCGGCCGATGTCGGTGCAGAAATCGACAAAAATGCCCCGTCGCAACACACAGCCCACGACGCTGCGGATGCGGTGGCGCACGTTGTTTCCCGGACCGATCCGAATGCCGTTGTAACTATTAATAAGCGTCACATTTTCGACGGTGTTGTCGTGCCCTTCCAAGTGAAAGGTCCAGGGATAGGGATGGATCTCGGTGGGTTTCTGCTCAGGATACCAGACCGTAATGCCTCGCACCGTGGATGAATGGCCCAACTCGAACAGCGCCGGAGCATCCTCGCGGTCCCGTCCCCCGGTCGCCAAGATAACCGATCCCTTGAGCGGTTCGCTCCACACCGGTGAATCAGTCGTTCCCTGAAGGGTAACGCCGGGGGGGATTCGAAGGCTCCCGGATACCAGGTAACGTCCGGGCGACAGTAGAACCCTACCACCGGCTTGGGCGGCTTCGTCCAGGGCCTTTTGGATGGCGACGGTGTTATCGGTTGTGCCGTTCGCCGTGACGCCAAAGGCTTGGACTGACCACATACCGGTGTCATCGGCCGAAATGGCTTTATCAGCGGGCAGAATTAAGGAGATCAAGGCAGACAGAACCACCCGAAGCTGCCTGGCCCACGAACCCCTGGAAACGAGGAATGGTGTGCGCATATTGAGATTGGGATTCTATTACCACGGGAGCACAACGGGTGCAGCAAAAATCCCCGGGTAACCGGTGCGATAGCTCATTGCGCCGGTGATTGCGTACTGGGAATCTACGAAAGCCCTTCCCCCACCCCACCAAGACCCCCCGATTTACCAAGACTGCCTTCGCAGAAAGCAGCGATCAATCCAACCTTTGCGTCTATTCCGCCAACACATACTCCCATCCCACACGCCGAATGCATCGCCTTGTTAGGTCTCCCCCTCAGGCTCGGTACGCAGGTGGAATATCCAACCCTCTTTGCCTGATAGGCGAATAGCCGATGCGCAACTTCTACCTGTGATACTCGATGGAAACACCATAGGCTGATCACCGAATTGACCGGTTTTATAGAGTTACCAATGAAAGCTGAAACAACATTCTGTATGATATCGGTCCTTGATTCATTTGGCAAGAATGTGCTGGCGAAACTGACTTACTGCATCGCCCCCATTCTGGCCGTGTGTTGCAGCTTGCTGTTCGACGTCCAGCTGGCTTGCGGCATGGATTGGGCCAAAAGTCAATCCATGGCCACTCATTCTGCGACCAGTCCTTTTATGAATATGCGGATTCATGGTTGCCAGAGAATCATCCATGGTGGTTGCGCAAGAACGGCCAGCGAGAACAGTTTTGGCCGGGCACCCACCGCATGGACTGGTCCAATCCCGAGTACCAGCGGAAGGTAGTCCGTCAAACGGCGGCTTGCCCCGTCGCTGAACGGCATCATGTATGAATCCGGCTGGAGCCATCGCCGCACCGAATGGGAGGACTGCATCCGCAAAATGCAGCATACACAGACCTTGCTTCGCCCCCCGCGCATCAGTGTCATCGAGCGCTTCGAAGAAGTCCGTGACCAGGCGGGTTGGCCCAATGATCCGCGCAAGGGCCAGGAACGCCCCCGCGATCCGGCCGGGCGCCGTTGGAGCCTCTGTTTTGCGCTCCTGATAGGCGACTGTTATTACCTGTTTTCAGAAAGCACCTCACACCAGCACGATTGGTATGCCGAGTATGACTTGAAGATTGGCCAGCCCAACGGCCAAGCCCAACGGATCAATGCCCATGTTTGGCAGCGTCGCTACGACCGGGCCCTGGTGATCGCCAACTTGCCCGGAGCCCAATCCGCCTACGAGGTTGTCCTCGATCAACCGGCCAAAGACACACTGAGCGGCCAGGCTGGGACTCGCTTCAATATTCCACCGGGGGATGGCCGCATCTTGCTCGACCAGGATCATGGCACGTCTTCCCGGTGATTCCGTGCGGTTTGATTATGGAGTGGGCACTTTGGCAAACAGCGACTTTTCATAAGGCTTTTGTTGCTTTTCCGGCGCCCGCACGCCACTGCCCAGACTGATGCCACGCCGACGTTATTATGGCGTCCAATTCGGAAGTATTGCTCCCGCGTAGAACAAGCTCACGATGTCGCTGCCGATCTCGGTCATGTAGAGCGAATCGATGCCACTGACATTGCTCTGAAAAACCAACCGCGTGCCGTCGGGGGACCAGGTCGGAAACCGGCTAAAGCTCTTCAAGCTGGTCACTGGTGTGACATTGGTGAGGTCTGGATCTACAGTACAGATTTCGTAGTAACACTCCGTCGTGGTGGTGCCGTCCTCGGCGGTGGTTGTGTAACACACCACCCCTGCGAATGCGATCTTGTCCCCCTTTGGACTCCAGACCGGACAATTGCTTGACCAACAGCCAAAAGAAATTTCCTCGCCGGTTACCAGATCCAGAACAAACACCACCGGGCCGCAGGCGAAGGCAATCTTGGTTCCGTCTGGCGAACACGACGGTCTATAACATTCGCCGGCCCTAAGCAGGACCGGCGTGCCGACTTCTCTGGTGTCGGGGTTAACGGGCACCCTCCAAAGGCCGTCGAGGACACTTTTGCCGCTGAAAACAATGTTTAAGCCGTCTGGAGACCAATCCCCGCCGGATCCTGATGGGGCAACGGCAAAGATCCGGGCGCGGGGTTCACCTATCGCCTCCATGACCGTGAGCATGCCACTGCGAACGAACGCGATGTAGCGGTCATCGGGCGACCGTGCCGGGTAGTAGGCATTGGCTTTCCCCTTAGTTAATTGTTTGAGGCTGGTTCCGTCCGCATTCATCGAAAAGATCTGCTGAACGTTCTTAACCGGAGCCACGAACAAGATGGGCGGTTCTTGGGCCGTTTGTGCGGCGGCGCTCTGGGTTGATCCAAACGTGACGAGCAGGGAGAGCCCTGCTCCCAGTAGTGTTTTAATTGTGGTTTTCATATCCGCTGAGGTAAGCGGAATTCCGGGGAAAAAGGGGCCAGGGAAGTTGGGCCTTTTTCGCCGCGTTGGATTGCGGCAAGGGTCGCGCGGTTATGGCCAATGGGCAACATGCGGAGAATAGGAATCATGGGAGTAAGGAAAATCATTCACATATTTCCCCTCGCCTTAGCTTTGATTTCCTCGTGCAGCCAGGCCCGCGCAAAGGCCCAATAACGCTTGGCGGTCCGCTCCGAGATGCCCAACACTTCGGCCGCTTCTTCGACGGTCATGCCCACGAAATACCGCAACTTCACCAGCTCCGCCTTTTGGGGGTCGAGAGCGGCGAACTTCTCCAACGCCTCGTTCACCACCAGCACCTTGTCGTCATTCTCCACGACCGCTGCGGCCACCTCTGGCAGTGCGACACGCTGCTGGCCGCCGCCGTGCCGTGCGGCTCGTTTGCGGCGGGCGTTGTCTACCAAAATCCGGCGCATGGCTTCCGCCGCAGCTGCGAAGAAATGGGTCCGGTCCTTCCAATGCCGCCTTTTATCGCCGGTGAGCCGCAACCACGCTTCATGAACCAGGGCGGTTGCCTGAAGGGTCTGGCCGGGCGCTTCGGAGGCCATCTTCGCCCAAGCCAGCCGGCGCAACTCCTCGTAAACGAGCAACAACAATTCATTGGCTGGCAGCGCGTCGCTCGGACCCGCAGCATTCGAAACCTGTTTGACGTCGTTCACTTCGCTTCGGTCTTGGTTTCCGCCTGCACTTTGGGAGGCATCGGCTTGTCGAATTCGGCAAGCTTCTGTTTCCATTCCGTGACCTGGACAGGCCGTCCGGTGGCTTCGTTAAGCTGCACCAGGCGCTGAAGTGCTTCCCGAATCCGAGGTTTGGCTTGGGCGGGAATCTGGGTTTGACGCTGTCTCAAACCTTGGTAGGCGGAAAGCAGCAACGGTTCGGCCTCGGCGTATTTCTTTTGCCCTAGCAGACTGCCACCCAAAAGGCTTCGGGCATCAAAGGTCAACCAGTTTGCGGGAATGTGTTGTTCACGAATGGCAAGACAATCGCGGGCGAGAATCTCGGCCTCCTTGAATTTCTTCTGTTGCAGCAGCCACAGGGCTGATTCTGCGAGTCGGCCGGTATCCGCTGCCACGTCTCGGTAGGGAGAGTTGGACTCATAGAGCTTCAGCCGGTCGGTCCATACTTGTTTAAGTCCCTCATCGCGCTCCAGGACGAGGGCTTCTCGCTGAATCCGGATTGCATTCGCGAATTGGCCAACCTCCGCGTAGGCAGCAGCCAGCGTGTCCAAAATATTGGGGTCCTGGCGCTTGGTCGCAGCGACGGCCTTTTCTGCCAAGATTACAGCGGTGGGGCCGTCTCTTAACTTTGAATCCACGCTCGTGGCAAGGCGCCAAGCCGAGTAATTCCAATCCAGGGCATCGCCCCGCTCAGCCAACTCGCGAAGAAAGGGTTGTGCCTCGGCGATCTCACCTGCGGCTAGATGCATGTCGGCCAGCCTGTGCCTGAAGTTATGCGTGTCCGGATGATCCAATCCTCGGCTGGCCTCGCTGAGTTTCAGCGCTTGCTCAAGGAGCACCAGCGCTTGGTCGAACTTGCCATCGACGCAATAGGTGTGTGCCAAGCCAGACATGACGTTCTGCGTGAACGGATTGCCTGTCCCCAGATTGGCTTTCATCAGTTCCAGCGTCTGCTCTAAAAGCGGCAGGGCCAAGTCAAGCCTGCCGGCGTCGCGATAACCTTTCGCCAGGTTGGCCATCAGGACCAGCGTTTGCTGATGATTCAGCCCCAGCTTGGCCTTAGCCAGGATCAGCGTCTCTTCCTCGAGCAGTGTAGCTTGATCACGTTTGCCAGAGGATCTATACACCAACGCCAGATTGACCATCGAGTTCACAATGCCAACATGGTCCGGCACCCGATTGGCCTTCTGGAGTTTCACCGTCTCTTCCTGGAGCGGGAGCGCTTGATCGAGTTTGCCAGCGAGTAGATATGCCCACGCCAATCTGCCCATCGAGTTTAGCGTCTCCGCGCGGTCCCGCCCCAGCTTTGCCCGGCGCAACTCAAACGCTCGTTGGAGGTGCGGCAACGCTCGCTCCGGCCGACCCAGCCCAAGCAATGCGTTGCCGATCGAATGCCGCACTGCGGCCTCTTCCAGCGGCTGGTTTTTGAACCGATCCTCAATCCGCTCCGCGGCTCGCTCCAACGCTTGGCGCACCGTCAAGTCGGGATCCGGTGCGAACCCCGCCTCAGCCTGGGAATAGCTGGAGGCCTGCCGCAACAGGTCCTCTTGCAGAAAATCATCAACCGCCTTGGCAATCGCCGCCTGCTCATTGGCCCGCTCCCGCGCCGCCCGTTCACGAAAAAACAGGACCGTGGACAGGGTCAACCCTATCACCAGCGACGCCCCCACGGCGCCCACGGCAACGAACGTCAACTTGTTGCGTCGAACCAACTTCTGGAACCGGTACAGCCTGCTGGCCGGACGCGCCACCACCGGCTCGTTATCCAGATGTCGTTGAATGTCCATCGCCAGGCCGTTGGCCGTCTCATACCGTCGCGCGCGATCTTTCTCGAGGCATTTCATCACGATCCAATCCAGATCACCGCGCAAATCGCTGACGAGGGCCGGTGCCTCCAGACCACGTCGTTGTGCCGTCGTGCTCAATTCCTGGCCGGACAGCGTGCTCACCCGTGTCGAGGGACGCGGCGGTTCGGTTTCCCGGATAGTGCGGCGCATTTCGTCCAGACCAATTTCCATCAGGTCCTTGGGATCGAACGGCGTTTTGCCCGTCAGCAGTTCGTAGAGCAGCACGCCCAGCGCGTAAATGTCGCTACGCGTGTCAATGTCCACATTCGTGATCACCGCCTGCTCGGGACTCATGTAGGCGGGCGTCCCGATGAATTGTTCGAACGCCGTGAACAGGGTTTTGTTCGTGAGCTTTTGATCGCTGGCGGCTTTGGCGATGCCGAAGTCAATGATCTTCGGCAACATCCGGCCGTCGTTCATACTCACCAGAATATTGGAGGGCTTGAGGTCCCGATGGATAATCCCCTTCTGATGCGCGTGCTGAACGGCCGCGCAAACCTGGATGAACAAGTCGAGTCGGGCACGAGTGGAGAGCTTCTTCTCGTCGCAGAAGTCGGTGATCTTGATCCCTCGCACGAGTTCCATGACGAAGTACGGCCGGCCCGTCTCCGTCGCCCCGGCATCGAACACTTTGGCGATGCTCGGATGATCCATCAGCGCCAGGGCCTGCCGCTCGGCCTCGAAACGCGCAATCACGGTCTTGGTGTCCATACCCAGCTTGATAATCTTGAGAGCGACGCGGCGGCAGATCGGTTCTTCCTGCTCGGCCATATAAACCACACCGCAGCCCCCTTCGCCAATCTGCTGGAGGAGTTTATAACGGCCGATCCGGTCGCCAGGCTTTTCACTGGGCGGAACGGTGATTCGGAGAGTCTCGCTCAGTTGCGGATCCCTGGGCGAATCCAGGAATTCACACTGTGACTCGCTCGCCTTCAGTAGGGACTCGATGCGCTGGCGCAGCGCTGTATCGTCGCCGCAGGATTGATCGAGGTAAGCCGCGCGTTGCTCGGGCGGCAGGTCCATCGCCGCGTCAAAAAGAGCAACTTCCCGCCGATGCGCTTTGCTCATGGGATGACGATACTTCATATACCCCATAAAGCGAAATTCGGGAAAAAAAGGGGCCGTCGCGGCTCCAGTCACACATGCCTTGGGTCGATCACCCTTCGCCTTTGTTAATGGCCTTGCGCATTCGGGAAGATCGTCTTCTCGATCTCAAATAAACTGAACCCTCTTCTCAAGTTACGACTTGCTAAGGCAAGCACTTGAGTGTTTCATCGCAACATAACACCAGAAAACGAAGGACCATCTTATGAACCCACTGTTCTTCAAGGAATTCAACAGCTACTTTGACCCGGCCCGAGCCCGCCTGAACCTCACTTGCGGCAAGGAAATTGGAATTGTCGCTGGAGTTGAAACGGGGCAACTGGCGGGAGCTCTGAAGACGCTGGAAGCTGTTGGCAAGTACGCCACGGATTGCGGTGCCCGTTCCCTGATGATCACCAACTACCTTCTCAATGGCCCCGATCATGGGGAGCATTGCAGGATTACGTTCCGAGATTCGAAGGAAGTTCGACAAATCCTGCAAGGATTGGGGATCGTTACCCCCACGATCAGCGCGCATTGCGCTGCATACGCACACCTCAGCGCGAAGTGGGGTATTGAATATGCGGACAAGTTCGTGCCCCCATCCGTCGTGGCCAAGGGAGCACAATATGTTGAGGATTGGTCGGAGGAATACCTCCTCGGGCTTCTGGAAGCCGGCACGGCTGCCGGCATTCGCATCTACGGTTGGTTCTGGGGACTTTGGGGACATCCCGTCCTCCATAGTGGCTACCCGTGGATTTTCGGCTGGGACAGCATGATGGCCGAAGCACTCGATCGTTTCCGCGAGAAAACCGCTAACATCCGGGCGCGCGCCAATAAGCTGGGAGCCTATCTGGCCCATGAGATCCATCCTGGTACAGGGGCGATTTGCTCCCGCGACTTCGCACTGCTCCTTATGGCATGCGATTATGATCGCTCTCTCTGCGTATGGGGCGATCCTAGCCACTGTTGGGCGGGAGAAACCTGGACACAACGCTTCACGAGCCCATTTGTAGCGCCTCGAGTTATCGGGAGCCACGCCAAGAACTTCAAATACCTCGCAGGCGCCTCCACCCTTATGATCAGCGAGGATTGGCCGCAGCGCGGACATCAGTTCTGCGGGCATGGCGAAGGCGAAGTGAACCTGGAGAGTTATGCAAAGATGCTGCTCGCCATCGGGGCGGGCGATCGGTTCTGCGCCATCAACGGCGGCGACATCATGCCGATCTACAGCGAGGCCGAAGACAGCATTCTGCCTCTGATCGCTCCCGCGCCTCACCTGCTCGGGGCTTGCAGCGCCGGCATCAAGTGGGTCAACGACCACCTCACGGGCATGTCCATGACCTCCGCGACATTTACGGACGGCATGGCGAAATAGGCCGCAGCCTGGAGTGAAAGGTGTCGCCGGACTCGACAGGAGACCCCGTGAGGGAGAAAGGGAACGTATGAACGCTGCTGAGATTCGCTCGAAGCTTCAGGAGTTGGCCATGTGCACGCCGGTGATTGATGCGCACACGCACGTTCAGGATGACCTGACGGGATTCACCCCCTCCCTAGCGGCCGGGAACTTGGCCGGCACTCAGGCTGCCGTCAACCGCCCCCCGGCCACGGTGGTAGAAGAAGGAATCCGGCGTGGGCGACTGGTTCGGCGTACCATGACCGACGCCGCCCATGGCCTTTTCTACTCCTGGTTCGCCCAGGTCGCTGAAGGCGCGGGGAACCATTTGGACGAAGCCATCGCGCTGGTTGGATCCAATTTGGAGTGCGAGCGCCGTGCCGCAGCGCGATTCCTGTTGGGGCAGCTTCAGGACAGCCGGTATTCTGAATACGCGGAGTGGTTGCGGTATATGTTTCGGCTTTATCGTGGTGTGCCCAAGGACACCGACCCACTCGATCCTGTGAACCTGGATCTGGTGGCGGAGGCGATTGCGGCGGAACGCCACGATCCGGAGTTCGCGGCTCAGGTCCTGAAAGATCACAACATCCGCGCATACGTGACGAGCATTGAAAACCGCGACAAGATTCCTCTGACGCCACCAGTGCGGCCCAAGGATGTAGATCTATCTTACGCCACCCATTCCGAAGCGTGGAATATGTTCGATTTCAACGGCTTCTTTTGGCCGGAGCGCGCCACAGATTTCGGCCTTTTCACTCAGGGGCACAAATTCGAAGCCGAGAAGTACATTCTCCATCTTGAAGAGTACCTAGAACGGGAACTGAGAACCGCGACGGGACTGCAGGATGCCACCCGGGCCTTCTTCTGGCGCATTTTGCGCAGCCCGAAGACCAATCCCGAGAGCCGGATCCTCTACGTCGACGGCTTTCAAGCCCAGGACTGGCGTTTCAGCACTCCCTATTCGAAGGCCAGGGTGGAATGGGCCCTCGCTCATCACCGTACGCAGTGCGATGGGGAGAACCGCCGACAGGTCATGGCCTGCGTTGCGGAGGCGATGCTCGAGGCCCTGAATGACATTGGTCAAGAACGTAAAGAGGCTGGCTCACGCTTTGGGGTCTGCCTGCAACTGTGCGGCGGGGCTCGGCATTTCATGGATTGGTCACGCGAAATCCAATCCATCCCGGAGTACATACCCAACCTGCCCCAGGACGAATACCCGGTCTGGACGCGCTATCCGCACGTCCAGTTTGAGTACATTTCCGCCCACGAACTCCTTTACAACGACATGGCCAACGCCGCCAAGCAGGTGGGCAACGTTTCAGCTGGCCCGTGGTGGCATTATTTCCGCAGGCACAAGATCGCCCGCATGGTACGTGACCAGCTCAGCATGGGCCCCTTGCGCAGTATCGCCTGCGGTTTCACCGATGCCCGCTTTGTGGAAATGGTGGCTGCTAAATATGTATCTGCCCGCCTGGCCATCGCCGACGCGCTTTTCGAAATTGTCTCTGACGAGCACTCCGCTCTGTATCTCGACTTCGACGGCGCGGCGGGGATCATGAAGGAGCTATTATTCAAGAATCCCGCAGATGTTCATTACTTGCCTGTCGCCGAATAGCCGTCTTAGCAGCCTGTCTGAGACAAATCCTTAGCGAGTTCTGAGAAACTCCTCAACTGTCGCAAGAGTTGGTATTGTCGCGGTGGACGCTTTCAGCGCCGCGGCCGCTGAAGCAAAACGAATTCTACCGGAGAGAATTTCGCCTCGTGCCAACCGCGCGGCGTATGCCCCATGGAAAACGTCTCCGCATCCAGTAGTGTCGACCGCTTTCACAGGGAAGGCGGGATGATGACGGGCTCGGGATGGAGCATCTGCGGAGACGGTCCAGCATCCCTGCCCTCCCGAAGTAATCACGACGGCTGATCGTTTTTCGCTCCACAATTCCATGGCAGCACCCGCCGCACTGGCCGCTCCTGTCAGCTTGCGCGCAAAATCCTCCGATAGCACCAAGTGATCCACGCAATCCAGCACTTCGGCAAAAAGAGGCACATCGGCATCCTCGAAGTCCGCAATCACCGGCACGCCGGCGTCTCTGGCCACTCGCGCGGCACGGAGGTTGCCTTGCATGCCGTACTGATCAATGAAGAGCACCTTGGAAGCAAGAATCACCTCTTCCGCCGGCAGCGAGTCATGCGCCCCAATCAAACCGCTCGCTTCATAGAAAATGTTCCGACTCGCTGTATCCTGCCCCACCACGATGACAGAATGAACAACCCGCGCCTCGTTCAACCGTGCGGCGTGGGTGATACCGACGCCTTCACGTTGAAAGTCCTCCGTGATACACCGAGAGTACTCGTCGTTTCCAAGGCATCCGCCATATTCGCAACAGGCTCCGAGACGCGCTGCGGTAACGAGCGCCACCCCCGTCAATCCCCCACAGCGTCGGGCACTGCGCTCAACTCGCATCTTCTCGTCGGAGGCCGGAAACGATGCCACATAAAGGACGTCATCCACGGCAGTGCAGCCCAATCCCAGGACGCCGATGGACCCGACCCTCGGGCGGTTCGCAGATGCCGGCTTTATGCTCATGCCATGGATGCACAATCCGTGGCGCGCCCCTGGCAACCGCACAGTCCGATCCACTTTTCCACCACGCTGGCAATGGCCGGCTGAATGGCACCCAATGCCGTGGGCAGCCATGCGGATTTTCCCTCACTGTGGGCCCGGGCGTAACCTTCCCGAAAAGCCTGGCAAAGTTCGCTGGCCACGTTGATCTTCGCCATTCCTAACGCGATCGCCCTTCGCAAGTATTCCGGCTGCGTACCCGAGCCGCCATGCAACACCAACGGGACCCGCACATGCTGGCGAATTCGCTCCAGTCGTTCGAAATCGAAAACCGGCAGTCTCGTATACATGCCGTGGGCATTGCCAATCGATACCGCCAGCGCGTCCACACCAGTCATTTCCGCGTAGCGCGCCGCGTCTGCAGGATCCGTGAGGCTTGTGGTCTTCCCGCCCTCTGGGGTTACATCATCGACGCGCCCTACGCATCCAATCTCGCCTTCGACTGTGACTCCCTTGGGATGAGCCTTTTGCACAACCGCCTTGAGCGCACCCACATTCTCATTAAAGGACCGCGTCGAGTAATCCAGCATCACCGAGCTGTAGCCTGCCGCAATGCATCGGTCTACCAACTCTGGGGAGTCCCCATGGTCGAGATGCAGGGCCGACGGAACGCCGTACCGGGCCACCAAGGCTCGAGATAGCTCTGCCAGGGTTTCTGGCGGGTTAAGCGGGAATTCTCCCGGACCGCTCATTAGAATCACAGGGGCCTTCAATCGGGCCGCAACCCGAAGGACTGTTTCGGTGGTCTCAGCGTTCCACGCGCAGAATGAGGGCACCGCATAGCCACCTTTCCAGGCTGCCTGCAGCAAGGTTCTCATGGGCAGCAGCTTCATAAATCGACCTCGATGTTGTCACGACAAACAGTCGCGTGCCAGTCCAAAAGTCCCCTTCGCAAGTGAAAGACATGGACCTCGTCATCGAGCATCTGTTGATGGCACAGCGCAAGCTGGGTTTGGGAGGTCCTCAGCCATGAGCGTCGTGGCTCTGTGCGTTGGACACACAGCCCAAGACCTGTGCTTTATCGTGGACGGCTATCAGCCGGAGAATTACCTGGCTTGATGTATTACGATAGGCACATAACCCACTTCCAGACCTTGGGGAGGCATCACAAGCAGGTGTGGATCGATGGTGACCAACGTTCCAAGAGTGGGAGGTGCCATGTAGTGCTGGTCAGCAGGCCAGTTCGCGTGAAGCTTTTCCACCAGCGCCTGCAGCTTCGCTTTCTTTTCCTCGTTCCAAGCGTACTGCTGGAAGGAGGGCTGATCGACGAAACGATACCATGAGTACGTAACCACAGAACCGTCAGCGAGCTTGGTCGTGAACGGTCCGAGTTTCGGGCCGGGTTGACTCCAGGCACCTCTGGCAGGTGATGTGTAAGGCTTGCCTGGCTGTGCCTGCTTGAATTCCTGGGTGAGCAGCTTGGTTTCCGCAGGCACCTGCGCGGCGGCCACGGCGACGGATTCTTCTCCAACGCGTTTGAAGTATTGCGGGAACAGACCTTGCGGGCTGATGTCATTGGTGAACCACTGCAAACCCCATACGCCGCCTGGGAATACCCGGGTGTCAAAGACTCGCTCCACACCAGTCATTGTCTTACCAGCCTGGTCGTAGCGCGTGGTCCGAGTGTTCAGCTTGGGTTTCCAGGCACCCTTTTCATCGAATCTTCCGGAGCAGGAGGGACCGCCATCGCGCCAGACTTTGAAGGCGTCGTAAAGGGCCCTCTTCGAGTAGTAGGTGACATCTTGCACCAGGAATGCTTTGCCTGACGCGTCGATCGGGAACCGCAACTTCGGTATCTTCGAGTAGAGCGTTCCCTGGGCATCTTTGGCGTCGAAACGGGGCACGGTGTTGATCTCCATGGCGCCGCCACCCATGATGCCCGGGCGGGCGTCGAGTCCGCGTCCATAGAGGAATGGATAGTTGAACAGCTTGCCGATTTTGCTCCAGGTTTCCGGGATGTAATAAGCGATCGGACCATTGAAGTTGGCTGAGCTGAGAAAGCAAGTCCAACTCTGGTCTCCCGTGGGTGGTTCGCCCTTGGTGGCATCGGTGAAGGGCAAGACCATCCAGGTATAACCCAGAAATTCACCGTTGGGGATGCCGTGGAACGTTAGCCCATCCGGAGGAATCAGAAGCCGGTTGCTGAGTTGTGCGATGCCCAGGCGATTATCCGGCAGCGCTTCGTCGCTGTAGAAGAATGACCAACCCGGCGAGCCGATTTCGTAGTCGTAACACTGGGGGGTAGCGTTCATGCTGAACTTCGGCGGGCCGTAGCGAAAATGGTTGCCCGCCCAGTAGCCCAGGCCGCCTTCGACCGTTTGAAATACGCTGCTCCAGGTGGGGCCCCGTTCCCGCCACTGCCGGGCCAGCGTTCCCTCCGGCGCCAACGGTTGGTCCAGGTTGTCCGAATTGTCCGGCGTAATCCACGCACTAGGCAGTCCAATTTGAAAATGGGCCAGTGGCTGGTCCACCAGTGGCCAGACAGCGGCGTAGAAGCCCATGCCGGCGCTGAAGGTCGATTGAGGGGGTAGTTTCTCGTGACTAAAGCCGATGTATCCATGCAAACCGTCGGAATGCTCTGTAACTAAGCCGAACTCAGCTTCTTGCTGCCTCTGGGCCCGAGTATCTCCGCCGATTCCCGCTGGTGAAGATTTGTTGGCTTCCAGAAGTGTGACCATTCCCTTCCCAAGGGCATCACCCACGAGAAAATACGTCTCAGCATTGCCGAACTCGTGATGACTGTGGCTGGGATTCGGCGAGTCTTCGGGCTTGCAAACGAAGTCGTGCGTCTCGACGAAGAGCACATTGTCCTTGAACTCGGGATGGGTTGGTAACCCGGTCAGGGACACAGCACCGAGGATAAGGAGTGGGCATCCGAGTTGGGCCATCAGTTGTTTCATCATGGAAGACGTTATCGCACGTAGTTGGTTTCCACCACAGGATTCAGTTTAGATTCGGTCCTCTCCGTCAGCTAGGCATTATAGAACGGGTACTTACATTCGAGTATCCGCACATGCCTCGCATCAGACTTAAACCCATAATGAGAAACAATAGTGATGCCTTTTTCATTATCTTGCCTTTTGGAGCATGGGCTTTTCGCCGCCGATCGCGAACAGGTGTGACTCGGTGCGAAAAAACATTCTGCCACCTGCGACTGCCGGCGTGGAAAAAGCGGCTTCGCCAAGGGGGATCGCGGCTGACACCTCCGGTTTTTCAAGCAGGGCCACGACATAAAGAGTGCCGTTTTTCGACAGGCAGTAGAGATGACGGTTCATCCATATAGGCGAACCATAGAAACTATCCTGGATTCTTATTTGCCACATCCGCTCTCCAGTGTCGGCGCGATGGCCCGCCACAAGCCCATTATCTGCCCACAAGAACAGAACATCATCCTTATATAACGGGGTGGGGACATAGGGAATCGATCTGGACAACTCATAGACAAGAGGAGGAACCTCGCGCATCGCCCCGGGGCGCACAGCCACTAGCCGCAGGCCGACTCCACCTTCGCCACACGTGGCAATGATTTTTCCAGATGCGATTATTGGTGAACCAACAGCACGCATCGGAAAGGCATTCGTGATTTCCCAGTTTACCCGGCCATCTTGCGGATTGATGCTGCTCAGACCATGGCTCGTACTCGTAAAAATGATCTGCGGCGGGCCGTTTTCGGGTTGGTAGACACAGGGTGTCGAATAGGCGACTTTGGCTGTCCGGCGCTCGATCTGCCAGCGTGTTATTCCTGTTGTGGAGTCAAGACCGAGCAAAGAGCTTTTGCCTTCCTGCAGATTGTTTACCAGGACAAGGTCCCCAAAAACGATGGGCGAAGTCCCACTGCCGTGTTGGCTGGTGAATGGGCCCAGGTTGCGACGCCAGGTATCCTTGCCATCATGGTCCAGTGCGAGCAATGTGATTTCATCAGGAGTCGTCCAATAGAAAAACACATGATTACGGTCGACTGCGGGTGTCGAGGTAGCATAGCTGTTGTCACGATTTTTGGGAAATGTTCTGGACGGGTATTCCCGTTGCCAGCGGATTGTGCCATCGCTCGCGTGAAGGCATAGAATCCAGCGCTTGCCTGTTACCTCGTCGCCGCTGGTCACAAAAATACGGTTGCCCCAGATAACCGGGGAGGAGTGACCTCGGCCGGGAAGAGCTGTTTTCCATGCGAAATCGTTCGGAGACCAGGTGGCGGGAATGTTGGTGGCCAAACTGATACCGCTGCCATTTGGGCCGCGGAACCGTGTCCACTCCTCAACCGGCGAGGCGTTGGGTTTATCCTGGGCAAGCCCGGTTCCAGCGATAAAAAAGGCAATCCCAAACCCGACGGAGCGGCAATCAAACATAATGTCAATGTAGGAACCGCCTGCCGAAGTTCAAGAAAAACACCACGGCCCTTCGAACTCCGATCTCTCCTGGATTGACGCGGCCATTCAAATTGTATGTTTGCCCGCCAAATCACTATTGCCCGCCGTCAGAGCGCCGACCTATTATCCATCCATGAATCTGGTGCCGACAAGCGTCTGCACGAGGAGACTCATAGGCGATGGCCCAGGTCATTTGGCGCGTCCTGAGGTTGGCTTGTGCAGCCCAAGGACAGCCACTGGATCAAAACAACAAATACGGCCAAATGAACACACACATTCTGCACGAGGACTTCCGCACGGCCGCTCTGGATTCGCGGCTATCATGGTTCAATCCTCCGAGCCGATGGCGGCTCGAAACGCGCCTGCCCGCCTTAGTGATCGAGCCCGACGCGGCGACAGATTTCTGGCAACGAACACACTATGGATTCTGCGCCGACAACGGCCATTTCCTCGGACTGGAATTGCCGAGCGACTTTGTCGTGAGCACGCAACTTCGGCTGCATCCGGTGCATCAATACGATCAGGCGGGCTTGATGATTCGAGGGGATGCCAACTGCTGGATCAAGGCCTCCGTTGAGCATGAGCCTGAAGGCCGGCCCCAGTTGGGCGCGGTCGTAACCAACGCCGGTTATTCCGACTGGTCCCTCCAGGATCTTCCTCTGCCGGACCTTCGCCTAAGCTTGCGGATCACCAAACGCGGCACGGATGTTCTGGTGGAGTTCTCGCCTGAGAACTGCGTGCAGTGGAAATGCATGCGCGTGGCCCGGTTGCATTGGCCGGACCGCGTTCCTTTGTGCGCAGGTCTTTACGCCTGTTGCCCCAAGGAAGCGGGATTCCGAGTCGAGTTCGACTTCTTGCACATCGAGGTTATATCATCCCCGATCAAATCAACCTGAGATTTCGTCATGGCCCCGCGCATCATTGGTATCATTCCCGCCCGCTAAGAGCCTGTTTGAAAATTACAGGGGTGCTGCGGTGAGGGATTCTGGCTGGGGCCAAGGCGGCTTGGGCCGAGCATCCCCGATGGGGGCTGTAAGGTCCAAGCCAACGCTGGCCCCGGGGAAAGGAGCCGCCGCCCGAGGGGTTTTCGTACTCACCGATCTCATCGTGACATTAACCAATTTCTTTCAAGGATGTCAATGGGAGATTGTCGTCCATTTGCGCTGGGGCGTGTCTCCAATTGGGTTACTTTTTCGCAGGTGTTTTGGATTTTTTTCTATGTCCACGAAAGCAGATTCACCTTCTAGTATGGGGCAATGTATTTAACTGGGCGGCCGAGCATGAACAGGGGCGGATTAGCCATTAACCGGATCGTTTGTAAACCTCCGATGGTAAATCCGCGTCCTTTCTCCCGACACGGTCTGCCGTTCGGGAAGTCTGCCGTGCTGGCCGCCGCGCTTCTGTTGCTCAGTGGCACAGCACGGGGTGCCGAATCAGTCATAAAACCACCTTCCGTTCCTGACTCCGCTGCCGAACCGATCCGTTACGTGGGGAAAAATCAGCCCGACAAGCGGTTATACGATGGCGCGCTTCGGCGTGCCGTGGGAGTTCACAAGGTTCAGGCGCTTCGCGCAAATCGTACCTGTCCACCTGAAGGGGGTGCGTTGGGCTGGACTTACAATCATCAACCCTATTTGGCCTGGTGGCGCGATCGGTTTTATCTCCAATACCTGAGCACGCCCAAGGAAGAGCATGTTCCGCCCGGAAGGACGTTGCTGATGATGTCCACCGACGGCCAAAACTGGTCCAATCCCCAGGTGATCTTTCCGGAGTACGCGTTGCCGCAGATCCAAACAGCGGACGGCCATGTTCCCGCTGGGACGCCCGCGGTGATGCACCAGCGAATGGGATTTTATGTCGCGCCGAACGGGCGATTTCTGACCTTGGGGTTTTACAGTTACTGCGTCGATCCGCTCCCCCAGAAAGGCCCGAATCGCGGGCAGGGTCTGGGGCGGGTCGTCCGGGAGATCCACCGCGACCACACGTTTGGCCCGATTTACTTCATTCGTTACAACCGGCACGCCGGCTGGAACGAAACCAACACCGGCTATCCCTTCTACCAGACCAGTTCCGACACTGGCTTCGTCGAAGCGTGCGACGCTTTGCTCGCGGACAAGTTGATGACTCTGCAGTGGTGGGAGGAGGATCGCGCCACGGATGGCTTCTTCAGCATTAAAACAGGCAATGCCGAGCCAAAGGCACTGAGTTTTGCACACCGCCCGGACGGCGTAGTGCTTGGCGTCTGGAAAGCGCATTATGCGCTGAGTCCCGATGAGGGCAAATCGTGGACCAAGCTTGTGGGCGCCCCTACCTTGATGCCGTGTGGTGCCAAGACGTGGGTGCAGCGGACGGACGATGGACGATATGCGCTGGTCTATAATCATTCGCTGACGCGCAACAATCGGTTCCCGTTGGTGGTCATGACGAGTGACGATTGCCGGGATTTTGCCGAGATGCTCTGTTTGCATGGGGAAGTTCCGCCTCGGCGCTTTGCTGGGCTGTATAAAAATGCCGGCCCCCAATACGTCCGCGGCATCGAGGAAGGCAACGGCAATCCGCCCGGATTGCACCTGTGGAATGCCTACAGCATGAACAAAGAGGACCTTTGGGTAAGCCGCACCCGCGTGCCGGTGACTGGGACGGTCTCGCAACAGGTTCTGGAAACTTTCAACGACGTGGAATTGGCCGATCAACTGGAATGGTGGAATTTGTATGAGCCGCAATGGGCGCCGATTGGCATCGTCCATGATCCGAAGCAGAGCGGAAACAAGTGCCTCGAATTACGTGACGAAGATCCTTACGACTACGCGCTGGCGGAACGTGCGTTTCCCGAAAGCCCACGGATTCGAATCGAGTTCCGCGTGCTGGCTGAGAAGGTTGGTCACGGGGTGCTGGAAGCGGAAGTCCAGGACCGGTATGGCCACCGCCCGCTCAAGTTGCGACTGGATGACAAATGGCTGGGTCAGGACCAGATGTCCCGCTGGATCAACGCGATTCCGGTTCCGAACCACACCTGGTTGACAATCCGGCTGGACATCAACTGCGCTGCAGGAACCTACGACCTCGCATTGAACGGAAAAACAGTCGGCCTCGGGGTGAAGTTCGCAGAACAGGCCGAGACTGTCGAGCGCCTGGTCTTCCGTACCGGTCCCTACCGCGGAGATGTACGGGCTATTTTCGTGGAGGGCGAGCACGCCACCCTGGGCTACACGAGCGAAGACTTGCCGGGGGCTGACCAACGTGTCCCGCTCAGCATCTACTTGATTGATGACTTGAAAACCAACGGGCCGGAAGGCCGATGACAACTCGTTGGGCAAACAACGTGAAAACCAAGATCAAGACTTATGAACGCTAGAAAAACCAAAACCAACAATCTCCCGCTGGGCTGTCTCCTTGCGGTGGGTACCCTCCTGGGCGGGGAGGCTGTCCTAGCCCAAACCGGAACGGTGACGATCAACAATCCACTCAACGGCCAGAAGTTCCCGATCGGCGGGAAGCTGGCCATAACTGCCCGTCCTCAGGTAACCGGCGGCACGATCACCAACGTCGAATACTACCTCATTCGTTCGGGCGCGCCCGAAACCAAGTTGGGCGAAGCCACAGAGACACCCTTCTCTGTACCATGGGCGATGAATGCCGCCGGGGATTTCACTCTGCGCGCCGTTGCCCGAGGGGATAAGGGCGCGAGGATCGATACCACACCGATGAAAGTGACGGTCTTTCAGCAGAAGACGCTCACGCACACGGAATCCTTCGACACGAGCCTGGGCACTTTCAACCTGGAGCTCAACAACACCGTGGAACCCGCCAACTTCGTTTTCTCGAACACCGGCAATGCCGGCGGTAAGCCGGGCGAATTGGGGGGCGTGGTGGTGCGTTCGACATCTGGGGCCCCGACCGCCGTGGGCCGGATGGACTTGGGAGGGGATTTCTTGCTGACGAAAAACGACCTTTTCATAAAGGGGAAGTTCCTGCTGCGCCAACAGGACTTTGACGGCTGGCTGGGCATTGGCTTCATAGGGACGGATGGCTTCAGCTTTACCAGTGACATTGTCGGCCTGGGATTCAATGAACCGGGTGGGGGGTTCCAGCCCGATTTCCGGGGATTTGGCCGAGCCCTTAGCGCTTCGGGCCCCACCTTCGGGATTGCCTTGGACGTGGTGAACGAGTTCTGTCTCTACTGGAGTGCGAAAGACAAGACCCTGCGCGGCACAGTCGCCGGGCAGGCGATTTCCGTCGCTAACCCGGGCGTTCCGGCCGACGCCAAAGTCAACGCCGTCTTCGCGGGGTCGTTCCACGTTGGCAGCGGGAGCGCCCAGGCGTGTGAACTCTACGTGGACGATTTCACGTATAGCCTCTGGGAGGCCCCGAGCCTGATCGACGTCTCGCTCACCACACCGCTCGCTTACTCGGCCTATCCGCCGGGAACCTCCCTGACGCTTTCTGCGGAGGCCACCGAGGAAGGAGGTTCTATCACCAAGGTCGAGTTTTTCGTCCAGTCGAACAATGCCACCAACAAGGTCGGCGAAGCCTCCGCCGCTCCCTATTCAGCGCAATGGGCTGCGGAGGCCGTGGGCGACTTCCAGATCAAGGCGGTGGCCACCACCGCCACGGGCAAAACCGAGCAGTCCATCGAGGTACCAGTGTCAATCGTCGCCCCCACGACAACTCAAACGATCCAGGAAAAGTTTGCCACCAACCTGGGGGTGTTCGACATCGTGGTTCGGAATCAGTACCTCGACGGCGACTTCGGGTGGAGAGATAGCGCCAACGCCCTGGGCGAGGCTGGCGAGTTCGGCGGTGCGTTCCCGGGTGTCGGGTTTGGGGACGCAGCTTACATTGGTGCCGGCCTCAAGGCGCTGCTTCTACCCTCCCAACATAGCCTAACACTGGCCGGCAAGGTTATGATGTTGCCCCCTCCGAATAGCGCGCAGCAAGTCTTTCTCGGCTATGTTAATACAGCCGATCTTGTCTATGAACACGACTTCGGCCTCGTCTTCGAAGCGGATGAGCAGACTGTGATCCTCAAGTTCCCCGGAGTAACGGTGGATCCCATGACCTTGCCCATAGATCAACCCTTCACGTTCGACCTCACCTGGGATGTCCAACAGAAGAAACTGTTGGGGATCCTGGCGGATATGCCCATAGATATCACGGTCGATGCGGTCACGCCCGTAGCGTTCGACGCCATGGTGCTGGGCGCATTCGGTCCTAATGGCACCTCACGCGATAATGTCTCCCTGTGCTACGTGGACGATCTGAGTTTCACCAGGGCCAAGCAGAGTGCCCCGCCACCCAAACTGAGTGTTGCCCAGCAGGGCAACAGCATCACGCTCAGCTGGCAAGGGGCGGAATTTCGGCTTCAGGAGCGCACCTCCCTCTCCAGCGGTGCCTGGGCGGACTCCTCGGCAGCAGTCGTGACGGCCGGAGACAGTCATACGGCTACGATTGTTCCGGAGGGGGCGGCGCGCTTTTATCGCTTAGCCAAGTAGCGCGGGATAATCCCTCCGCACGGACTGGTTGGACGGTGCCGTTCCGTCTTCACTCCACTGGACACCATGATCATACTACTGCCTCCGGCTTATTCGGTGGTTGCCTTGCTGGCACTGGCGGCGCACGTCACTGGCGCGCAACTACCAATCTATTCGGCGACCGCACAGACTGATCTGTCGAGTCACGACGGGAAATTGCGCTGGGCTGTCGGCATCCAAAATGTCCAAGTGATTCGCTCGGCCGCGAACAATCCGAGTCTTGCCGACGGTCTCGACACTATCTATCGACATCACCCGTTCCTGGCTTACTGGGGGGGGCGCTTCTGGGTGATGCACGATGGCGCAGGCAGCCGGCTGGCTTGGTCCACAAATGGCTTGGATTGGAGCGCCGCCGAGTCCTCCCCGATCTTTGACGGAGGCCACCATCGGATGGCGTTCTACGTCGCCCCCAACGGACGCTTCCTTGCCTCACACTATCGTGGAACTCGGAATGGGGGCTTGGGGGTTCGCCTGGTTCGGGAGATCCTCGGCCCGCGTGCCTATGGCCCGATCTATAATATCAAGACGAACTACCTGGGGCCCGGGCCTTACGTCCATTGGCCCTGGTACGCCACTTCTCCGGACCCTGGTTTTGTGGCGGCTTGCGAGGCATTGCGCAACGATCCGCTTTTCCGCCAGCAATGGCAGGAGGAGGATCAGGACCCGGTCTTCTATACCGTTAGCACCAACGGGGGAAACCGAGTCTGGAAAGCCTTTAACTGGTACCG
The DNA here is from genome assembly GCA_022709905.1 of Verrucomicrobiota bacterium. Taxonomy (GTDB): domain Bacteria; phylum Verrucomicrobiota; class Verrucomicrobiia; order Limisphaerales; family UBA1319; genus JAKLHY01. The sequence goes on along the minus strand of JAKLHY010000010.1, from coordinate 94,581 downwards.
CCTTTCCGACCAACGCATCGTCGGCTTGTGGAAGAACAACTACATGGCCGTCAGCGCGGGCAGTGAGTGGACTCCCGATAATGTGCCCAATCCCGCACAGGTGAAATCGTTCCGCTGGCATCCCGGCGCCAAGATCTGGGGTGAGCATACTCGGGATGGTCGGTACGCGATGATTGGATGCGCGAGCAATGGTGACAATCAACGGCGCTGGCCGCTGGCGGCGGCGATTTCCGAGGACGGGCTGAATTTCAACACCCCCTTTCTCGTGATCGCCGGTGACATGCCACCCCAGCGGTACGAGAACGACCCCGGGGATGACAAGAACTGCGGGCCGCAGTACGTGCGCGGAATCACCCCAGGCAACGGTGATCCTCCGGGCAAAGAGCTGTGGCTCACCTACAGCATGAACAAGGAGGACATCTGGGTGGCCAGTGTGCCCACCCCCATCGTGGGACAGGTGACGAACGATGTGCGGGATGATTTCCAGGCACAACTGCCGGGCCGCCGCGTCGCAGGATGGAACACTTACAGTCCTCAATGGGCGCCGGTGGCGATTGTCGCAGAAGGAACGAACCGATTCGTGCGACTGGAGGATCGCGACCCGTATGACTACGCCAACGTGATGCGGGTATTTCCCCAGAACAGCCTGGCCCATTTGTCGTTTCAGCTCCGCGCACACCAGAAGATAACCTCGAGTGCACCCTTGGAAATTGACGTGGTCTCGAGCAATGGTACGCGTGCGGCAGCGATCGCACTCAACGGCGGCAAGATCACCGCCTGGAACGGGACGACTGAAGAGGAAGACGTGTGCAAGTATCGGGTGAACGAGTGGATTAACCTGGAATTACTGGTGGATGGGCGTCGTCAGGTTTACACGCTCAAGGTGGAGGGGGTTGAGGTTCTCAAGAACGCGTCTTTCTGTGAAACCACCCCCACCGTGGAGCGGATTGTTTTCCGCACGGGCGAGTTTCGGCTGCGCGATTTCAACCGGCGCCGCCATACGGAGCCGTTCCTGACCACGCGCCTTCCGAATGCTGACGTGCCAGAGCCTCTCCAGCAGTTTGACATCGACAATGTCACACTCGTCACAGGCCGCGGCGTCATTCAAGACACACGCAACGTCTCGACTTCGGTCGCTCCCGAGGCAAGAGACTTGTCCTCAAAAACCCAATAACGCGAATTGAATCGCAGCACCAACCAACCCCCATGATCCGTCGTTACTACCAAAATGGCCAGAAGCTCGACGTCGCGGGCCTGAATGTCGTCACCGTGCTCGTGGACCGCAGCGAAACACAGCTCACCGAGGTTGGCTGGAACCGTTGGCGCAAGGGATTGGAAGGACCTCCCCACAGCCACGAGGCCAAGGAGCAAATCTTCTTCGTCACCGATGGTGAAGGCATTGTCGTGGTCGGGCCGTCGCGTTATGCGGTCAAAACCGGCAGCCTGATCTATGTTCCGCCAAAAGCCATTCATCAAACCATCGTGACCGGGGACGCCCCGCTGAGCTACTTCCTCTTCAACGCATTTCTGGACGCCGGCAAGGAGGGACATGCGTCGTTTGCAGATCACATCGAGAAGGTCCGCGAGGTCCGGCGGCAGCAGGCCCAGTTCCGCCAGGCGGCTGTTCCAGGGGCCGACACGAGCGCCATTTCCGACCAGCCTGGCAAACATATCGAGGACGTTCACCAAGGCCGGCTGTTTGATTTCGGATCAAACACGACGCGGCTGATCCTTGAGCGCAACGAGGCGGTTCGCGCTGAGGTGACTTTGGTGAGCTGGCCAAAGGGCAGCAAAGGCGCGATGGTTTCCCACCCGGAGAAGGAGCAGACGTTTTTTGTTCTCTCGGGCCGAGGCAAAATAACAGTGGGTGAGGAAACACTTCCAGTCGCTGTTGGCGATGTCGTTTTTGTGCCTTGGCAGGCCCCACACACAACCGAAGCGGCCGACGAAACGCTGACCTATCTCTGCCTAAACACGCACGTGATCGAAACCAAACCATGAACCTAACCAAAATGATGTTTGCCCTGGTCGGTGGCCTTTCCTGCCTCCTTGCGATCAACGGCTGCAAACACACCACCTCTGAAGTCAGGCCGATGCAGAACGTAATCGTCGCCAGCGAGGCCGGCAAGTTCTGCGGTTGGCCGGCCAATAACGGACTGTGGCGCTGGGACGGCGGACGCGAGATTCTGGTGGGATTCTCCTTCGGACATTTCGTCGAACAGGAGGGCCACAACCTCAAGGGCGGGAGTGATGCCACCTTGGGCGTCGTGAGTCGTCTGGCGCGCAGTCTGGATGGCGGACGAAGCTGGACGGTTGAGGATCCCGACAACTTCGTCGGCGACGGAAGCGAGGTGACGGATTCCCCTGGTGGCTTCAACTTTCAGTCCCCGGGATTCGCCCTGCGTGTCGTTGGCGTGGGCTATCATGGATCCCTAGACCCGGCAGGATCCTTTTTCGTCTCCAATGATCGAGGGCGGACGTGGCGAGGAGCTTATCGCTTCGGAGCACTTATGAAAGACACAAACGTTCAGGGAATGGTGTTGACCGCACGCACTCGCTATTTGGTTACCCGCCCGAGTTCCTGCCTGCTGTTCATGTCGGCGCGCCCCAGTGGCAGCATCCCGGGTCAGATCGCGACCGACAAGAGCTTCGTAGCGGAAACTACAGATGGAGGCAGAAGCTTCCACTTCGTCTCTTGGATCGTGCCGCTCCAGGATCCTTACCGGGCGGTAATGCCGGCGGTGGGACAGTTCAAGGACAGGACGATCATCGCTGCGCTGCGCCGGCGTGACGTCGCCAATGCCCAGGTTCCCTGCTGGGTGGATTGCTACGTTTCGCGAGACAATGGGCGTTCCTGGAACTTCTCAAGCCGGGTTGGCCAAACCGGTCTGGAGAACGGTAACCCCCCTGCCCTCACGGTGCTCAAGGACGGGCGAGTGGTCTGCGCCTATGGCGACCGTTCGCGTGATAAACTCTTCGCCCGGGTCAGCGCCGATCGAGGCAAATCCTGGGGCGCAGAGATCGTGCTGCGCGAGGACTTTCAGTCAGACAAGTTCGGTGACCATGATTTCGGATATCCGCAACTGACCACGAACGAGCGAGGTGAAGTGGTGGCCCTGTATTACTGGGCTACGAAGGAGCTACCGCAGCAACAGATCGCAGCGACGATCTGGCGAGCCAATGGAAAACACTAATCGAATTGAGGCAAACGATGGCAAACGATTCCAAAGAGATCAGCACTGCCAGCTGAAAGTCCAGCAATCGTCCAAGACAGGAAGAATACTCCCACAGTGTGCCGTCACTATCAAAACGCCCAGCAACTGGATGTAGCGGGATCAAGCGCGGTCACCATGCCGGCGGACCGCAGCCAAACGCAGATCACCGAAGTCGGCTCGAATCGCTGCTGCTGTCCGGCAATGCCGCGTCTGTCGCGCAGGAAATCACCGGCGAAAAGACGAATCACGGTTTTTGAATTGCTCGCGCTTGCGGCGCTCTGGGCGATTCCGTGGTCAGGCTCCTCTGCGCCGTTGCCGAACATCTTCTCGTATCGGGCGAACGACATGGCGTCGCTGCGTCAGGGATTTGCCCAGCCCCCGCGCGAGGCTGATCCTTGGATCTACTGGTTCTGGTGGAACAGCGTCGTGTGGCGCCAGGACATTGCGCGTGCATTGGAAGAAATGGCCTCCGCCGGCATCGCCGGTGCGGAACCGCGCGTCGTCACCTTCCATGGTTGGGGCGGACCGCCCCTCGACGGGATGGCAGCGCCAATCTGGAGCGTCTCGGCCATCGTCAGGTCAAGTATCTCGCTGACGAATGGCTCGACATGATGGAGTTCACTTGCGCCACGGCCGAGCGGTTCGGGCTGCGCCTGGCCAGTTGGCAGTTGGAATGGTGCAGGCCATCTTGCCGCTGCCTCGCCGCGGTGGGCAGACGTCGATTCAACCCATCCCCGACGCGCGCAACAACCAACGTTGGACACGGAGTTCCTCATCCGGAGTGACGGAAAGTCGGCGGTCGCCGCGCACCACTGCCGCCAGCTCGGCCAGGTCCGCCACGTAACGGTCATAAGTCGGCATGGGCACACGGTTGAGTCCAGCCGGATAGGGCCCGGCCGCCTGGGCCAGCTCGATTTCCAGCGCTGGCGGCTCGATCGGGCGCAGCGTGGCGCGGCCGTTGGTTCCGAACACCTCGAACACCCGCTGCGGTCCGGCGTTGGGTTGTAGCGTCGCATTGAGGATGAGACCGGTGGCCTTCGGGAACTCGAACACGACAACATTGTTGTCCTTGAGGTCGTCAGCGAAGTCACCGTGCTTGCGCAGGAAAGGTGTTGCTGCCCGCGGCTCGCCCAGCAACCGGACGAGAGCGTCCACCAGATGGGAGCCCAATTCAAAGAGCCCCCCGCCGGCGAAGGCCGCCCATTCGGGCCGGCGCTCGCTGCCAAGCTGGTTTCCGATCATGCCGCGCACGAGGTAGACCTGGCCCAACCAGCCCTGGCGAACCAGCTCGAAAATAGCAGCGAAACCCGGATGGTAGCGCCACATGTAACCTACTTGCAGGACGAGCTGCTTCTCACGCGCCAGCCGCGCCATTTCCTCGACATCGCGAAGGTTGTCCGCCGGCGGCTTCTCCACGTGAACATGTTTCCCGGCGCGCAGCGCCATCAGCGCGTGCCGGGCGTGGTCCGCCACCGCCGATTCGACGAAGACAACTTCACACGCCGTGAGGAGTTCGTCAGGCGGGAGGAACTTTGCCCCTTGCGTCGCGTATTCGGCGCGGACCGTGGCCGACTCCTCGGCCAGGCCGATGAGTGTGTAGTCCGGCGATTCGCGCACCAACCGCCACTTGGCGGACGCGTGCGAATGCGCGCCGCCCAGGAAGCCCGCCCGCAGGCGGCGGGTTGGGTTGGCGGCCCGGATAGGGGGTGCGATGGCGAGGGTCGTGGCGGCAGCGGCAGTGGCCGTTAAGAATTCGCGCCGTTTCATGGCTCAAAGGTACAGTTCGCCAGGCCCTCGCGTCCAGCGTGAAAGAGGTTCCCTTAGAACCGCAAACCGAGCGGCGCTGCCTTGGCCGAACTCGCTGATCCAGATCGCCCAAGCCTGCGCATGGGTTCTCCTCCTGTGGCTGACCTGCCTTGGCTACGCCGCCAATTCCCCATGGCCGTTGAAGCTTCTTTCTCCAACTCGCAAGACCTTGCCGACTCGTGATGGCACAACCTCGACCAATTGGAAACCACGGCTCTTTCTCATCAGGCGCAAAGCCATAAGCCATGGCCTCGTATTACGATAGGTTATCGTTTGCCCCGCAGCTGCTCCCGGTACGCGCGGGGGCTTGCACCTTTCAGTTTCTTGAAGAAATGGCTGAAGTAAAACTCGCTGGAGAAGTCCATTTGCTCGGCGACCTGCTTGATGGACAAGCCCGGATCTGAGAGCAAAAGTTGTGCATGCTCGAGTCGTCGCCGTTGAATGTAGACATGCAGGTTTTCGCGCATGACTTCGCAGAACAACGTGCGTAGCCCGGAATAACTTACTCCCGCGACACTAGCCAACTCTTTCACCCGCCAATCGTAGTGGGGTTTGGAATCGATCGCATTGAGCACGCGCAGCACTGCCGTGGGAAGGTCGGACGGATTGGGGGAGAGCGCGTCCCGCGAGTTCAGCAGGATGCCGAGCATTTCGGTGAGGAAGCGGTGCACTTGCCATTCCCAACCCGGCCCTTTGCGCCGGCAGATGCGCCAGATGTCGCGGAAGGCCTGGTGCATCGGCTGGGCGTCCTTTAGGTCAAACTGCGACTGCAGGCTTCCTCCGAGTTCTTTGTGCCAGTTCTCCAGGGCCGGCCCTCCAAAACGGACGCCGCGCTTGACCAACCGTTGCCCGGCTGCGGGCGCGTAGGTCCGCGTCTTGGTCATGTCCACTAGCCAAACGCCATTCCCGGGTTGCAGCAGGTATTTGTGGCCATCCGTCTCCAGGGTGCCATGTCCCGATAAAATCCAGAATAGATGTGCGCCCGGTTTTTCGAAGGGCTCGTGGTGATCAGCGTCTTCCAAGTAAGCCGTGTCGAGGGAAAAGGCGTGCCAGAGCAAATTCCGCCCTTTCGCGGATGGAACGACCGCCTGCAATTCCCATCGGTTGCCTCTACCATTCATCGAGCTGTGATTCGAGGTGACCGTAAAGGAGATTATGTTTGAGGGCAAGTATTCCCAGCATTCCCTGCTTCGCTCGGGCCCGAGCCATGAATGGGCTCTGCTCTTTTTCGCATGTTTTTTGAAGTTCTTGCCATGTCGGAGTTACAGCGCAATCAGGCAGATTACGCTCAACACTGAGTCCCGTGGAACCAGAAAAACCAAGAGCACAACAATGAAACAGCAAAGATCCTTCACTGCTATTCTCGGCGCCTTGCTTGCGCTGGGCCTCGCCTCGAGCGCCAGCGCCGCGCTGGTCACCGTCAGTTCCGCGGAAACGTGGGACGGGATCAACAATCCTCACGCCACAGATGGCGTCACGATCTCGGGCTCTGGCACTGATGCCGATCCGTATACTTACACCATCCCCAATGGGATGCGGGTCACTTCCACCGGCAAGGTTGTCCTCCATGGTGCAGGCGACTCTAGTATCAAATTCGTCATCCAAGGCGGCGATCTGCAGATGGATGCGGGCGCGGTGCTGAACACCGAGCGCTATGCTATTCGCTCCGGCTTGCGCTTTTTTACCCTCGATCTGAGCGGGGTGAACAGCATCACAGGCGCGGGCAATATCGGCCCCATCACCACCCGAGACTCAACCCTGCGGGCCCTGACGATTCAAAACGTCAAGAATGTCAGCCTCGCGAACATCGACATGCACGTGGAAAACGCAAACACCGGCCCGGCTGATTTCCGTCCCATATCCATCACAGCCAGCGGCGCCGTCGTGATTACAGGCACGGTAGACAATAGCGACCGGGACACGGGCGGTGATGGCTGCGGGGACATCACCATCAAGGCCCATACCCTTGACGTAAACCACGTGGATGCACGCGGCTTCCGCAACGATCCCTCGGGGCGCGCTCCCTATAGCGGTAACGTGTTTCTGCATGCCTTGTCGTCCGCAGGCAATTACGATCCGAATGACAACATCAACAACACTTCTTCAAACCGACTGACCGTCCGTGGTGCGATCCGGACCATGGCGACGGATTCCCGCACATTGTACGGTAACGTCACCCTCCAAGGGGTGGTGCAACAGTTGGTTTATGGTGTTATCGATGTTCCTCCTGACGCCACGAAAACTCTCGAAGTGGGTGAGTTGCGCGGGGGCGCTTCCGCCGCTGATCTCTTCGTCAACGTTTCCAACAGCAGCGAAATGGCCGCAAACGTCATCAAGTGGGCCGGTCCCTTCACTTCACCTCCCGGCAGCGGACCTTCCTTTAACTCCGACCCGGTGGTTCTGGCTGACGCTGGGAGCGGCGCGGCCTATTCCCAGACGCTGATCAACACCGCGACCGATCCGAACGGCGATCCGCTCACCTTCGGCAAGTTCTCCGGACCAGCTTGGCTGACCATCGCCCCCGATGGCACCGTGTCCGGGACACCAACTCTGGCTGATTCGTGCGCCAATTTGTTCCAGATCTCGGTCACAGACGGAACCCGGTTCGACACCGCATTACTGAGGATCTTCGTGGCCGCCGGCCCGCGTTGGAATGACGGTAACGACGATTTCTTTTATCCTGATGCCGCGCAGGACGTCTCTTACAGTGGCACGCTGGCAACCAACATTATCTACTGCGATTCCCAAGTGCTGAGCTATGCCAAAGTCAGTGGCCCGGCTTGGCTAAACATAGCCGCCGATGGCGCCCTTTCGGGCACCCCGGACCGGACCAACGTCCTGGAAAACGTGTGGGCCGTAATGGTGAGGGACGGCACGTCCACGAACGACGCCACGTTGCGAATCTGGGTGAACGGCAGCCCGAAGTTCGCCTCCAGTCCCGTGATCATGGCCAATGCGCGTGTCGGCTTGGAATACACTTCAGCGACCTTGGCCGGCACCGCGGTCGATCCCCAGAATCTCCCGATCACGTTTGCGAAGGCTGGCCGGAGCGGTCCTGGCCCGGATTGGTTGACGATTGCCCCAGATGGAGTGCTCTCAGGCATTCCGGCTGCCGCCAACGTCGGCACGAACTTTTGGGCCATTACGGCCGATAGCGGTTCCTTCCCGGCCACAACCAATACCCTCAGCGTGGTGGTGCAGTCGGGTGAACTGGCCGGTCCGGTAGAAGTCGTAAGCCGTGAATATTGGGATGGCGTGGAGAATCCCCACGCTATCGATGGCGTGATCCTAACGGGAAGTGGCACGGCTGACGATCCGGCTACCTACACCGTCCCGCGAGGACTTGCCTTGAGCGGGAATGGGCAAATCTATACGAGCAAAGCTACCGGACAGGATTCAGAACAAAACGGCACGGCCCCGGAAGCGCTCCATATCCGGTTTAACATCGAGGGCAATCTCAGCATGGCTAACACCAACAACGCGTTCGTCACGGCCATTCATGCCCGCAATTCAGGCGTCGGCCAGAAGAACTTGATCCTGGATCTCAACGGAACAAACAGCCTCGTGGGACAAGGTCGGATTCTTGGCCTGGGCAATCGTGTTGACAGTGTCGTCTTCCCTGACTGCTTCGATAACGATACGCCGCGCATTTTGACCATTAGCAATGTCGTCGATGTTTCATTGTATGACATCAATGTCCAAACCCGAAATGCGAACAATTGGGGCCGCCCGCTCAACATTCTGGCCACCGGAAAAGTCCAGGTCGCCAGCGGCATTGATAACAGCGATCGAGACAGCGGCGGCGATGGAGGAAACGATGTAACCGTGATCGGAAAGACGATCGCCGTGAACACCATCCGTTCGGATAGCGCCCGCACCGGCGGTTTTCGCAATGTGGGGAATATCACCCTCAGGGCTTTGGCTCCCCCCAACTACAATGCCGCCGATGGCGCTCACAACAACTCCAACCATTGGATTACCGTGACGGGCAACCTGCGGGCCTCGACTCCACAGGCCAACGATACTTGGGGGGCCATCACCACGGAAAGCGTCGTCCTCGAGCTCGGCGCTGACGCGGGCGTAAACGCCGGCGCCAACGACCCCAACACGCCCACGAGCAAGCTCAAGTTGAACGTTGGCCAGATCAAGAGCGGAGCCGCGGCCACCGACCTGTTTCGGAACCAATCGGCGGGGACCTATACCGCAAACTACGTGGTGGATTGGTCGGGCACTGTTCCTCCCGCAACCCCGGCGAGTCCCACGCTTCTGCTTGGACCCACAGCACCGGGGCAGATCGTCCTTTACTGGACCGGCACTGGCTTCGTGCTGCAACAGAACGCGAATCTAACCGATCCCAATGGCTGGGTGAATGCCCCCTCGGGCTCCGCCAATCCCGCGACGAATGCCATCGGCGCCGGCAACCTCTTCTATCGCCTTAAATGGCCGCAATGAGGGGGGGGTAAGTCTATGGATTAGATGTCAAACCGCGGCCGGGACATCTCGGATGTCCCGGCCCTGGGACTCGACGGAGTGTTTTTTCTTATACGAAAACTATGCAACTGAATATCCTCAGCCGTATGCGAGGTCGCTGTGGTTTTACCTTGATCGAACTGCTCGTGGTGATTGCCATTATCGCCATTCTTGCCTCGATGCTGCTCCCGGCGTTAGGCCGGGCCAAGGCCAAGGCCAAGACCACCCAGTGCTTCTGCAATATGCGTCAGTTAGGGATTGCGACACAAATGTATGCGGACGACAACGGCGATTGCGTGCCGGGGGATACCTTCGGCCAAGGCTATTTTTTTGCCTCCATGCTCGCCCCGTATGTCAGCCCGGTTCGGATTGAAGGCAGCCGGGCGACAGATGCCATTTTTATGCATACGAACTTCTCGCGGATCGGCGTATACCGCTGTCCTTCCTTCCGGACCTCGAAGACTACCAAGGTGCCTTTCACTCTGCACTACACCATCAATTCAATTGATTTCGGCAAGTATGCTGCCCAAAAGGTGTATGCACCCATTGCCTACCAGAAGCTCAGCAGCCTGCCAGCAAGCCCCAGCCAGGTGGCCTACTTCGCGGAAATCAACAGTGATGGGCCTTTGGGTCCCATGGACTTCGGGGGATGGAACATCTGGGAACCGACTGACCCAACGTTTGACTATCAGGCAAAACCCAATCCGAATCCCCGCATGATCAAGGCCGACGACAAACGCCACGCGGGCAGCACGGCCTTGTCGTTTCTTGACGGTCATTCCGAGTCCGTAAAGCTCACGCCGAAGGGTTGTTCCTTCAAGCTGTTCAATCCGATGCAAATCGGGACCTCCCCCTGACCTTGAAGTGGAGAGACCCAACAAGCCCGTGAGTGTAAACCGACGCTGGGAAAGAACCAAGACATGCCAATGTTAGGCAGAATCGAGGATTTGGCGGCTCTCGTGCATCCGGGTAGCCGGCTCCTACGAGGATTGATGTTGCTGCAGGACTGTCTGGCAGGTCGCCAGCCGGAGGTCGTGCGTCAGGTAAAATCCTTGCCTCCGGGAGAGACTCGGCGGATTACTGTGAATGGCGATGCGCTTTACCTCCTCATTCAATGTTACAAGACGCGGCGTCGGGATGAGGGGCGTTTTGAGGCGCATGCTCGTCACGCCGATTTGCAGTTTATTTGGAGTGGCCATGAGTGTATTGAAGTCTGTGATGTTCGCACGTTGCCATGGGAGCTGACACGCGACAAAACCGGGAACGCCTATTTCCCGATGACGGATCAAGTCCATTCCCGCTTGCGGTTGCAGGCCGGGGAGGTGGCGGTCCTGTTGCCCCAGGACGCTCATGCCCCCTGCATAACCCTCAATGGCGAAGGGGAGATTGTGGTGCGCAAAATCGTGGTGAAGGTCATGGACGCCCATGTGCACGATTCCAGTGGAAATGACCATTCCACGGTTGCGGCCCCTCGATCAGGGATGCCTGTATAAAGAAATTGGGTGCTATCATGGAACAGTTACGCTGGCTGGATTTTGTTATTGTCTTTCTATATTTCGTCTTGGTGGCCTGGATCGGCCTTCGCTTTTCGCGCCGCCAGAATTCCACGGATGCCTACTTCGCGGCACGACGTTCCATTCCGCACTGGGCGATGGGGGTTTCGATGTTTGCCACCCTCATCAGCAGCATCACCTTCATCGCGTACCCGGGTTCGGCTTATGCAGGAACTTGGAGCGAGTTGTATCCGATGTTCATGATCCTCATCGTGCTGCTGCTGGTCGGCACGGTCCTCGTGCCCTTTTTCCGGCACGCGGTCGGCTTGAGCGCCTACGAATACTTCGGACAGCGATTCGGCTACGGCGCGCGGGCTTACAGCGGGCTTGCTTTCAGTGCCGGACACTTCTCGAAAATGGGTTTCGTGCTGTATTTGCTCTCGCTCACCGCCAGCAGCATGACCGGCTGGAACATTTACGGGGTGTTGCTGATTACCGGGGTGGTCACGGTGCTTTACACCGTGTTCGGGGGGCTGGAGGCCGTGATCTGGACAGACGTGATCCAGGGTTTGATTATGTGCCTGGGCGTCCTGGTCATTCTAGGCATCCTCGTCTTCATCATGCCCGGCGGCGTTGGCGCGGCGTTCGAACTCGCGAGTGCCAAAGGCAAATTCAGCCTCGGCACACCGAAGCTCGATTTCGCCGATAAAACCAGCCTATGGGTCATGACCCTCTATGGTTTCTTCTGGTTTTTGCAGAAGTATTGCGCCGACCAGACCGTCGTGCAGCGTTACCTGGTGGCGAAGTCCGACCATGAAGCGCTGAAAGGCGTGGCGCTGGGTGCGTTGATGTGTGTGCCCATCTGGACGCTTTTCATGCTCATCGGCACGCTGCTATGGTGCTATTACCAGCTTTCTGGCACAACGTTTCCGCCGGACATGCTGGACAAAACCGGCAAGGTGATCTCCGACAAAGTATTTCCGCACTTTCTTGTGACCAAGATTCCGGTCGGCCTGTCGGGCCTGTTTATGGCCGCGGTGTTTGCGGCGGGCATGTCCACCCTGTCCTCCGATCTCAACTGCCTCTCCGCGGTGGGCGTAGAGGACTACTATCGCAAGCTCCGCCCGAACGCTTCCGACGCGCGGCGTTTATTCATGGGTAAAGTGATTGTGGGCGTCTGCGGTTTAGCGGCAGTGGGAATCGCGGCCCTGATCGCCTGGAAGAGCGAGCGGGTCCTCTCCCTATACTACGCCGTGTCCTCGATCATCTCCGGCGGGCTGGCCGGCATGTTCATCCTCGCGTTTCTGAGCCGCCGCTCAAACAAGCAGGGCCTGTGGATCGGCATCATCGCCAGCTTGATTTTCACGGCGTGGGCCACACTGACCAGCGGCAAAAACAAGATGGTCGATCTGGGCGATTACAATTTTCCTTGGGCCAGCGTAATGATCGGCGTCGCCGCTCACGTGATCGTGCTTGTGGTGGGTTACTTGGCGAGCTTTTTCTTTCCGCCCGGCGGCAAGGCCGAGTGGACGCTCTGGGGCTGGCTGGACAAACGCAAGACTGGCGCTACAACGCAACCATGAACCTGGTTACCCTCCTCCAACCGCCCCGCGTGGTGCTCGGCAACGGCTGCGCACCGCAATGCGCGGATTACCTCGCCCAACGCGGCGTGCGCCGCGTGCTGCTCGTGTCCAGCACACCGGTGCGGCCCACGCTTGGCCCAGTGCGGGATGCCTTGCGGACAGCGAATCTCACCATTCTCAACACCGAGCCGGTGGACTGCGAACCCACCTGCGCCATGTTCGAGCAAATGCTTGTAGCCGCCCGCGGCGAAAACATTGAAGCGATACTCGGTGTCGGCGGCGGCAGTGTGATTGACGTCGCCAAACTGCTCGCAGCCGTCACACGCGGAACGCAGACCGTTGCGGAGGTTTTCGGATGCAATTTACTGGCCGGCCGGGCATTGCCGCTCGTCTGCCTGCCCACCACCTCGGGCACGGGTGCGGAAGTTTCACCCAATGCCATTTTGCTGGACGAAGCAACCGCGCTGAAGAAGGGCGTCGTGAGTCCGCATCTCGTGCCGGATGCAGCGTTTATCGATCCGCTGCTGACGCTTACCGTTCCGCCGTCGGTCACTGCGGCCACTGGGCTGGATGCACTGACGCATTGCATCGAAGCCTTCGCCAACCAGTTCTCGCACCCAGCCGTGGACCTCTATGCCTTGCAAGGCATCCGCCTCATTGCGGCACACTTGGAGCGTGCCGTCCACAACGGGCAGGACCTCGAAGCCCGCGCCGCACTGGCCTTGGGCAGCTTCTATGGCGGACTCTGCCTTGGCCCGGTGAACACCGGCGCGGTGCATGCGCTCTCGTATCCGCTCGGTGGCAGATTTCACATCGCGCATGGTGTCGCCAACGCGCTGCTACTGCCGCACGTCATCCGATTCAACACACTCGCCGCGCCGGAGCGTTACGCGGGAGTCGCACTCGCCCTTGGCGTCCCGCCCGCCGGCTCAGCCGCCGCCACAGCCGAGCGCGGTGTCGAATTCATCGCGAGACTTTCGCGCCGCTGTGGAGTGCCGCAGACGCTTTCCGAGATCAAAATCGCGCGCGACGCTATCCCGTCCCTGGCGCAAGCGGCGATGCAAGTGACGCGCCTTTTGAAAAACAACCTCCGTCCCGTCGCCGAAGCCGACGCCGTGGCGATTTACGAAGCATCTTTTTGATATGAACAAACCCACCAAACTCGGCGGCGTCGCCGTGCCCCTGGTTACGCCTATCACGACCGATGGCCAACTGGATGTCGCGGCACTGGATCGCCTGATCGAATTCCAGATCGCCGGTGGCGTGCAGGGCCTGCTTCTCCTCGGTACGACCGGCGAAGGACCCTGCGTGCCGCGAGCGCTGCGGCGTCCGCTGGTAGAGCGGGCCATCAACACGGCACGCCAGCGCGCGCGCGTCTATGTGAACGTCGCGGAAAATTCCTTGGCCGACACTCTTCTGGATGCGCAGGAGTATTTCGCCCTGGGCGTCGATGCCATCGCCGCATTGCCGCCGTTCTATTTTCCGCCGCGGCCAAAGGAACTGACCACCTGGTATCGATCGTTGCTCGACGCCTCTCCTGGTCCTGTGCTCATGTACAACATTCCTATGACCACGAGAGTCTCTGTCCCGCTGGAAGTAATTGGCGAGCTCATAGGACATCCACGCTTTGTTGGACTGAAGGATTCCGAGAACGACGCTCAGCGCCATGAAACGTTGCTCAATCGCTTTGGCGGGCGCCCCGATTTTTCTATTTTCGTCGGTGTGGGATCGCTCATGGCAAAAGGTTTGAGATCGGGGGCCGACGGAATCGTCCCTAGTGTGGGAAACCTGATTCCCGAGGTGTGCCAGCGACAGGTCTTCGCCGCGCAAACCAAGGATTGGGCGGCGGTTGATGCTTGCGCCGCGCGCCAGACCGAAGTGGCCTCGCTCTATCAGAAGGGCCGCACCCTGGCGCAATCGCTCGCGACGTTGAAGGGCCTCCTGTATCTGCGCCGCCTTTGCTTACCAACGGTGTTTCCGCCTCTGCTGCCGATCGAGGCCGCTGAAATGGAAGCACTAAGCGGTGAAATGCTGGAGTTGAGGCTGGCATGAGTGCTAAAACCATCCTCGGCCTTACGATGGGCGATCCTGCAGGCATTGGTCCTGAAACAGCCCTGCGCGCGTTGGGTGAGCCGTCGATCCTCGCTCAATGTGTGCCGGTCCTTTTTGGGGACGCGCAGATTATCCGGAGGTTTTTATCCCTTAAGGTCCTTTCGTCCGGTGCGGCCCAAGCACAGGAAAGGACAGGTAAGATTCTCCCCTGGCCCTGCCGCGTCATCTCCCTGAGGCAATGGCAAACTTGCCAAACCATCACCGCACCGCTCATCGTCGATTCGGCATCCGCCGACCTCGAGAATATCGAACCCGGCCGGATTTCCGCCGCCTGCGGCAAAGCGGCCTACGGTTACATCGAGGAAGCCATCCGGGCCGCCCTCGCCGGAAAGATCGACGGCATCGTGACCGGGCCGATCCACAAGGAGGCTATGAGTCTCGGGGGGGTGAAATACCCCGGGCACACGGAGATTTTTACCGCTCTGACCGGCGCGCAGCGCAGTTGTATGATGCTGTATTCGGACCAACTCACCGTTAGCCTAGTTACGACGCACGTCGGCTACCACGAAGTGCCGCGGCGCCTCTCCATCGATCGCGTGCTCGATGTAATCGAACTCTCCGCCGAAGCGATGGGTTGGATGTTGCGCCGTGCGCCACGCATCGGGGTATGCGGCTTGAATCCTCACGCCGACGAACACGGCTTATTCGGCCAGAGCGAGGAGGAACGTTTTGTTGCGCCTGCGGTGTCCGAGGCCCAGCGCCGCGGCATTGACGCGACTGGCCCGCTGGCGCCGGACGCTGCGTTCACGGAGGGCATGCGCAAGAGGCATGATGTGATCGTTTGCCTGTATCACGACCAGGGACACATCCCGTTCAAAATGCTGGCATTCGACACGGGAGTAAACCTCACTCTTGGCCTGCCGATCATCCGCGCGTCCGTGGATCACGGCACGGCATTTGACATTGCCTGGCAGGGCAAGGCGAACCCGACGAGTCTCTACTCAGCCATCCGTGTCGCCACGCAACTCGCGGTGACCAGAACCTCATACACATCCCCCTCATCCAAGGAGAGCCAAAATGATTCTTTGCCGAACCACCCTCTGTGAACTCCTGATGGTCATGCTGATCGTCCCGGCCTTTGCCCAGTCAGGCAGCGATCTGGAATTGAACTCGATTGGCCTGAAGCTGATTCCTGTGAAGGCGGGTCACTTCACCATGGGCTCCCGCGCTGTAGATGACAATTGGAATGAGCGACCCGCTCACCAGGTCACGATCAGCCGCGGATTCCTCATGTCGGAAACGGAAGTGACGCTGGCACAGTATCGGCAGTTCCGGCCCAAATTTGCGGGCACGCCGGGTTGCGATCCCTATGTGGCCGGGGTCAGTTGGCTGGACGCCACCGCCTTTTGCGAGTGGCTGAGCCACAAGGAAGGCAAGCCCTATCGGCTGCCGACCGAGGCGGAATGGGAATATGCCTGCCGCGCGGGCACCGTGACTCCATTTTCCTCGGGCGATCAACCGCCCGCACCCGAGACGCCTAATCCATGGGGACTCAAAAACATGCACACCGGCGTCCGCGAATGGTGCTTTGACCGCTATGGTGAATACCCAGTTGAATCCCAGATGGATCCAGCCGGAGTCGACCAAGGCATCACACGCGTAGTTCGGGGTGGCGGCTTGGATGAGAACAAACCGGAATACGCCCGATCGGCGGCGCGCGGTTCGATGGGTGAGCGCTTCGGCATCGACCCGGCAGAAAACACGGAACGAACCGAGCTGCAATTGGCAAACACGTATTTCCCGGGCTTGGTTGGGCGCTTCTTTGGTGAGGCGGACCTCACCCGGCCACAGGACAAGTTCCAGATACACAAACTCGACCTCAGCAAAAAGGACGATGCGTTCGAGAAGGGCAGCCAGTGGTCAGGCCGCTTTCTCGGGTTCATAGAGGCGCCAGTTACCGGCTCGGTTACTTTCGAGGGAATCGCCGACGATGGCCTGGAAGTCATCTTGGAGGGCCAGAAGATCATCAGCGCTTGGAACCGCAAGAACCAAACGGTGGCGGGCACGGTGGAAATGGTGAAAGGTAAAAAATACGAGGTCGAAATCGCCTACACCCAGAACGGGGGCGACGCTTTCCTTCGCCTCTATTGGAGCTGGACCGGGCAGGAGAAGCAGATCGTCCGGTCCTCGGCCATTTCCTACAACGGCCTTCAGGAATTAAAAGTAGTGGCCATGGGCACTGGCGCAACGTCGGAATTGCCAGGACATCACCTGATCGGTTTCCGCGTGGTTCAAGCGGCTCCAGCGACCCGCTGCCAGCAGACTGATGCCCAGTATGCGAGCCAAGGAGTGCGCCAAGACAACCGCATGGCGAAGTTGGGACCCAACCCGGCCAAACCCTACTTTCGCAAACGCCACATGATGCCAACGCCGCTCGAGAACAGCGACCGCAAGCTCATTGACGCAGCCGGCCTGCATCCTTCTTTCCGCGAACACAACCATAGCCCTGCGCTGGAGGTCCTACCCAACGGTGACGTGTTGCTGGTGATCTACACTTCCTATCACGAGTATGAACCGGGCGTGTCGTTGATCGCGGCCCGGTTGCGATTCGGCACTGAGGAGTGGGATATGCCGAGCCCGTGGGTGGATTTTGCCCTGGCGAACGACCATGCTCCACTGCTTTGGATTGACCAAGGCGTGCTGCGTCTTTTCTGGGGCAATCCACGGCTTGCTTCAGCGTTTCCCTTCCAATGGCTGGTATCAACCGACAACGGCGCGACTCTGGGGCCAGTCTGTTTCCCAAGATTCACCAGCCCCGTTGGCCCGCATTCCAAGCAGCCGATCAACACCGCCTTCCGGGGGCGGGACGGAACGATGTACGTGGCGAGCGATGCCGTGGGAGCCACCTCCGTTTTGTGGGCGAGTGGCGATGATGGCAAGACCTGGTATGACACCGGGGGACGCAGTGCCGGCCGTCATACCACCTATGCGCTGCTGAAGGATGGTTCCATCCTCGGCCTGGGTGGCAAGAACAGCGACATCGAAGGTTACATGCCCAAGGTGGTCTCCCCTGATGGCGGCAAGACGTGGAACAGGAGTAAGACCCCGTTCGCCGCCCAATCGAGCAACCAGCGACCGAGCCTGCTACGCCTTGCCAGTGGTCGGCTGTTCTTCGCGGGTGACTTCCAAGATCGGGAAGGCAGGCAGCCCGCTGGGATCAAGGAGCGGGGTTCCTATGTTGCCCTCTCCGAAGACGACGGGCAGACGTGGACCATCAAACCTCTGCTCGGCGCCCAACCCCATGAGGACGGCAAACTGCAATCAGCAACCATTGGTTATTCGGCGGCGCGCCAAGCTCCCAACGGTGTCATCCACCTGATCACCACGATGAACCGCCCCAACCTTCACTTTGAAATGAACGAGGCCTGGATCCTGGACAAACAGGCCATGCGCGAAGATCCGATGGCCTCCACGTCCAACGGTCCTCTAACCCAAATCATGCCGCAGGAAGAGCAGTATCCGAATGGGCGGCCGAGGTTGACCTGGAGCTCCGGCCGGGGTTCGGACGGCCGTTACCTGCTTCAGGGTCTGGAGGTCTGGTATTATGACAACGGCCAGAAGCAACGCGAGGCGAACTACGAGAAGGGCTTCAAGACCGGCAAGGAAACGTATTGGTCGCGCGCGGGCCAAGTCGCTTGGACCTGGGATTATCGGCCCGACGGCACGGCAGTCTGGACTCAGTTTTGGTCTAACGGTCAAACAAGATCCGTCTCGACCTGGCGAAATTCCATGTGTGAGGGCACCGCAACGTGTTGGGATCCATCCGGTATGCAAATTAGCCAGGCGGTGTTTTCCCAGGGGAAGATCAAGAGATGATTGGCGTCATCGCGGACGACTTGACGGGCGCGGCTGAAATCGGCGCGGTGGGATTGCGCCACGGGCTGCAAGCCGAAGTCCTCCTCGCGGACGAGCCGCCTGACCATGTCGACTTGGTGTGTTTGGACACCGACTCGCGCTCCTGCGCCCCCAGTGAGGCGGCTGAACGCGCCGCCAGTGCAGCGCGCCGATTGCGACAGCGGCGAGTCGAATGGCTCTACAAGAAAACCGACTCTTTGCTGCGCGGCAATGTAACGCCGGAAATCGAAGCCATTGTCCTCGAACTTGGCTTGACTGGGGCCCTGCTCATTCCAGCAAATCCTTCACACGGACGAACGATTGTGGATGGTCAGTATTACGTGCGCAGGCAGTTGATTCACCAGACCGAGTTTGCCCACGACCTCGAATACCCGCGCCGGACACCAAACGTGTTGGAACTGTGTGGCACGCCTTCCACCCTGATCAGGTCGGTCGGAAAGCCTAGCGCGCCATTGCCCGAAAGCGGATTCATCATTGGTGAGGCTGCAAGCTTGCACGATCTCCGCTGCTGGGGGATGCGGCGCAGGGAGAACTGGCTGATGGCTGGCGGCGCCGAGTTCTTTGGTGCATTGTTGAAACCGGCAGCCCCCCTTCCCCAGGGACAGCCTGTGCCGGGCAAGGAACTGTTCGTCTGCGGCAGCGCGAGCGATGCCACGCGGAAATTTGTGGCTGACCAGGCGCAATTCGGTGTGCCGGTTGTTTCGTTGCCGGAAAGGATGGCACGTCTGGGCTCGCTCGAACCGGCCGAAGTCATCGCCCTTTCAGACCAAGCGGTCCTTGCACTGCGGAGGAGATCGCGTGCAATTCTCGCGGTCGGCCTTCCACAGGTCCAGGAGGCCACGCAGGGCCGAATGCTTGCGGAGCAGCTGGTCCGTGTGGCTAAAGCCGTTCTTCGCCGCATCAAGCTCGGCCATGTCTTTGTGGAAGGTGGCGCCACTGCGGTGGCGCTGGCTCGGCGCATGGGGTGGACTCGCCTAAAAGTGCTCGCCGAATTGGCGCCCGGCGTGGTGGACCTCTCCGTGACGGATGGCAGATCGCAGTTGGTGCTGACCATCAAACCGGGCAGTTACGCATGGCCAATATTTCTGCGACACGCTTGAAACAGAGTCCTGGTTGATCGATAGGGTCTGTCGATCGGGTGTTGTTGGCAAAAACGCTATCCGGAAGGTCGATGTACCAGAGGTCACATAACCCTGCTGTCCAAATGCAATTCCCATTGGGCCGATGGCTCAGTTCGAGAGTGTCAATCAATCTCATGCGGCTACCGTCTCATGCGTCCCTCGTTTGCGGTCCTCTGTGCCCAACAAGACGGATGCACCGAACCCGGCCCTAGCGCTTCGGTTCCAGATCGAACACCCGTGGCACCGCGCCGGTGATCTGGAGGGTTCGGGCGAAGAAAGCGATTGCCCTGAGTATATCCATCCGTATATCCTAATTTTGTGAGAACGACTTTGCAGCGCTGGGGCAACAGTATAGGAATCCGGATCCCCAAGGCCATGATCGAGTCGCTTGGCGCCGGGGTTGGGACGGAGGTTCTGGTGGAACTGTCGGAAGATCGGACAAAGATCACGCTCAAGCCGTCGAAGGACAGACGTCCGATACGGGGCCGACACCGGATTGAGGATCTCATCGCGGCAAGCTCTCCGGATGCGTTTAAGGGCGAGTATGGTTGGGGGGATCCTCAAGGCAAGGAGGTTTGGTAGTGGCGTCCTACGTTCCCATCCAAGGCGACTTTGTCGTCCTGTCGTTCGATCCTCAGGCCGGGCATGAACAGAAAGGGCGTCGGCCGGCATTGGTAGTGAGTGTGGCCCCGTTCAACCGCGCAACGGGCTTGGCGTTTTGCTGCCCCATCACCCATGCGGACCGGGGCACGGCCTTTCACGTGCCGATCCCCAAAGACTGCGGACTGACGGGTTTCATCATGTGCGAGCAAATGAATTCGATTGATTATCGCGCACGAGGCATCAAACGAATAGGAGCAGCCCCCGAGGAACTCTTCGAAGAGGTGCTCTCCGTTATCGACGCCTGCCTTTTCGCCGGATCCGAACCAACCGGTCCAGCCCACGCGGCAAAGCCGGGGGGCTGATCTCACGTTGGGCCGATATGCGCCGCTTATGCCGACATTGAAGATTGTCTCTGCCATTCTGCTCATCCTGAATCAGCTGGCTGCTGGGGAGGTTCCCGGAGGATTGTCCTACACAGGCGATATCCGATGGGATGCGGGCACAGCCACACTGACCTTCCAATCCAGCGGTCAGATGCCGGAGGGAAAGGAGGAGTTCTTCTGGAATGTGCCTCCGGAAGTCAGGCGCATTCGCATCGATCCAAATGTGATTGTGCAGGGCGGGTTCCGGGTGGAATTTCGCCATCCGGAGAATCCGTTGCACATCGTCGGTGGCGACCGGAAGACATCGATGGTTTTTGGCACGCCGTCGGAGCGTTGGACGGCAAGCAACGGCGTGGCCGATAATGACAAATGGAAGTATGGCTCAGTCAGTGTCCTTGCCGATGCCACTGTTCATGTCTCCAACCTGACCTCGAAGAACCCGCGAGGTTACCACCTTTCGGGCTACGCAAACAAATCCGTGCTCCACGTTTCGAGCTGCGACCTGCTCGACACCCGCCCCGGGCAGAACAACAACAGCGACGGGTTCATTGGCTCGGCGGGTTCAACCCTCTCAGACTGCTTCATCAGCACCGGTGACGATGCGATCAAGGCGTATCACGACATAGTGATTCGGAATGTCACCATTGAGCAGCACCGAAATGGCGCACCGATTCAGTTTGGCTGGGGAGGAGAAAGCGGTCGCGCGAAGGTCGAGATTGAAAATCTGACCATAACGGGTGTAAGCAAGGACGGACTCTACAATATGGCTCCGTTCACATGGGAGGAAGGAAGCGGTGGCGTGCGTGAGGTAACAATCAAGGGACTCAAAATCGACCTTGCCGGCAAGCTCTACGACGAATCCGCGAGTCGCTGGACGCCAGCCGGCCTCTTCGAGTTGAAGCCTGCGCAATGCACGCTCAATTGCACGGTGACCGAGGCAGAAATCGGCCTCTTAGAACCGGGCATTCGCCGAACATTGGGAACCATTATCATCAATGGCAGAGTACTACCATAGGAGGCAATGGGGTCAAACAGCCATTCTTTCCATGAACCGCTCGTTTCGAAGGGCCGAGTTCCACGAGGCCCTGGAATCCAATTGTGCCCGCTCGTGGCGCTTGTGTTTGGTGTTGTTCTTTCTTTGCGATGTCGTCTTTCCCTTGATTGTCGGAGCAGTCGGCTCACTGCTGATCGTGGGTTTCGTCTTCCATGCCATTGCCATGCTGGAGTTCAAGTGGTCGGTCGGCACGCGAGATATGCCTCGGGCGGATATCCCGGCGCTCACGGCCTATTTCCACCGGCTGCACGGCTCCGTAGAGCCACACGGCCTCACGCGGCTACCGTCTCATGCGTCCCCAGATCTCATCCACATTCAACGCCTTGTAACGCCCTTGGAAGAGATGGCCGTATACCTTGTGCCGCGAGTTGAACCGTTGCGTGTAGGTCCCCTGCAACCACTTCATCCCGACCACCAGGTTCGCCTGCGGCGTTTCCAGCAGCAGGTGGTAATGATTGCCCATGAACACAAACGCGTGAATCACCCCCCCGTCTTCTCACAGGCTTCCGCCAAGCACCTCAGAAACAACTCCCGATCCGCCTCCTCTCGGTAAATCGCCTCCTGATGATCCCCTCGGCTCATCACGTGATACACCGCCCCGGGATACTCAATTCGAACCTTCCGCGCCCTACCCCAACCGTAGATCGTCAGGTACTCTCAGGTAAATTCGTAATTAATTTATCGGACCGACCCTTTTACAGCGGCGATTTGTGGCCGATTTAAAACGCAATTTATCAAATATTTTGACTCGACCCCATTGTTTTTCCTGGCTGCCTGAGGATCTGAGGCTCAGCCTCGCTTGGGACATAATCCAAGGAATGCCGATCGCTCCGCAGGTCGGTTTTAGGCGCAGCTTCGTTGGAATCGGATCCTGGTTGTCTTTGGGCTTGATTTCACCCCCTGTGGTTGGAGGATCAGTTGGTATGAAGACCGGTGGATTCATGAACCTGACTGTTCCTTTCCTGTTTTGGATCTCCCTAATGGGGGGTGATGCCTCGGGGAAACTTGAACTGGCGTTATCAAAATCGAAGCCCGAGGTGTATG
This sequence comes from Verrucomicrobiota bacterium, assembly GCA_022709905.1. Classification (GTDB taxonomy): domain Bacteria; phylum Verrucomicrobiota; class Verrucomicrobiia; order Limisphaerales; family UBA1319; genus JAKLHY01. The sequence continues at coordinate 71,842 of JAKLHY010000010.1, read as the reverse complement.
AGCGGGTGGAGATCCAGGTGACCGGCATGCCGGTGGCGGTGAATCCTTTTGATCCTGACGCCGCCACTTTGGACCTCGAGGTCATCTCTCCATCCGGGAAGAAGCTCGAAATCCCCGGATTTTTCGCGCGGGATTACGATCGGAAACTCGAGGGACAACGCGAGGTTCTGGAGGAGAAAAGCGAAGGCTGGCGGATTCGGTGGATGGGGCTGGAGCCGGGTCGTCACACGTTGAAAGTAATGGCAACGCGGGATGGCAAACGGTTGGCGAGCGGAGAGGCGGAGGTCGAGGTCGCCGCCGGGAGGCGCCCGGGACTCGCACGAGTCGAGCCAACCGGAAAGCGCTATTTTCGAATGGACGACGGCACGCCGTTGTTTCTGAACGGCCTGTGTGTCTGCTGGCATGGCAGCCGGGGCACGTACGACTACGACGACTGGCTCGAGGGCTGTCAGAAGGCGGGGATTAATTACATCCGGATCTGGATGTGGCGCCATGCCTTCGGCATAGAATGGGACCGGGGCGACAAGGTTCGCTACCGGATGGATAATGCCTGGCGATTGGATCGCGTCCTGGCCGAGGCCGAGCGTCGTGGGATTTTTGTCATGCTCTGTTTCGACTACCACGGGATTTTCGAGGTGAAACCGGATTACTGGGGCGGGAACAATTTCTGGCCGCGTCACCCCTACAACGCCACCAACGGGGGGCCTTGCAAGGTTCAAAATGATTTCTTCACCAACGCCGACGCCCGGAAGCTGTATGAGAAACGGCTGCGTTACCTGGTGGCAAGGTGGTCGGCGTTTCCCAACATTCTGGCCTGGGAGTTTTTCAATGAAATCGACAACGAGTACGCGTATGTGAAGCACGAAGACGTCGTGGCTTGGCATCGAGACATGGGCCGGCATCTGCGCGCCATCGATCCGTATCGGCACTTGATTTCTTCCAGTTTCACCGGCGGCAGCGAACGGCCCGACTTGTTCGCGCTCCCGGAAATGGATTTCTCGCAATACCACTCCTACAACGAGCAGCATCCGGCGCGGATGACGGCCCAGAAAACAGCGCGGTTTTTTGAGAAATACACCAAGCCCTTCTTCGTGAGCGAATACGGCACCGACTGGAGGGGTTGGAAGCCTGATACGGATCCATATTTCCGGGCCCTTCACCAGGCGATCTGGAGCGGCGCTTTTACGGGCGCCGCCGGAACCGGCATGACTTGGTGGTGGGAGAACATTCATTCGGCAAATCTTTATCATCATTGGTCCGCCCTGTCCGCGTTTCTGAATGGAACGGGCATCGGTCGGGGCGACATGGGGCCGGCGCGATTCGAAAAGACGGAAGGCTCGGTATTGCCGTTCGGCGTGACCGCGCGCGACGAGGCACTGGTATGGCTGCTCGATCAAGCATGCGACTGGCCGGAGGGCGCCAAGGTTGCCACGCCGCCCGAGGTCTCAGGCGTCAAGGTCACCCTCGCCGGTCTCGAGGAGGGTCCCTGGACAGTCGAGTGGTGGGACACCTTGAAAGGCCAGCGGCTGGCTGTCAGCGAAGCGGCCGCGGCAGACGGTCTCCTCACGCTCGCGCCGCCGGCTTTTCGGGCCGACATTGCCGGCCGTTTCAAGAAGAAGTAATTGGGGCAAACGCAACACACGGTTCCCGGACGAACGGTGGATTGAATGGGCGCGAAAAGTCATTTCACAGCAGGGTGTCATCACTCTGGAGCTGAGGCCAAACTCCGATGTCCCAGCGGGGCCCGTGGGAGCTTCGTCCGAACCCCAGATCAGACAAGTAAAGGCCATTCACGCAGGGCTATCCGGGCATCACATCCCGTAGACGTTCGACTGCAGTCAAGAGACACCCTGTCCGGGGAAGTGCGCCGGTCCGGTTCAGGGAGCTGTTTGGCTTTGATCCAGGACTTCGCGGACCTTCCGGATCAATGCGTGAACGGTAAAGGGTTTCTCGAGCAGGTGAACGCCCGGGTCCAGGATGCCATGGTGTGCGATCACATCGGCGGTGTAACCTGACATGTAAAGACACTTCAGGTCCGGATGGCTGATCCGCAGCTGTTCCCGCAATTCCTTCCCGTTCAAGCCCGGCATGACGACGTCGGTGATGAGGAGGTGGATCGGCCCGGGATGCCGCGCCGACAACGCGAGGGCGATTTCGGGTGTGGCAGCCTCGAGAACCGAATAGCCGTATTGCAGCAGAATGCGGCGGCCCAGGCTCAGAATTTGTTGTTCATCCTCGACGAGCAGGACAGTCTCGGTTCCTCCTCGGGATGGACGGGCGGTTTTTGGCGTGGCCAGTGTGGGTTCGGCCTCGGCTCGGGGGAGATAGATCTTGAAGGTAGTGCCGCGGCCTAACTCGCTTTGGACGGTAATATGGCCATTGTTTTGCCTGACGATACCGAAAACAATCGCAAGACCAAGGCCTGTTCCCTTGCCGGCTTCTTTGGTAGTGAAGAACGGTTCAAAGATGCGGGCACGAGTTTCGGCATCCATGCCCTGACCGGTATCGCTGACCGCAAGCATCACGTAACGACCGGGCTCGCTTTCGGGATGGCTCTCGGCATAAGCATCATCCAGACGGACATTGGTGGTTTGAATGGTGACCTTGCCGGAACCCGCGATGGCGTCACGGGCGTTCACACTCAGGTTGGCCAGGATTTGGTCCACCTGGCTGGGATCCAGATTGACTGACCAGAGATCAGGACCCGGCATCCAGACCAGGTCGATGTCTTCGCCAATGAGGCGTCGGAGCATTTTGAGCATGCCGGCGACCGTGTCATTGAGATCGAGAATCTTGGGGTTGATCACCTGCTTCCGGGCAAAGGCGAGCAACTGGCGGGTCAGGTCGGCGGAACGCTGGGCGGATTTCTGGATTTCCTCGAGACTTTCGCGCAAAGGAGTGCCGGGAGGGGCATTTTCGAGGGCGAGGGCGGCGTTGCCGAGAATGGTTTGAAGCATGTTGTTGAAATCATGAGCCACACCTCCGGCCAAACGGCCAATAGACTCCAATTTTTGAGCCTGCATCAGTTGCTGCTCCAATTCCCGGTGCTTGCATTCGGCGTATTTGCGTTCGGTGATATCGCGAACCACCGCCACGATCATGTCCTGGTTTTTCCAGCGGGTGGCGCGGGCCGCCACTTCCACGTCGAACCGGAAATCATCCCGAGGTCGCCGGGCTTTCCATTCGAAAAGATGCTTTGCGCGACCCTGGTACAGCTCAGCCCAAATTCTGCGAAGCCCTTCCATGGACATCTCGGACGCCGAATACTCGCACACCCTGGACTGCATGGCCTGTTCCCGAGTCACCTGGAACATGGCCAGCATGGCCTCATTCACATCGATAACGAGACCTTGGCTGTCATGAATGAAAATGGCATCGGTGACGCTGTCAAACAGAGACCGCAAATCGGCCTCGGAGGCTTTGATTTCATCGAGTCGCCTGAGCAACTCCGGGTAATAGTTTTTCCGGCCGGATTGCTCGCCGAGGCCGATGATTTTGTTGCGCCACTCGCTCCATTGTTTGCCGGCGTTATCCATTAGAGGGAAGCCTCCAAAATGATCTCCAGGTCGCGTCCGGTCGGAGTTCGGGGATTTGTGGCATTGCAGGGATCTCGCAAGGCTTTTGTCGCCAGAATCGGGATATCGGTTGGGGCCAGGCCTCGATCCTTCAGCGTGCCCGGAATGCCCAATTGCTGGCGCATCTCGGTCAAATGCCTGACGAGAGCCTGGCAGCATGCGTCGGAAGAGAGTCCCTTCAGGTTCAATCCGAGGCTGTCTCCGATTTGGTGAAAACGTTCGGGCGCGGAGGAAAAGTTAAACTCAACTACTTGCGGGAGCAACAGGGCGTTGCATTCGCCGTGGGGCAAGTCGAGGTAGCCTCCCAGGCTGTGGGCCAGCGCGTGGACGCAGCCGAGACTGGCGTTGGAAAAGGCGAGCCCGGCTTCCAGGCTGGCCAGCATGACGCCGCCGCGGTGTTCAAGATCGCCGGGGTCCGCGATCGACAACGCGAGGTGTTCGTGGATCAGCTTCACAGCCTGCAAGGCATGCATGTCGGTCAGCGGACTGGCGGCATTCGAAACAAAGGCCTCAACGGCATGCACCAGCGCGTCCATGCCTGTGCAAGCCGTCAAATAAGGACTCAAGGTCACGAGCGTTTGGGGATCCACCAACGCCGCATCCGGCACCACCGCCTTGCTGATGATGGCGATCTTCACCTTCTCGGCTGTGTGGTTGATGATGGCAAACTGCGAGACATCGGCCGAAGTCCCGCCGGTGGTCGGAATGCAGATCAGCGGGGGCATGGGCATTGGAACCTGGTCGACTCCTTCAAAATCCAAAACATTGCCGCCGTTGGCGACAACGATGCCAATGCCTTTGGCGCAATCGATCACGCTGCCCCCGCCAATGGCCAACAGGGCATCGCATCCTTCGCGCTGATAGCACCGCACTCCCTCCATGACTTCATGGTCGCGCGGATTGGGAGAGATCTCCTTGAAGACAACGAAGTGAATCCCCTCCTGTTCAAGGGAACGCACCATCTCCTCAGTCCAACCGGCCGCGATGACCCCCGGATCCGTGACCACCATCACCCGATGGGCGCCCCAATTCCTCACGTAACGCCCAGCCAAATGCCGGGCCTGCAGGCCGTAGACAAATTCGGGAGCCACAAACTTGCGCAACTCCAATAGGTTCGAGATCATGGAATCTCTCCTCCAGCTTGGCTGCCGGCTGGATTAGGGTTATTCGAACTATCAATATCTCTATATAAAGCCATACCGCTCCATTCTGCAAACCCTCAAATCCATCCGCCTCGCCCGCCGCAAGATGCCTCAGTGTTTACGGCTCAGACCGACGCATCGACGATCGGTTTTCCCAGCTATCGGGGAGAAAATCCTCATCGGTGTCCGGTTCGTCGGGAGCCGTGGCGCCGGCATGGATTGCCGGAAGAAGCCCCGTGAGAGTGCCGGGACTCAATTCAAACACGATAAATCCTCCGGTGCGGGCGTCGCGGGTGCCCTGGATTTGAGCAAGGACGGCATCGGCTTCGAGGGCATGGGCGCCGATGCCGGGGTAGATCGGCACGCGGCCCTTGGCATAAGCGAGTTGTTGAGCCACAAGTTTGGTAAACGAGTGGAGCCCCGACGTGTAGTCCATGGGACAAAGGAAATCGACGATCCCCTCGTCAATCCATCGGCGCCAGTCCTGTCCCACCCCGTCGTATGCGCTAACAGCATCTGGGAAGACCGCGGCGGAAACCTTGACGCGGGGTTTGATCGTCTTGGCGCCGGCGTAAACGGCGGCAACGAGCCGGGTAATCTGGGCCCGGCGCCAATCGAGAAAGGCGCTGCGGAGCCCGCCGGGAGTCAGAACATCGGCCGGCCACTGTGTGACGGCGCGGCCGGTCTGGCTCTGAAAACGGGCGCCGCAACCCGGGCAGTAGCAGTAATCACTATCGGGATATCGGATGTAGTCGAAGTGGATACCGTCAATATCATAGTTGCGAACGACCTCGAGCAGGGAGTTGGTCTCGAGGGTGAAGTTTTCGGGATGCGACGGGCAGAGCCAATCGATGGGCCGGCCATCGCGTGAAATCTGGGTGCGGCTGGCATTTCGGAGCGTGTCGATCAACGCCTGCGGAGCGCCGCTGAGGTTCCAGTTTACTTTCCAGACATGCACCTCGAGACCCCGGGCATGCGCCGCAGAGACACAGGCCGCGATCTGATCGCCATGAGCATTGAATTCAGCCGAATGCGGCAGCCAGGCGCTATTGTAATGCGCCAGGCCGCCCCATAGCATGTTGGGAAAGATGGCGGTGAAGCCGTTGGTGGCGAGGGCCTCCAGGCTGGTGTCCCAGCGGCCGGGATTGGGACCGGTGGCGTGGTGATCCCAGACGGCTCGAAACTCCGGGGCGACCGGTTTCAAACTCAGAAAGTAGGCCTCCTTCAAATGCGCCCGGGCCGTGTGGGCAGCCAAGATGGTTTGAGCGAAGTTTGCGATGGAGAGTTCGTTCAAGGCGCGGTCGCGATCCGCGGCAGCGGCCGAGAGTTCTTGCGCCACAAGAGGCGCGCGCAAGGTGGATTCGGCGTTTCCGCGGATGCCGGCTTCGGCTTCGGCATAGGAGTGATACGCGCCAACTTTCCCGATTTGCTGGATGGCACCCGAGGCGGCGGAAGACCAGATCTCCGGCAAGAGATGCCCGACAAGGCTTAGAAGGGCCAAGGACTTTCGGTCGGCATCATCGCCAAGCAGGATGTGCGACATGAAAAAGCCATGATCGCTCGCAATCCATGCCGCGTAACCTGTTGGGTTGCCGCGACGGTCTTCCCATTGGGCAATGATCCGGGAGTTGATTGTCCCATCAGGGATGGCGATGGTAATGTTCCACGAATCCTGCAAAATCCGATCTGGCAGCCCGGCGATCGGGGTATTCGTGAATGACCAGGCGGCGAAATCGCCCTGGGTCCAGCCCGTGCGCCGCACTCCGAGCAAGGCGGAGATCCGGGAGGGCAGGAGATAATAGACCATGAGCTTGCCCCCGGCCCCGACAAAACGTTCCAACTGCGTCGACTCGCTGTCCGAGAGGGTCTCATTGTAAGGCAGGATGGCCAGGCGGCTTTCCTTGAGCAGACCGGATTCGACGCCCGCCCGAGTCACCACCCCACAATCCACATGATAACGCTGAAACCATGCCAGGTGCCGATCGATTGTTTCCGTAACGATCCCCGGATTGCCGCTTTGATCGTCACGAACGAGAAGGACGGGCGGCGTAAACCCCCGGAGTTCGCGGACTGCCAGAATGGTGTTCCTTGGCGCCGCTTTCCAGGGCGAGAGGCGGATGCCCTCGATCCGATCCCAGCCTGCGGGCGTTCCCTCGGCAATAAACTCACTTCGGGAAAAGCGCAAGGTCTGCCAGCCAGACACGGTAATGGCCGCCGAAGCTCCATACCAGCCTGAACCGGAACGGAAATAGAGGGTAAAAGCGGAAATTGCCCCGGGATCAGGCGCAAAAACCTCCAAGGCAAAATCCGTATAGGACGCCAGTTTGAGGGCGGCACTGCGGTCCCAGTAACATCGGCTTTCTCGCGTGGCAAAATCGCAGGTCAAAATCATGACCGAATCGTTTCCCCATATTCCGGAAGCCTCCATCGTTACAGCCGGGGCGCTGCCTGCTGAGAACCAGGCCCGGCGGGCGGCCGCGGAGTTAGTATAGGCGAAACCATCAATCACGAGTGGCGCCGCCTGCACACAACACGGCCCCAAGAGGAATGCGATCGGCAGCCAGGCAAGGACACCCATGGCTCGAAGACGCCGCGGCCAACCCCTCCGGCTCTTGCCGGCAACCGCCAGCATCCGGTTCGTCTTTAATCGTGTGACACGTAATGTCATAAATCCACTCTATCTGCGATCAACATGTCACGTGGACAATCGAATGTGAAGTTTTTGTCTTCTGGTTTGGCGGAGGCGGTCATAAAATGGAGGGCGTTAAACAGGATCGACATGTTAACGGATAATATTCTGAGTTTGATTGGCAATACGCCGCTGTTGCGCTTGAGGCCGGAGCACATCTTTGCGAAGGCCGAGTTCTTCAATCCTGGGGGGAGCATCAAGGATCGGATCGCGCTTGCGATGCTGGAGGGGGCCGAACGCGACGGCCGGTTGAAGCCCGACTCCGTGATTGTCGAACCCACCTCGGGCAACACCGGCATCGGCGTGGCCCTGGTCGGCCGGTTGAAAGGCTACCGGGTTCTCATCGTGATGCCGGAAGGGATGAGTGTGGAACGGCGCAAGTTAATCCGGGCCCTGGGGGCCGATCTTGAGCTGACCCCGGACTCGGAAGGCATCGCGGGCGCGGTGGATAAGGTTCGGGCGATGGCCGCCGATGATGCTCGAGTGTTTGTGCCTCAGCAGTTCGAAAATCCGGATAATCCGCGGGTGCACTACGAGGAAACGGCCCGCGAACTCTGGCGCCAGCTCAATGGGGATATTGCCTGTTTTGTCGCGGGGGTCGGCAGCGGTGGGACACTGCAAGGCGTCGGCAAGTTCTTAAAAGAGCACAAACCGGGAGTGAAGATCGTGGCGGTGGAGCCGAAAAATGTCTCGGCCCTGCTGGGACACGAACCCGGACTGCATCAGATTCAAGGCATCGGCGATGGCTTCATTCCCGCGGTGCTCGACGTCAAGATGATTGATCAGGTCATCGAAGTCTCCGACGAAGCCGCCATTGAAACCACGCGGCAATTGGGGCGGGATCATGGGCTTCTCGTGGGAATTTCCTCGGGGGCCAACATTTGGGCGGCGCGGCAATTGTCGCATTCAATCTCCGGCAACATCGCCACGATTCTCCCCGATCGGGCCGAGCGATATTTCAGCACGGCGCTGCTTTAGCGGCAGGTTTTCGTGGAGAAAGCGGGTCATTAACTCATACAAATGGCGGGGGGTATTGCGGCCCTCGCTGATGCTGTGTGTCCGGTTGGGATAAGCCATCATCGTGAAAGGTCTATTATAGGCCACCAGTTCGTTGACGAGAGCCTCGAGCCCCTGGTAATGGACGTTGTCATCCCCCGTGCCGTGTATGAGGAGCAGTTGGCCCTTCAGGTTCCGGGCGTGGTGCAAGGGCGATCCCAAGCGATAACCTTCCGGATTATCCTCGGGCAGTCCCATGTAGCGCTCCTGATAAATGGTATCGTAATAACGCTGGTTGGGCACGGCCGCCACAGCAATGGCGGTCTGGTACAGGTCCGGATACTGGAAGATGGCATGCAGACTGGAAGATCCGCCACCGCTCCATCCCCAGATACCAACGCGTTGAGGATCCAGATAGGGCCAGCGTTTTTCAAGAGCTTGAACGGCTGCGGCCTGGTCCGCCGGGCCCAGGATGCCCACCTGGCGATGGACCGCCTTGCGCCAGGCGCGCCCGCGAGGCGCGGCGGTTCCCCGGTTGTCGACACTGATGACCACATAGCCTTGTTGCGCCAACATCACATGCCAAAGATGAGCTTTCCCGCCCCAGGCATCCCTCACCGTCTGTCCGTGGGGCTCCCCATACACATGAAACAGGACGGGATACTTGCGGGCGGAATCCAGGTCGGCGGGCCGCAGACACCAGCCATCCAGGATCACATCGTCCGCGGTCTGCACCCGAAAAAACTCGGCTGTGGGCAAGTTCAGAGATTCGAGGTTTTTGACGAGATTGGTATTTGCAGCCAGGCTTCGGATTGACTTGTGTTCGGGCAGGCTGATGATCTCGGTCATGGGAGGGCGCAGGAAGCCGGACCAGGTGTGAACCGCCCACAGGCCGTCGGGAGAAATCTGGTAGTCGTGGGTCCCGGGCTGGTCTTGCGGCGTGAGGCGTTTGGGCTTGCCACCTTTCAGGGGAACTCGGAACAAGTATCGCTGAGTCGGATTTCGGGGTGAGGCGGTGAAGTAGAGCCATCCCCGGCAGTCATCGATGGCCTCCAAATCAATAATGTCCCATCGGCCGCGGGTGATCTGTCGTGTCCGCTGTCCATCGCGCGACACGAGATAAGCGTGTCGCCAGCCGTCCCGATCACTCAGCCAGACAAAATGCCGGCCTTGTTGAACCCAGCGGGTTGGATTTTCATTCTCGAGCCAGGCGGCATCGGTTTCGGTCCAGATTGTCCTGGTTTCTCCGGACGCGGCATCGGCAAGCATGACCCGGTTGGTGTTTTGGACCCGGTTGAACTGCTGGAGAATGACCTCGGTCGAATTCGAGGCCCAATCCAAACGGGCCAGGTAATGGCTGCTTGGATCTCCGGGGATATCCAGCCAACGGGTGGCCCCCCCTTGGGCAAACACGATCCCCGCTCGGGCAGCGGCGTTCTCCTCGCCCACTTTCGGATAAGGAATATCCACCGTGCGCGGATAGAGACCCTCGGTGTTGTTGATCAATTGAAAAACTCGCACTCGGGAAATGTCCAACTGCCAATAGGCGATCCACTGGCTGTCCGGGCTCCACCGGAAACCGGCCCGCAGATCCAATTCCTCTTCGTAAACCCAATCGGCCGTCCCGTTGATCAAGACAGGCGATCCGTTGGTCGTCAGCGGCGTGATCGTGAGATCGCGAATGTGCTGCGTGAAAAGGTCGTTGTGGCACACGTAAGCCACACGGGATGCGTCTGGGGAGAACTGAGCGAACATCAGGCTTGAAGGCGGGGCGTCTCCTCCCAGCTTTTTCAGCTCGCGCGAGGCTATGTCCAAAACCCAGTAATCTCCGCGCGTGTTTCGCCGCCACACCCGCTTGCTGTTCGTGTAAATCAGGAGTTTTGATTCATCGTCCGAAAACGAGTAGTCTTCGACCGACAAGGGATGAGATCCTCCCGGAGGAACGAAGGCGTGCGCGGGAACAATAATTTCACGGGTCGCATGGGTGGGATCGTGCCGCACCAAATCCTTGCCTGAACCGCCCCCCCTGGGGGTCTCGAGAACATAATAACCGGATCCGGATCGTCTCCATACAATCGACGGGACGCCTTCGCTGTCGAATGCGTTCGATCCAAACAGTCTCTCCAGAGTTAACTGCTCTTGATTCGTCGCGTCATTGGCCACTCCTGGGATGGGCAGGGAGTTGAACAGAGTCAGGACAAAGCCGGTCAGGATGTGCCGGCACCATTGACGTCGGGCAAACGATCGCATGACCCTTGTTAACGAAGCCGGCCTGGAAATTCAAGACTTAGGGTCTGTTCAAAAATAACTTCGGGTTTTGGCGGGAGCGCCACCGGGCCAGATGCGAGGCGGGTGGGCGGGAGTGTATCCTCTGTGATACTCGACTGCCCGCCCAACGACGCAGATGGCCCGGTGCCGCCCCGCCCCTTTGGGCTGGGGCTCTTTGCCTGGCTGGCTTTGTTGCTCATTCCTTACAGACCCCATCGGGTATGCTCGTCATTCGCGCCTCGCCAGCCAGCCAAACTGCCGCCAGCAAAATCCGAAGTTATTTTTGAACAGACCCTTAGACCGGTAACAAGTGTGGACGGGCGGCACACAAGTTCCAGAACGGCGGAACCGCGCGGCGGTGTCGATAGCCTCATCGACCGTAAGTCACTTGGATCCGATAAAACGTTGGCACCGTGGCAGGACTGATATCGAAATAGGTATTCAACGGGGCTGTCGAAGGCAAATCCTGTGCGATGGTTTCGAAATATCGAAAATCACTGGCCCGCTGAACGGCGTAGGCGCGGTCCGGTTGCGATGCCCACTGAATCCTCAAGCGTCCGTCCGCCATCCGTCGAACATCCTTGATGACCAGCCGGGATGCGGGATCCAGGGGATCTGTCCCCGCGATGTATTCATCGCCGTTACTAAACTGATCGGAATCAGGATCGGCGTCAGCGGTGGGGAGCGTTCCTTTTAACGCCTGTTTCTCCCACGCGTCAGGCAACCCATCCTGATCGGCATCGGTGGGATCATCGATATAGGCGCCCAGAACGAGCGGCGCCCAGGTTCTTGGTCGCAATGTATTTGTCGTGAGAGGCCATTCGGTGTCATCGGTAACGGAGTTGCGGTTTTCGTGGACCACAGCCACCCGCAGGAATTGTCCCTGGTATCCGTCCACGAATGAGTCAGGGAGAAAGACTTCGACGCTCCAAGTGGATACGCCGCGCCACACATAAGCTTGGACACCATTTAAGTCATCCAGCTCCTCGAAGCCGGTGCCAGTGCCTTGAGCCAGCGTGGCCGCTCCGCTGGGCGGCACACGCAGACGGTAATGGTTCGCGCCCGGGCTGTTTGCATCCTCATTTCCAGCCAAGTCGAGATAGAGCGTTAAACGTTCCAGGCTGTAGGCGCCGTTCGGAAGGTCCGCCAGACAAAGATGCAGCCCGTTGTGAGCGTAGACCGCGCGCCACCAAGCGGGTGCGCGATCAGAATACCTTAATTGCACCGGGAAATGATCCTCGGAGTAGGCGGCGTCCAGACCCTGGCCATCCCGACGAACGGATCGTGTGGACTGCGGCACATACTTGGGATCCACAAAAAGCTGCGCACTGGCAGAACCGGTTTGGCCATCGCTATCCGTGGCCGTTAGTGTGAGCCCATAGGTGCCGGGATGGAGATTCGATAAATGCAAGACCCGGCCGGAACCCGTGGTGGTGATCGCACCGGAGACAGCCCAGGAAAAGGCGCTGTCCGGCAAAGATTTGTCCTCGTTATCATAACCCACAGCCCGTGCGGACACCTCCTGAGCGACCGGCACATAAAGGGTGGATATCCAGTCGGCGCGATATCCTCGGGCTGATTCGAAGAAGATGTAGGCTTGCGGGGCCGATTTTGCCAAGGCGAATACCTCCGATTGATCGCTCCCGGTGTGCAAACCATCGGTGGCAATCACCTCAACACGACATTGGTTGCCGCCGGGCAGAGTGCCAGCATCGATCTTCAATGAATTCCCATGCAAATCATCACCGATGACCTGCCAATGCTGGCCGTTATCGGGTGAAAACCGAACCTGGAAACTCAAGGGATCCCCGTCCGCATCGCTGGCCGTCCAATCGACCAGGAGCGTCGATCCGACTTGCGTGCTGGCCTTTGGCGCAAGCACGGTCACAAGAGGCGGGTGCGGGCCGGCGCTCAAGGCGGCCAAGACAGCGCCGGGTTGCTTCGCATGCCGCAGCTCAAGTTTTGCAGTGGAAGTCGATTCGGGAAGCACCGCTGAAAACAGAACGGTATTCGAACGGCCGTCATGGAGTTTCCAGGCCGAGGCGTCCGCTGTGGCGATCGATTTTCCAGCGCCATCCAAGCTGTGCAATTGGTAGCCCGATACTTCGGAGGTTGCCAGCCATGGGGCGACCTTGCTGAGAGATGCAGCCGGCACCTTGCGGGTGGAGTCAAACTCCGCCTTGCCCCCTGGAAGAATGGCTCCCCCCACCAGGATGGAATCGCCGGGCGGGACGATCATGTTCGCATGATAATCCAAGGTCACGGGATAATTGCGGAGCTCATTCCGCATGGCGCGCCAGGTATATTCCGATGTCCAGCGCGGACGCGAATACGACATCAAATCTCCGGCCTGATCGGCCCGGAAAAAAGTACGGGAGATCGGATCATACCCCATATGCTCACCCAGAATGCCAAATTGGCAGGTCGGATAAGGATATGCGGAGTCGATTCCCTCGGGATCCCCCACAGGACAATCGACATGATCCCGATCATAATTGTGCCCCAACTCATGGGCGAATGTGACTCCGGATGGCACGCTATTGATACCGCCTCCGCGGGTATCCACCATCGAGATCAGGGCGCCCCAGCAGGAGATGCCGTTGAAGGCCCGCTGGTCGAACGTGTTGAACAGCGCCCCGGCGAACCGGGTCTCGCAGCCGTGAAGATCCGGACTCATATGATGCCCCACAAACCGGGCATTCAGCTTAAACAACACTTTCCAGCTGTCGTCATCGCCGTCGCTCAGTTCATACGGACCATAAGCCACTTGATCCCACTCATATTCCTCCAGGGGATCCCCCCCCTCGTAGACAATTCGAAGTTCCGGAGTGGGCAGCAACGCCAAAGCTCGATCAAACATGGCCTGCAAAGGAAGCGAATACGATTGCCCGACGGTGCCATGGGTGTGTCGCAACGGGTAGATGCTCACACACATGGGCGCGCGGTTCTCGAAATCCACGGTGACAGATTGGCTGTTGTTCGCGTAGCCGCTTTCGGAAATCACCCGCGCGGCGTTGATTTGCGCCGTCAAACGAATCAGCCCCCCGGCAATCCATTCCGGCGGCAGGTAAAACAGGATCTGCCGATTGTTGGGATCTGTTCGGTCAGTGGGATTGATCCGAATCGCTCCACTCCCGTATGCGATCAGCGGGGATCCGGGAAGGGCATCAGACCCTCGCCATCCTTCAAGGGTTACATTCAGACCCTCGGCCCGAATCTCGGTCTCGCCCAACGAGCTCGAACGCAACCGCGCAAAGGCACGCACCACCGTTGGTTTCCGGGCAATCAATGGCACGGTGTTGTCGCTGTTCTGGACAACTTGGATCACTTCCAGGTCGGTCAACTCCAGGTCTCGACTGATCGCGGCGACGTTGACGGGCAACCGGCGAATCACTGACGGCGTTTCGAACCAAAACAGATAGTCGCCTTGCACCACCAAGTCCCTGGTGTAATGGGAAAAGGGGCCGGCGATTTCCTCGGGCGATCCGCCACTCAAGGATCGGCGAACCAACACGCCCGATCCGCTTTCGCTCCAATCCAGGTAATAGAGGTAATCCCCATCGGTGGTCAGCCATTTCACACTGTGGGCCGAGGAGCGAGTCGCGGTGAACAAGACCTCTTTGGCTGTTGGATCGGTAACGGGCGCCCGCCGGAAAGTCGAGGTCCGACGATTATTGGATTGATCCACCCAATAGAGGTAGTCCGCATAAACCGTTACCGCTGTGGAATCGCTGCTGACGGTGGTGTTGCGCCAAATGGATTCAATCCGGCCATCCACAAAACGGTCGGCACGCACCGCTTGCCCCAGGCGTCCCCCAAAGCTCCAGCCACATTGGTAGGTAACCCGATCCCGGTCATGAGCAAGGACCCGGCGAATCTGGGTTTCCGCTTCGGTAGCCGAACTTAAATCCACGACCAACTGGGGCGCAATCCAAGCCACACCCGTAGGATTCTGATAGAGCCGCGAATAGGTAAACTCCTGGCCTTCATCCTCCGTCCAGTAGAATCGGCTGGCACTCACCGCCACCGGTCCGTTGGCCGGCACCTTGTCGAGGGCCGCAATCGAGTCCACGGTTTCAGGGGTGCTTCCTGCTGATACCCGACGGATATTCCCACGGCCGTCAAGATAGTAATACGCGCCCGAAGCCCCTCGGGCGATCTGCGAGTAGACCCGCAAGGTGAGATCCGAGCAATTCCCATTGTCCAGCACCTCACTCGTGTGTCCGCCCGTCGGCGGCGCCTGAGTAATGTGGTTTCCCGTAAATCCCGTCGTGCCGCAGTCGCCCTTCCAATAGAGGAGTCCGTTGCCAGCATCGAGAAAACTGACTTCAGTCCCTGTAATGTAGTTTTCCTGTGCCCAGCCATGGAATGCTCCCATGACAACCGCTGAACCAAGAATCCAAGCAAAGCGTGTCCTTGTTTTTTCCATAATCGAGGGGTGATCAATGGTCGTCGTTCTATCTCTTGACTACGTTAGAAAAAAGTGATGACCAGCACAAGATAATTATCCGCCATCTTCAAGCGCTGGGACGACTCCGATGATTCTCATTTGCGGAAATCCAAACGCCGGCTGTTGTCAAGGTATGCGGTCGCGGATCTTGTGAGTAATCTCGCGTGTATGTAACGAGGCATTGGATTTTCTTGCGGCTGAAAAAATACTTGTCACAGGGTAATCGCGCCGGATCGGGCGCATTCGGGCGAGTTGGGCCGTAATTCACCGCTCATCCAGCCACCTCCTCTCTCTCTCTCTCTCTCTGAACCGCAGATAGCGCAGATTCACGCAGATGATGAGCCATCTGCGTTTATCGGATAAATTAACATAGATAATATCACTCAGTGACTTGCCATGACCGTCATCGTTCCCGCCGTGCATCACGGCACTCAAGCCATAGTTCCACAGGAGCCGCTGCATTTTGCCTTGGTGCAACCAACGATACTTGTCTGACGGACAGCGATAAACCGCATCGGTGCGGACATAATCCCAGAGGGCCCCTTTCTGGATGGCGTTGGTCGATGTCGAATGCGCATTACCGGTCACCCAGGACTCGGGCGTGCTACTTGTATTCGGGTTTCTGCCGGTGATGTAATTGGGCACCAAGACGTCTTGAGAGTCCGATGGATAAAGGAACCAGGCAAAGCCGAGTTGTCTCAGGTTGTTCTTGCAGGCCGCCGAGTGAGCCGCGCGCTTGGCCTTGGCTAATGCCGGCAGGAGCAAGCCAGCCAGAATCGTGATGATGGCAATGACCACCAACAACTCGAACAGGGTAAAGGCAGATCGTTTTGGATGCGGGTTGACTGCTAGGTTGGTGAATCCCTTGGGCCCGGAGCTTTCCATAGCATTTCCCTTCCCGCAAACTTTGGGAGTATCACGATATCTTCGCTGCCTGCGCACACGACCTCCAAATCCAGATCTCAGCGCACCAACGAAGAAACGCGGAGCCACATCCCAGTGATTAATATAAGAGCGGGGCCTGTTCCGGCAAGGCCCCCCCGAAGTGGCACTGTCGCTATCGCGAAACACATAGAGCGCCGAGTAAGCCGAGGTAGTGGGCGGGGCCGAAGTAAACCCGGTAACCGACGGCCTGACCCGCGTGGCCATAGAAGATCGCTCCGTGACTGGTCTTGTCGATGCACGGGGGCCAGGCTGTAAACGTCCGCGAAGAGGGCTTTCGACTCTTTTCTTGGTTACCATCTGTTGTTGTCTACTTTCCACCGACGGTGGTGATGGTCCCCTCAAAAACGGCTCCACCTGGGAAGGCGCGGACGCTATCAATGACGCCCGTCGCCCCGGCAAAGCGGCCGGTGCATTGGTCCGGGAGGAACTCCAAGTGGGCCACAAAACTCCCGTCCAACTGGGGAATCGCCGTGCCTGCTATGACAAGCATGTCGCCGTTGGCTGTGGTTTCGTAGAACATCAGGTAAAGGATGGTCCCCGTTGGCCCGCCGGAGTGGACATTCTCAAAGCCAACCGGTGTGTTTCATAGTTGTATTTTGATTTCTCCTCGCACCCAACCGGTCCGCTGGAAAGGGTCCGCGGACCGGCTGGCCCCGGTTTTCGATGATGTCTCCGCCGTGATCAGTGCGTTGAAGGGCCATTCATGGCGGTAAAGGCATCAAGGCGTTTTTTTCGATGTTGCGCCTCTCCTCGTCCTCAAGGCTTTGTTCCGCTCACAAAGAAATTGTCCAGCGTGACCGCATAAGAATCGCTCCACTTGCGGCCGTGGAGGGCGACAAAGCCTTGACTCCAAGTGGTATGCGTCATTTGTACCTGAGCTATCGGGCTGTTTAGATTATCGACGTTATATAGCCGAAGGGACAGTTTGCTGCCCACGGCCGAGAAGCATAGGCGATATCGCGCGCCTGGCTTGAGAACGATCTCAGGTCCCCCAGTGATTACACCAGTATCTGACACCCAAAAAAAGGGTTTGCACTTGCCCTTCACGGGCTCGTTGAGGATTAGGCCGGCACATTGGCCGTGGGTGGATCCTAGGTTTGTGGGATCGAGCCAGCCTCGTGCGCAGATAGAAACGATTTGGCCCAGGACGTTCGTATCCCAGTCCACGATGTCCACCGAGGCCGAGAAGTCACCGAAGACGATGTCCGATCCCGGAATCTGGAGAATCCATTCATCACGAGCAAGAGGCGACAGCGTTTGTATCCGAAGGGCATTGTTCACGTTGGTGATGAGCCAGTGGGTGGCATCGGACGGATTCGAAAAGACGCTTCTCCATGGCTCCATCGACCCATCGAAGTCATCCACGAACTGCGTGCCCGGCACGAGCTTGAAGTATTGCTCTTCCCCCGTGGTCTCCACGATCACGCAGAGCCGACCGTTCCTTTTGAACACCGGCTCGGGCAGAGGGGTCCAGACCGAGTTCGTGAGTGAGTCCGCGGTAACGACGACCTGGTCCTCAATGGTATCTTCCGACCAGGAAAGACAGACAAGGTTTCTCTCGATCGCTATCTCAGGAGCGTCGTAAACGTCATACTCCAGATTGTCCAACCGCAACTCCAACGGTGGTGGGGTGGTGAAGATCACTTGCGAACAACCTGCTGCGAAATAGGTGAAGTTGGTGTATGGCCTCCCCAGATCCGGTGTGAAGAACCCGTAACCATGCGGATCAGGCGGTGGCACCGGCCCATCCCGCCCCGGCCCATCCACGAACGTTCGTTCGTAAAGCGTGGCCCGCTGATTGCCCTTGTCCACAACCTTGACGGTGATGGCCAGGAAATTGTTTGTCTTCGTGAACGCGAGTCGGACGGTGACGTTCTCATTCGTGGTCGCCAGCGTGTCCCAATAGAAGGTGGTTATGCCTTGGTATCCATATTTCATCAAGCCGACTTCGTTCCGATCTACAAACGCTGCATAACCAGAATCCTGATTGGCAGTGGAACCACCAACCCCAAGTTGTGCGAAGAGATCATCCGCGCTAGCATGTTCGAGATCCATGCGGACTTCGAGCGTGCGACCGCCATCCAGGTTGCCGACCGGAGGCCGGGGGGACGGCCAGTAAACGCTATCATAGGTTATTAGAACGTCGCCATGCGGAGTAGGGATAGGAGTATTTGTGTAGACCACCAGTTGCCCGTTGGTCAAACCCCAAACAAAGTAGTTCGTCTCTCCACCGCCCTCAGCGAACTGCACTCCATGCTCGAAGTCATCAAGCACTGCGGCATCAAGTCGAACCGCTGTGCAAACGGTAACTGCCGCCATGGCAATCAAGGCGGCTGTTCGGCCAGGTCGGCCACACGCGCAGCCGGGTTTGAATTTCCAATCCACAATCGTTTGTTTCATATCGTTCTCCGTCTGTTAACCTCTGGCGATTATTGTTCATTGTTTGCGTTAGCCTCAGCGCCTAAAGCCCCGGCGGCCTCGGGGAGCCGGCCCTACCGGGTAGGGCGCTTTTGCCAAGGCCGTCGCCAAAGGCTTGCTTGACTTGGTGTTACGGTCCTGGCGTCTCAGTCGGGATCCGGGGCGCCGGCCAGCCAGGGGACCAGCGACCTGAACCGGTTAAACGGGCCTGATTCATGTTTCTTACAGGAATTTTGCGACATGCCCTTGGGAACGGCGCGGGTTTCGGGACGCTACGTAGGTTAGTCCCAGATTGGTCGAGAGGTAATCAGGCCAGGTTGGGCCGTTAGAGCAGCGCCCCTCCCAGTAACCACCGCCTGAAGTCGAGCTGTCGTTGCCTCCGAACACATAGAGCGCCGAGCAAGCCGAGGTAGTAAGCGGGGCCGAATTCAACCCGGTAACCGACGGCCTGACCCGCGTGGTTATAGAAGACCGCTCCGTGACTGGTCTTGTCGATGCACGGGGCCAGACCGTAAACATCCGCGAAGAGGGCTTTCGGCTGTTTTCTTCGTTACCTTCTGTTGTTTACTTCTTTCCACCGACAGTAGTGATGGTGCCCTCTATGACGCCTCCTCCAGGAAAGGCGCGGAGGCTATCGATGACGCCCGTCGCCCCGGCAAAGCGGCCGGTGCAGAGCTCCGGGAGGAACTCTAAGTGGCCCTCAAAACTCCCGTCCGACTGGGGAATTGCCGTGCCCGCTATGACAAGCATGTCACCGTCGGCCGTGGTTTCGTAGAACATCAGGTAAAGGATGGTCCCCGTTGGCCCGCCGGAGTGGACATTCTCAAAGCCAACCGCGTTGCCTTTGCCACCGACATTGCTATGGGTAAACAGCTGGATCACGCCCGACCAGCGTTCCGGACCATGTGCCTTCCGGGCTTCTGTAAAGAGCGGCTGCGGCAAAGCCCCGGGGTTGAGAGACGTGATCAGCAATTCGTTGAAGGTTTCCTTAAACGGTTTGGTGTCGCCCGCCAGGACGTTATTCAGGAACAACATGCAAGTTAGGCCGATGGCAACCGCCAGACCCGCTCGACGAATGATGTGATTTGTGTGTTTCATAATTTGTGTTTTAATTTCTCCTCGCACCCAATCGGTCCGTTGGAACGGGTTCGCGGATCGGCAGGCCCCGGTTTTCGATTATGTCTCCGCCGTGATTGAGGCGTTGAAGGGCCATTCATGGCGGCAAAGGTATCGGGCGTGTCCCTCAGATTTTCGCTTCTCCTTGTCCATAGAGCATGTTTAAGAACAAGATCTTAAGGCTTTTTTCCCGTCACGAAGTAATTGTCCAAGGTGGCTTCGTGGGATTCCGCAAGGTTATAAGGCATTTCCATGTATAAGCCACACCAGCCTTGGGTGAAAACGGTGTCGGTCATCGTTACTTGTTGAATCACCTCCTGGGTGGGCAGCTTCAGCACCCGCAGCGTCAGAGTGCTCCCT
Organism: Verrucomicrobiota bacterium; assembly: GCA_022709905.1. Classification (GTDB taxonomy): domain Bacteria; phylum Verrucomicrobiota; class Verrucomicrobiia; order Limisphaerales; family UBA1319; genus JAKLHY01. The sequence goes on along the minus strand of JAKLHY010000010.1, from coordinate 51,883 downwards.
ACTCCGGAAAACTCCAGGCGATAAGGCGGCGGGATATCTCTGATGTTAAATCTTGAACCATGCCAGGTGAACTTCACGGGAGGGTCAAAGGAAGCGCGACCGATGACAGACTCGATGTCTCCCGGAACTCCATACGTTGGGGATCCAGCGCCTTGGTTAAGGTGCAGTCCGGCCAGATATCCTTCAGCGGCGTTGGGAAAATCACGCCCTCTCGCGGCCAAAAGAACATTGCTCCATTGATTGCTGCTGGTCGTCCAACTCAGTATATCCACAGAGGTGTAGAAGTCTCTGACCGCAGCCGGATACATGGGATTAGCGAGGAGGATGGCGGCCCATTCCATCGGTCCCTGGAAGCCGATGCGAAGCACGCCGTTGTTGATGGTGACTTCGTGCTCCGGCTTGGGAAAGAGATTCACATATGAATTCCTGTTCGTAAACGGCGGTTGGGTATCACTAAAACTATCGCTGAACTGGAAGCCTGGCACCGTTTTGAAATACTGCTCGGTTTGGGTGATTGGCACAGCAACACAAAGCATACCGCCTCGCCGGAAAACCGGCTCCGGACAAAGCGTCCACTTGGAGCTGGGAACCGAGTCCGCTGAAACGACAACCTGTTCCTCCATGGTGTTCTCAGGCCAGGAGAGGCACACGGAATTCGTAATCTCAAGCTTGGGGACTGCGTATTCCAGCATCTGGAAGTTGTCGAGGGTGACTTCCGGAGGCATCGCGGGCCCCTGGTCGGGATTGATGTAGGCGACACCCACACATGGCATCCAAGGAATTCCCACGTACGGCGCGGCAATTCCCTCGGGCTCCATGAGGATTCCTTTCCTCGAACGGTTGGGGAGCATGTCGTCTTTGCCGGGGGTGTCGATCACGGTTTTTTTGTACCTCACGATCGTCGGCGTTGCCTTATCAAAGACGCGGATGTCAATCTGGAGATCGGACTCAACCTGGGTGAATTTCATCGAGAGCGTGACCGGACGGGCGGGGAGTGATATCGAGTCCCAGAAGAAATAGGAACAGGAATAATAGTCAGGAGTGCCCGAGCCACCTTTGAACAGGATGATTTCATTTCGGGCCAACATGAGGAGGTAAGCGTTGAAGAATCCCTTTCCGCTCCCCACGCCCAGACCGGCAAAAGCGTCGTCCTGAGTAAAACTGACCGCGTCCGTCCGCACTTCCACTATGCGGCCCGGTTGGAGGGTGAAGGTCCAGTTGGTAGTGGTTGTGCCCGATTTCCACCAGGTTGCCCACGATGTCCAGTAGCCCGGGATGTCGTCTGGATCCGTGGGCGTCGTTTTGACATGCCGGAGCACGGCCACTCCATTGGTCACCCACATGATGCCTTCACCACCTCCGCCTCGCCCCCAGTGGGGGTCCGAGTCAAACGTTTCTTCATAAAGCACTGCGACTGCCAGGCAGCGTCCTGGGATGCACAGAGCTAACAGCGCCAAGCGGGCGAGCCATGCCGCCGAGCGAAGGCGGATGTGTTTTTCATGAGGGATTTTCCATAGGTTAGCGATTACCTTTTTCATATGTAACACCTTTCCCGGCCAGTAACTCATCCTTGGCCCGGGCGACCCCGGCCACCAACTCATACCTCTGTGCCGGGCAATCGCATGGGATTACCCGGTTGGTTGGGTTGGTTTAGCCGGTTAAACGAGGGGAATATGCCGATCTTACAGATATTTTCTGGATAATTTATGCCGAGGTGTAATCGTTTGGGGTGGAGGGCAGTGCTCCGTCACTGCCCTAAACTTATCGGGCATTGACGGAGCAATGCCCTCCTGGGGGAACCGACCGTTCCAACGTAAACCATCTGGCTGACGTTGTTCTTCCCTTGCTCTTCTTTGTCCGATGTGGTGTTATCCTTGATAGTCCTGGATCCAGGAATAACAAGAAGGGCGGGCTATGAGCTCATCGGCACCAGAGCCGGGGCAGGGAGCGAAAGGGGACATGAATACTTCCGGCCAGAAATCATCGCAGCCTTCTCCCGAGCTGGCCACCGGCGGGAAACCTGGTCCCGAGCTGTTTTCCATCCCTGATCACGAACTGCTCCGCTGTATCGGGCATGGCGCCTACGGAGCCGTATGGCTAGCCCGCAACGTCATGGGAACCTACCGCGCGGTTAAAATTGTACATCGGGAAGATTTCACGCGAAACCGGCCATTTGCGCGCGAATACGAAGGTTTGTTGAAGTATGAACCGGTTTCACGATCTCACCCCAACCTGATGCAGATCCTCCATGTGGGGCAACGGGAGGGTTACTTCTACTACGTCACGGAGTTAGCGGACGACGCCAACGCGGAATGTGGAGTGCGGAATGCAAGAATGGGGATAACGGAGGCAGTCCCCAGGGAGGGTGAGGAGCAACGGCAGAGGGATGAGATGCCCCGAAATGAGCTCGGAGATTCTCAATGCTCACGTTCCACTGTCCCAGTGTTAGATCCAGAAAAATACGTCCCGCGCACGCTGCAGCAGGACTTGGAAGATCGCGGGCAGTTGCCGGTGCGTGAGTGCGTATCCTTGGCCGGCGCACTGGCGTCGGCGTTGAAACACCTGCACGATCAGAAGCTGGTGCACCGGGATGTCAAGCCCTCGAATGTCATCTTCGTTCACGGTGTGCCGAAGCTGGCCGACATCGGGCTGGTGGCCACGGTGGGCGATTCGCACTCGATCGTCGGCACTGAAGGTTATCTACCGCCGGAAGGGCCGGGCAATCCCCAAGCCGACCTCTATAGCCTGGGTAAACTCCTTTACGAAGTAAGCACCGGCATGAGCCGCGGGGAATATCCGCGTCTGCCAGCCAAGCTGCGCGAACTGCCGGATTCGGTCGAATTACTCGAATTCAATGAGGTGTTGTTGAAGGCGTGCGCGAAGGACACCGACCGGCGTTATCATCGGGCAGCGGATCTGCTGGCCGACCTGGCCTTGTTGGAGCACGGTGATTCGGTCAAGCGCTTGCGCCGGTTGGAACGGCATCACGTTTTCCTGCGACGCGCCGCCGCGGTCACCTTGGCTGTGGGGCTACTGTTTTCCGCGGCCTGGTGGCAGAGTTGGCGGGCGCATCGCATTGCCCGGCGTCATCTGGCCCAACTTCGTGCGAACGAAGCCACGCGGCTCATGGTTCAGGGCGAGTATCTGGCTGCGCTGCCCTGGCTGGCGGGGGCCCTGGAGTTGGATGCGGGTGATCCCATCCGCGAACCGGTGCATCGGGCACGGATGGCGAGTGTCCTGGAACGTTGCCCGGTGCCCGTGGCCCAATTCCTGGTCCCGAAGAACAAAGCCTTGTGGATCGACCTCAGCCGCGACGGAAGGATCGTTGCGACGGCCCATGAAGACGGCGTCGTGCGGCTATGGGACGCGCTATCGGGCCGACTGATCCGGAAGCTGGATCATCACTTCCCGGTCGTGTTTTGTCGAATCCTCCCTTCTGGAAACGAGATCGTTACGGCCACTTTAGGACAGAAGGCGCACCTGTGGAACTTGGCAAGCCCAGGGAGTAATCCGATGAGCTTTGATCGCGCATTAGGATTCGGTTCAGACTCCTACGCTCTCTGCATCAACGAAAGGCTGCAGAAAGTTTATCTTTCCAAGGCAGGCCCTTGCTACCTTCAAATGCAAGACTTCAAGGGTCCATTTGAAAACTTGACGTTGAGTCTTAAGCTGATCGGTCTGCAGGATACCTTGAGGATCCGGTCCGAGGTGCGACACACTCCGCCGGATGGCGAAATCTTTTATGCGAGCGAATTCCATGATTCGCCTCAAGCCGAAGCCTTCGACGAAGGCACCGACGTTTTGCGTAATCCCATATGGGGACGCGTGTTCATTGCATTACTCAACTCAGCCACCGGAAAAAAGCCAGGCGACACCGGCGAGATGGTTTGGGATAACCTGAGGGTGCGTCGATATCCCACGGGCGGGCAGGAAGCGCCCTGGCGGGTGTTGGACGACTTTTCCAGTGGGGCACTCACTCATTGGGAGTATCCGCGTCCACCCGACTCGAGCAACACCTTTGAAGCCATTCGTGGGCAGTTAAGGATAACCTGTGACAATCTGCCTCGGGCGCAATTAGGCTGGATGGGTGCTGTGTGGCGGGAGCAATTTGAGGTCTTTCCTGGATTTACCTTTGAGATCGAAGCGGATCTCATCTCGGCACGGGCGCCGTATCGATACGCTGGCTTGTGTTTGGCCCGCCCCACACTTTCGCCCGTTTTAGCCAGCGATCCACTCGTGGTCGTTCAAGACCGATGGCTCGTTCTGCCATCCTGGGATGGTGCCATTCGGCTTTGCGACATCGCCAACCAACAAGATGCCACCATGGCGAACGAGCGAAGAGTCCCGTCCTTGCAGCTCCAGATCAATAACATCATCGATGACTTCGACATAAGTCCCAATGTGAGGCATCTCGCCTGCGTACTGAATACAAAGGCATGTCAAATCTGGAGCCTGGAAAACGGTCATCAAGTTACTCCGCACAGACGAGGGCCAGAAACAGAATCCGCGAAGACAGCCGAATCCACTCCTCATGAAGATAACCGCATGCGACCGGATGGAATAGAAACCCACGCTTCACGGATCCTCGCGACTGGGGTACGCTTCAGTCCGGACAACCGTTTTCTGGCCGTAAGCCATGATGGGGAGGGCATCGAGCTGATCCGAACGAAAGACTGGGAAGTGGCGCACACCCTCGCCTCCGTAAGGTCGTTCAAACATCCGCGGTTTAGTCCGATGGGATGCCGGTTGGCGGCCGTGCGCGACGATCACGACCTGGTGATCTGGGATTTAGACGATCTGGCCAAAGCCCCCGCCCTGTTCGCAAACCGTTTCGAAGTGATCGGCATCGCTTTCAGTCCTGATGGACGCTACGTGGCGTCGTGCTCAGCCGATGGCAAGGTTCGTTTATGGGACGTCATCCAGCGAGCACCGTTCGGCGCGCCTTTGCCAGGCACCTTGGCGTGCTTCAGTGCCGATGGATCACAACTACTTCTCCTCGAGGCCGAAGGCCAAGTCGTGCTGTGGAAATTAAGCGGCATGAGCGACAAAGTCCTGGCCGTTCCGGTGCTGCGTACGGACCAAACGTCGGCGACCTCCAGGAATGGAAGCCTGGCTGCTGAGATCACGGCCCAAGGAATCGCGGTAACGACACCCGCAGGCCAGTATTCGCTCGTGGATCCGGATCAAGCTCCCTTGCGCCGTGTTGCCTTCACCGCAGACGACCTGCAATTGATCGCCGAGAGCTCGGATTCGCGCGCCTGGATTTGGGATTATCGCACCCATCTGCTGGCCGAACCACCGATGCCTGTGAGGTACGACGCGGTAATGACGAACCATGCCGTGCCCAAGCTTAAGCCGGATATCCGGGATCGACGAACCTTGTCGGAATGGGCCGCCCTGATCAGCGGCCAACAACTGGATAGCGAGGGCGGCATGGCCTCGATCGACAACGTCAAGCGCGAGGCACTAATCGCCCAGCTCAAGCGGTCATATCCTGACGATTTTGCAGCCGATGGTGCGCGAGAGGCACGATGGCATATCCACCAAGCCGAGATCGCCGAACGAGCCATGGATTGGGAATCGGCCGTGTTCCACTGGGAACACGCCCTTGATTCGGAGTCTGAAATTTTAGATTTGAAATCTCCAATCTCCCCAAAGTCCCGCCTCGCCTATGCCCGACAGGCCGCTCGGAAAGTGGAAACTGCCATTCTCAACGGGCGATCCCGTTGGTCGGTTTATCTGCCTCGCCCGCCCTGGGCCACCCCGGAGATGCTGGATCTCGAACGGTTTTATGATCTGCCACTCGGCGCGCGGCTAGCCACCAACCAGCCCAATCTCACATTTCGAGAACTAACCAGTGGAGTGCATTACTTCAGCGGGACCGGATTCGATGTGCGTGGCATCATTCAACTCCAAGACTCTGAGCCCGTCACGATTCCGATAGGCCGCGCCTGCCGCCGCCTCCATTTTCTGCATGCGGCCGATCAGACCATCGACATCCTGGGGATCCGTGAGCAAGCCGGCACCTACCAAATCACCTATGCCAGCGGAGCAACCGCCAAAGTAAATCTGCATAATCCGGAGGATCTGCCTCCCTATGTGGGGAGCTTTTTTTATACATTGTCAAAGCCGGCCTGGGCGGGGATATCATCCAATCTGCACTGTGCCACGGTGTGGTCTGGATGCTTTCCGGGACCGGCGCGTCAGAAAGAATGCCTCTATCTCACCCGCACGACCTGGGATCTGCCGGCCAACCAAGGACAGGACATTGTCCAGACCCTCACATTACGCGCCGGCGAGGGAGCGTCCTCGCCACTGGTCTTCGCCATCACGGTCGAATGAACATTTTGAAAGAATCTCAGGAATCAGCCGTTGAACTGGCAGAGGTCTTGGCAGTTATGCAAGGGCAGAAGTCAGATTCACTGGCCACACATGCCAGTTTGTTGGAACGACTGAAAGACTTGGAGGACCAAGGCAGTTGGCAGGAGTTCTACTCGACTTATCGCAAACTGATCTTCAGCTTCGCCCTCAAACATGGTTTGACTCCGACCGAGGCTGAAGACGTCGTGCAGGAAACGGTGATCACGGTGGCGCGCAACCTGCCCGAGTTCAAGTATGATCCAAAGCAATGCTCCTTCAAAACCTGGATGTTTAACTTAACCCTGTGGCGCATCCAAGACCAATTGCGCAAACGCCATCCCCAAGACGCCTCAATCCACCGAAAACCGGGCGAAACCGATCGGACCAGCACCGTTGAACGCATCCCTGATATCGCAGGTAAAGGGCTGGCCACTCTCTGGGAGGAGGAGTGGAAGAAGGATCTCTTCGAGCGGGCGCTAGGGCGTGTGAAAGCCGAGGTGGAGGAAAAGCCGTTTCAGATCTTCGACCTTTACGCGATCCAGGGATGGCCGGCCCGGGAGGTGGCGCGAAGCTTAGGGGTAAGCCTGGCGCGTGTGTATGTGACGAGACATCGGATTTCCCTACTTCTGAAAAAGGAGATTCAAGTCCTGAGTCGCAAGAGAGAAGGAGAGTAGTCACAGGGCCACTCTCCCGCGCCCCCTCGGTTCCACCATCCTGGAAAGATCTTTTGCCAATCGGTCTAACGAAGCTGCGTCTCAAACCGATCCATCACGTGAAGTTCTTTCATAACGCCTTGACCCCTGTCATAGATTTGAGGCGCAGCTTCGTTAGATGATGTTCCGCTGCGCGGAACGAGGTGGCTTTGCGATGCCGCAATCCCGGAACGAAAATCGGGAGCGAACAAAGAGACGACGGGGCGCTGGGGATCCTGCCGGCGGTTCTCGAGGATGATCTCAAGCCGCTGTTGATAGATCCAAGCCTCGATTTCCATGAGGCCTATCAGACGCATGCCGTCTTCCGTGGGATCCCGGTTGATCGCAGGGGAGAGGAACACCCACTGATCCAGATCTTTCACGTGGTCCAGCGCGTCAAGCATCCGGAGCGACTCAAAGGCAAAGGCCGTTTCGCGGGCCCATCCGAAGATCACAAGGCCCGGATTGCGATGGGGCTCCAGGCGGAAGAAGCCTTTGCCCCGGTGCAAGCGAAGCAGACCGTCCCGGCAAGCGGCCCGGTCAATCTGATCCAGCCCCCCCAGAAGCGAGAGCACAGTCAGGGCGTTATATGTATCGCGCAACGGTTCATTCATGCAATGAAAGAGGCCGTGAACCTCGCGGCGATCTGTCAGCGGCATCCGGCCTTCCATCGTATTGCCTTCCAAGACCTGGTGGGCGCGCAACCATGCGGTGGCTGGCACAGGATCGACAAGATCAAGACAATCAAACAGGGCTAAGAGACGCAAATTGGATGAGAAAACGTCCACCAAAAGAAAAGTATAATTCTGCCCACGAACCTGCACCTCCCGCAACTGGGTAAGCTCGTCAAACTCACCCGGCGGCAGCTGCTGGAGGTAGCGCCGCATCGATTCTTTCGTGATTCCGCAGCTCGTAAGATCATCCATCGTAATCAAGCCACTGAGAACGGCTTTGGACAGTGTTCCCGTCCCGAAGGGACTTAGCAATGTTCGATGCAACTTTTGCGGATCCTGAATGGAAGGTTCCAGGCCGGTTGTTTGCGGACCGAAGAGGGGGGTGATCACGTTTTGCCACGCTTGCGATGTGAAGAGGCGTTTGGGCGGGAGGCTGAAGGGCATGAAGGTGCCTTGATCCCATTCCCGCCAGGCGGCCGCTTCGCGGTCACGATCTTGGCCCAGGCGCGCCAAGGTTGACCGGATCTGGCTCTCGGTGATGCTTGCGGGTTGGAGGTTCCGCGGAGGGGTGGTCGATTTCTTATAGTCCGCCCACCGGGCCAGCAACATCAGGACGATCCAGAGGGTGACGCAGCCGGCCATAATTCGAACCCGCCAACGCGTCGCCCGGCTATGCTCGGGGGCTTCTACGAAAATGGTCTCCGTTTCCAACTCGCCCAAGGCATGTTCGGCACTTGCGACATCCCGATCGAGATAATGGGTCAGGCTCATCTTCACAACTCGAGCCACGCCCTCCTCGAGATGATCCGGCGCCGAGCCGTTCGGATTTTGGATTTCCGCAAGCTGCTGTGCGTCCGGACCTCCTAAGAATACTCGAACGGATCCATCGTTATCCACGGCCAGGATGGAGCTTCGGCCCCAGAACATCGAGATCAAGTCTGCGAATTTGTTCGGTTTCACCGCCGTGAGTCGCAACCTCAGTCCTTCGACGCCACGCCGATAGTCGCAGACCAGCCAGCGTTCACCGAGAAAACGGGCAAAACCCAGCAGTTCGTCCGCGGTCAGCGTTCGATTCAGTTTATGTTCCGGCAGCCCGGTTGGCGGCAAGGGAGGCAAAGTGCCCTGGGCGAATCGGAGAAACAGGCTGTAGTCCATGCGCTGAGGACGGTATTTCATGGCCCAGGTCATCAGGATCAGAAAGGCGCCAAAGAAGAAGGAAAAAGCCCAGGACGGGAACCCGAGAAATCCAAGACCCATCCATCCTATAATCATCAGGACTAGGGCGACGAACTGGCCAACAAAGAATCGTGTCCGGTTGATGACGAGCAAACGCGCTTGTTGGGCAAGAACCCCAGTAAACAGCAGCCCCAACACTCGCCCATAGCCCTCCCATCCTGAAGCCTGGACAAGCCAGTGAACCATCAGCCAGATCGCGATTGTGAGGACGGGAAATATGACCAGCATCCGATTAAATCCTTCCCGGTAAAGCCGGGCACGGAAACCCTGGGGATCCCTGTAATTACGCTGGTCAAGCCGGCCCAACCAGAGCATCAGCAGGAGGCCGGGAATCTGGCTGGCACACCAGAACAAAACCAGGAGGAACTGGAACGGCACGATTTTGGCCAGACCAGAGGCGACTTTCAGGAGGACTCCCCCACCCCCAATCCCCGCGGCAGCCGCCTCGGCTCGGGAAGCCACCAGCAACGCCATGATCGCCGGGGCCAGGGTCCGGCGAGGACCCAACTGCTTGAGGGATTCTTCCAGCACACTTTCCAAACGCGTCCGCAAGGCGTTCCGCGCGCGATGCAACCGGGTCTTGAAAGCGGTCTCGGTTAACCCCAGTGTTTGGGCGGCGTCCGCAATGCTCCGACCTTCGAGATAATATAGCGTCAGGCACTCACGATGATGATTCGGCAGCCCGGCCATTGTGGTCCGGAGCGTCTCCGCAGAAATCGGCTCCTCTTTGGGATCATTGGATTCAAGGGGACTTTGCGCGGGAAGATTCTCGAGGGCCCAGCGTTCACGTTTTCTTAATTCGTGACGTCGGCGCAAGCCCAGGTTGATGGCAGTGTTACGGGCAATGGCCGTGATCCAGGCGGCGAATCGGCCTCCTTGGCCCAAGAGCGCCAGATGGCGATATCCCCGAATGAACGCCTCCTGGGTAGCTTCCTCGGCGAGGTCGGGATCCCCCAAACGCGCCCAGGCCACCGCGAAAACCCGGCGCTCGTAGCGCTCGATGAGTTCACGGTAGCGTTCGCAGTTGCCGAGTCTGACCGCGGCAACCGTCTGGGCATCGGCGGCGTCCAAGATGGGAAGGGTCGTTTCCATATCGTCTCAACCGACCAGACAATGCAATCCAAAAAAGGTTACTGGAACGTGTGGATGAGGCTGAAACCCATTCTTTCTTCTGTTTATTGCCGGAACAACGATCTGCCTCCGCGCTCAAGAGGCCCAAATCACTGTTCAGGCGGATCAGAGGGTTCACCGGATTTCACGATATCTGACGGGAGCATGCATCGAGGATGTCAACCACGAGGTGTACGGAGGCATCGACAGTCAGATGATCTTTGGCGAGAGCTTTTCTGAGCCCTCGCCGCCACCCTCTCTGGAGGGATTTACCGCTTATGGCGGCCGCTGGCTGCCCCAAGGCAATGTCCTCTTTGCAGCCAGGCTGGTGGTATCCGCATTCGTCGAACGGATGGGGGATCTTCGAGTTCCTGAACTTCTGCGAAGCCGCCGGATTCCTTCGCATTCCTTCACGGTCATACGTTTCGAGTGAAGACCAGGACGAAGGCCAAAGCCGGGCTTGGCAGCGGGCCCGGCATGACTTAGTGTCAGAAAAAGACGTATGCACTGCGGGTTTCAGGAAATCCACCGCGGACACGACGGGTTGCCAGCGTGTTCGGCGTTGTTCACGGGCAGGATGGGCTTCACACTGATTGAGCTCCTGGTGGTCATTGCCATCATCGCCATTCTGGCGGGGCTCCTCATTCCCGTCCTGGCTCAAGCCAAAGAACGGTCCAAGCGGATTACCTGCAACAACGCGCTGCGACAGCAGACCCTGGCCGTTATCATGTATGCTGATGATAACCAGGATCGATTCGCGCAGGATGGAGATGTGGATCCCCATTGGGTTGGCCGCAAGTTCAGGGATATCCTCCATGATCAGTATCGAATCGAGCGTTCTCAATTTTATTGCCCCTCGAATCCGGGGTGGAATCGCGATGATTTCTGGACTTGGCCCAGCGAACCCAGCGCCGTGCTGGGCTACGTTTACTATGTGGGTGAACCGGAATACGAAAAAACCTCCTATCACTCCGTCAAGACGGTTACCAAACCCATTTTCGCCTCCAAAACCAGCGATCAGCCCTATTACTCGATCGTTTGGTCCGACATCAATCGGAAGCACATGAACTCTTGGTTTCGTCCGGGGGATCCAAACCCGTTAATCCGCGGGGTGAACCACTTTGACCGGGCTGGAAAGAGCCCGGACGGTTCCAACGAAGGCTATATCGATGGTCATGTGGCCTGGATTCCCGCCCGCAAGTTCGTGGCACAACCCAAGTTAGTGTTCAGCAACGGAGATCTCACCCTGTATTTCCACGGTCGGATGGATTGAATCGACCATCAGTCTGCGGATCCATTCCTCGAAGTAATCGGGCAGGTTCGGCCCGAAAAAAGACATGAGCCGGGGCTCGTAACCTTCGAGATGGTAGTATCGGCTTGGAATGACGTAGCCGACGTAATCTCCGTTGAAACTGGTGATGACCGCTTGAAATCCCCGACTGCGGGCGAAATCCTTAATCTCCAAGGCCAGTTCGCCGCTGAAATCGCATGGAGTGGAAACCCAGCGCCAGTCCTGAAAACGAAACACCTGCAGGAACACGCGCTGTCCAACGGGCAACAAACGCCGGGCCAGCCAGGGTCGCAGCCGAATGGCGTCACTAATCCTCACCTGGGGTTCCGGCAGGGTTATTTCCAGTCCTGCAATCGCAAAAGCAATTCGGTTCGTAAGCGAAAGCCCGGGCAACTGATCCAGACAGGCCTGAGCCAGGCCGTTGCCCATGCGTTCAGCGCCGACAAAGCCCTTTTCACCGGCCACGGGACTGTGACTGCCCATGCCTCCGGCCAGAAAGATCGCGATTCCGCCGGTGGCCTTCTCCACGGCCCGCTGCCAGCAACCGGGATAATCTCCGCTCCATTCCATGTTGCCTGCCGGGAGAACAGTGGCGTGGGCGGCGTAACTCCCCAGCACGGCCGTGTCGCCGTCGGATTGCCTGACCAAGGCAAAACTGAGTTCAGGATCGACACGCCCTCGTTCACCCACCAATCGATTGCGCACGTACTCGGGCCGCGCCACCCTCCCATGGCCGATGGAGGCAGAACTCAGATCGGCCACGGCGGCTCGAACGACCCCCGCTAAACGATCGGCGAACCAGGAAATGGCTTCCGGTTGATACCCTCCGGCAAAGGCTTCGGCCACCCAGCCTTCTCCCCAGCCCCCCAAACTGGAGTGCGTGTGGGTGGCAGAGAAATAGACCTGGGCCCGGCTCAACTTCAGATCTCGATCGAGTTGCTCGAGCACGATGTCCGTCACGACCCGCGGAATGATCAAGGCATCGGCGGCGACCATGATCCCAAGACGATCTCCGACTTGAAACGCGACAGCCTTGACATAGAGATCGTCGTGAACCCCGGTCGCCGAACGGCCCTGACGCTGGCCGTAACCCGCAAGCGGCAGGGCCTTGAATTGGCCCTTCGACGGATTGTTGGAGGCATAGCCGATGCCGGGGGTGAGCAGGGTCCGGGCAAACCCCGCTCGCAAATCGCCCGTTACCGGTTTGGCCTTCTCGGCTTGCTGGCGCCAATAATCGGTCGTGGCCCGGAAATACTCGGCGTTGAAGTAAGGTTCATAATCGACGCTATCCAGGCAGGCGATGGCAATCATGGCCAACAGCAAGACCACGACCGCCGCACTCCGAATCATCCAGCGCAAGACAGGTCTTTTTGAAGGACCGCCGGCCGGTTCGTTTTCCGGGCAAGCATGTTCTTCCATGCAAGCAGCCTTTTTCTCCATTCCGAGCAGGCTGGATCCTCGATCGGTCCAGCCGTGCCCGAGGTATGAGCGGGGCGCCCTTCAGCCGATCATCTCCGCCTGCCCGAGGGTCGCGTGATTGGATTAGTAGCGCCGGATCTCGATGTTGCGAAACAGCACCGGATCATTGTGTCCGGCAAAACCAAAATGGCCTGAAACGCGGTTTTTGCCGGGATGCGGACTATCGCCCATGAATTGATTTACAGCAGCCAGGTCGCAATCCAGGATCAGGGTGCCATTCAACTCGACCTTGATCTTGGAACCTTTGACGGTGACCTCCTGAAAGTTCCATTCTCCCACCGGGCGATGGTAACCGCGGTGCGCGGCGACCATTCCGTAAGCGGAGCCGTGGGCCTGGCGCGGATCGATCTTATCGCCGGTTGCCTTTTCATAATGATCATCCAACACCTGCAATTCACACATGCCATCATACGCAGTATCGCCTGCGCCAGGATACCGAATCGCCAATCCATTGTTCCCGCCCGACGGCAGTTGGAATTCGAGCCGGACCGAAAAATCGGCATATTCGGCCTGGGTATAGATGGTGCCGCCTTTTTCCCGTTTGCAGCGCACAGCGCCGTCGATGATTTCGTAATTATCGAGGGGCCCGGCCCAGCCGGTGAAGTCCTTTCCGTTGAAAACGGTCTCATAGCCCTGGCGGTCGTGGCGCCTCAAGATTTCGTTGGCCTCGGGGGACCCGATTTCCCGCAGATAAATATTGCGCCATCGAATTTCGCCACCGTGGGTCTGGAGTTGGATGGGGCCCTTGGTGGGAATGGGCGTTTTGCGATCGTAGTAATTCTCCATCCGGGCGTGGTCAACCACCAGTTTGCCGTTGAGCCAGATGCTGACCCGGGAACCCACCATCAGGATGCGAAACGAATTCCATTCACCGAAGGGCTTGTCGGCCAACACCAACGGATCTTTTCCTGGCGCCCCTTCACTATTGTTCCAGAGACCGCCCGAGCCTTTGTTGGCTCCAATCGAAAACTTGGCGGCCTCGGTATAATCCCAGATCTGCACCTGGGGAACCCCCCGCAGGTAAATGCCGGAATCGGCCTTGGGCACGGTCCGGTAATCCACCAGCAACTCGAAATCTCCGTAGTCTTTCTCGGTCGTCGCGTAGGCCCCGTGACCGTCGTTCACTAATTCGCCGTCAATGGCCCGCCAGTGTTCCCTCATGGACTGGGTCCATTTCTCGATCTGCTGAGCCCGTTCGGCTTCGGGCATGGCCATAAGTTTCCGATGATCAAAGGTGTCGCCGCCGCGCCATCCGGACAGGTCTTTGCCATTGAATAGAGGGGTGAAACCGGGGGGCGCCGCGGCAAATGCCGGCAGGCAAGATGCGAACAAGATTGCGCAAATCCACCGGCTGGAAAACCGGCAGGACAGAGTCGAAAGCCAGGAAGTTTTCATACGTATTTCCCAGCTTGATAACCGACTTGGCTGGGAGGGTCAATCCACAAGACACACTGTTATTCAGATATCAACACCGTCTTGATTTGCCTTTCCGGATCCCGTGAGCTTGCGATCTGCAAAAGCACTTAGTGGGGTGTCTCTCAATTGGCTGGCGTTTCGCCGCAACCACCGGTGCGCCTCAATGGTGCGGATGCAAACGCCATTCCTCGACAAGTTGGGCGTCAATTTCCCGGAGGAAACGCGATGGGATCATGGAAGGACTGCCCAGAAATCCGCCCCGGAATCGCAGCAAGGGATACGAAAGATAGAGCTCACGCCGGGCACGGGTGACGGCGACGTAAAACAACCGGCGCTCCTCCTCCTCGCTCACGGCTTCCTCGACCGCTCGGGCATGGGGAAACAGTCCCTCGCACAACATGATCACAAACACGATATCGAACTCAAGCCCCTTGGCCTGATGCACCGTCGAAAGCTTGATCTGTCCCTCTTGCTCGGCAAAAGCGGGATTGCCTTCGGTATCGACGCCAGACAGCAATGCCAGTTGACTGAGAAACTCCTCGGTGCCGGCGAAGCCTTGGGCAAAGATCGCCAACTGCTCCAAATCGTCCAAACGAGACCTGTGATTGGTGTAGTTGGACTTGACATAGTCGGAGTAGCCCGCCTCCAGGATCCAGCGAATCAACTCCCCGGGACGGTTTTTTATGTCAGGCTGGGCGATTTGCTCCAGCACGGTCTGCTGCTGGGACCAATCGGTCTGGGCCTTCTTGGGGATGGCCGTCTGGACTCGACGCAGGGCCTTCGTCAGATCCATCGTCCCCCCCTCCTCGATCTGAAGCACCTCCTGGAATGTCTTCCACATTCTCTCGGCTGCCTTCGGACCAATGCCCGGCAGCGTCAGAATCAGCCGTTTGAAGGCCGGTTCGTCCCGGGGATTGTGGACCAGCCGAAGATAGGCGCTGATATCCTTGATATGAGCCTGCTCAAAGAAACGAATCCCGCTCGTGATCTGAAAGGGAATGCCGCGGCGGGTCAGTTCCATCTGGAGCTCCAAGGCGTGAAAATGAGAACGATAAAGCACCGCAATTCCCTGAAGCGAAGCGCCCTGCTCGTGCAATTCCAGAATGCGCTGAGCCACAAAGGCCGCCTGTTGTTCCGCATCCGCGCAGACGACCAGGGCCGGAGGGGTACCGCTGGAACAAACCGGGGTCAATTCCTTGGCAAACTGCTGGACATTGGCGCGGATAGCCGCGTTAGCCACCGCCAGGATTTCCGGGCTGCTTCGGTAATTTTTCTCGATTTTGAAGACCACGGCCTCCGGATATCGTTGGGGAAACCGCAGAATGTTCTGAAAGTTTGCTCCCCGCCACGAGTAGATGCTCTGCGCGTCGTCTCCTACAGCCATAACATTGCGGTGACGCGCCACCAGAAGATCCACCAAATCGCTCTGCAGCTGGTTCGTATCCTGGTATTCATCCACCAGAACAAACTGAAAACGACGCTGCCAGTCCTCGGCGATCTCCGAGTGCGCGCTCATCAGCTCGAACCATCGCTCGAGCAAATCGTCGAAATCCATCGCGTTGTCAGCCCTTTTCCTGGCCTGATAAGCTCGGGCGATCGCCTCCAGTTCATCCAGAAACTCCGAGAACTGTGGGAAGCGCTGATTCACCATCTCGGCCAGGGACTTCCGCGTGTTAATTGCTAGGGAAATTAGCTCGCTCAAGACATCCGGCTTGGGAAAACCCTTCGGTTTTTTGGCCGGCTCGACCTCGTTCACACACGCCTTAATGAGGGCGTTGGCATCCTCCCGATCCAAAATGGAAAACTCAGGCCGAAAACCAATCTGGGCGGCATGCCCCCGTAAAACACGATTGCCGATGGAATGAAACGTCCCTCCCCACAATCCCATCAAAGTGCCCCCCAGCAGATCTGTCACCCGGTTCATCATCTCCTTCGCCGCCTTGTTGGTGAACGTCAACAAAAGCAATCGCTCCGGCGGAATGCCCTGTTCCAGGAGATAGGCCACCCGGTAAATCAGCGTCCGTGTTTTGCCGGATCCCGCCCCGGCCAGAACCAGTGCCGGGCCCGGAGGTGACAGGACTGCCGCCTGCTGCTGATCATTCAATTCCCGCGCATAATCGATCCGTAGATCGCGAGATTCATTAAAGGGACGAAGCGTATATTCGCGGGCCATCACTTGCCTTTATTCCTGGGGTTATGCGGATCCATCATTCAGCAACGATTGGAACCTAAAGACCTCTTCCTGTCGAGCATCCGAGTGGTTTCCCTGGTTGGATTTTCATGCTTCTGACACTCGGTTTTTTGTGCCGCCTGGGGATTTGGGATTGCATCAAGGCCGTTTCCAAACATACCCTCTGAATTAAAGATTGAATATCCGGGTAGACTGTTGCTGTCAAACAGAACAGGTGGCTATCTTGACTGACTCATGAGCGAGCAGATTCCATTAACCGAGTTCGTTGCCTCCGAACGAGTGCCGATTGCGGTCATCCGCAAACAAGCTTCCTTTTTTTCGCAATCCCCTTTGGCACTAAGTCTGGTCAACGCCTCAGGCAACGCTTTGTTGATTCTCAATCAACAACGTCAAATTGTCTTTGCCACCGAAACCGCACGTAAACTCACCGGAGCGATCGATGCCAAAATCCTTCTCGGCAAGCGTCCCGGAGAGGCCCTTGGATGCGTCCACGCCCAGGAAACCGCCCATGATTGTGGGAAGACACAGTTCTGCGCTCACTGCGGGGCATTAAAGGCGATTGTTTCCAGTCTCGGCGGGGTCCCCGACACTCAGGAATGCCGGATGACCCGCGTGATTAACCTCAATCAAGAGGCCCTAGATCTCCTGGTGACCGCAACGCCATTCCAGATTGAGCAAGAACGTTTTACGATCCTTTCTATCAACGACATCAGCCATCAAAAACGCCGTCAAGCCCTCGAAAAGGTTTTCGTTCAAAACCTCTCTAACCTGACCACCAGTCTGGAGGAGTTCGTTCACCCTTTAAAAAACCAGATCCCCAACCGTCTCAAGGATGACGTCGTCAGAATCCAGTCCGGATTGAACGTGCTGGCCGATGAATTGCGCACACAACGGCTCCTGATCGCTGCCGAGCAAGGCTCCTTGAATCCGAATCTTCAGTCTCTTCAGTCTGCCGGAGTTCTGTCCGAGCTTCAGCTGGCTTTTGCGCGCCATCCTGTGTGCGAAGGAAAGACAATCCAGATCGATCCGGATTCTCATTCCGTTGAATTCCAGGGAGATGCGGACTTGGTCCGATGCGTTTTGGGAATCTTGGTGAAGAATGCCCTCGAAGCGATCGAATCGGGACAAAAAGTGACCTTGTCCTGTAAACAGGTCGGAAAAGCGGTGCATTTGAAGGTCCACAACCCGTCTTCCATGACAAAAGCCGTTCAGCTTCAGGTTTTTAAGCGTTCTTTCTCCACGAAGAGCGCGAATAGGGGATTGGGCACTTATACGGCACGATTACTGGCGGACCGTTTCCTGAAGGGCAAGGTCACCTTCCAAAGCAATTCCAAAGCGGGCACGATGTTCTGTCTGACACTTCCCTTGCGGTAAACTCGAACGACTGCGCCGTTGTCCTGAGTTGTCAGTTCCTCTCTATCGGCTCTGTCGGTTGGCAGGGGCATTGAGTTTGTAGAGTCTTGTCCAACGTACAAAGTAAAGCCGCGCAACGGGCGCGGCTTTACTTAATTATGTTAAGAATAGGTTAGAAATTAGTTTTCAGAGGACCACTCTGAGTTTCTTAGGAATTCCTTGATCTTACGTCTTTCATAACGATGTTTTTGGGGTTTCTCTGGACGATCGGCAACCTGCCGGAATGGATGTTTAGGGTTGCGGACTACCTCGTCGATTTGATCTATCGTTTTGATCATAGGTTCTCAGGTCCTTTCTGCAACTTGCGATCACAGCGTAAACAATGCCAGTAACCTGACTGGACTTATTAATCTGTGTCGCCATATGACCTTTCGCTTCTTTGGACTCGCTGAATCCCTGAGATGTTCAAGGAAAACAGCGCACCTACAACTCAAGATAATATAAAATTCTGACTCTTCAAATGGACGCTGGCTTCTGAAACAGACCAGACCTCCATTCGCCTTTTGACTGGCTATGAATCAGACACAGTCCCGCTTGGATGTATGATTCATTGACAGGATCAAATTCCGACGTGAGGATGCCGGCCAAGGCCAAATAGCCTCCTGGAGCAAGGATTCGCGTCAGCAGTTCCCGATGACTCAAAAGAAGATCCCTTTGAAGATTTGCGCAAATCAAATCGTATAATCTATTCAGCGAAAATTTTTTACGAATATCCTGACCGCGAAACACGATCAACGACGACGTTCCGTTGGCCCGGCTGTTTTCTTGGGCGATTCGGATGGCATCAGGATCATTGTCGACCGCAAGAACGGGATGATAACCTAGCTTGGCCGAAGCAATCGCCAGAATTCCCGAGCCAGTACCCAGGTCCAGCAACGATTGTTTTGCGGACTTGTCACGGCAACTCACAAGCTGTTTCAGACAGAAGGCCGTCGTTGGATGATTCCCGGTCCCAAAACTCAGTCCCGGATCCAGGATTACCAAAGATTGGTTCTTACGGGGCCGCCGACGGCTCCAACTCGGCTTGACCAGCAAAGACTTGCCAATTTCCAATGGTTTAAAATGGCGTTTCCAAGATTCCGCCCAATCTTCCCGAGGCACCAGCGATACTTGGACACGCACCGGTCCTTTCAGTAGATCCAAACCCGATCCGCCTAGTTCTGATAGCTTCCTCTTGATTCGGATCTTGGCGGATTGTTGCCGCGCTGTTCCGGCACTCAGATAGACTGACAGGAGAACATGCTCTGATTCGTAAGGGACATAGGCAACCGGCGCCTGCTTGAAAACTTCATGGAGTGCGTCGGACACTTGAATTTCATCGGCCAGAAGTGCCTTTACCATCACCTTGACGAGGGATTGCTTTGTGCTCAAGGACATGACGGGGAATTGGGGATGTTTTTTTCAAAATCCTGCACCGCAATATTTTGAGCAACAATGAGTTGTTCAATTCCTTTCCTGCCCAATGCCAGCATGTTGTCCAGATGTGCCTGCGAAAAAGCGTTCTTCTCGGCCGTTCCCTGGACCTCGATGAACTCCCCTTTTGAGGTCATGACCAAGTTCAGATCGACCTCGGCAGCCGCGTCTTCCACGTAATTTAGATCCAGCAGGATCTGCTTTTGGACCACTCCCAGGCTGACTGCGGCCACTGCTTGAGTGATTGGGTTTTTTGTCAGTTTGCCGGAAGCCATCATTTTATTGATGGCCAGGGAAAGGGCGACGAAGCTGCCTGTAATGGAGGCAGTTCGGGTGCCACCATCGGCCTGCAGCACATCACAGTCAACCCATAAGGTTCTTGTCCCTAATAACTTAAGATCTACTGCCGCGCGCATCGCCCGGCCAATCAGCCGTTGAATTTCCTGGGTGCGGCCCTCGAGTTTGCCTCGGGAAATATCCCGAGGTTTGCGTTGGCTGGTGGAATAGGGCAACATGGAATACTCGGCGGTAAGCCAGCCGCCTTCGACTCCCTGCTCTTTCATCCATCGCGGCACGATTTCCTCGCAGCAAACGGCGCAAATAACATGGGTATTGCCCCATCGGACCAAGGTGGATCCCAAGGCATGAGGGGCGATGTGGTTTTGGAATTGGAGGGGACGAATCTGATCGGCAGACCGGCCATCCATCCGGATAAAGGACCGGGATGCTGCTGGCGGGGTCGAGGCCTGATTTTCGGATTGTTGGCTGGTTTCCATGCCGGATATGCTAAGGTCGGTTTCCAGAGGCGGCAATCGCGTTTTTTAAATATACAAATTTGCGGCTTCAGGTGTCTATCGGGTGAGAGAATGATGACGGACGGGGAATTCAACCATCAGTGGTGCGAGCGGTTGTATCGCGAGCGTGCGGCCGAACTGCTGCTGTACGGGCGCGCCCTGGGACTGAGTCATGCGGAGGCCGAGGATGTCTTGCAGGGAACGTTTCAGGCCATGCTGGTTTTGGAGATTCCCCCCCGGAATCCGGAGTTTTACTGTGTGCGATCCTTTCGAAACCGGGCATTCAACTATCGGCGCAGCTGGTGGCGGCGGATTTGGCGGGAACTCGAATCGCGGCACTGGTTTGAGGATTCCGGGGTGGAGAGCGAGAGGGAACATGAGGCCAAACGGGCTTTGATCCGTCTGCCCATGGAGCAAAGAGAGGTGATCGTCCTGAAAATTTGGCACGACTATACGTTTGATGAAATTGGCCGGATCCTAAGGCTATCCCCGAACACTGTGGCGGGGCGCTATCGGTACGGTCTGCAGAAACTGCGGATTATTTTGGACGCAAATGATTATGAACAACTGGAATGGATGCGAGAAACAGATGCATGCATGGAAACCCCGCGGCCCGGCTAAAGCCATCGAAATCCGGTTATTCGGTGACAAAACAACCAGTCCAGCCGGGCGGGGGCACTGGCGTTTGGCGCAGGAATGGGCCCCGGCGCTTGGCGGCTGTTTCATGGCCGCGCTGTTATTCTCAGGCCTGCTGGGTCCCGTTTTCCCCGCGCTCCGCACCGACGCCTACCGGGGCGTTCATCCGCTTGAATGGTCGTCGCAGGCCATGGCCGCGTTTGACACGTGCCATTGGCATAGCGAGCAGAACGGCCTGCCCAAAACTATTTTGCAGTGGACAATCAACGGCGTTTCTTCTTCAAGTAAAGGACTGTTGGGGCGATTTGAGACCAACAGCATGATGCCCTAACGAATTATGGACACAAATAAAGCTGCCAAGAATACTCCGGCCTCACTGCCGGCTCAGATTTCCAGCCCTGCGGCCGCTAATCCCCCGCTCTACCGGCCCATCGATTGGATGACCTTTGCCGCCACCACCGTGCTGGTCTTTCTCGGTTATCTCCTGACTTTGGCGCCGGATCTCACCTTGCAGGATTCCGGCGAGCTGGCTGTGGGCTCCTATTACGCCGGCGTGCCGCACCCTCCCGGTTATCCGGTCTGGACGCTCTATACCTGGTTGTTCACCGTGCTGATCCCTGTGTCTAACATCGCGTATCGGGTGGCCCTGTCGTCGGCCGTGGCCGCCGCATTGTCCTGCGGTCTTCTCGGCCTCATGGTCTCACGCGGAAGCAGCATGATGATCGAAGGGATTCCCGATGTGAAGAACCTGGACCGGCGGTGGGAGAACTTGATCTGCATCGTCTCGGGCTTTGTCGCGGGCATGCTGCTGGCTTTTAACGGCTTCTTCTGGAGTCAGGCGGTCATCGTCGAGGTTTATACGCTCAGCGTCCTCTCTCTCATGGCCGTTCTTTGCTGCCTGTTGCGATGGGTTTACGCCCCGCAACAACGGCGTTATCTCTATATTGCCTTCTTCCTTTTCGGACTCTGTTTTACCAATCACCAAACCCTGATCGTTGCCGCCATGGGGATCGAGGTGGCCATAATGCTGGTGCATCCCGCCTTGGGGAGAGACCTTTTCTTCGCAAACAGCGTCATTTACCTGATCGGTCTCTTCGCTAAGGCCAACCACAGCTTGACCACCTTCGACAACAACCTGCCCCTGTTCATGATCTACAACGTGATTGGCCTTGGCTCCATGGCCACCTGCGCCTGGCTGATCCTGAAAACCCGCAAGTTAATGACGGAATGGAAATCCTTGCTGATCATGGGTGGCCTTTGGGTACTCGGCGCCGCCTTCTATTTCTACATGCCGATCGCCTCGATGACCAATCCGCCCATGAACTGGGGATATCCGCGCACGGTCGAGGGCTTCTTTCACGCCCTCACCCGAGGTCAATACGATCGCACCAAGCCCACGAACGATGCGATGGTGTTCTTTAACCAAATCCGCATGTATAGCGAGGGCGCCATCGAAGAGTTCAATGCCGTTTACCTCCTGATTGGATTCCTGCCGTGGTTTTTCTTCCGCCGCATGCAAAAACGAGAGCGGGATTGGATGATTGGCCTCCTGGCCATTTATCTTTGCCTTTCGGTCCTGCTCCTGATTCTGTTGAACCCAACCACGGATAAACAAAGCCGCGACCTCACCAAAGTCTTTTTCTGCGCATCCTACGTCATGGTCGCCATGTGGATCGGATACGGACTGACAATCCTGGCCTCCTACCTGGTCTGTCACTACCACGAGGCCCGGCGTTGGTCGCTCTACGGAGCGGCCGCCGGAGCGGGTCTGGCCCTGTATTCACTCATGAAAACGGTCTCCGAGGTCAATAATCCGCTCGTTCTATACACGGCGGTCTTCGGCCTGATTCTCGTTGTAGCCTTCATGGGACTCTTGCTTCTCGCGCGACAACAAGCGCCCATGATGAACATCCTCGTCCTGTTCGCCCTCATGCCAACCTACACCATCCTCTCCCATTGGTGGGATAACGAACAGCGCGGACACCTCTTCGGCTATTGGTTCGGTCACGACATGTTCACGCCGGATATGGTCGGCGCCGACGGCAAGCGCATCTATCCCGACATGGCCCGTGACGCCGTCCTATTCGGCGGCACCGATCCTGGCCGTTTCTGCCCCACGTACATGATTTTCTGCGAAAGCTTCATTCCGGCCCACAAACGGCTGGATCCCAATTTCGATCGCCGCGATGTCTATATTATTACTCAAAATGCCCTGGCCGATGGCACCTACCTGAACTACATCCGAGCCCACTACAATCGCAGCGCCCAAAAAGATCCTGTCTTCTTCGAGGAATTATTCAAAACCAAGCTGGTCGCCCCTTTGGATACATTCTTTTTGGGGCTTGGCGACAAAATCGAAAAACGGCGACGCGAACAAGGCGTCTATCCCCCCAAGGAAATCATCACACCCTCGCCCGAAGACTCCCGGAGAACATTTGACGAGTACATGGAGGATTTTCAGAAGCGCTTGGCGGCCAATCAATTGAAACCAGGCGAGGATTTTCGGATCATCGGCGACAAGATTCAGGTTTCGGGTCAGGTGTCCGTCATGCAGATCAACGGATTGCTGACCAAGGTCATTTTTGATCGCAATCCCGGCCATGAATTCTATGTGGAGGAAAGCTTTCCGCTGGATTGGATGTTTCCGCATTTGACGCCATTCGGCATCATTTTAAAAATTAACCGGGAGCCTGTGGCCGAATTCACCGATGAAATCGTCAGCAAAGACCACGAGTTCTGGAGCCTCTATTCGAAGCGCATGATTGGCAATTGGATCACCTATGAGACATCCATCAAGGAGATCTGCGATTTTGCCAAACGCGTTTATCTTCGGGGCGATTTTCGGGGATTCACGGGCGATCGCCGGTTTATTCGCGATGACGATGCGCAGAAGGCCTTTTCCAAGCTGCGCAGCGCCATTGCAGGCGTCTACACTTGGCGTTTAACCAACGCCGCCAAGACCGAGGAGGAACGCCAGCGACTCAGGCGGGAAGCCGAGTTCGCGTTCAAGCAAGCTTATGCTCTTTGTCCGTTCAGCCCGGAAGCCCTGTTCCGCTTTGTCCCCCTTTTGGCGAGCGACAACCGGCTTGAAGACGCTCAACTCTTGGCCGAGACCTGCCTGGAATTCGATCCGGAAAACCGTCAAGTCAACGAACTGGCCAAGAATTTGAAGGACGCCGTGCAATCGCAAGCCAGTGTCGGCCGCGTCCAGGCGCAGCTCATGGAATATCAGCGCCAGTATCAAACCAATCAGACGAATGTGCAGCTGCTCTTCAACATCATTTCGTCCTACATTCAATTGCAGCAAACCGGCGCGGCGCTGTCGCTGCTCGATCAGGTCCTGACCCGAGGCCCGGCGGATGTGAACACCCTCTTGAGCGCCGCAACCGTCTATTCCCACCTCGGTCAGATGCCCAAACTCGAACAAGTCCTCCAGCGCCTCGCGGGCCTTCTGCCGACGAATCCTGAAGTCTGGTTCGATCTGGCCGGAACCCAGGCGGCTCAGAACAAAAACGCGGAAGCCCTGAATTCCCTGGCCCAATGCATGGTGCTCAATGCCCAACGCCTGACCCAGCAGCCCGGGTCGAAGAACCTCCAGGAAGTCGCCGCCCAGGATCCGCGGTTCAGCAATCTGCGGTCGCTGCCCGAGTTCCAGAAGCTGGTTACTCCAAAATAACCGCCCGGCGATTCCCATCATCATCCGCTCGCCCTTCCACAAAACCAGTCTGATGGAATTGTGAGTCGAGGAATGAACAAGCGCGCTGATCCCGCCGTCTATTGACTGTGGGCGGTCGATCTCAATGGGAAGAGAGCCGCACGAAGTTTGCTGCAACTTTTGATCGCACGGCGTGTTTCCTGATATGCGATGCCCATTGATCCATTATCGGTTCCGGAAACACCCACGAGGGAACCAACACGGGAAGATATGGACAACAAGTCAAAGGATTTGGTGACGCAGGCCATTTGCTATGGATACTTTCTGGCCCATCATCATCAACTGGCTCGCGAGCGACAACGGGAGGATCATCTTTATGCCATCCAGGCGGCCCGCCAGTCCTGGCCCACCTGGCAATACTATGCCGACCGTTTCCTTGATACTGTTCAGGAGGAAGCCGATCCTCGATCGCCTCAGAATTAACCTTCTTGACGTTCGGCCCTATGCATGGGTTGAACCGCATACTCCGCGGCCGACGCATCGAGTCCGTTTTAGTAGCTCATGGGCAACGGATCCAACCACACTCGTCCAATCCCGGGGGGCGGGCTGTCGGAACAGGCGCATCGTCGGATACCATGGACTGTCTTTCCGTTCCAACAGCCACCGCCATTCGGCCGCATAAGGGAGCAATGTCCAGACGGGCTTGGCCATGGCCCCCGCCAAATGCGCCACGGCGGTATCCACCGAAATCACCAGGTCCAACCGGCTGATCAGCGCGGCGGTGTCCGAAAAATCACGCAACCGGGAACCGTATTCCTGAATGCGATGACAGGCGCCATTCCGGCCCAATTCGAGGACGGCGGGTCCCACCTGCAAACTCACGAATTGGACATTTGGCAATTCCAACAGGGGACAGAGCTGGTCCAGGCTTAAAGACCGATTGCGTTGGTTGGCAAAGCTGATGTTTCCCGCCCATGCCAAGCCAACCTTCAGGCCTGGCAAAGAGCTTACCTCCTGCCATTTGGCGTTTCGCTTCGGCACATGAAGATAGGGCGCTTCAGCCGGAACCGTGTCCAAAGTGGTTCGAAACAATCGGGGCAGGCTCAGCAGAGGAACATGCAGATCGTATTCCGGAACCGCGGCTCCTTGAGCCACTACGACCAACCCTCCCCCGCCTGGAAAGCTTCTCCCATCGCCACTCGGAAGGGTATCGGAATCTCCGAGGAGCGAACACATCAACTCGGTCAAGGAGGGTTGACACTCGAGGATGACTTCTGCTCCGGCCTGGATGAGGTGAGGAACATATCGGCAGAATTGCAGCGTGTCACCCAGGCCTTGTTCGGCGTGAACCAGAAGCCGTTTGCCCTCGAGCGTTTCTCCCCGCCAGGCAGGCGAACGAAACACGCGCGAGCGTTGGGCAAAATCCCCACGTTTCCACCGCCATTCATATTCCTCCCATCCCCGGTTCCATTGTCCCAGAAGCAACAAGGCAAACGCCAGATTCCAATGGATCTCGGCCGAGTCTGGCGCGCGCAAGAGTGCTTGTTGGTAGAAGTCAATAGCTTCCTGAGGCCGTCCGAGTTCGCGGAGCAGCGAGGCGTAATTGCTCATGAGCGGCGGGGAATCGCCTTGAAGCATGAGAGCGGTCCGCAGATGATCCTCGGCTTGCGCCAGCTGCCCATCCGCCCGGAGAACCCGGGCCAGGTTGTTGTGAGCGGAGGCGGAATTCGGGCGGTCTTGAACAACCCCACTCAAGAGGATGAGAGCTTCGTGGATCTCACCGAGCTCGCCCAAGGCCACCCCCAGGTTTTCCCGCGCTTCCCACGACCTTGGCTCGATCGCCAACGCTCGACGATAACTTTCGACTGCGTCGTTCAAACGGCCGCTCTCCTGAAAACAGAGCGCCAGGTTGTAGTGAGCGGCAAAGGACATCGGCGACCGCTCGACTGCCTTCTTAAAAAAACCGAGCGCCTGCTCATGATTCTGTTTTCTCAGCGCCTGAAGGCCCATGTCGATCAAGGAAACCCCATCGTGATGACTGTCGCTCGGTGCCGCCGATATCCTGCCGGGCGTGCCTGCATCCCTGCGTCTCAATAAAAGCGCAAGGTCACCTCTCACCCGCCTGATTACGGGATCCCAATCGCCAGAGACGGACTGTCGGTACAAACGCAGGCTGGGATACCACGGACTATCCTCGCGATTCAGCAACCATCGCCAGTCGGGCACCCGAGGCAGCAACACCCAGGCTGGCTTCCCCAATGCCCCCGCCAAATGCGCCACAGCCGTATCCGCCGTGATGAGGAGATCCAATTGGATTAGGACGTTTGCCGTGTCAGCAAAATCCTGGAGCTGCGGACTCAAATCCATCGGCCGCTTTGGCGCGGGCAGATTTTCAAGCTCTTGAGCCCGCGCCCCCACCTGCAGACTGTAAAAAGTTGCGCCCGGCAACTCGAGCAACGGTTCAAATTGGCCCAGCCGCAAAGAACGATTGTGGTCATTCGGATGTTGGGGATCCCCAGCCCATACCAATCCCACTTTCAAATGTCTTCCCTCGGCCAAGATCCGAGCTTGGATTCCCGAAGTTGCGTCGAGGTACGGAACCTGGGACGGAATATGATGAGCATCAGTCCCGAAAATTCGCGGCAGGCTCAGCAAGGGCACCTGGAGATCATGCTCGGGCACGGGGTCGCTGTTGGCCACCAGTTGATCCACACCGCGCAGGGTTTGCATCAGCCGAAACAAGGGGGGCTGACAGCTCAAGATCACGCGTCCTCCCAGGCCCTTCACCAGGGGAAGGTATCGGACAAACTGCAGCGTGTCGCCATGGCCCTGCTCACACCATACGAACAGCGACCGGCCTTGGAATGCTTCTCCGCGCCACAGCGGCCGTGTCATCCTGGCCAGATCGCCATGATAATTCTCCAAGAGCAAGCGCCACTCATATTCCTTCCATCCTTGTTCGTAGTCCTCGAGCAGCAACAAGACCAATGAAAGATTCCAGTGCGCGCAGGCGTGATCCGGTTGATGGGCCAAAACGCCCCGGTAAATGGACGCCGCGGAGCCATACTCGCCCGATTGAAACCGAACCAAACCCAAATTAGATTGGAAATCTGGATTGCCAGGCTCCAATCGGAGCGCGAGCCGGAAGGATTCCTCGGCGCGATCCAAGTCGTTCGTCTGCACAAAGGATAATCCCAAGTTGCTATAGAAGGCCGCGCGGCTCGGATTTCGGGTGATGGCTCTGGCAAAGTAGCCTGCGGCCTCATGTTCTTTCCGGGCCTTCCGGGCCAACAAACCGAGCAGATTCAGCGCGTCGGCATGACCAGCGTCTTGCGTCAGAAGACCGCGACATAAAGCTTCCGCCGAGCGCCACTGGCCTTCACGATACAACCTCTCGGCTTGTTGGTAGTCAGCCGGCGTTTCCTGGATTGGGCAATCGCATGACATGGTGAGGTCTCCGACTCTCAAGCAGACATCGCTGGCAGAGCTTGTTTTTCCCGAATCAGCCGTTCCAACTCCCCCCGAATGTCAGTCAGCACAGAGGTCCAATCCCCCAAAGATGGCTGGCGAAACAGGCGCAAAGACGGATACCACGGTGAATCCTGCCGATCCAGGAGCCATCGCCAATCCGGAGAGAAGGGAAGCATGACCCAGGTCCTCTTGTTCATGGCTCCCGCCAGATGGGCCACCGCGGTATCGACCGAGATCACCAGATCCAACTGCTCAATCCAATGAGCCGTATCGGCAAAATCTCCAATCCAGGGATGTAGGGGAATCATCTTGGTTTCCGACGCCAATCGGGCCATCTCAGAGGTCTGGGGCCCGACCTGCAAGCTGTAAAAGGTGGTGCCTGGAAGCGACAGTAGCGGCAGCCAGTCACGCAAATGGGTCGATCGATTCCTGTCATTTGCATGACGGGAATTGCCAGACCATACGATCCCAACCCGCAAAAGCGATCGGGATAATCGGGGCAACCGCATATTGGTGTGGGATCCGGAGGGCTTTAAATAACAACCCGGCCACGGAATGCTGCTCAAAGTGGTCTCAAAAACGCCGGGCAAACTCAGCAACGGGACGTGGCAATCAAAGTGAGGCAATGGATCCCCTTCAACCACGAGGCAGTGGACGCCCTCCAAAGAATCGAACAGTCTCGACAGTTCCCGAGGACAGCCCAGCATGAGCCGCTTGACCCGCTGGGCTGCCAGTGGAATATAGCGCGCAAACTGGATGGAATCCCCCGCCCCCTGCTCCGTATGCACCAGCAAAGTTAATGAAGAATCGGCCTCTCCCGTCCATCGGGGTTGCGTCAACAGACGTTGCCGCAATCCGTTGCCTTCGGTCTTCAGCCGCCATTCGAATTCCTTCCACCCCCGCGCATACTCCCCTTTGGCCAGCAAACCATAGGCTAGGTTCCAGTGAGCTTCAGGATTTTCCGGAGCCAATCCCACGGCATGCTTCCAATGCACAAGGGCCTCATCGATCCGTCCTTGATCTCTCAAAACTATCCCCAGATTGCCTTGGGCGTTGGCATTGCGGGGTTCACGATGGGCCAGATTTCGATAGCATTCCTCGGCTTGGCGCAATTTTCCCGTTTTACGCAAGGCATTCCCCAGATTGAAGCGGACTTGAGGAAAGTCGTCTCGAAGCAAGAGAACCGCCTCGAAATGCGGTATGGCAGCCTCGAATCTCTCATCCCGGCTAAGCAAACAGCCCCAATCATAATGCGCCTCGACATGGCCGGGATCCAGGATCAAGGCGCGCTCAAAACAAAGCTCCGCTTCCCGATATTCGCCCAGTTCGCGAAGGATTACGCCGAGCCCGTGCTGATAGCGGGCCACTCTGCCTTGAAACGCCGCCGCCCGTTCCATGTGTTCCCGCGCGCAATCCAAACGACGCTCGCTGAACGCCTGAAGCCCCAGGCCAAACTCGCGCGCGGCCCTCGATTCCACGCCATCCTCCGCGCGCATCTTGTCCGCCATCGAAGGGCGCATCGAAGCTTTTAAATTCGCATCCATGGCTCAGGTCCCGCAGCCGGGCTCTTCGATAACGTCGCCCCAGGCATTTTTTTCACCGCTCCACACGGCAGAAATGTCCTCAGACCGTGCCTGCTCAATCCATTGTCTCCGGTTGATATCCACAAAAAACCCCGCATTTGCAGCGGCCTGCGATGGTTCTGCCCCTGCAGTCCACCATTCCAAACCGCTCTACAATATGAACCAGAGCAAGCCGGATGCCGTGCGAATCCACCGCCCAAAACCGCGCCCGCCGCAGTGTCAAATTCCCGCTAAAGCTTTCGGGGATGCTGCCGATAAACTTATTGGAAACAATACGGCTGCTGGACGCCGGAAAGGGCCAGCGGGGAGAATGGCGGCAGCCCCCATGAAAAGCCGCCCACGGCAGGGATGCCGTGAAAATAATGCCCTCACAAGGGGCGACTCAATGGAAGGGGTCAGTTATGGTTATCAATACTAACATCTCGGCTCAAAATAGTGCTCGTCTGCTCACTGAATCCAACAGCATGTTGTCCAAGTCCCTCTCGCGCCTGTCCTCGGGCTCGAAGATCGTATCGCCGGAAGACGATGCGGCAGGCTTGGCAGTGTCCATGCGGTTTGACGCGCAAGTGAACCGGATCGCCGCGGCCAACTCGAACGTGGGCAACGCGATTTCCTACGCCCAGACGCAAGACGGATTCATGAAAAAAGTGTCCAAGGCCCTGGATCGCATGAGCGAACTGGCCACCTTGGCCCAGGATAGCACGAAGACGACCACAGACCTGTCGCTGTATGACAAGGAGTTCCAGACCTTGAACAATTACATCAAGGACCTGGCTGGCAAGGACTTCAATGGTGTCTCGTTGTTCGGCAGCGGGAGCAACCTGCAGGTCACTACGGACAGTGACGCCAACAAGTTCACCATGGCCACCGCCGGAGCTGGAACCTCGGCCAATACCAACTGGGCCGCCGGCACCAACGGCAGCATTACGTCTGCCTCGAATGCCTCGACCGCCCTGGGGTATGTCAAGAACATGATCAATGACTTGGCGACAGATCGCGCGAATACCGGTTCGAACATCGCGCGCTTGAGCTACACGAGCGAGCAATTGGGCGTCCTCAAGACGAACGTTGCCGCTGCCAACAGCCGCATCAAAGACGTGGATGTGGCCGAAGAAAGCACACAGTTTGCCCGTTACAACATCCTCGTTCAGGCAGGCACGGCGATGTTGGCGCAGGCGAATGCCACCCCGCAATCGGCACTGCGTTTGTTGTCTTAATCCGCAGTTCCATAAACGGGTTGGTTTCAAACTCGGGCGGCGCTGGGGCGCCGTCCGAGCTCCTTTAAGAAAAGGCGAACCCCCTGAGGCCTGCCATCGGGATCGCTCCTAGTAACCGCCGCATCGCAAACCTGAAAGACAAGTCGAAATTATGAATCTGGGAATATCAGGGCTGGCTTCCGGTTTTGACTGGCAGTCGTTGGTCGAGCAAATCATGGAGGTGGAACGCGCCCCGCAACGAACTTTGCGGGCCGATCAAACCAAGATTCAGCAGCGCAACGAGGCTTATACCAGCATCAAGAGCCAGCTCCAAACCCTCCAGACCAAGGCCCAAGCCCTCAAAGAAGCCTCGCTTTTCGACAGCCGCGCCCCCGCGATCTCGGACAGCACTATCGCCTCAGCCACCAGCAGCCCCGGCGCAATCCAGGGCGCTTTTTCCTTCCACATCACCCAACTCGCCACCGCCGCAGTCCTCCAAGGCGCTTCAAACGTCGGCGCCAACCTGCATTCCACCGACATCACCGCCTCCAGCCCGGAACCCGATTCCAGCCCGACCCTGGAAAACGCCGGCTTCGCCCTCCCGGTGACCGGAGGCACGTTCACCCTCAACGGCAAAACCGTCACCGTCTCAACCACGGATACCCTCAGGCAGGTGTTTAATAAGATTAAGACAGAAACCGGCATTGATGCGTCTTATGATTCCGAAACCGATACCATCAGCCTCTCCAGCGCCAATCCCATTGTCGTCGGCGGTCCGAACGACACTAGCAATTTCCTCTCCGCCGCAAGGCTGTATTTTAATAATACGGGTTCCATCACCAGTTCCGTCGCCCTGGGGGCGGCCAAACCGAATGCGGCACTCTCCGAAGGTAATTTCAACACGGCCATCCTCGACGGCGGCAGCGGCGCGGGAGAATTCAAGATCAATGGCGTGTCCATCACGTTTAACGCCACGGAAGACGGCTTGGCTAATGTCTTGACCCGCATCAACGAGTCCAATGCGGGGGTGGTCGCCACTTACGACGCGGTGAACGACCGTCTCCAACTGACCAACAAGAACACCGGCGATTCGGGCGTGGCGCTCGAGGACGTCACCGGCAACTTCCTGGCGGCTACAGGCTTGACCGCGGGCACCCTCCAACGTGGAAAGAACCTGACCTACACCCTCAACAACGGAGGAACCCTCACCAGCGCCTCGAATACCATTACGGAAGAAAGCTCTGGTCTGACGGGCCTGAAGGTCACCGCCCTCAAAGCCGGCGATGTCACCGTCCAGGTGGGCATCGACAATTCCACCATCAAAAAGGCCATCGAAGATTTTGTCTCGGAATACAATAAAACCCAGAGCCTGATCGACACTTACACCGCCAGCTCGACCGATGCCAAAGGCAAAGTCACCGCCGGAGTCCTTGCCGGCGACCTGGACGCCAGCGACATCGCCCGCAGCCTCCGAGGCATGCTGAACAGCTCAACCTCGGGCCTGACCGGCTTGATCCAACGCGTCGATCAAATCGGTTATACCACCAACAGCAATAACGACACCATCAACCTGGAAAACGCAGGCCGGCTCGAGGATGTCATCAGCAAAAACCTCAATGGCCTCAAGGAATTCTTTTCCCATGAAACCGGAGGTCTGGCCTCCCGCCTGGATCAGTTCATCGAAAAAACCATCGGCGATGGCGGCACCCTGGTCAAACACCAGGATATGCTCACTGAACAATCGGGAAAAATTGACGTCCAGATTACGGAGCTGGAGCGGATCGTTCAGATGAACCAGGAGAGAATGACAAACAGCTTCATTGCCATGGAAGAGGCCCAGGCCAGGATTAATCAACAATTGGCTTACCTCCAACAACAACTCGGCATCAGCTAAAACCAACCTTTTCACGGCGACTGTCCAGGAATCCCATAGGCACGGCCTTCGGATTGCCCGGAATCATTCTCTTGTCACATCGCAAACGGGAGTCCTTCCATACAAAGGCCCCTTAATTTTTTTCCAAGCCTTCCGATATAAAAGCATGTTTGCCAATCCGGATTCTCTGCAAAAAAAATCGCCGGTCCGCATCCTCCTGGACGGTCAGGCGGTTTCTTTTGACAGAAAGGTGACGGAATCTTTGGCCGCCATCCGAACTCAACTCGAGCTTGCCGCCCTTCGAAAAGAACGGGTTTTGTCTGTCCTACGGGTCGATGGAGTCGAAGTCAGCCTGATCCACCCCCCCGTTCTTCATCACGGTTTTAAGACGGTGGAAGCGGAGTCGATCAGCCTGCTGGACTACAGCCGGATTCTGCTCCGCCGGGTCCAGGATCAGGTGCATCTGATTCGCCGTCGCCTGGAAGCCCTCGTGCTTCTCGTGTTGATCAACGACAGCAGGACGATCGACTGGCTTTGGCGCGGGCTCCTCTCGGATCTTCAGGTTCCCCTGATCAAACTGGGATTCCTGCAAGAGTTCTTTTCCGCCCCCAACGATCAGCTGGAAATGGAACTCCGTGTCCTGAATTCGCACTGGCAGGAGTTCCGGCTTCTCTGGCAGCGATTGGAGGGAGTCTATGCCCTCCGAGACAATTTGGCCTTGTCGGATGCCCTGGAGCACGATTTACTGCCCTGGGTGATGCGCTTGCAGCGAAGCCTCACCCAACTGGCACGGTTCGGCTTTGATCGATGAACTCCGCAAAACTTCATGGCTTCGCCGACCTGGTTCTCCAGGCGTGGCGCCCGCTGCTGAATCAGCGGCTGTTCCTGCTCCTGCTTCTCCTGTGCGGTGGTTGCGCGATGCCCAGTGCCAAAAACCGGATCATCGGCCCTAGCTACAGCCCCACAAATGTGAATCTGGCCCAAAAACAAATGCCCCCACAATTGCGCCGGGTCGCGGTTCTCCCCCTGGCCAATCGTCTCAACGATTCTGAAAGTGAAGCCGGACGCGAAAGCCTCCAGCCTGTCCTGCTGGCTGAATTGAGCAAAACAGGACTGCTCGATACCGCCTTCGTCCAGGAAAACGACCTGCGCCAATGGTCGGGCCGCGCAAAATGGTCCGCCGAAGAACGACTGCCGACCAGCCTTCTCAAGAAAATCAGGGAACAAACAGGCGCGGATGGCGTCTTGTTTTGTGAATTAACCACTTATCGCCCTTATCCCCCCCTATCCGTGGGCTGGCGCTTTAAGCTGGTCGATTGCCAGGAAGCCAAAATCTGGTGGTCGATCGACGAAGTGTTCGACGCAGGCGATCCCACCGTCGCCAACGCCGCCCGGCACTATTACAACGATCATATGCAGCAATCCATCCCCCTTCAAGACTCCCAATCCATCCTCAGCTCCCCGCGGCGCTTCGGTCAATACACCCTCCACGCCGTCTTCTCCACCCTGCCTTCTCGATAAGAAATTGGCTAAAGTTTTTCCCGTTCTTGCCGATATATATCACGGTGATTGAATACGATGCTATCAAGTCGCACGCCTGCCAGAAATAGTGAAAATCGTTATGCAAATTGATCCCAATATGAGCGTGGGTTCGGTAGCCAGAATGGACTCAAGATCCCCGGCAGCCACTAAAAATGTCTCCAATTCCGATCAGGCCGCTTTTGACCAATCTCAGGCCCTCGAAAACCAGTTTAATAATACTCCCGATGTGAGAGCCGATCTCGTCGAACGCGCCGTATCCCTCATCGGCCGCGTGGACTACCCCCCTCCCCAAGTCATCCGACGCCTCTCAAACCTCCTCGCCATGAGCATCGATCCCAACGATTAGCCGCCCCCCTAACTCCCCATGTACCGCCCCAACCCCTGGAAAACCTACCAGCACGCCGCCACCCAAACCGCCAGCCCCGGCCAGTTGATCCTCATGCTCTACGACGGCGCCATCCGATTCCTAAACCAAGCCGAACAAGGCTTCCAACTCGAGGATCCCGCCGATTTCAACCAAACCATCAATAACAATATCCTCCGAGCCCAGGCCATTATTAGTGAGCTAAACTACTCCCTGAACATGGCTCAAGGCGGAGAGCTGGCTCGAAAAATGCGCTCCCTCTACGACTATTTCGACAGAAAATTGATGGACAGCAACTTGCGAAAAGACTCCTCCGGGGTTCAGGAGGTAAACCACCGCCTTCAAATTCTCCGTAACGCCTGGGCCGAGATGCTCCAAGGCCGAGGGCAGGAAGCTTCGGCCAACGTCGAATATAGTTCCATGGCTGCCACAGCCTGATCGTCTCCGGCACCGCACCGTCTGTCACTCGCTTTCCTCTGTTCCTACTCTCCCTCCAGGATTTTGACCTGATTTGATACACTCGCTCTGTCCAAGTGTCTAAAAACAGGAATTCATCAGTGAGCACTCGGCTTTCTCCGGGACGATGCCAAAACCTGGCA
Organism: Verrucomicrobiota bacterium; assembly: GCA_022709905.1. Lineage (GTDB taxonomy): Bacteria > Verrucomicrobiota > Verrucomicrobiia > Limisphaerales > UBA1319 > JAKLHY01. The sequence continues at coordinate 16,895 of JAKLHY010000010.1, read as the reverse complement.
ACAAGCATAGTTTTTATATTTTATTTATTCACAGTAGATTATGATTTTATGCCGTCGGTTTGATTTTCATATTGGCCTCGAACCATCTCGTTTCTGAGAAAAACAACAGGTTGGAATGAGAGTTGCTTCGAGGAGATTTCAGAAAGAACGGGGTCTGAAGAAGAAAACTGATAGACCACCATCACTTTCCCGAGACGGAAACGGAGAATTATGAGCGCACGTATTGCTTTGCTGGGTTTGTATCAGGAATGGCAGGAACTGACCGATAACGAGGGATCAGCCATCCGCTTGAACGCGTGGCAGGAAGTTCGAGAATACCAGGATGCCAAGCTGCTCCTTCAGCAAAGGATCGTCGAGACCACCACAACCCTGCGGCGTGAGGTGGCCATGGGCGCTTATGATCGCCAGGAGATCGAGACGGAATTCAAGTCAATCATCAATCAGCTCATCGACATGGAAAACCGGAACCGGGAATGGCTGGCCGAGCAACGCCGGTTTGCTGAACTGCGACGGGATGAGCTGGCCCAATCGGCGCGGAACCTTCGGCAGGTTCATCGGGCTTACGTGCCCGACAAGGCTCCGGCCTGGAATTCCTACTCCTAGAAAGCCAGGCGTTTTCCAGCTTTTCGCGAAAACGCTGGTTGAAGTTCATCCTCACGCAGTCAAACGGTCTGCTCACAACTAACTCGTCAGTTCACGAACTCCAGTCTTTCTTGTTTTCGACCCATAGCCCGGGCATAAATGGGGCATGCAAGAAGACGTCCCGAAACTTGATCCTCAGGCCACACGCTGTCCCATCCCGATCGTGGGTTATGATCGGATTCTCATGGCGCATGGAGGAGGCGGCCGTCTAACCCATCAGTTGCTGGAAAAAGTCTTCATTCCGGCTTTTGGCAATCCATTGCTGAACGCCCGGCATGACGGTGCGCTCCTGGATGTCGGCGGCGTCCGGCTGGCCTTTTCGACAGATTCCTACGTGATTCATCCGCTCTTTTTTCCCGGGGGAGATATTGGATCGCTGGCGGTGAATGGAACCGTCAATGATCTGGCGATGTGCGGAGCCCGCCCGCTTTATCTGAGCGCGGGCTTTATCCTCGAAGAAGGCCTCCCGATCGAGGTCCTGCAGCGCATCGCAGCTTCCATGCAGGCTGCGGCCCGCGAAGCCGGCGTGCAATTGGTCACAGGAGACACCAAGGTGGTGGAGAAAGGCAAGGGGGATGGATTGTTCATCAATACCGCCGGCATCGGTCTTGTGGATTCCGGACGCGAAATCCAACCCTCTCGCGTGAAGCCCGGAGATGTCATCGTGCTCAGTGGCGATATTGGGCGCCATGGCGTGGCCATCATGGCGGCCCGCGAAGGCTTGGCCTTTCAAACCACCCTCACCAGTGATTGCGCCCCCTTGGCGGCCCCTGTTCAATCCCTGCTCCTGTCCGGCCTGGATGTCCACTGCCTCCGGGATCTTACCCGGGGAGGGCTGGCCAGCGCGCTGGTGGAAATCGCGGAATCTTCCCAGACGGGCATGGTCATCGACGAAAGCTGCATTCCCCTTGATGACCAGGTGAGAGGCGCCTGTGAAATGCTGGGATTGGATCCGCTCTACGTGGCCAACGAAGGCCGTTTTGTGACCCTGGTTGCGCCTCAGGATGCGAGCCAAGCCGTTCGAATCCTCCAACAGCATTCCGCCGGCAGAGGCGCCCTGATCATCGGCCGGGTTGAATCGGGCCCTCCAGGTTCCGTGGTCCAGATGAATCGCCTGGGCACCCGGCGGTTGATCGAACGGTTGAGCGGAGAGCAACTGCCCCGCATCTGCTAACTAGGTGCCATCCGCCGGCTCGTTGCTCGCATAATAGGCGTCCACCCTCGCCGCGACATCCCTGAAACCGATGTCCGTCTCGTAGATCCTTTTGAACTGCTCCACGGCATCCTCTTTTCGACCCATCATTTCCAGGGCGCATCCCAAGGCGTAGTGCAATTCCTTCTTCTCTTCGTCGAACACCAACTTTTCTTTTAAAGCACCCTCGTATGTCCGCGCAGCCAAATCATACATGCGTTTCTTGAAGAAACATTGCCCGAGAAGAAACATCGCCTGATTGCGCCGATGAGGATTCGATACGGCCTTCTGAAGCTCCTGGATCGCTTCGTTGATCCTGCCAGCCTGAAAGTAAAGCTCCCCCAGCTCGAATCGGAACTGAAGGTCGGTCGGGTAACTCTCCACCCGTCGCCGGCATTCGGAGATCTGAAAATCGCGACGGTCCGCCTCCAGCTTTGCCAGAGCTTCGGCTTGCTGCGGATCCTGGCGATCCAGCTGCCGGATGGCCTGGTCGTATCTTCGGAGTTGGAGATCGGCCATCGCTTTCTCCAGAGACGGATCCTTGCCCATGCCTGATTCGGCAATCCGCTGATAACACTCGAGAGCGATGTCAAACTCTCCTTTTTCCGCGTGGAGCTCGGCCAGAGATCGGAGGAGCTTGAGGTTATCGGGTTCCTTTTCCAGACGAGCCCGGTATTCCTCAATCAGGCCATCGGCGACCTCGCCGGACTTCACCACCCGTTGTTCCTGTTCCAGTTTTGCCGCCTGTTCCTTGTCCCGGATCACATCCCGATAGGATCCCGAACCATCGGCAAGGGCATCATAGCCGCCCTCCTGCATGGTCTTGCTGGCCGAAAAATCCTTGAGGGCTTGAACCACCTCCTGGTCATCGGGGAAAGCCTGCGCCAGCTGGCTGTACAGGGTCTCCGCGCGTTGGGTGAATCCGGCTTTGACCAACGTGGCGGCCAGTTTCATCGCCACATCGCGGTCCTGCGGCGCGTTCTTGAACAGGATCTCCAGGGATAGGATGGCCGTGCGCGGAAAATCCAATCCCAATGAGGCTTCAGCCACTAGCTTATGGGCCGTGCTGTTGCCCGGATCATTATTCAGGATCTGCTCCGCCACGGACAGGGCTTCCAGAGGATTGTTGCGCATCGCCAATTGGGCCTTTGCGAGCAAGGGCGAATTGCTCACCGCCCCAAAGGCCTTCTTGAAAAAACCGGTCCCGCTGCCGGCCCGCTTGAATTGGGCCGCGCGCAACGCCTCCCGGCAATCGTAAAAGCCGGGTTCGTTCTGAAGGACCTGACCCAACAGGGAAACGGCATAATCCCAATTCTGCCGAGTCAAGGCCATTTTGCCTTTTTCATACTGCTCGCGCCAGTTGCGCGGTATCTCGTGAGCACTCTTTTCAGGCATGGCAAACAGGTTATCTCGCACGCCCCAAAAATCCAAAGCAAAATCCAATTTTTACATTGGCAGAATTCCCTGGGGACGTTCTATTCATCTGCGTTATGGGCAATACTCGCACGCCACAGTCCGAATCATTCAAACCTTGCCACGCCCTGGCGGTTGCCGTCGAAGCCGCCGAGACCGCAGGCCGGCTCTTGCGCCAACATTGGAGAACTCCCAAGAAGATCAATGAATCCCAGGCGCATGACCTGAAACTGGAGCTGGACGTCCGTTGTCAACGCCAGATCACCCGGCGGCTGCGCCAGGCCTTCCCGGAGATCGCCCTCCTCGGCGAAGAGGGAACCGCCGGCGATGACACCGCTCCCCTCCGCTGGGTCGTCGATCCCATCGATGGCACGGTCAATTACGCCTACCAAATTCCCCACGCGTGTGTTTCCATCGCCCTCCAACACCGGAAGGTTCCACTTCAACCCGGAAAAACCTCCGCACCTTACCAAACCCTCGCCGGCGTGGTCCACGACCCCTTTTGCCAGGAAACCTGGTCCGCGGTTCGCGGTCATCCCGCCCGATTAAACAATAGAATCATTCACGTCAGCGCCCGCAGCCGCCTCTCCGAGGCTGTCGTCTCCGTCGGCTTCGCCAAGTATGACGCCAATCTTCGGCATATGCTCCCGGGCTTTCAAAACCTTGTCCCCCGTGCTCGCAAGGTGCGCATCATGGGGTCCGCGGCTTTGGACCTCGTCTATGTCGCGTGCGGCCGCATGGACGCCTATGTCGAGGCGGGGGTACGTCTGTGGGATATCGCGGCGGGCGGCCTGATCCTGGAATGCGCCGGAGGTGACTTCTTTCACCGGCCTCTCAGCGGTGATCTGTGCTATTATGTCCTGGCCAACAATGGCCGCCTGCGAGGCTGCCTCCAGCGTCTCTGCGGTTCTCCCTCCTCCAACAACAACTCCTGAACCAAGAAAGGCAACTCTAATCATGTCGGTGAATATCGAGATCGATTATCTGGGTGACCTGCACTGCCGCGCCCTGCACGGGCCCTCCCAACAGACCCTGACCACGGATGCGCCGGTCGATAACGGCGGCAAGGGCGAGGCCTTTTCACCCACCGACCTGGTCGCCTCCGGTCTGGGAGCCTGCCTCGCGACCATCATGGCCCTGGTCGCCCGCCGCAACAGCTACGACCTGGCCGGCACCCGCCTCCAGGTGACCAAGGAAATGACCGCCGATCCAGTCCGACGAATCGGCGCCCTCCGGGTTTCCGTGCATGTTCGCTCCACTCTGTCTCTCCCGCCAGCCGAACGACTGAAACTCGAAGCCGCCGCCATGACCTGCCCCGTCAAACAAAGCCTGCACCCCGACGTGAAGGTCTCCGTCGAATTCTCCTACGGACAACCGTGAGCATGCGCTCCATGATGAAGGAGCGCCCTCAACCCGATCGCGGGCGAAGATCCGGGATCCCCTTTAGACAAGATCCCGGCCGGTCGTCGTGATGGTCAACTGCCCGTGCTTGATCCCCTTCGCCGTGGTCAGGTGCTCCGCCATCGTCTTGATGGCTTGCGCCCGCCCGCGCACCACCAGAACCTCCAGGCAATTGTGATGATCTAGGTGCACATGAAGCGTCGAAATGATGCATTCCCGGTAATCATGTTGCATCCGGGTCAGGATCTCCTGCAGGTGCGGTTTGTGATGATCATAAACCAGGGTGATTGTCCCCGCAATTTCCTGATCTCCATACTGCTGGTAATGATCAACAATCTGCCCTCGGATCATTTCCGCGACCGCCATGGATCGAGTGGCGTAGCCCTTGGCGCGAACCATGGTGTCCAACTGCTTCTGCAGACGCGGCGGCAGCGATACGCTAAAACGCGCCACCTTCTCGTGAGAGGAAGTCTTCATAATCAGGCCGCCGTGGATCCTTCCATTTTGAAGTTTCGGTTCTGTGTGGCCCGCTTCCGATCGGTCTCGTCCAAAATCCTTTTGCGCAGACGCAGATGCTTGGGCGTGGCCTCCACATATTCATCCGGACCAATGTACTCGAGCGAACGCTCCAGAGATAGCTTCAAAGGCGGCTCCAGGTGGATCCCCACCCCTTCGCCCTTCGAACGCATGTTGGTGAGATGCTTGGTCTTGCAGGGATTCACCGGAATATCGTTGTCTCGCGCGTTTTCGCCCACGATCATGCCCTGATACACCTGGTCGCCCGGTTCCAAAAACAGCCGTCCCCGCTCCTGGATCTGGTTGAGAGCGTAGCTGGTTGCCGCGCCATCCTCGATGCTCACCAGCGATCCGTTCTTGCGCGCCGGGATCTCCCCGCGGTCCGGCCCATACTCGTGAAACAAATGACTCATGACCCCCATCCCGCGGCTCATGTTCACCAAGTCTGTTTCAAAACCAATCAGGCCGCGCATCGGAATGATTGCCTCAATGCTGACTTGGTCCTGATGATGAGCCATGTGCGCGATCTCAGCCTTCCTCCAAGCTAGGTTTTCCAGGACCGCCCCCATGTATTCCTGCGGAATCTCCAAAAACATGCGCTCAAGAGGTTCCTGCATATTCCCCTGTAAATCCTTCTTCCAAAGCACTTCCGGACGCGAGACCAGCACCTCGTAACCTTCGCGCCTCATCTGCTCAACCAAAATGGCAATCTGCATCTCCCCCCGCCCGCTCACCGCAAAGACCTTGGCGTCTTCGGTCGTGCTCACGCGCAAGGCCACATTGGTCCGGATCTCCTTCACCAATCGCTCCCAAATGTGCCGCGCCGTCACCAATTTGCCGTCCTGACCGGCCAGCGGCCCATCGTTGACCGCAAACTCCATCTGAATCGTGGGGGGATCGATCGGCTTGGATGGCAAGGCCTGCCGTTCCGGAATGTCCGCCACGGTCTCCCCAATGAATACATCCTCAAATCCCGTCAGCCCCACAATGTCCCCCGCATGCGCCTCCGGAATCTCCACTCGCTTCAAACCCTCAAAATGGTAAATACATGTAATCTTTCCCTGACTGATGCCGCCATTGGCATGCAAACAGACCGCATTGTCCCCCTGCTTGATCTTCCCCTGGTAAATCTTTCCAAACGCAATCCGCCCCAGGTAATCGCTGTAGTCCAGGTTCGCCACCAGCATCTGAAATCCCTCGCCCGCCCGCGCCCGAGGCGGTGGCACGTGCTTCACTATGATGCTAAACAACGGCTCCATCGAGTCACTCGCCTGGTCCAACTCCAGCTTCGCGTATCCCTCCTTGGCGCTCGCGTAAACAAACGGAAAATCCAACTGCTCGTCCGTCGCGTGCAGTTGCATGAACAGGTCGAATACCTGATCCAACACCCCTTTGGGATTGGCATGCTCCCGATCGATCTTGTTGATCACTACAATCGGTTTCGCCCCCGATTCCAGGGCCTTGCGCAATACAAAACGGGTCTGCGCCTGCGGCCCGTCCGCCGCGTCCACCACCAGCAATACCCCATCAATCATGCTCATCGCCCGCTCCACTTCCCCCCCGAAGTCAGCGTGCCCCGGCGTGTCCACAATATTGATGTGATAGTTCTTGTACTTGAATGCGGCGTTTTTCGCGCGAATCGTAATCCCCTTCTCCCGCTCCAGGTCCATCGAGTCCATAATCCGTTCCTCGGCCGCAATGGCCTGGTTCGCCCGGAAGGTGCCCGATTGCTTCAATAAACAATCCACCAACGTGGTTTTTCCATGATCCACGTGCGCGATAATCGCAATGTTTCTAATATGCTCCATAAATCGTCTTACCCTAAAAAAAGCCAGTTACTATGCGGACCCGCCCCTTCCCGGTCAAGCTTTCCAGTGTTATTTTATACTATTGACTTTTATTTATTCTTAGATTATATGTGTTTTATATGATCATGCGTTTTCTGATCGGACTGCTCGCCGGAGCCTTCCCCTGCCTAGCGGCCACCTTCACGGTGGCCTCCTATAATCTCAACAATTACCTGGATCAACCGATCGGGTCCCGCCCCGCCAAGTCCGAGGCCGGCCGGGCCAAAATCCGGGAGGGTCTGTTGGCTATCAAGCCGGATGTGCTGGCCCTCCAGGAAATCGGCGGCGAAAAAGCCCTGCGCGAGCTTCGGAATTCCCTGAGGGCCGACGGGCTCGAATATCCCCACTGGGAGCACGTGCGGGGTTTTGACACCAATATCCAGGTCGCTGTGCTCAGCCGATTCCCGATTGTGGCGCGTCGTCCTCACACCAACGAGAATTACCTGCTTCATGGACGCCGTTTTCACAGCTCGCGCGGTTTTGCCGAAGTCGATATCGCGGTCAATTCGCGTTATCAATTCACCCTGATCACGGCCCATTTGAAATCCAAGCGCCAGGTCCCCGAGGCGGACGAAGCCGAACTGCGCCAACAGGAGGCCCGATTGCTGCGAGGCAAGGTCGAAGCCCGGCTGGCATCCAATCCGAATGCCAATGTGGTGTTGCTCGGTGATTTCAACGACACCAAAGATTCCCCGTCCCTGAAACTACTTGTGGGCAAGGGACCCTCGGCGCTCTATGACACCCGGCCGGCGGAACGCAACGGGGATACCGCACCGCCTCCGGCGCCCTTCATGTCGGCTCCTCGCGTGACCTGGACCTATTTCTATGGCAAGGAAGACACCTATAGCCGGGTGGACTACATCTTGTTGAGCCGGGGGATGGCCCGGGAATGGCAACGGTCGGGAACCTATGTCCTGGCCTTCGCCAATTGGGGAATCGCCTCCGATCACCGCCCCATCGTGGCAACGTTCGAGGCGAGAGAACGATGACGATGCCCCTGGCTGGCCGTTGGCGGCGCAGCTTAGCGGGATTCGGAGATCGACTCATAAGTGGCTCCCTCCAAAACGCCGTGAGCTTTGGCGGCTTTGCGGATTAGATTTTTGAAAACACCTCGCGCGCGGCGCGAATGGTCTTCTCGATGTCGGAGGCTTCATGGGCCGAGGAAAGGAATCCCGCCTCGAACTGCGAAGGAGCCAGGTATACACCGTGCTCCAGCATCCCATGAAAGAACCGCGCAAACTTGTCGCGGTCGGAACGCATGGCTTCCTCCAAATTCCTGACGGGTTGGGAGGCAAAGTAGGTGCAGAACATGGAGCCGCACCGGTTGAATTGCACCTCGGTTCCTGTGGTTCGCGCGGCCTCGACCAGCCCAGTCTCCAATTGCTGTCCGCGAGTTTCCAGCGCTTGATAGGCATTGGAGTGTTGCAGTTCGTCCAGGGCGGTGATGCCGGCGGCCATGGCCAGTGGATTGCCACTCAGCGTTCCGGCCTGGTAAACCGGGCCCAGCGGAGCCAGGCAATCCATGATGTCCGCCCGGCCGCCAAAAGCCCCCACCGGCAAACCGCCCCCGATGATTTTGCCGAAACAACTCAGATCCGGGGTAATTCCGAATCGTTCCTGGGCTCCTCCCCAGGCGAGACGAAATCCGGTCATGACCTCGTCGAATACCAGCAAAGCGCCGTATTCGGAGGTCAACTCGCGCAGACACTCCAGGTAACCCGGCCGGGGCAGCCACAGGCCGGAGTTGCCGGGCACGGGCTCCAGAATGATCCCGGCAATCTGGTCCGGATGAGCGGCAAACGCCGCGCGGACGGCGTCGGGATCGTTGAAAGGAAGAACAAGCGTGTGCTGGGTAAAAGCCGGAGGGATGCCCGCGCTGTCGGGATATCCCAGGGTGAGGGCGCCCGAGCCAGCCTTGACCAGGAGCGAATCCACATGACCGTGGTAACATCCGGCGAACTTGATGATCTTGTCCCGCTTGGTAAATCCCCGGGCCAGCCGAATGGCGGACATGGTGGCCTCGGTGCCGGAATTGCAGAGGCGAACCTTTTTCACGCTGGGCGCCGCCGAGCAAATGAGTTTAGCCATGGTGACCTCCAGCGGATTGGGGATGCCAAAGCTGGTCCCCTTGAGGGCGGTCTGCTGGATGGCCTCGATGATTCTACGATGCGCATGCCCAAGAATCGCCGGTCCCCAGGTGCACACATAATCAATCAGTTCGTGGCCGTCCACATCCCAGAGATGAGCCCCTTGGGCGCGATGCACGAAAAACGGTTGTCCGCCCACGGCTCGAAAGGCTCGAACTGGAGAGTTGACTCCCCCCGGGATGTAGTTCAACGCTTCGGCAAACAAGGCATCGGATTTAAAACGGGTTGTCATACTCCACCGAATCTTGGGATTTAATAAGGGATCTTGTCGGATTTGGCTCGCCAGGCTTCAAAAACCTTCTCCGCTTCCTCTCGGAGGAGCGGAACCATCCGCATCATCCGTTGAGCCATCGGCCGGGCCAATTCCGCATAGAATAAGTCGTCATCGAACCCGGCCGCGGCGGCGTCAGCCCGCGTGCCGGCGTAGTAAACGACAGGAATTCGCGCCCAGTAGGCCGCCGCAAGGCACATGGGACACGGTTCACAGCTTGTATAGAGCTCGCAGTCATCGAGACAGAACCGCCCCAGGGCATGCCCGGCGGCGCGCAACGCCACAATCTCGGCATGCGCCGTTGGATCGAAGGTCGAGGTGACCTGGTTCCATCCCCGGCTGACCACCGCCCCGGCCCGCACCACCACGGCGCCAAAAGGCCCACCGTGATTCAGATCAAGATTCTCACGGGCCAGTCGGATCGCTTCCTGCATGAAAACCGGGTTCATGACTCATCTTAATCGGTGTTATCGAAAGGGCGCAAGCCCCCGGGGAGTCATCAATCGAAACCACCAGTCCATCAATTCAGGGCCCCAAAAAAGCCAAATCGCGGCCGCCATCGCGATATAAGGGCCATACTGAATCAGCGTCGAGGCGGGTTGATGCCGAAGACGATGATACAACATTGTGAGGCCTCCTCCGAGCGCGCCCAAAAACGCGCTGCAAATCAGGGAGAACAGCACCCCCTGCCACCCCAAAAACGCGCCAATCGCCCCCATGAACTTGACGTCCCCCAGTCCCATCGCTTCCCGCGGAATGATCAGCGAGTCCGTGACCACTTCCATGTGAGTGATCTCGGACGGATTATACTTCTGCTCCCCAACCTCCAGCACAGAAGGCGTTAAACGGACCGCCACATTCTCAAAGGATTGCTCCCCCAGCAAAACACTGCGCGCATGAAACTCCAAGGCATCCGAGGGCCGATAAAAGATATCTTCATAAGCAATCGTCTCGTCCGGCAATTGCACGCCGTTCTCACCGAAAATCACCTTGCTGTCCGGAGGCAAATCGTGCCGCTTTTTCCCAAGGAACCATTTCCCAATCCGAACCGTCGCGTAGATCAAACCCGTCCCCGCCAGGATCCCCAGTCCGCTCTGCTTCAGAGCCTCCGGAATGCTGGGCGTTTGGTGAAGTCCTGGCAGCATAGCCGAGAGGAGAAATCCGGCCACCATTCCACCCAGCGTTATTTCATCCGGGATGATAAAATGCTCATAATCAATGACAGAAGCGGCCAAGAGGCCCGCCAGGAAAAGGCTGTATACGAGCGCCAATCCCGCCGAGCCTTCACCGGCCTTCAACCAGGCGGCCAGAAACAAAAGCGCAGTCGCCAATTCCACCACCCAATACCGGATCGAGATCGAGGCGGAACAATGGGCACAACGCCCTCTGAGCCAAACCCAGGTCACCAGCGGTATGTTCAAATACCAGGGTATCGCGTAGCCGCAATGGGGACAGTGCGAAGGAGGATGGACCACACTCTCACCGCGGGGCAACCGATGAATGCACACATTCAGAAAACTCCCCACGATCGATCCGAACACAAAGAAGACCGCCGACCAAAAATGGAAAGGCACGGCTCGCCAGACTTCTGGTTCAAACATAGACGCCTTCCTCCAGGGCCCTGCGCATGACTTGAAGCGGCGCCGGTCGTCCCAGCCAGATTTCCAACGCACGCGCGCCCTGGTGCAGGAGCATGCCCAAACCGTTGGCCGAGCGGCAACCGGCCTCCCGCGCCCGATGCAGCATCGGCGTGACCGCCGGCCGATAAATCAGGTCATAAACAGACCGGGCTTGTCGCATCTCAAATCGAGCCGGGTCCCACGGTAACTCATCCTCCTGCTTTAATCCCAACGAGGTCGCATTGATCACCAAGTCAACCTCGCCAGCCGGATAGTCCAATTCGACAGAGACGCGGGGATAAGCCTGCCGGATTTCACTCCGTAGGGCATCCGCCCGGGCCTGGGTGCGATTCACCAGCCAAAGGCGGTCAATCCCCTCGCTCGCCAATCGCAATGCCACCACACGCCCCGCCCCCCCGGCCCCCAAGAGCAAAACCCGGGCTCCCTTCCACTGAATTCCCAGATCCTCCTGCAACGAAAGCATCACCGCCTCCGCATCCGTGTTGAATCCCACGCAACGGACTTCCATCGGACTCTCATCGGTCCACTCCGACATCGGCCGCCACTCTCCCCCCACAGCCCGACCTTCAAAACGGACGGTATTCACCGCACCCCAACGGCGCGCGGTCTCGTCCAACTCATCCATCAAACCTAACGCCAGCACCTTATGCGGCACGGTCAGGTTGAATCCAATGAATCCCATCCGTTTCGCGCCCGCAAGAACCTCGGATAGACCCTCCGGCCGCACGTCGAATGCCAGATAGCGCCAATCCACACCCAACGCCGCCAATGCCGCGTTCTGCATGGGCGGCGAGGCCGAATGTCGAACGGGATGCCCCAATACCGCACAATACCGAGTCCGGGCACTCATGGAATGCACTTGGTCATATGACACGCCCCGGTTATAGGCGAACCTTGCCAAACGGGAAACCTTTTTTCCCAATCTCCCGGCTTCATATTCCGATCGAGATCGGAATCGCTATCGGAATCGGTATCGTTTCGGAGGGCTCGATACTCGCCCCCTTCCTCATGAGTGTTATACCCACGATGTCCCAGCTGGGTGAGCATGACCACGACGCGGACCAGAATCGCCTTTCGGTTCGTGTTCTCATCCGTGCTGAGTAATCCGCACACCCGCAAAACATCCTGTTAAATTTCTCTTGTCCAAAAGAACAAAACTGCAACGGCGGGGCGCTGTTGCACCGTCTGTTCAATGAATTCTCCTCTCACGGAGGCACGAAGGATCCGAATCCAGATTCCCGTGGATGATCCGGGTGATGCCGTCGCGCATCAACGCCTGACCGAAGTTCAGCAGGTGCCCAGCTTGAAGCCTGTCAGTCGAAGATAAGGCAGCACCTGTTTCTTGTGAGCGGGGGGCACTCGCTCGACGGACTTCGATTCCGCGAGCACCAGGTTCCTAACAATCAGATCGGCTCGAAATCCTTCATCAAATGTTGATTGTCCTGACTTGACCCTATTGTTCTCACTTCAGTAATCGCCTAATGTTCATTCCGCCCAACGAGGTCAGCGATCGGAGCCAGCCGCCGATGATTTTCGATTTGTCTCTGAGCGTATCGGCTGGAAGCCTCCCGTTCGCTAAACTGTATGGTTCGCTTTGGTCATTCCTGCCGATCGGTTCAGATTCCGCCGAATCCATGAAGAAAGTGACTCCGGGTGTGCGGCTGTTTCCCAAACAACCTTCTCTGCCTCGCAAACCCTCACATGCAGAGAAGCATCAGCCACCAGGTCGGCGGTCTTATTCGCATTCCGATTATTGCGTGGTGCCAGCATCAACTCTGAACGTTAAGCTGGTAATCGTGATCAAGGGCAAGATGGACGCGTATCCATCATCCCTATGCACAACCACGTATGTGCGTTTCGGAGACTCTCTCGGTGGAAGGGAAATGTAATCACGATGCGGCACATCATAGCGGTCGCCGTCGGCAACCTTCAACGAAAACGGAAGACCGCGGTGAGCTGCTTCCTCAATCTGCGCGATATTCATGGCCGTAATCTGATGTCGGCACTTTGTTTTGTCAACACGCCCAGTTGAAGCCAACGGAAAGGATCACCGACCATCAGACCCGTGCCCAAGGAACAAATGATCCACAAAGCCATTGTTGGCTCCGTGCCGGAAGGCGTAAATGATGTACTCGCCGTTTGTCATCAGGAGCACTTGGTCATGGGCCCATCCGAAATCAATGTTGGGCTTCGGACCTGCCTTAATTTCTTCAAGTTCCCGGCGAATACCCTCATTGGTGATCGACAATAGCGCCAACCGCTCAAGGGTCGGCCCTTTCCACTCTGCTCGCGCATGAGCGGCTCTCTGTTTCGCGATCCACCACACGACGGCCAGAGCAGCGACGATCACCACCAGTGCCGCCAACAATACAGCAACCACGCGGCGGAGGCGACTTGACCTACCAGAGAGGTCACTCTTGTCGGGCGCGCTCATCAGGTAGAACGAGAGCTCAGCGACCCGGCGTGCGGGACGCCACGATCGCAACCGCGACGCCCCCACCGGGTTCGCTGCAGCGCATGTTCGGCTTCAAGGGTTCGTCACACAATAGTCCACAACCAGCTTGTTTCGATCCTGCTCCCGGAGCTTCAGCATGTAAATCGTGCTTTTTTTGTCGGTTTGGCGGGCAAACAGGATCTGGCCGACTGCGACTTTGATCGCGTTCGTCGTGGACTCGTCGCCAAAGACCTCGACTCGGCGAGGATCAGAAGAGCCGTAGAAGTCCGCCGGTAGCTCGCTGACGCCCAGAAGGTTTGTCTCTGAGCAGGGCGCAAACTCCCACCGTAAAGCCCGTGGTCTGACACCGACATCCCAGAAATAGAGCCAGCCAGTATTCGTGCCGCCGATGCTCCATTCGAGTTGCGCCCCCTTCAAATCCAAATACCTCGGCTGATCCTTGTAGCGAGACGGAAAAAGCGGCGACTGGACCACGTGCCTTGGAAGTTGTTTGCGCAGAAATACTCCAACCGAATTGTATCGCGCCTCGTTGAGGTCGAACGCCGCCGCTTCATAAATGGCTCCAAAACGCCGATGGCTGGGCAACAAGCCCCGGAAGCTGATTATGCCAACCAGCACAAGGAGAGCGACGAGTGCCAGCAGGAACACGCGCCGATTTCTTGGCGGTCGTTGATTCGTCGCGCCTGGGTTCACGCCGCAGATTTACGCCGAACGCGCCGTATAGTGTGTCCGAAGTTGTTCATCGGCTGGGGCTGGGGATTTAGTGCACCCCCCGCGTTAACGATTGAATCATTAACCAGTGCTCTTAAGCACCTCCATCAGAATACGTATGAAGTATTACACCTCCACCACCGATTTCAATTGCGGAATCGATCTGCATGCTCATCGGCGAATCCCTAGGCCTGACCACCCTCTGTGAAATCGGCGACGTCAAACGCTTTCCCGCCGTTAAAGACTTTTTGTCCTACGCTCGCCGGGTTAAAGGCACCGTCGCCAGCGCCGGCAAAATCAAGGGCCTGCGCGGCGCTAAACTCGGCAACCCCTACCTGCGCTGGGCCTTCGGCGAAGCAACCGTCATTGCCCGGTTCGGGAGAACCGTCTTTCGTTTGTAGACGTCTTATAGAATCCGGTAATTGCCCACAGTGATTCGGAGACTCCGTTCGCTTCCAGAGAGTTTCGTGCAACCCGTAGGATGCGGATCGTCCGCAAGTGCATTGACTGCGGCGATGATCCGGGCGACATCAGCCACCGGCAATCGCCGTAGATCTTTCGTCGCCAATCGCCGCCACTCAAGCCGTAAGGAGGCCATCTCGCTTCAGCTCCGAGACCAGTTCCTCGTGCGAAATCGTCGGCTCGCCCCGGCGCTCAGCAATGGCCGCTAAATCCTCGATATCTTCGAGCAGGCGCTCGTAATCCTCGATGGGCAGGAGCACAGCGGTTCTCCGCCCGACTTCGTCGGTCAGATACTGCGCATTCATGGCATTGGTCCTACCACGATTGTGGTCCCGTGTCGAGTGGCTGTCATCCCCTCGCGAACGATCACGCACAACCGCCGGAGCGGGACGTGAACTGAAACGATGATGAATTGGTGACTATCATCGCCGGCTTCCCGCCAAACAGATCTGTGCTCTGCCTGACGCCTTCCGGTCCCTGGAGAGGTTTCGCATCGGGCGGCGCCCCCCGGCCAGATCCGCAACTGCATGTGGCCTGGCGAGGGTTGCCAAACCCTTGTCTGCACACTCAGACTGCCATACGCGGATATGACCAAGACAACGGCCAGCTTCTTTGCGATCATCCTGATCATGGTGATCGATGAGGTCCAACGTCCCGGCTCACCGAGGCCGGGCCAAGCGTGTTCGATTGTCAACCGAGACGCGATCCCGGCGTTGCCTGCCGGGTAGGGGCCGGGATCACTCCCGACGCCCCCCACGGACCCGTACGTGACTAATTGAGTCATACGGTTCGTCAGCAGCAGACACGCGAAGAATTAATTACAGCGCTCCGCGAACGATAGGAACGCGGAACCAAAGAGCAAAAGGGAAGGATGCTCGACGAGTTTACCGCCCTATCAGGGTACCATCGCAAACACGCGGTGCGATTGCTGAAGAGCCCCATCGAGGCGGGCGATCGGCAAACGGTAGTCAGTCGCCGGATTTATGATCAGGCTGTCAAGGAGGCCCTGACGGTGGTTTGGGAGGCGGCCGATCGCATTTGCGGAAAGCGGTTGAAGGCGGTGATCCCGCAGTTGGTTGATGCGATGGAGAAGCGTGGTCACTTGGTCTTGGAGGAGCAAGTACGGGCCAAGATTCTGGCGGTGAGTGCGGCTACGATTGACCGGCTGCTGTTGCCAGTCCGCCAGGTTGCGGGGACTCGCAGAAAGAAAGGATGGCATAAAAAAGTGAGCCGGGACATCGCGATTAAGACTCACGCCGATTGGCGTGATCCGGTGCCCGGTCATCTGGAAATCGACTTCGTCGTGCATGGTGGAGGGTCGATGAGCGGAGAATACCTGCACAGCTTGGTGGGAACCGATGTGTGTTCTGGGTGGGTCGAGGCGGTCCCGCTGCTGGCCCGCGAGCAATCCCTGGTGACCGAAGGACTCACGCAAATTGGGGCTCAACTCCCAGTGCCGATGTTGGGGATCGACTCCGACAACGACGGGGCCTTTATTAACGATACGCTGGTCTCGTATTGTGAGAAGCAAAGGATCACGTTTACCCGATCGCGGCCCCACATGAAGAACGACCAGGCGTGGATCGAGCAAAAGAACGGTGCGGTGATCCGGAAGATCGTGGGCCATGAAAGGTTTTCGGGAATCGTCGCGGGGCAGGCGTTGGCGCAACTGTATCAGGTCGTTCGGCTGTACGTGAACTACTTCCAGCCCTCATTCAAATTGCGCGATCGAATCCGCGAAGGCAGCAAGGTGAGGAGGATCTACTTTGCCCCGAGCACGCCTTGTGATCGATTATTGGCCCATCCTGCCGTTGATGAGAAAGTAAAGGAGGCCTTACGGGCCGAGCGCGATCGACTTGATCCGCTGGCGCTGCTGCACCGGATCCGGCAGGGCCAGTCTGCCCTTGCCGCACTCAGCTCCGGCGTTCCCACTCCCGGACCGGACCGGCAATGCTTGGACGAGTTCCTGGCAGCGTTGCCTCAGCTCTGGCGCACAGGCGAGGTGCGTCCCACGCACCGTCGCACCCATACGAAGCCGCATTACTGGCGCACGCGTGAGGATCCATTTTGCGAGGTATGGGCTGAGCTGCTCCTTTGGCTTCAAGACAAACCGGACTGTACCGCCAAATCACTCTTTCTGCGGCTTAACCAACAGTATCCTGGTCGTTTTGCCCCAGGCCAGTTGCGCACACTCCAGC
>JAKLHY010000001.1 GCA_022709905.1 Verrucomicrobiota bacterium | reverse complement strand
TATTGACACGCCTGCTACACTTTTCTGCATGCAACGACCCCAATCAGCCGCCGCCCGCCAACAGGAATACACCCGTCTGTGCGCTCAACTGGCCCACCTGGGCTGGATCAGTGAAGGCTATGTGCAGGATCGGGGACCGGGAGCCGGGGGCGCTTGTTATCCCTGGACCCGCAAAGTCAAAGGCAAGACCGTTTGTGTGGCTTTGTCCAAGGAGCAGTATCAATGGCTCAAGCAAGCCATTGCCAATTGGCGCCACGTCCAGAAGATCCTGCGTCAGATGCAACGCCTGAGCCGGGAGGAGTTGTTTGAATCGGTGCCGGGTCCAAAACGTCGCAAGCAACTGAGCAAAAGGGTGCTGGGACTCCCTTGAGGGGTTCGGGGGGCGAGCCGAGCAGCCTTCCTAGAATCACTATGGTAGCCGCCCAAGTAAAATTGGGACCACCCAAAAGCGCCCATATCACGCAATCATGCGGATAAAACCCTGTCTGGGCGCTAGATCCATCCCAAATTTATCGCCAAAATGTCAGGTATTAAGATCAGGGGCTGATCAGGCTCGGGTAGCACGCCGTCATGGTCTTGCTCCTGAGTTGTTATACACACACACCTGGAAGGGCTTCGCTGGATATGTCCCTCCAGGTCAACTCAAACAACTGCAGAGCGATCCAGAGGTAGCCTGGATTGAAGCGGATCAAGTCGTCACGATTGTCGGGGCCGAAGTTGGCAAGGCCGGCAAACCGACACCGCCACAACCCCCGCCGCAACCAACCCCCCAGCCGTGTATGAAGCCTTAATCACTCTGGGCACACCGCAAAACGATGTAAACGGATGCGGATTCAGCGGGGATCCGGACCCAGACGATCTGAATTCCCTTGCCGAACGCCTGGTGAATGCAAGCCAGTGGTAGCTGTCTAAACACCAATGTAGGCGCAAAAACCGGAGGTCATCTGTTGGCTGAACCGCTCTGCGGAATGAATTCCGCGCGCCGACCAAACTGGAGCGCGAGGTTTATTCCACAGCGCCGGTTGTCACGGCATCTCAGACCTTCCATCGATTATCCAAATACTTCAGCGCCTTTGTATTTAGCCCGCTTATATTGGCGTTTATTGGCGTCAATTCACGGTTAGATTCTTTGATCTGCGGTTCGGGGATTTGGCCTGTTTTTATTAGCGTCCATTAGCGGTTAAGTTTTTTGAATTGCGGTTTTCGGGCTGACATTACTCATTGTCAAAACGGCGCGGGCGCCTATGCTTTGCCGGTGATGTCGAGTGAGAATCGAACGTGGCAGATTGCGGACCGGCAGTTTCATTCGCGCCTGATGGTGGGCACGGGGAAATTTGCCGCTCCAGAGCTGATGCGGGACGCCCTGGCGGCCAGCGGAACGGAAATTGTGACCGTTGCCCTGAGGCGCGCGGATTTGAGCGGGGAGAGGGATCCCTTTGCGAATATTTTAGATTTCATTGATCCGCGGAAGTACTTGATCCTCCCTAACACAAGCGGGGCGATAAATGCATCCGAGGCCGTGCGTTTGGCGCGTTTAGCGGCGGCCGCCGGCCTGCCGAAGTGGGTCAAGCTGGAGATACATCCCGATCCGCGTTATCTCCTGCCGGATCCTATCGAGACGCTGCATGCGGCGGAGCAATTGGTGAAGGAAGGTTTTATAGTTTTGCCCTATATCAACGCCGATCCGGTTCTGGCCAAGCGACTTCAGGAGTCGGGCACGGCGACTGTGATGCCCCTGGGATCTCCCATTGGATCGCATCGAGGCGTGGAAACCCGCGAGCAGATCCGGATCATCATCGAACAGGCCACGGTGCCCGTGGTGGTGGACGCGGGTTTGGGGGTGCCAAGCCACGCGGCCGAAGCGATGGAACTGGGGGCGGACGCCGTCCTGGTCAACACGGCGATCGCGGTGTGCGCCGATCCGTGCCGGATGGCGGCAGCGTTCAAGCAGGCGGTCGAAGCGGGCCGCACCGCCTTCGAGGTTGGCCCCAGCTCTCCCCAGGGTTTGGCATCGGCCACAAGTCCATTAACCGCTTTTTTGGATCAACCGTGAATCCTCTTCCTCTTCAAAAACTGAACCGGCTGTTGCCGGCCATGGCCAAAACCCGAGTCCTGGTTGTTGGCGACATCATGCTGGATCATTATCTGTGGGGACGCGTTGTTCGT
Source organism: Verrucomicrobiota bacterium (assembly GCA_022709905.1). Taxonomy (GTDB): domain Bacteria; phylum Verrucomicrobiota; class Verrucomicrobiia; order Limisphaerales; family UBA1319; genus JAKLHY01. The sequence goes on along the minus strand of JAKLHY010000001.1, from coordinate 345,645 downwards.
ATCTCTCCGGAGGCGCCGGTTCCGATTGTCGAGATGGCCGACGAAAGCTACATGCCTGGCGGCGCGGCCAACGTGGCGCGCAATCTGACAGCCCTGGGCGCTCAGGCCGAGTTATTCGGCGTGATCGGTCCGGACGCGGCGGGCCGGCAGATCAAGCATCTGCTTCGGGAACAGAATGTTGAATGCCAGGGATTGATTACGGCCCGGGATCGTCCCACCAGTTTGAAGACCCGGATCATTGCGCACCAGCAGCAGGTGGTGCGCGTCGATCGGGAAAAGCGCGGCCCCCTGGCTCTTCGATCGATTGGACGGTTGCTCAAAGAGGTCCGCAGCCAGCTGAACCAGGCAGATGCCCTGATTGTGGGGGACTATGGCAAAGGGGTGGTGACGCAGGAGTTGTTGAACGCACTCAAGCAGGACTGTGCCCGCCGGGGCATCTGGTTAAGCCTGGATCCCAAGCCGGTGCATCAACTCGACCTGAGTCATCTTTCATTGATTACACCGAACCGCAAGGAGGCCTTCGAATTGGCAGGACGCAACGATGGCAGTCGCGGAGAGAATCCCATGCAGGACCGAGCGCTGCTGGAAGTGTCGAAACTGCTGTTGCATCGTCTGCAGCCGGCCCTCCTGCTCATCACATTGGGCGAACAAGGCATGCTGCTTTGCCAGCGAGGCCATTTGCCGTTTCACATTCCAACCGTGGCCCAGGAAGTCTTCGATGTATCCGGGGCGGGCGACACGGTGATTGCCTCATTCACGCTGGCGATTGCGGCAGGCGCCTCGCCGATCGAGGCGGCCGTGTTTTCGAATCATGCCGCCGGAATCGTCGTCGGCAAGAAAGGCACGGCGACAGCTAGTCCGGCGGACTTGCGTCTGAGCTTGAAAGGCCGTCCATGAACCGGGGGGTGTTCTTGGACCGGGACGGAGTGTTGATTGAGGAAAAGGGATATCTGCACCGGGTCGAGGATGTGGTGGTGCTGCCAGGGATCGAACCGGCCCTGAGCCGGCTGTGTCAGCGCGGTTTTCTCCTGTTCATCGTGACCAATCAATCGGGCGTCGGCCGCGGTTACTATACGATGGAGGACGTACGCAAGGTTCACGAACATCTCGACCGGCACTTCAGGAACCAGGGAGTGATTTTTCAAAAAACATATGTCGCCCCCGAGGCCCCGGATCAACCCAGCCGCGGACGCAAACCTTCCCCTCAATTCCTGTTTGATGCGCGGGAGGAATTTGGTGTGGATCTCGCAGCCAGCTACATGATCGGAGACAAGTTGATCGATCTCGAGTGCGGGTGGAACGCGGGCGTCCGGAAGTCCATTCTGGTTCGCACGGGGTATGGCGCCCGTCTTTCTCAAGAAAACCCTCGGGTTCTAGGGTCCGCACTGGTGGTCGATCACCTGGGGGATGCCGCGGATTGGATCTTGCGCGATTCAGACTGAAGGCATTTGGGTTTCTTGTCCTCCGCATCAAGGCGCTAAAGACGTCGTCGGTTTTCTTTTGAATGCGGCGGAACCTCGGCATGCAAGAATGCGGGCACACGGGTCCGCACGCCGTGGGAGGGCTCTATTTCGGCCAGGGGATCGAGATTCGGCCCGGACGCAGCAAGACGAGCTGTTTCTCAGGCAGCCAGCCGGTGCGGCCATTCGGGTCGGTCACCTGCCACCAATCGAACTGACGGTCGATCACTTTAACCATCGCCCCGTTGGATAGGGTGTAGAACACCTGGGATTCCTCGATCGGTCCCCGTTTGATTTCCGCTTTCTCGGTCACCACCACGCCTCGGGATATTCCGTAATGATCGCAGAGCGACATGAGGAGACCGAGGAACGCCAACACTCCCCCAATCAGACTCAACTGGAGCCATCGACGGCAACGAGGCTTTGCGGAAGGCCGCCATTGGATCAGGGCAAACAGGCCGAGAATGATCCAGACAAAGGCAGCGGCGACCAGGATCCACTCATTGAGGCTAAGCCAGCGCGAGGGCCTCAGGAACCGATGCCACCAAGTTACAGGCTCGGGACCCGCCTGCTGCTCCAGCAGACGCCAATTCATGTGGATATCCGGATCCCGGGGCGCCGCCTCGCGAGCCAGCCAGTAACAAGCTCGCGCCCAACCGATCTGCCCGCTTTTGAGATAAGCATTCCCGAGGTTAAAGTATAAGGCGGGCGTTGGATGCCCCTTCTGGATGAGCTGCTGATAAAGCGCTGCCGCCTCCAGATATTGACCTTCCTCATACAACCGATTGGCTTTGATAAAGTCGGAACCCACCGTGGCGTAGAGCCCGGGCATTGCCGTGCCTCCCAGGAGAAAAACCAAAGCCAATACCCGGAGCAAATATCGCCACTGACCCAGAATGTTTCCAGACAAGTGACTCATAGCGGCCGGGAAATGTTGGTGGGCTCGAAGGATTTAAGCCGCAGTAAGACCGTTTCCAGGCGCGGCAACCAGGATTCCATCTCCGGATTGGATGGCGTGGCCGCATACCGGGCCTGGTCGCAGAAATGGAACAACGCCCTCAATTCGTCGGCCAAGTCCTCCGGCAAACCCGCAGGCGCCAGATAATCTTCGACAACGGATTCCGTGATGCCGGAGGCCGGCAGGTTCAGGCATCCGCCGATTTGCTCCTGGAGGACGCGGAAGAACACCGCGAAAAACGCCTCCGATTGCCCGGTGGCGGCATAATGATGAAGGTGTTTCAGCCCTTGCTTGACGGCGCGATCGGCCTCGCGACGATGGCGCAGCCGGGGATCGCGGAGCAGACGCTCCTGCGATCGGCGGTGGATCCAGGCGGCCAGCCAGATTACAATCGGAATGCCCTGCAGACCCACAAACCAACCCTCCATGAATAAAGGAACAGAAGCGATCACAGGATTGCCCAATCGGCTCTTGATGTGAGCCATCTCGGTCGGTTTGGCGCCGGCGCCAGCCCCACCGGCCGCGGGCGTGAACAGGTTCACGGGGGTTGCCGGACTCACCACGATGGGGAGCGGAGCCTGTCGCAACGTTCGATACTGGCGCTTATTCGGATCAAAAAAACTGAAACTGATTGCGGGCAATTCCTTGAGGTCGGCCAACTGGGGTGTAACGACCTGGTCGAACGTCTTGATGCCTTCGAGACCAAGCGGATCTGTGGTTTCCACTTTGCTGGAAGGTGGATACAACTTGAAATGATCCCATCCTTGCGGCGCTGGGAGGCTCAACGTGTCCAAGTTGCCCCGTCCATCGATCCGGATACGAACGGTGATCGGATCTCCCACGCTGACATTGGTCGGGCTCGCGGACACCTGCATGCCAAAGGTCCCGACCGCGCCCGTGAAGTCGGCGGGAACATTGTGGGTCGGCAGCGGACTGGCCGTGACAACCAAAGGCTCGCTCTGAATCGTCACCTGACGTCGCTCCACCAGGTCATCCAAGAGATTGAACATGCTCGGAAATGAACGCCGCCGGTTGCGTTGGGCCAGCTGGACCTCGACGTTGCATCGGGCCGGCCCGATGGTCAGCTGCCCAGCACGAGCGGGCGTCATCGGCTGGCGAAACACAAAAACGTTATAGACCTGGTTTCCGACTTGGGCCCGTGTCTGGCCCGGCTCGGACATTTTGCCTACCGTAATTCCTTCGGTCGGCATTTCGGGATATTGCAACGGTTTGCCCGCCAGGATAAACAGCTGGATCTCGACCGGAGTGAGTTCGCCCACGAACAGGTTGGTTTTGGGCGCCATGATGCGAACAAACGCCAGGCTTCCCGCCCCAGCCTGAGCCCCGGTGTCTCCGGCTTTGCCGGCGACAACCTTGAGCTGCAACGGACGGCTCGTCAGGGTCTTGCCCTCGACGTCAATGCTGAAGGCGGGAATGAGGTAATCCCCAGGTTTGAGGGGCACGACCTGATAGTTTAAGGTCACGGTGGAACTCGCCTGGCCATTCACAATATTGTACTGGCTCTGCTGGCCCACATATTGAACTTGGAGTCCGGGAATCTCAGGCAAAGCAGGCGCTGAAGCCGGCGCGCCCCCCTCGAAAACCAACGAGAGAGTCGCCTCCTCCCCCACGGTTACAGTCGATGGACTCAAGGCGGTTAAGAACTGCGCCGCCCCTAAAGTCCACACCGAGGATAAACACAAGACCGACAGGACTCGAATCAGCCAAAGGCCCGGCGCCGAACCGAATAATCTCCGGTTCGCCATCCTCGATTCGCGCTTGAGCCCTATCGATCTCATCCGCTAATAGAAATTGTATTTTTGATGGTCTCAGCCTTTTCCGGCAAGCTCGAATTGTTTTCTGGCAACGTCAGGATTTTGGGCTGCGGTTGTCTTCCATCGTTTTGGTGTAGGAACGATGGTATCCACGGCATCAGAAGACTGGCCCAGTCCCCACGCTTCGACAACAGGGCCTCGTATAACTCGGCCCTCCGAAACGAGCGGTTCATGGGGAGTTCTCCGAGACCGGCTAAGAGCCTGTTTGAAAATTCCAAGGGGCGCTGTTTTCGCAGAAATGGCCGCATGGCGAGGCGCGACGAAGGAAAATATCCCTGGCGGATCTTTTGCCCGGGGCCAGCGTTGGCTTGGACCTTACAGCCCCCATCGGGGATGCTCGGCCCAAGCCGCCTTGGCCCCAGCCAAAATCCCTCGCCGCAGCACCCCTTGGAATTTTCAAACAGGCTCTATGGCCCGCCCTTTTCCGGACGCAGCCAAGGAGTGGTGGCATAATACCATTTGGACGCGGCCAAGGCCTCGGAATGTCCATCGACGAAAATGACGTTGCTGCGTTCCGAGTGACGCAAATGAGGACCGCCCCAGTTTGGATCATCGGCCGAAGCGGCTGCGCTGGCGCCGGCCTTGGTGGAGGAGGGATCTGAAACAATCCAGCAGCCGTATTTGGGCTTGGAGGCGGGCGTGACGCACTTGAGGGGATCTTTGGTGTTCACCGCCAGCGTGCCGCCATCGACAATGTGCACGGTGGTCGCCGGATTTTTCACCGTTTCGTATTTCACGGGTTTGAATTCCCAGGTGCCCGGCCAATTGCAGCCGCCGAGTTCGAAGTTCGATCCATAGTTGGCGACTGTTCCGTCGGTCGGATACACAATCTCCCCCGATTCATTCCGGGAGAGAAATCCCTCGGGACGGGGTTTATTAATGCCAATGCTCTTGGGGCGGACCGGGCAGAGCAAGACCTTTTTACTCTGCTGGTAGGGCTGGATATAGTTGAACCAGGAGGTCCGATTTAATTGCTGGCCGATCAAGGTAAAAGTCCAGGCAAACTGCGACTGGAAATCATCGGAATACAAGCGGTAGGCCAGACTCATCTGCCGAAGGTTGTTCAGACAGAAGATGGCCTGTCCCTTGGCCTTGGCTTTCGCAAGAGCGGGCAAAAGCATGGAAGCCAGAATGGCGATGATGGCGATCACGACCAGCAACTCGATCAGCGTAAAAGCCTGTCCGACATCGGCACGGGAGGTTCTGGAGCGATCGAAGACCCCCGAACGTTGTTTTGATTTCGGATTCGAGCTTTCGAATTCCAGGTTGGATCGTTCCGCATAGGATTCATGGTCTTGTTCCACGACTCTGGCATAATGAAGACTGCTCATGGTCACCTCGATCGTTGGGGATACCGTCATTTCCCCTGATTCCCTCGCACTGGGCTGATTGACGATATCCCATACCTTACACGAGCTCCCTGCGTAACTGAAGCCGAAAACGCTCTAAACTCCGGGTTGTCACGAAAGAGTCTGCGGATTAACCTAAGCAGGCGCATGCACGGGATCGGTTATGAACACTCAATCCAGTCAAATACCCGTCTGGCTCTTGGCCTCGGTTCTCCAAGCAACCCTCCTGCATGGAATCGCCGAGACCGCGCCGAGCCTTCAGGCGGTGTCCACCGGCAATCAAATCCAGCTGTCGTGGGACAGGCCCAAGGACCCATGGATCCTGGAGACAACGGATCGGTTGGATTCGGGCATCCTGTGGTGGGCGGCACGTCGGGCGATACAATCCGATGGCGAGCGAGAATCGGTGAGTGTAAAACCGGTGGTCTCCCCAAGATTTTATCGGCTAACGTCGGTTCCTTACTCGAACCGGCTGGAAACGGTGCGCGGCCCCATACCGGCGGATGGTTCGCGAATCATTCTTCCCCATGAACACGTGTTCACGGACTTGCGAGGTCCCACTGTGGTCGGATATGGGACGGCCGATGTCGATGACGTCATCCGCGTGATGAATCCCCTGCTCGTCGAAGCCCGGAAACAAGGCGTGGGTTTGCTCGTGGAATGCACAGGGATTGGCGTCGGACGCAATGTGCCGATGATTCAAAGGCTTTCGCAGGAATCGGGCCTCGACATGATGGTGCCCACCGGCGTCTATGGCCGCGATCACTATGCTCCCCCCGAGACCCGAATCATGACCGAAGATGAGTTGGCCGCTCTGTTTGTCCGCGAAGTTGGGGAGGGCATCGAGAACACGGGAGTGAGGGCCGGATTCATTAAAATCGCGACCAGCAACACCGGCATGACGGCGATGGAACAGAAATTCTTGCGCGCCGCAGGCAGAGCGGCCCGGGATACCGGCGCAGCGATCGCCAGCCACACCACCTCGGGTTTGACCGCCCGCAAACAGGTCGAGATTCTGGAGTCTATAAGCCCCATGATCCGGTTTATCTGGGTGCATGCTCAGACCGAGAAAAATCGCAATTATCATCGAGACCTGGCGGCCCGCGGGGTCTTCATTGAGTTCGATGCCCTCGGCTGGACACCGGCGGAAGACAACGGAGTGATCGCGGCCATCAAGGACCTTGTGGCGGGAGGATACGGAGACCGGCTCCTGTTGTCACACGATGCCGGATGGTATCAGCCGGGGCAGCGAAACGGTGGCACCCAGAAACCTTATACTTACCTTTTAAACACCTTTGTCCCAAGGATGCGCAACGCCGGCCTGGACGATGCCATGATCCGGATGATCATCCAAGACAATCCCGTGCGCGCCTTTGCCTTTATGAGCACGGTCGGGCGTGAGTAGAACGCGGCCCTCTACTCGAATTCAGCCGTGATCAGCAGGACCTGTTCGAGCGTGGTGAGTTTCTCCCGGACCTTGTCCATCGCGGCCATGCGCAAGGTTTTCATACCCATGGCAACACCGGATTGGGTGATTTCGGGCGCTGCGACGCGCTGGTTAATAAGCCTACGGATCTCATGGTTGATGGTCAGAGCCTCCACAATAGCCTGGCGACCGTGGTAGCCCGTGTTCAAACAGTACTCACAGCCGCGCCCCCGATGAAAAACCAGACCGTCCAGATAATGCGGAGGAAGCTGAAGCCGATCCAACACGTCCGAACCATAGGTCACGGTTTCTTTGCACACGGGGCAAATGACCTGAATCAACCGCTGAGCGCAGGACAGGATGACCGACGACGAGATGAGAAACGGGGCGATTCCCATTTCATCGAGACGGGTGATGGCTCCCGCTGCATCGTTGCAGTGCATGGTGCTTAAGACCTGGTGCCCGGTCAGGGCCGCCTCGATGGCAATCTCCGCTGTTTCAGAATCCCGAATTTCTCCGATCATGATAATGTCGGGATCCTGGCGGAGAATCGATCGCAGAGCGGTGGCAAAGGTCAAGCCCAGGTCGCGCCGAACCGGGATCTGGTTGATGCCCTGTATTTGAAACTCCACAGGATCTTCCACGGTCACGATGTTATAACGGGGATCGTTGAGCAGCTTGAGCGCGGAATACAACGTCGTCGTCTTGCCCGAGCCCGTGGGTCCTGTCACCAGCATCAAGCCATGAGGAGCATCCAAGGCGGCTTTGATTCGCAAAAGGGTTGCGTTATCGATGCCCATGTGATTTAACCCGGCGACAAGTGAGGACGGATCCAGCACCCGGAGCACACACTTTTCACCATAGAAGGTCGGCATGACCGATACTCGCAAATCGAACGCCTTCCCCTCCAGGCTGACCCGCATCCGGCCGTCCTGCGGCATCCGATGTTCCGCAATGTCCAGGTTGCTCATCACTTTCAGACGCGTGACGAGGGCGGCGTGGAGATTTCGCGGCGGGGGAGGCCACTCAATCAGACACCCGTCGACACGATAGCGCAGACGAACCTGCTGCTCGAACGGCTCGAGGTGAATATCGCTGGCCCGATTGCGAATGGCATCGCTCAAGATGTAGTTCGCCAACATGACCACGGGCGCATCCTCAGCCCCCAAGTCTTCGCCCTGCAAGCTGTAATTAGCCGGCCCTTCCTGAGCGGCATCCGAGCCGTTCTCCGACGAGATCCCGTCCTCCGTTTCTAGTTCTTCCTGAGCCGAGTTGACGATATCATCCAACGAAGTCCGGCAGGATTGGAGGAACTTTATCTTGTCCAAGATCGACTTCTCCGAAGCGATCAAGGGTTGGACATCGAGGTGGGTCAGACGTCGGACATCGTCCAGGGCCAGGACGTTCATCGGGTCAGCCATCGCCACCAACAGGCTGCCTTCCAACTGAGAAATGGGAAGCAGCTTATGGGCGGTAGACAATTCCACCGGGACCAGTCCGGCCACTTCCGGAGAAACATTCACCCGCGCAAGATTGACGGGCAAGGCACCGACCACTCGCCCCAGCGCGGTTAACACCTCAGCCTCGCTCACCCAGCCGCGTTCAACGGCTGTCCCCGCTAAACGCTCCCCAGTGCGTCGCTGAATTTCCTGCAGACCCCCCAGCTGGTCCGAGGTCAGCAAACCATCCTGCACCAAAAGCTCGGCGATGCGGTCGCCAATGGTTCGATGGGAACTCACAACCTTCTTTCGTTGCTAACGAAACACCCTGAGAATCGCTCCAACAAGCTCCCCCGGACGGGCCAAATACCAGACCACCGTTGTCGGGATCGCCTCTTGAAGCTCGATTGCGGCTTGCCGATTGAATGGATTCGCCGTGGCAACCATCGTGTATCGACCTGCCGAGTCAAAAGGCAAGATAAGCCACCGACGACAAACGGACCGCGAAAACCGCACCGCCAATCCGCAGTCAATCTTATACTGCGATAGCGGAATCCAGTTGGCCCGCGAGTGCAGGCGAAGGAGCTGCAACGATGTGGAGAGATCCACAATGCCCCGCTCAGCCAGAACCTGAATGAAAGGTTTCCCCAGTATATTGCCATCGTCACTCCCGCGCGCCGCCAACCAACACTCCCCAAAAACCTGGGCCGAAACCAGCCCCTGCCCCAAGAATATCCGAGACAAGGCCGATCGACCGTCTTCGACCATATTGCGGTCCTTGATCGGATCGCCCCCTCCCAACTCCATTCCCGATTCACAAACCGGTAACTCCAGATGGGATACACCTGGCGAATCAGACGAAGAAGGCAAAGGATAGATTCGCACTCCCGGTTCGGGGGGCTGCTTCAAGGGTATCGGATACCTTGAAACACCTCTCGATACAGAATCGCATCCCATTCCCGTAGCCACCACTGTGGCCGGATTTCCTGTCGAACTAACCACAAAAGTTGAAAATGATTACTACGAATTCGCAATCCCTGTGTGAAGAGACGTCATTTGTCTTCCCCTCCCCTCGCACGGATCGAATCAACTCCAAAACCTGCCTCGACTCACAACTGACAGGCTAGGGTCTAGCTACATCCATGCCAATTGCGCGAACGACATCAGGGTCTGCAACGCAAATCATCTCATAATCAAAAGGTTGCCCATTAAAAGACAATTCTCCAGGCCCGGCTGTCCTTTTCGCCAATCCCCGAAAAAGTGTAAAGAGAGTTTACACTGGGAAGCTCGGCTCAAGAGTTCTGGATATATTGCGCTTATAATCAAATAGATAAGCCACGAGTGATTTGTGTAAGAAAAACCAACACGCAAAAACCGGCCATGTTTTGCCGAGCGATATCGCGTCTTTCATTCGCTTTGAACAAGGCGGCCGCATAGCGGAAAGGAAATCATTTGGCATTTCAGGGGATGGCAGGCTAGTGTTTTTGAACGAACACAAAGGCCCATCATGAAAGCCAACGCTTCACACTTCACCAACACTCAACGATTGTTCCAAAGTCAAAGCCGGCGTGAGTTCCTTCAGAAAGCGATGTTGGCGGGCGCTTCGTTGACCATGGGGTTGACGACCGACTCCAGAGCCGAAGTCTCTTCGGGTGAGATGCCGATGCGAGTGCTGGGCCGGACCAAAGCCAGAGTCTCGATCCTCGGCTTGGGCACGGCCCCCATCGGAGAAGCGCGCGTTGAAATGCCGCAGGCTGTGAGGATTTTTGGCGAGGTGATGGACCAAGGGGTCAATTACATCGACACGGCCCGGGGCTATGGCATTGCTGAAGAAGCTCTGGGCCAACTGGTTCCGAGCCGGCGCGATCGGTTGTTCCTGGTTACGAAGGTCTGGGTTGAAACGGCGGTCGATGCCGAGAAATCTCTCACCGAGTCTCTGCGGCAATTGAAGGTGGATCACGTCGATCTGGTGCATATCCATCATATCGGCGGTAAAAACCTGGATAAGGTGCTGGCGAAGGATGGCGTTCTGGAATACCTGCTCAGGCAACGCCAGGCGGGCAAACTGCGTTTCATTGGCATCTCCGGGCATGCGCGTCCCCCGCACTTTCTAAAACTGCTTCAAACGGGTCAGATTGATGTGGTCATGGCCATCATGAACTACGCGGACCGCAACATTTACGACTTCGAGGGGGTGGTATTGCCAGAATGCCGCAAGCAAAACGTCGGGGTGGTTGCCATGAAGGTGTATGTGGGAATTAAGGGCGGTTTTCCGAATCACCGGAAGGGCTGGGTGGGCTGCAACACACCTCCGGAAAAGCTCTCGAAAGCCCTAGCCTACGCTCTGGATCTTGACGGTGTCAGTGTCGCCAATATCGGTCCTTTCACCCTGGAACAGGCCCGGAAAAATATCGATTTAGCCCGCCAGTATAAGCCGCTGACGACTCCTGAACGCGACGCCTTGCTGGCTTACGGCAAGGAACTGGCCCCCACCCTGGGCCCGCGCTACGGTCCGATCGCCTGACTCGAAAGTCATCAGATCCACAGGCTTTTTGATATGCCAACACGCTGGGTGTGATCACAAGTTTTGAATCTCAAATCTGAAATCTCAAATTTGAAATCGCAATACCCAGTCCCGCGCAGGCCGAGATCCTCATGAAATCCCGCCGGCGTTGGTTATTTCGGATCGCGGCCATCTTCCTGGCGCCCTTGTTTTTTTTGGCGGCCATCGAAAGTCTTCTACGGCTGAGCGGTTATGGCCACGCCACCGGATTCCTGTTGTCCCGAAACATCCATCAAACCGAAATGTGGACGCCCAATCTGCGGTTTGGCTGGCGTTTTTTTGGTCGCGAACTGGCCCGACAACCAGCCCCCTTCGCTGTGTCTCAACAGAAATCGAACCAGACAGTGCGTGTCTTTGTGTTCGGCGAATCCGCCGCCTACGGGGATCCCTTGCCTGAGTTCGGACTTCCGCGCCTGTTGCAGGCCCTGCTGGAGTTGCGGTTTCCGCGGGCCCGTTTCGAGATTGTCAACGCCGCCATGACCGGGATCAACTCGCATGCTGTTTTGCCAATTGCGCGGGATTGCGCGCGGGCCTCGGGCGACATTTGGGTGATCTACCTGGGCAACAACGAAGTCGTGGGCCCTTTTGGACCGGGAACTGTTTTTGGGCGCCAAAGCCCTCCTTTACCGTGGATCCGCGCCAGCCTGGCGGCAAAAAGCACTCGCAGCGGCCAGTTGCTGGACCATCTCAGAAGCCAGTTCAACCGTCAAAAAACTGCTCCGTCCGAGTGGGGTGGGATGCGGATGTTCATCAACAACCGGGTCAGCAGGGAGGATGCCCGCATGCCCGCGGTTTACGCTCACTTTACTCGAAACCTATCGGACATCTTCGAAACCGGGATCCGGAGTGGAGCGCGGATCGTGTTGTCGACCGTCGCAGTTAATCTTCGGGATTGCGCCCCTTTTGCCTCCATGAATCGCCCGGACCTATCGGCGAGCGATATTCTGCGTTGGGAAAAGCTTTATCGCGAGGGCATCGCCGCCGAGAGGGCGGGAAAAGACGCGGACGCCATCCGCTTATATGAAGCCGCGGCGCGGCTGGATGATCATCCGGCCGAACTGCACTTTCGCTGGGCTCGATGCTTGCAAACGCTTCATCAGCTCAAACAGGCCCAAGATCACTTTGCATTGGCTCGGGATCTGGACGCCCTGCGTTTCCGTTGTGACAGCGGTCTAAACAAGATCATCCGTCAAACCGCCGCTCAATATGCCAATCGAGGGATCAGGCTGGCCGATGCCGAAGCCGTTTTCGCGCGTGAAAGTCCGGAAGGCATCACGGGAGCCCATCATTTTCTGGAACATGTTCACCTAACCTTTGAAGGGAATTATCTGCTGGCTCAGACGATTGCCCGCGAAATCGAAATGTTACTGCCTGAAACCGTGCGCGGCGGTGTTGAATCGTCTCAGGCCTGGCCCTCCCTTCAAGCATGCGCCCAGCGGCTGTGCTGGGGGGGATGGAGCCGGCACCAGACCGCCGCCGCGATTCTCTCGCGTCTCTACGAGCCACCTTATCCATCACAGATAAACCATCCTGATCAAGTGCAACGTTGGATTCGCGAACTGGAGCAGCTGCAGTCCGAGTTCCAACCCCCCGTCCTGCGCGAGGCCGAAACCCGGTGCGCTCAAGCGGCCCAGGCATGGCCGGAGGACTGGATGCTTCAAACCCATCTTGCGAAGCTGCGCCTGTCCCTGGACAACCTGCCTGGCGCTCTCGAGGCAGCCCATCGCATCGTCGCCCTGCTCCCCTGTCATCCCGCCGGCTGGCACCAACTCGCCCTCGTCCAGATGCAGCAAAAGGACTTTGAAGCCGCCATTCTTTCGTGCCAGGCGGCCATCCGCGCCGATCCCGACGATTATTGGGCCCTGGAAAAACTTGGACGCTCGCTCGCCGCCATTCATCGGACCCACGACGCAATCCGCGCCTTCCGACAAGCTCTCACTCTCCAACCCAGGCTAAGCCCTGCTTACCTGGGGCTGGGGCAATTGCTCGAGCAGCAGGGCCGCAACTCCGAAGCCGAATCCAATTTCAGACTCGCCCTTCAAAACCGGGTCCATCTGAAAAGTGAACTCACGGAACTAGCCGATTTCTGCCAGAACCGCGGATGGTATCAGGCAGCCCTCACCAACTATCTCGACGCCCTGCGGATGAGTCCCACGGATGCGCTCCTGCATCTTTCCATCGGCCGAACCCTCAACGCCCTACAGCGCCCTCAGGAAGCCCAAAGCCATTTCACCGAGGCCATGCGACTGAACCCCAACCTGGCCGCCACCCGATTTCTCCTCGGCCTGCAACTGGGCCGTCAAGGCAATGCGGCGGGCGCGGCAGAATGCTTCCGCGAAGCCATCCGACTCATGCCCGACTTGATCGAAGCCCGCTTGAACCTGGGCATTGCCCTGCTGAAACAAGGATTAGCAGCCGAGGCCAGAAATCAGTTCGAGGAAGTCCTCCGCCGCAATCCGACCAATGTCGTCGCCCTGCGCCAACTCGAGGCGCTAAATTCTGGCGCCCCCCTAAAACCGGCTCGATGAAACCCTTTCTAACGGATGTGCTGGTTCACCCGGAATCGATGTCAATCCCGTAATTCGGAAATGATCCACCTGTTTAACGGGGAGCCCTTCGCTGGGTATACGTTCAATCACGCACCAGACCGGGTATCCGACGAACTCGTCGTAGATCGCACCTACCTCCAACAGCCTGACTGTTGGGCCTGTTTCAGCAGCGCGAACAACTCGGCGACGTTATTGGTTGTTGCCACGCTCCCGATGCTCGTCCACGCCGACAGATCGCTCGAGCGCTCCACGGAAATCCACCCGGTGGTTTCCGGTTTAAACCCGATGAAAAAGTGATCCCCCACCAAGGCCTTGTTGACCAGCATCGGCTCAGCCATTGCGCAGAAGACGCATCCCCCCAAGAGCATCGTTCCCAAAACGATCGTCGCTGCGCACGGGAGAAAGTGATTCCATTGAAGCTTGGGTCCGTTCATGCTCAATCCACCTCAATGGCCCTGCCGTCTTCTCGCTTGTCATAGCTTCGAAACGCAAACATTGTCTCGCTATCCACAATCCCATCTGTCTTCAGCAGATGATCGGTGATCACCGACTCGATCATGTCGACCGAATCACATTGGATGATGGCCAGCAGATCATACCGGCCCGAGATGGAATAGACGTCGCTCACAGCGGGAATATCGAGGAGTTTCTCAGCCGTGCCGGTGACTTTTTTATGGTCAACTTTCAAGAGAATAATTGCGGTAGCCATAGATGCATCAATCTAATGCCGGAGCCCCCAAAGGTCACGCGCGAATCCGAACGGCAGGGATTCTGCCAGGAGGGTGTCCGGACTCGATCCGGGTTTGTCTGTGAGGGCCTTGGCCAGGATTGTTCTCAAGCGGATGCGCCCTCGGATCCAGATTGTCTAAACCGCCCGGTGAATTGCCTAAACGAGGATGATGTCCCATAGCGGCTTCGACCGAGAGCCGGACGACATCGAGGTGCTGATGTGCAGGCATGCGAGTCTATTCTTGCCTCCGGGATGCGATTGCGGCAATTTGCAGCGCAACATGTTGATGCGGATTCAATTCTCCATGAGCAACGCGCGTCTGAATAGAATCAGGCTCTTTGCCAGACCTGATGCATGATAAAGTACACTGAACAACGCGAACTCGTCCTGCCACTTCCGCCCCGACAATCGTCTCCCGAAGACATCCGGCGGATCTTTGCGGACATTTCGGCGGTCGAGGCGGTCGATAGGTTGTTGAACACCCTGCCGCATGTGGTAATGATTCTCAACACTTGAAAGGCAAGGTGAGTTTCACCAGTTCCGCGGATCAAAGAACAACTTTCCGCGTGGAATTGCCGCTGGAACTGCGCCCGGATTCGGAAATGCTTTAGCAGGGCCGGGCGTATCGAAGTCGGTGGCCGCTTCGCGCATCTCGCGAGATTGGATTGGATTCTGAACGTGCTCGCGATGATTCGCGGGATTGATCCTGTGAGCGAATGCCTTTATCATGGTTTCATGAACATCCAACCTGCTCGGACATTTCCCTCGGTTTTTGCCATTGGCATCGGTGTGATGGTTTTCCTGATGAGCACCGCGGTCTCTCTGCGGTCGGCCGTCGTTTTTCCCCCGAGCTCCGAGCTGCCGGACCGGCCGGAACTCCCGGATCTGTTGGTGGCATTCGATGGCAA
The DNA here is from genome assembly GCA_022709905.1 of Verrucomicrobiota bacterium. GTDB lineage: Bacteria > Verrucomicrobiota > Verrucomicrobiia > Limisphaerales > UBA1319 > JAKLHY01. The sequence continues at coordinate 330,428 of JAKLHY010000001.1, read as the reverse complement.
GCGGATTCGAACACCGGATCAGTGGCGGGAGAAAAGGCGGCCCGAGCTTAAAGCCCTGTTTCAGCATTATATGTATGGCTGGCTGCCTCCGGCTCCTCTTCGCCTGACCTATACCTTGGAACGTATGGATCGGAATTGCCTGGGGGGAAAGGCGACTCAGAAGGAGATCATAATCCGTTTTGATCCGCCGGGGACGCCCGCAATTCATTTGCTGCTGGTAGTGCCGAACCGCCGACCGGGACCTGCGCCTGTGGTTCTGGGCCTGAATTTTTGTGGGAACCATACCGTCTTGAACGATCCCAGCATTGCTCTACCCAACGGTTGGGTGCCCTCCTGGTGCAAGGGTTGCACCAATAATCAGGCCTCGGAAAGCGGCCGGGGCCAGGCGCTCGATGACTGGTCAATCGAACGATCCATTGACCGCGGTTACGCAATTGCGACCTTTTACAACGGAGACGTGGATCCGGATCGGCCGGATTTCACAGACGGTGTGCATCCGTTCTATGCTCAACCCGGCCAGCCGCGGGGTTCGCAGGACTGGGGATGCCTGGCCGCCTGGGCCTGGGGACTGCATCGGGCGGTCGATTACCTCGTCACCGATGAGGATATCCAGCCCCGGCGAATTGCGGTCTTTGGGCATTCGCGAAACGGAAAAACCGCATTGTTGGCAGGGGCAATGGATGAGCGCATTGGATTGATTTTGTCGCACCAGGCGGGCTGCGGAGGAACCGCGCCGAGCCGCGGCAAGATCGGCGAGAGTGTGCGGCAGATCAACGACCGCTTCCCCCATTGGTTTAACGATGAATTCAAGAAGTTCAATGACCAGACCAGCCGTCTTCCGTTTGATCAACACGGTCTGATCGCGCTGTGCGCGCCACGCCCCGTGCTCCTTTCAAATGCCACTGAGGACACCTGGGCCAATCCCGCCGGCCAATTCGAGATGCTCCAGGCCGCGAATCCGGTATACCGATTGCTGAAGGTCGAGGGACTGAGGACCCAACAAATGCCCGAAACAGGACGGTTGGTGGACAGCCGCCTTGGTTATTTCATCCGGCCGGGCAAACACTCGACAACGCCGGAAGACTGGAAAGCCTTTCTCGATTTCGCCGATCGTCACTGGGGCAAACCGATGGACGCTCCCGGCCGGACTTTGCATCCGTAAATCCATCGGAAGACGGCCTCTCGTTCGGCAATACGCTTGCGAGTTGAGCGTCTTGCGGCGAAGGGGCATCCCCGTGAACTGAACGGAATTACTCGCTCTTCTTCTCGGTCACCACGGTGAGGGAAACTGAGGTCTCATTGTCCTCGGAGGACACCACAACATTCACTGTCCGGTTCTCCTTCTTGAAGGCGAGCATGGAATTCGATCCCATGTCCATCGACATCTCCTTTGACCACTGCTGAGCGGGCAATTCCTTGAGGTAAGTTTCCACCACCTTGGCCACAGGATCTTTGGTGGTCAGACGAAGCGAGAAGCCTTCGGGGATTTCGATCGCGGTCTGCAGTTTGGCTCCCGGATAGACGAGCACGTCCGAGGGAAACTTGGCGGGCACCTGGAGATTGCCGCCCGACGAGAAGTTCATTTCGCCATCCTTGGTTTTGATCCGGACTCCGTCCTCCTTAAGATCGACATCGGCGGGTCCCCCCGTTTGTTTAGCGATCGCCTTCTCGGCGGCCTTTTCGGCGATGGCTTCGTCGGTCTTTTGCCCGCATCCCGCCAGGGCCATCCCCCCCAGTGCGGCGATCAGACCCATCCTGCAAATCAGGTCAAGAGAGTTCATAATGCGCATGCGGCACCTTAACGTGATGAGGATTTTCAAACAACCACAATTCAATGAGGCCAAATCCGCGCGTAAGATACCCGCAAGAAAATCCAACCGTGAACGCCAATCGACACGAATGAACCCGGGCCTCTGGATTGAAGTGGCTCAAAGCAGGCTCATCGGATCAATATCCACAGCCAGAAAAGTGTCCTCAGGCAGTTTTTGGCTGGCGACCAATTCGGCCAAGGCGCGGCTGAGGCGGCTCATTTGCCGGGTGCGCAGCATGATCTGATACCGGTAATAGGACTCGGCGCGCAGCAGGGGGGCGGGAGCCGGTCCAGCCAGGATCAGGCCTTTGAAATGAGGGATCAACGCGTCGAGACACCGGCGCAGGTGGTCCGCGGTGAACCGCACCTTATCCTCATTCCGCCCCCGCAGTGTCAGCAGGGCCGCATGACTGGCCGGAGGATACTGCAACTGCTCCCGAAACTCGATCTCCTGCTCGTAGAATCCGGCGTAGTCATGGCGTCTGGCAAACTGGATGGCGGGATGATACGGAGTCAGGGTTTGGACGATCACTTCGCCTTCCACGTCACCCCGGCCGGCGCGACCCGCCACTTGGGTCAACAGTTGAAAGGTGCGTTCCCCGGCTCGAAAGTCGGGCACATGCAAACCCAGGTCCGCGTAAATGATGCCCACAAGGGTCACGTTGGGAAAATGCAATCCCTTGGCGATCATCTGGGTGCCGACCAGGATATCAATCTTTCCGGTTCGGAAATCACCCAGGACCCGGCGATAATCCTCTTTCCGTTTCATGACATCCGAGTCCATGCGGCTAATGACCGCCCGGGGAAAGATCTGGCCGAGGATATCCTCGACTTTTTCAGTTCCCAGGCCGGCGTAGCGGATGGCCGGATTGCGACAGGTTTCCGAAGGACAGACAACGGGCGCGGGGGCCTGGTGTCCGCAGAGGTGACATCGGAGAACCTGATCCCGACGATGATAGGTGAGCGCAAGGCTGCATTGGGGGCAACCGGCGACGTAACCGCATTTGGGACATTGGAGGGAGGAAGCATAGCCGCGGCGATTGAGAAACAGCATGACCTGTTCTTTACGTTCCAACCGTTGGGCGATGGCTTCCCGAAGGCGCCTGGAAAAAACCGGCGGGCCTTTGTCGTGGCGGCCTTCGGATCGCATGTCGATGACTCGGACAAGCGGCAGTTTCTGATCGTCCACGCGAGTCGGCAACTCCAGCAGACAGTACTTGCCGCGACGGGCGTTGAAATAGCTTTCCAGAGACGGGGTGGCGGAGCCCAGAACCACCACGGCTTTCTCCCGCCAACCCCGGACGACGGCGACGTCGCGGGCATGGTATCGAGGGGCTTCCTCCTGTTTGTAGGAGTGCTCGTGTTCTTCATCGACCACGATGAGCCCGAGAGGTTCCACCGGCGCAAAAATGGCTGAACGCGCCCCGATGACGATGCGGGACCGTCCCTGGCGGATCTTATGCCATTCATCGTGGCGTTCCCCGGCCGAAAGATGGCTGTGAAGAACCGCGACCAAGGTGCGCAAAGGTCCGGCGCAAAAACGCGCCTTGAAACGCTCCACGGTTTGCGGGGTGAGGGAAATCTCGGGCACCAAAACAATTGCTCCCTGGCCGTTTTTCAGGGCATGAGCGATCGCTTGAAGATAGATTTCCGTCTTGCCGCTCCCCGTGACGCCATGGAGAAGGAATGGCTGAGCTTCCGGCCGTCCGCCGCCCGCGTGAGCCCGCTGGCCATCCATCGCCCGAATGATCCGGTCCAGCGCGGCGGATTGCTCCGGGTTTAAGCAGAGAGGTTCGGTCGGCAGGATGGTCTCGTGAGCGTAAGGATCGCGTTCTGTGATCGACTGGCTCAGGATCAAACAACCGAGTGACTCCAGGCGCTTAAGAGTGGACAACGTGGTGCGAGCCTTTTCCAGGAGCCGTGACACAGGCATCTCGGCGCCGGGTTCCAGCAGTTGAAGAATTTCCTGCTGACGTTGAGTCAGCCGGGCTGGGGTATCGGGATTTGCGGGCCGTCGGGCCATTCGCTGGTAACGCCAGGCTTCCTTTTCCTGGCGCACAACCTCCGGAAGAACACTCCTCAGGGCCGACTCGGTCGGACAACAATAATAGTCCGCAATCCAACGAGCCAGATCCAAAACCCGGGGGGTAATGAGAGAAGGACGACTTATGACCGCCGTGAGAGAACGGAGTTTCGCATGGGGGGAGGATTCCGGGAGGGCGGTGACACACCCGAAGACCTGTCGGGCGCCAAACGGGACCTTCACACGGGTGCCCACCTCGACCTGTTCCGCCAACTCCGGAGGGACGAGATAGTCGAATTCCTTGCGAATCGCAACTTCCAGGGTAACTCGCGCAATCATGATCCGCGCCGCAATGTGGCTGCCGGATGGAGAAATGTCGAGCGGTGTTTTCCACCGAATTCAATGCCGACAGTCTCGACGCGGAGGTCCCCGATCAATAGGATAGACCGGTGAAGCGGATGTGGTTTTGGATACTGGTGGTCTTGCTGTCCATGGATGGAATCACTGGTTGGTGGTGGTGGCGGGGGCGCCGGGAACATCGTTATGACCGTGAAATCATCGTGGCAGCCCGACGATACGGCATCGAAGCGGCTCTGATTAAGGCGGTCATCTGGCGCGAAAGCAGCTTTGAATCGAACGTCCGGGGATCCTCGGGTGAACTGGGCTTGATGCAGATCCGCCCGGCGGCAGCCCAGGAATGGGCGCAATCCGAGCGAATCCGGAACTTCAGTTTCGAACATCTCCAGCATCCTCAGAGCAACATTTTGGCTGGCACCTGGTATTTGTGGAAGCTGATGTCGCGGTATCGCGGTGTGGACAACCCGGTCCCGTATGCCCTGGCCGACTATAACGCCGGCCGGAGCAACTCGTTGCGGTGGAACAGTGGCGCCGCGGCCACCAACAGCGCCCGGTTCATCGCGCAGATCGGGTTCCCCAAAACCAAGCTTTACGTGGAATCCGTCCTGAGACGTCAAGAACATTATCGTTCTCAAGCCGGTCTGAAACCTGATTGAAATCCGCAGAGTCATCGGCTATAACAGCCGCCCGTGGATCCGAAGGTCTGATGGATCGCTGGAACGTCCCGAGCTTCCAGCCCGCCCGCCAAACAGGCAGGATGGAAGGATACGCCCATGATCGTCATTGATCTCATATATAACCTGACACTGCTCATCGCTTTTAGCGTGATCTCGGGATTCATCGATTTCCGATGGAAACGCCGGACGCTTCCCGGCTCATTGCTCCAGGGATTCCTGTTCGGGAGCGCGGCGGTCATCGGCATGCTGCGTCCGTTTGTTTATAGCCCGGGTTTGATCTTCGACGGCCGCTCGGTCACGATCAGTTTGAGCGGCTTGTTTTTCGGGCCATGGGCTGCCGCTGTCGCCAGCACGATGACGATCCTCTGCCGGATTCTTCAAGGAGGCCCGGGGGTTTACATGGGTGTGCTGGTGATCTTGTCGTCCGCCCTGATCGGCGCCGGCTACCATTGGCGACGTCAGCGCTCGGGCCATGAGATGTCGGCAATGCAACTGCTGGCCTTCGGAATCTGGGTCCACCTGGCCATGCTCCTGATGACCCTGGCGCTGCCTCCCGGCATGAGGATGGAGGTGCTGGGACGCATAGGATGGCCGGTCATGCTGACCTATCCGCTGGCGACCGTACTCATGGGCAAAATTCTTTCCGATCAGGAAGCCCGCTCCCAGTTGTTCGATGCCTTGCACCAAGCCGAGGAGAGATTTCAACGTCTCTCGGAAAGCACACCTTTTTACATCTTCCGGATGTCAATTCCCCAGGGCCAGTATGAGTCCATCAGCCCCTCCTGCACCAAAATTACGGGCTATCCGCCTGAAGCTTTCTATAAAAATCCCGGCTTAATCGAAAATTCGATCCACCCTCAGTCCCTGCAATTCTTCCAGGAAGCCCGGAAAGAACTGATGGAAGGCAAGGCGCCCCCGACCTGCGAATTTCAAATCCTGCTGGCATCAGGAGAAACTCGATGGCTCTATCAGTATAACGTCCTGGATCGCGACATGACGGGCCGGGCGACAGCCATCGAGGGGGTCGTCTTCGACATTACGGAGCGTCGTCGAACAGAAGAGAAATTGCGGGAAAGCCAAGCCATGCTCCAAAGCATTTTCCGTTCGGCCCCTGTCGGCATTGGCGTGGTCAAACAGCGTGTCGTGGGGTGGTGCAACGAACGGTTGAGCGAAATGACCGGCTATGCCCCCACCGAGCTGAACGGTCAAAGCGCGCGGCTGCTTTATCCCACCGACGAGGAGTTCGAATATGTCGGGCGGGAGAAATACGAGCAGATCCGGCGATTCGGAACCGGCACGGTCGAGACTCATTGGCGGCACAAGGACGGGCACGTCCTGGACGTGCTGCTCAGCTCCACTCCCATGGTACCGGAAGACCTCTCTCAGGGGGTCACATTCACGGCCTTGGATATCACCGAGCGCAAGCGGGCCGAGCAAGCCCTCCGATCCTCGCTCGAGGAAAAGGAGGCCTTGCTGAAGGAAGTGCATCATCGCGTTAAGAACAACCTCCAGATTGTCAGCAGCCTGCTCAATCTGGGATGCCGCCGGCTTGATCATCCAGGGATTGCGGAGTTCCTGACCGATATCCAGAGCCGAATCCGGGCGATGGCGCTGCTTCACGAAACCCTATATGCCTCGGATAACCTGGCCCGCATCAACTTTTCTCGTTATGTCGACGTTTTGTGCGCCCAGATCGCCCGGTCTTATGCCTCCGATATGCGCAATATTATCCTGCGACAGCAGATCGTCGACATTGACCTGGACTTGGATCGGGCGATTCCGGTCGGTTTGATCATCCATGAGTTGGTTTCGAACGCCCTGAAGCACGCCTTCCCGAACCGGCCGGGCGGCATGATTGCCGTTCAATTACAAGCCCCGAATGAGCAACAATACCTGCTGCAAGTCGAGGACAATGGCAGGGGGCTTCCTTCCGACCTCGGTCTGTCAACGACCGACACCCTGGGCTTGCGGCTGGTCCGCAGCCTGGTCGACCAGCTGGACGGAAAAATGACCGTGAGCAACGACGGAGGAACGATGTTCCAAATTGTGTTTCCCCAGCGCCCATCCGAATCCTAGAAAACTTTATGAAGCCCGCCCGCATTTTGGTGGTCGAAGACGAAGTCATTGTATCCCTCGATATCAGGGACCGGCTCACGTTATTAGGGTATGAAATCAGCGGGGTCTTCAGCCGGGGAGAGGATGTCCTGGCTGAGCTCGAGAACCACCGACCCGATCTGGTGTTGATGGACATCCGGCTCAAAGGAGCCCTGGACGGGATTGCGGTGGCCGATCAGGTGCGCCAGCGCTGGCGTCTGCCCGTGGTCTACCTGACGGCATACGCGGAGGACACGACGCTGCAGCGAGCCAAGGTCACGGAACCGTTCGGCTATATTGTCAAGCCCTTTGAAGACCGTGAAATCAAGTCCGTCATCGAGATGGCGCTCTACAAGCACCAGGCCGAGGAACGCCTGCGGCAAAGCGAGCGCCGGTATGCCACCACCTTGAGAAGCATTGGGGACGGGGTAATTGCGACCGATCCCGAGGGACGGGTGACTTTCATGAATCGGGTGGCGGAAACCCTCACAGGCTGGTCAATCGCTCAAGCCCAGGGACGCCCGTTGGGCGAAATCTTCAGGATCATCAGCGAATCGAACCGCCAGCCGGTGGAAGACGCGATCGCGCGGGCTTTGCGCGAGAAAGCGGTGGTCAGCCTCCCGAGCCACACGATCTTGATTGACCGCGAAGGACACGAGACGCCCATCGATGACGGCGCCGCGCCCATTCTGGACGACGAGGGCGCCGTCACAGGAGCTGTTCTGGTGTTCCAGGATGTGTCGAGTCACCGGCAGCAGGAACGATCCTTGCGACAATCGGAAGCCCAGTTCCGGCTGGTTTGGGAAAGCTCGATCGACGGTTTGCGGTTGCTGGATCACCGGGGGATCATGCTGCGGGTCAACCAGGCGTTCTGTGAGCTGACGGGCAAATCCCGGGAGGAACTTGAGGGACAGAGTCTCGCCACCATCTACGAAGCGGAGCAGGGAAAGCACGCCTTGGAGCAGTATCTGAATCGTTACGCAAACAAAACCCTGGATCGTTACGTCGAACGTAAGCTTAGACTATGGAATGGCAAGGAAGTCTGGTTTGCGGTCACAAATTCCCTCCTCAATCCCGACGGCGACCAACCGGCAATCCTCAGCGTTTTCCGGGATGTAACGGAACGCAAACTGGTGGAGGAATCTTTGCGGATGCGAGTGCTCGCTCTGACCCAGCCTTTGGACGATCCATCTTCCTTCCAGTTTTCTGATCTTTTCAATATCCAGGACATCCAACGCATCCAGGATGCCTTCGCCAATGCGACGGGCGTGGCCTCCATTATTACGCATCCCGATGGAACCCCGATCACGAGGCCAAGCAATTTCTGCCGCCTCTGCAATGAGGTCATCCGAAAAACTCCGAAGGGATTGGCCAACTGCTATAAGTCCGACGCCGTGTTGGGAAGCTACAATCCATCCGGGCCGGTTGTCCAAACCTGTCTGAGCGGCGGGCTCTGGGATGCGGGAGCCAGCATTTCGGTGGGAGGTAAACATGTGGCTAACTGGCTGATTGGACAGGTGCGTAATGAGGCCCAAGACGACATCCAAATGCTTAAGTATGCGGACGAAATTGGCGCAGATCGTGAGCAGTTCCAGCAGGCGCTTGCGGAGGTGCCGGTCATGTCGCGCGAGCAATTTATCAAGGTCGCTCAGGCTCTGTTTTGCTTCGCTAACGAATTATCCCTCAAGGCATTCCAGAATGCACAGCAGGCGCGATTCATTGCCGATCGCCAGCGAGCCGCCGAAGCGCTTGAAGTCAGCGAGGCCCGGTTCCGCAAGCTGCTGGAAAGCACGCCGAATGTGGCAGTGCAGGGATTCGGTCCGGAGGGACTCGTGACCTACTGGAATCAAGCCAGCACAACCTTGTACGGTTACACCGCAGAAGAGGCCCTGGACAAAAACCTGCTGGACTTGGTTGTCCCGAATGAAACCCGCAACGCGGTGTTGTCTGTCATCCGCTCCATGGCCGAAACCGGGGAATCCCATCCGCCGGTCGAATGGTTGCTTCGACGGAAAAATGGCTCCCAGGTGCCGGTGTTCACGAGTTATGTTGTGCTCCGTGCCGCCGCGAGCCCTGCCCAGTTGTTCTGCTTGGCCATCGACTTGACCGAACGCAAGAAGGCGGAGGAACAACGCCTGGAGATGGACCGCAGGTTACTGCACGCTCAGAAACTCGAGAGTCTGGGAGTGCTGGCCGGCGGCATCGCCCACGATTTCAACAACCTGCTCACCGCGATCCTTGGAAATATTGAAGTCGCCCTGATGGACACCTCGGAGCTGTCCCCGGCCCGTTTGAGTCTCAGCGAAGCGTCGCAGGCAACCCGCCGGGCCGCCGATCTGACCCGGCAAATGCTCGCCTACTCCGGCCGGGGCAAGTTCAACATTCGCGATCTGGACCTGACCGAATTGGTGGAAGAAATGGCGCAACTGCTCAAGGTTTCCATCTCCAAGAATGCGACTCTGCACCTGCAAGTGAATCGATCGTTGCCGCGCATTCACGCTGATGCCGCTCAGGTGCAGCAGATTGTGATGAACCTCATCACCAACGCGTCCGAGGCCATCGGCGACCAGATCGGATCGATCACCCTCGCCACAGGCGTGCGGGATTGCGATGAGGCCTTTCTGGCCAAAAGCCGGCTGACGGAAAAGGCGGCTCCGGGCCATTATGTTTTTCTTGAGGTCTCAGACACGGGTTGCGGCATGGACGAATCGGTGCAACAACGGCTCTTTGATCCATTCTTTACCACTAAGTTCACCGGACGGGGCCTGGGTTTGTCGGCGGTTCTCGGCGCCGTCCGAGGCCATAAAGGTTGCATCCTGGTCTCTAGCGTGGTCGGACGCGGCACAACCATCCAGGTCTTGTTTCCCGCGAATATCACTGAAACCGCCTGTCCCGAATCCTCGAACCACCAGCCGGGGGCCTCGCCTTCCCCCCTACCGGCACAGGCTTCCGGCACTGTGCTGATCGTCGACGACGAGGAACCCGTTCGCATGCTTGCGGCCCGGATCCTGAGTCGCCAAGGACTGCAAGTGCTTTGCGCCGCCGATGGTGAAGAGGCGATCGCCATTTTCCAAAAGAAGTCCCGGGAGATCTCCTGCGTCATCCTGGATCTCACCATGCCCAAGATGGACGGTATGCGGGCTTATTCCGAACTGCGCCGCATTCGGCCTGAAATTCGGGTACTATTGGCCAGCGGTTTTGACGAACACGAACTCAACGAACGTTTCGCAGGCTATGGCTTGGCCGGTTTTATCCAAAAACCCTATGAAGTCGCCAAGTTGATCCAGCAAGTGTCAAGGCTGTGTTCGCCGTCGCCCAACGCTTGACGAGAATGAACTTCAGGCCATGATGGCTCGTCTGATTTCTTGCGCTTTTTCTTCTCCAAACAACCGTCGCACCAAGACCAATCCAAATTCGAGGGCCGTCCCGGCTCCGCGCGATGTGATCAACAAACCGTCCTCAACCACCGCCTCATTGCGCTGGGCGCCAGGGAGATCAGACTCGGTCGAGAAATGCGCGGTAAACCTCCTGCCCCTCAGAAGCCCCGCATCGAGCAGAATCAAGGGGGCCGCGCATAGGGCGGCGATCGGCTTCCCTGAGGCGACGAACTCCGCCGCCCATCGGGCAGGACGCCCATCCGCGCGCATAAGCTTGACTCCCGGACCTCCAGGCAAAAACAGCAGGTCATACTGAGCCGCATCGATTTCAACCGGAGCGATCTCGACTTGAAGCGTCATCTGGCATCGCCCCGTCACAAGCGTGCTTCCGGTGAGGGAGGCCAAGGTCACCGCCGCCCCTGCTCGCCTAAGCAGATCCACCGGGGTGACAAGTTCAATCTCTTCAAAGCCGGATTCGACAACCACCAGGACACTCTTTGTCATAGACAAGGCCAAACAGTAGCACAATCGCTGGTCATCGGAAGTTCTTTCACGGGGCTTTGAACATTCTCCTTGCCGCCAAACAGGCTGTGACACAGAATTGGAAGCAGCTCTGGACTACTTGATGTAACCTATGGAAAAAGTGCTCATGAATTCAGTCGGTCAGTTTTTCAAAGCGCAGCCCAAAGTCGTTCCGTCTCTCGATCCGACGTTCCAACCGGGATCCTTATCCACTCGGGAATTCAAACGCTGTCTGCGGGCCTCGGCGGCCTCTCCTGTTCCCGTGAATGTCGCCCTCGAGCAAGCGGATGGTTCAACATTTCATTTTCACACCGAGATGTTCCCGGAGAATTCCGAACATGCGGGGTATAATTTCGCTCACCTGGAACGTTGGATTAAGTTTCTCCTGTGGTCGCGCGGGGCTTGTCGGATTTACTTCAAGGGCCCGGAAAGCCTGGCCAAGAGGCTGCAGGATCATTTTCACGACCAGCCGACAGGCCAATTCGATGCCGACCTGATGGGGCGCCGGGTTTACGAGCGGCCATTCGAGGTGGTGCGGATCTCCAGCGAGGCGCTGCCTCCCGCACGGGAGGCCACTCGTCCCCTGGGGCGACATCTGGAAGGTTATCGGATCGGATTCGACTTAGGCGCCAGTGACCGGAAAGCGGCTGCGGTGGTGAACGGCGAGGTGGTTTTCAGCGAAGAAGTCCCTTGGGATCCGGTAAAACAAACCGATCCGCAATGGCATTATGACCAATTGATGGCCATGTTGAAAAGCGCGGCGTCCCATATGCCGCGGGTCGATGCCATCGGGGGAAGCGCCGCTGGCGTGTATGTAAACAACCGGGTGCAGGTGGCCTCCCTCTTCCGAGGCGTGCCCGCCAACCTGTTCGATTCGCGGGTGAAGACGATTTTTTGGGAACTCAAGAAGGCCTGGAACAACGTGCCGTTTGAAGTGGTCAATGACGGCGAAGTAACCGCTTTAGCGGGTGCCATGTCCCTGAATGCCAACTCGGTTCTCGGGGTGGCCTTGGGATCGAGCCAGGCGGCGGGTTATGTCACCGGTGAAGGAAACATCACTTCCTGGCTCAATGAACTAGCCTTTGCACCCGTTGATTATCGCCACGACGCGCCCGTGGACGAGTGGTCGGGGGATTACGGCTGTGGAGTGCAGTATTTCTCCCAGCAGTGTGTGGGACGGCTTCTCAAGCCGGCCGGCATCGAGGTCGATCCCCAAATGCCTTTGCCCGAGAAACTGAAACATGTTCAGAAGCTGATGGAGTCCGACGATTCGCGGGCGGCGGCGATTTATCACACGATCGGGGTCTATCTGGGTTATGGCGTGGCGCATTACGCCGACTTCTATGATATCCGCAATGTGCTGTTGCTGGGCCGGGTCACGACGGGTCCTGGGGGATCAATCATCCTGGATCAAGCCCAAACAGTACTGAAGACCGAGTTTCCCGATCTGGCCAATCGGATCGCCTTTCACACGCCGAGCGAGCGCGACAAACGCCATGGCCAAGCCATTGCCGCAGCGAGCCTCCCTGTCCTTTAATCCTGACTTATGAATCATCCCTATCGCTCCCTGGTTTCGGAATACCCCCGTCTGGCAAAGTTGGGCCAATCCCTGCCCTTGGGGGGATTCGAGCCTTTATCCATGCCAGCGCTTGCGCCAGATGCCCCCGCCGTGCTGGTCTTTTCTCCGCACCCGGATGACGAGTGTATCATTGGCGCTCTGGCTTTGCGCTTACGCCGCGAGTTGCGCTGGAATGTCACCAACGTTGCCGTCACCCAGGGCAGCAAAAAAGAGCGTCAGGCCGGACGTTGGATGGAACTTCAAGCCGCCTGCCAGTTTCTGGGATTCGGTCTCATTCCGACGATTCCCAATGGTCTCGAGAAGATCAATCCCAAAACTCGCCAGCAACAGCCCGATCATTGGGCCTCCGCCGTCGAAGTCATCAGCGGCATTTTGCAGGAGCACCGCCCGCGGATCATCTTCATGCCGCACGCCGAAGACTGGAACAGCACTCACATTGGGACTCATTTCCTGGTGAGTGATGCCTTGATGCGGCAGCCCTCGAGCTTCGAGTGTTGGGTCGTGGAAACGGAGTTCTGGGGGGCGATGAATTCTCCGAATCTCATGATCGAATCCTCTGTGGAGGACGTTGCCGACTTGATCGCCGGGCTTTCCTGTCATGTGGAAGAAGTCCGGCGAAATCCCTATCATCTTACCCTTCCGGCCTGGATGCAGGACAACGTGCGACGGGGCGGCGAATTGGTGGGCGGACAAGGGGGGGCGGCGCCGAGTTTCTGTTTTGCGACCCTCTATCGTCTGCAACGTTTCGGCGCCGGCAAGTATCACCAAACCTACGAAGGCGGGAAAATCCTGTCAGCGTCGGACAACCTGTCTTCCTTGTTCGCTTAACAGGGCGAGGCCTCAGCGCCGGTCACGCCGCACTTCAGGGCTGGCCGCCGGCCGAAAACCTCGGATCCTTCCCTCGTTGGGTAAAGTGTGATCAGGCCCGGAGATGGCAATTCTGAATCGCCGCATGAAACTGGCGATGCGGATCGGCTTGAGTCTGAGTTCGATGTCAAATGTGAGTTATGAATATGTCCGCCAAAATCGACCTTCTGCCGCCAGGATGCCAGGCGGCCTGTCGTGTCGCCCTGAATCAAGCCGGAGCCAATGCCGACGAATGGAGATCCGCAATCGACCGCACCCCGGTGTCACAACGCAGCGCCCTCGGATTTCTTCTTGCCCACATGCCGGCGAGGGATTTGGCCACTTTATCGGCCGATTTTCTTCTCCAAAATCTGGATTACGCCTTCAGAGTCCGAACGGAGGTGCCCTGCAGCATGGTGGTGCCGGAAACCGTATTCTTGAATGCCGTCTTGCCTTACTGCCAGATCGCGGAAAACCGGGATGTGTGGAGGCCTGACTTTTTCGCACGCTTCGCGGAACTGGCCCGGCGCAGCGCCTCCATTCAGGATGCGGTCCAAAGTCTTAACCTGATCGTATTCGACCAGTTGCGGGTCAGGCTTCATCCCGAGCGTTGTCCCTCGGACATGATGAGTCCCCGGGAAAGCATTGAAGCTGGGTGGGCGTCCCCCACCAGCTTGGCCATACTCCTGGCCAACGCCTGCCGCGCGGTAGGGATACCCGCCCGACTGGTGCGGACAAGAGCCTGGTCCGACCTAACACCAGGCCATACCTGGGTGGAAGTGTGGGACCACGGACACTGGCACTTCCTGAGCGCGAGTGAGCAGACCCCCTACGATTTAACCTGGTTCAATGACTTGGCGAGGCGCGCGGACTCTTCCTCTGCCGCGTGCCGCATCTATGCTGCGAGTTATCAGCGCACCGACCTGGTTTTTCCTGGCATTCAATATCCAGACAACACCCCTGTCTATGCGGAGAATGTTACCGATTCCTACCGAAACATCCAGCCCACACCCGTCGGGTATGCGCCTCCGGTTTCTCATCCCAGGAATTATGTATGCTATCGCGCATCCACACCGTTGGAGATTAATGGCCGGTTGGACAAACCGACCTGGGAATGTGCGCCTTGGACTGAGTATTTCGTCGATATCGAGGGGCATCGCAAGCCGGCGCCACGATTCCTGACTCGAGCTAAGCTCCTGTGGGACCAGGAGTATCTCTATATCGGGGCGTTTCTCGAGGAACCCCATGTTTGGGCGGCTTTAACCCAAAAGAACTCGATTATTTTCAATGATAACGACTTCGAGATCTTTATCGATCCAGACGGAGATAATCACAATTATTACGAGTTCGAACTCAACGCCCTCAATACCATCTGGGAACTGACCCTGGAGCGGCCCTATCGGGATGGGGGCCCGGTTCATCGCGGTGACAATCTGCCCGGACTCAAGTCTGCGGTGGCAGTCCAGGGCACCTTGAATAATCCCTGCGATACCGATCACGGATGGTCCATCGAAGTGGCCATTCCATGGTCCGGATTAGCGCGCTATTGCGGCCACAGCGCCTGTCCGCCGAAAGACGGTGACCAGTGGCGTCTCAATTTCTCCCGCGTGGAATGGCTGGTTGAAATCCTCCATGGCGCCTACCGCAAGGTCCCTCGGGAGGCTCATCCGGAAGACAACTGGGTGTGGTCACCCCAGGGGGCCATTGATATGCACCGCCCCGAACGATGGGGGTGGGTCCAATTCAGTTCGGCTTCGACCGGGACCGAATCCTTCAAACGAGATCCAAGCTGGCTCGCACGAGAATTGTTGATGGAGATTTACTACGCTCAACGCTCCAGATTAGAACCCGCGTTTTCGTTGGCGGCCCTCGGGATCAAGACCATCGACCATCCGAGCCTCATGGGTCCGCCGCGAGTTGAAAGGACCGATGGAGGCTGGAGGGCAACACTCTCGTTCAAGGACGATCGCGGCACAATCCGACGGCTATCGGTTCTTCCGGATTCCCAATTGGTCCTGGAATGAGCATTGGCATGATTTTGGGTCAATCCGCCGCCACCGCAGCAGTCTTGGCCATCAACAACAACAAGCCAATCCAGGAAGTCGATTACAGCAATCTGCGTTCTCGCCTGCTGGAGGACAAACAAATCCTGAACTGGCGCCCCTGATGAAGAGGAAATGGCAATGGTTCCGACCACTTAAGTGTCGGAAATCCTGACATTTTCTTAAGAGCTCCCCCTTCATCGATCTCGTTGACCATCAGTGGTTTTTTTAAATAGGGCAGAATCAATCGAGATGTTCCCCCTCAAAACGTAGAAAAACTTTACACTCTTCCCTGGACTGCCTTTCTGGTGATATTTTGCATTGCATTCCTCATGAATGAGATGCAAAAACAGTTCGAATTCTGGCACAAGTGCTGCTAATTATCTTATACATATTCAGTTAACCCAGTTCAGTCACCGTTATACGGTTTCTGAGAAAATTGGGTTTACTCCGTATAATGCGGAAACAGCACTTAAGGGATGGGTGATTCGGTTGGATAACGCGAAAAGGTCTACAAACCTGCCTTACTTCCATCATTCCCCGTGTGAAGCCTGGCAATACCTCCAGTAACCTGATCGCGTGGAAACGCTGGATGGCGCCATCCGGAGATCCCATCCCGCTCCGCAAGCAGTGAGGTCGAGAGACAGAGCCCGGCGCAAGGGGTGTTTTTTTGAGATCCTTACAGAGGAGGATCAAGGTTGTTTGTTGCATTTTCCTTGCGTTGGGTAGGGAGTATTCTTCGCTCTATAAATCACTTATTGTTATTATTTTTATTATAATTACTGAAATGTGATTTTTTTTGTATAACTTTGTTGACAGAAAAAAATTACCCGTTAAGTTGTGTCGTTGGAGAAGGTGGTATTGTCAGTTTGATGTAATGATAAACTGAAGCGGGGAAATCGAACATTTTCACAAGAAGGGAGTGGAGTAAAGTCTAACTTTTGTCTGTGTACGTGAGCGTTTATGCTCCAGTGCCCAGAGAAGAGGAAGGCGTCCCCAGAAGTTCCAAATGACCTGTGCCACAGGGCACGGACAGAGAATGGGGTTTCTCTGTGAGCGGGGGGAGGGCCATTCGGTTTGGAATTCGGGTGGGGAGGGAATCTTGGTTGGGGGGGAATAACCAATGAGGCAAGGGGTAACGAGGGAAACTAGAAGTCAGTCTCAAAACGGGGTGGAGGTTTGTGGTGTGCCACGATGGAAGCGATGGCTTGATCTCACCACAATTTTCATTTTTTCACCGGTCTTGGTGTTCGTGGCCATTCTTGTTTCCGTTTACATCAAGGTGGTTTCCCGGGGTCCGCTGCTGTTCCGACAGGATCGAACCGGGATGAACGCCAAGCCGTTCAGGTGCCTGAAGTTTCGCAGCATGAAAGTCGATGCTGATCATGCGGCGCACCAGCACTTGATGCAGGAACTCATTCATTCGGACCGATCCATGACCAAGCTCGATAACGACGGTGATCCGCGCGTTATCCCGGGGGGCCGATGGCTTCGCGCGACTGGCCTGGATGAACTTCCCCAACTCATTAATGTACTTCGAGGGGAAATGAGCCTCGTGGGTCCGCGTCCGTGCACGACCTACGAGTTCATCCACCTTACTCCATTTGATTACGAGCGGTTCAACGCCGCACCGGGGCTGACCGGACTTTGGCAGGTCTCAGGCAAGAACCGGACGACTTTTCGTGAAATGGTCGATCTGGACATCTATTACTGCCGCCACCTCAGTCCAGCCATGGACTTGAAGATTTTGGCCATGACGCCTCTCACAGTCTTAAGCCAATTGGTGGATCTTATCGTCAATCGATGGAAACGTTCGATCAGACGGAACGGCAAAAAACAATTTAAGGTTCTTTCCATTCATAAGTCGGAACATCGGAAGTTGAACTGGACTTATGAAGGAGAGCCGAGAGGGAGGTGCCAATGAGAAACCATGTTAATGTTGGAGTCGTCGGTTGCGGCTATTGGGGCCCAAACTTGATCCGGAACTATAAGTCCTTGTCTGATTGCAGGGTGCGGGCTATGTGCGACATCAATCCGCAGCGTCTGAAACACCTCAAAGGACTCTACCCGGATGTTCAAGGGCACCTGGACTACGAGGAAATGCTGAAGGACGATGATCTTCAGGCGGTGGTCATCGCCACATCCGTCGCTCAACATTATTCGATGGCCAGAAAATGCCTGGAGTCGGGCAAGCATGTGTTCATCGAGAAACCGATGGCCCGTTCGGTTCAGGAATGCCGGGATTTAATCGAGTTGGCGCGGTCGAAGGATTTGGTGCTCATGGTGGGACACACCTTTCTCTATTCCTCGCCCGTGAGAAAAATCAAAGACATTGTAGACGCGGGCGATCTGGGTGACATCCGCTACATCAGCTCGCGGCGCCTGAACCTGGGACTCTTTCAAAAAGATATTAATGTCGCCTGGGACTTGGCTCCACATGACATCTCGATCATTCTGTATATCATGGAGGAGTTCCCTCACAGCGTCAACTGCCGAGGCAACGCCAACGTGACCGAGGGCATCGAGGACGTGGTGAGCATGACCCTCACTTTTCGAAAGAAACAGTTCGCCATCATTCAAAACAGCTGGCTGGATCCGCGAAAGGTGCGTGAGATGACCATCGTCGGATCCAAGAGAATGATCGTCTACGATGACGTCCAACCGCTCGAAAAGATCAAGATCTACGACGTTCGCGTCGAGACTCCGCCCCACTACGACACGTTTGCCGAGTTTCATTACTCTTATCATTACGGCGACAGCTATATCCCTTTCATCAAGCAGGAGGAACCTTTGAAGGTGGAGTGCCAGCATTTCCTCGACTGCATTATTAACGGGACTGAACCCATTTCGAATGGGGTCCAAGGAATGGAATTGGTCAGAATCCTGGAGGCCTCCTCGCTGTCGCTAAAGAACTGGGGGGCCTCAGTGGATTTATGCCCCACTCCCGGGATTACCCCTGTGACAACAGGTGGAAACGGACAACCCTCCAAACAGAGGCTGGTCACTGTATGAATGAACGAATGAATACCACGCTGCGGATTGCCCCTGACGTCAAATTGGGGAGAGGCGTCGTTATGCACGCCTTCGTCAACCTTTATGGATGTGAGATCGGCGATGGGGTTAAGATCGGAACCTTTGTAGAAATCCAGCGAGGGGCCAGGATTGGCAATCGGTGCAAGATCTCCAGCCATACGTTCATCTGCGACGGAGTCCGCATAGAGGACGAGGTTTTTGTTGGCCATAATGTGACCTTCATCAATGACTTGTATCCGCGGGCGACCGCGGGGAATGGCGCGCTTCAGACGGAGGAGGATTGGACCTGTGTTCCCACGGTGATCAAGCGAGGAGCATCGATCGGTTCCAGTGCGACGATCCTTTGTGGCGTTACCATCGGAGAACATGCCTTGATCGGGGCCGGAAGTGTGGTCACGAAAGATGTGCCACCTTTCGCGGTCGTCGCGGGTAATCCGGCTCGGTTGATTCGCATGCAGAAGAAAGACGCCGAAAGGCGCGAGGCCGATATGAGCGAGCCTATCTCTCATCCGGACATTCCTCCGGAGAGAAAGCTCGAACCATTTTTAGTTCGGTAGCAACACCGCGCGCAAGCGCGGAATAACGGGGAAACAATATGGTTGCTTGAGGAGCCAACCGGTTCACGGTTTGGAGTCTTGCGCTCACATTTGCAGGAGTTCCACCGCTTCCTGGCTCTGTTCCTTCAATCCCCGTCGCGCACAGTGGAGGGCGCAAAACCTCCACACCGATCCCGTGAGCGGGAATCCGGACCAGACAAAGGAGTTGCGTCGCGGAAAAAGCAGCCGCGAATTGACGGGGACGAAGTCTGCCCCGAAAACCGCGGAGAAAACAACCCAAAACCGCACATAACATGCTCCGAAAAAATCGAACCGCGAATTAGCGCCAATCGACCCGAATCAATGCTAATAAGGCTAGGCTTAATACGAGTTGGAACCGTGGATTTCGCCCGTCCTCCGCATCCCGAACCTATTTTGTGAACTAATATGGTTGCTTATGAACGTTCCTTTTCTTGATCTTCTGGCGCACCACCAACCCATCCGGTCTGAAATTCTATCGGCCATTGGTGAGGTGATCGATCAGAGCGCGTTTGCCGGTGGCCCATTCGTGGCGCGGTTTGAAGAGGAGTTCGCCCGCTATTGTCAGGTGCGTCATGCGATTGGTGTCGGCAACGGCACGGACGCCCTCTGGCTAGCCTTGCTCGCTCACGGCGTGGGAGAAGGAGACGAGGTCGTCACCGTGCCCAACACTTTCATCGCCACGGCGGAGGCCATCAGTTTGTGCGGCGCCCGACCGGTGTTCGTCGACATTGATGAGAGAACTTATACCATGAATCCAGCCCTCCTGGCTGGCGCCGTCACTCCCCGGACGAAAGCCATCATTCCCGTGCACCTGTTCGGTCAGACGGCCGACATGGACCCCATCCTTGAGTTTGCCCGGCGTCACCACTTGCTGGTGATTGAGGATGCCTGCCAAGCGCATGGAGCCGAGTACAAAGGACGCAAGGCTGGCAGCATGGGAGGCGCGGGGTGCTTCAGTTTCTATCCCGGCAAAAACCTGGGGGCTTTCGGCGAGGCTGGCGCGGTTGTGACAAACGACGACCAGGTGGCGGCCAAGATCCGTATCTTGCGCGACCATGGTCAGCGCAAGAAGTATTATCATCAATATGTCGGCTGGAATGCTCGCATGGATGGCATCCAGGGAGCCATTCTCAGCATTAAACTGCGGAATCTGAATCAAGCCAACGAGCGCCGCAGGCGGCACGCACAAGAGTATTTCCAGCGGCTTTCGGGATTTTCGGGCCTGATTTTGCCGTTTGAGGCCCCCTACGGGCGTCATGTCTATCATGTCTACGCCGTTCGAACTCCTCGTCGCGATCAGTTACTGGATCATATGAACCATCATGGCATCGGCTGCGGAATTCACTATCCGGTGCCGCTGCATGCGCAGGAGGCGTATCGCGCCTTAGGCATCGCGGAAGGCGCCTTTCCCATCGCGGAAAAGTGCGCGCGGGAGTTTCTCTCCCTGCCTATGTATCCCGAGCTCCAGGCCGAGCAAATTGATCAAGTCGCTAGTGTTCTGGTTGCCGGATTGCAGTAACGAACGTCTGAGGAATTTTGCATTGAACAACGGCTTGCTCCATCAGAAACCGTCCTTGTTCTCTCTTAGTTTTCCTTCAGAGAGAACGGCACAAAGGGATCAGTCCCGAGGGGGCTCAAGATCCAAACAGAGGCATTCGAGAATCGATGTGCGCCCGTCTTCAGGCGCAGCAACATCCACCCGTGACGACAGCCGTGGTATTCCCCGTCCCGGTCTGTCTCATCGGCGTTGCTGCGCCCGAAGACGGGCGCGCCGCATGACTCGCGAGTCCGTTCGCCCAACCCCATCCCGACAACGGAACTGAACCATGCCAGTTTCTATATCTAAGCCGATTGTCCCCGTGAGTCGAGCTTTTGATGCAACGAGTCCCCTCTCTGGGGTGGAGACTCGCCCCCAATTCCTGGAGTCTCCAGAGTGGCCATTATACAGCAGCCTGGTGGCTCAACACTCCAGATCCACAATCTTTCACTCGAACGGATGGGCGAGACTAGTCAACGAAACCTACCGGCACCGTCTCATGGTTCTGTGTTTGAGTGCTGCCGAGGGTGACTATTCCACAGATGGCATCTCCCATCGTCCCCAGGTTCTGCCCCTCATGGAAATCCACAGCCCGCTCACTGGCCGTCGGGGGGTAAGCCTGCCATTTGCCGATGAATGTCCTCCGCTCGTTGATGATGCGTTCTCCTTCTCCAGCCTTTTCTCAGAAGCCACGCATCTTGGAGAGAAACGCGGCTGGCGCCATTTCGAATGCCGGGGCGGCACGGATCTTCTGGAGGGATGCCGGCCGTCGATTCGTTATTATGGTCATCGTCTGGTCTTGAACCAGCCCGTTGACCAGTTGTTCGCCGCATGCGACAGCGCGGTCCGCCGGGGCATTCGGAAAGCGGAACGCGAAGGAATTGAGACTGAGGTCGCCGACAAGGAACAGGGACTGCGGGAATATTACCGGCTGCATGAAATCACTCGTCGCAAGCATGGATTGCCGGCCCAACCGTGGTCTTTCTTCCAGAACCTGCATCGTGAACTGATCGCAACGGAGCATGGACTCGTGATCCTGGCTCGGATCGGGAAAAGGGCGATTGCCGGCGCGGTTTTTTTGAGGCATCGCAATCATGCGGTCTACAAATTTGGCGCCTCGGATCCTGCCTTTCAAGGTTTTCGTCCCAACAACCTGGTCATGTGGCGGGGCATCGAACGTTTAGCCCGGGACGGCTGTCAAGTTTTGGAGTTTGGCCGCACTTCTCTCGGTCATGAAGGCCTGAGACGCTTTAAACTGGGATGGGGAACGCAGGAGTACCCAATACAATACCTGCGTTGGGATATCGGGCAAAGACGATTTATCCAGAGCCGCGATCAGGTCGCAGGCTGGCATAACCACCTGTTTCGAATTCTACCCCCGTTGTGCAACCGCTGGCTGGGATTCCTGCTCTACCGTCACCTCGATTGAGCATCCGTATCCATCCTGAAGAGGCAACGGGTCTTGTTGGGTTGCGGCCACTCCGGAAAACAGCCCATTCTTGATGATCAGAAAGGTTGGATTTTCCGTCCCGTAAAAGATTTTTGTTTTCCATGGGAAAACAAGTGTTTTCGCGACGATAGGCGCGAAAAGAAGATCGGCTCGTTATGTCACCTCAAATCAATACAGTGCCATCATCGGCTCCCGGCATGAATCTGAACGATGTGCTTTTCGTTCTGTTTCGTCGCAAGAAACTGATTCTCTTCTTCTCCAGTCTGGGAATACTCGCCGCGGTTTTGATGTACCTCCTGGTCAAGCCTCCTTATATTTCTGAAGCCCGGCTGATGGTCCGTTACATCATGGAGTCCAAGGCGCTGAATCCTTCCGAAGCCGACGCCCAGCTCAAAACACCGGATTCCCGAGGGGAAAATATTATCAACTCGGAAATCGATATCATGACGAGTCACGATGTGGCCCGAGAGGTGGTTGAGTTGCTCACACCGGAAAGGATCCTTGGCAAAGGAAGAACCAATGCTGGAGAGGCCGCATCGATGGTACGCCAAGGTTTGAGGGTGGATGTCCCCCGGAAAAGCAATGTAATACGGTTGTTGTACAACCACCCGGATCCCGAGGTTGCCCAGGTCGTCCTCCAGACTGTCGTGAGTGTATACCGCAAGAAGCACGATGAGATCCACCGGGCTTTGGGTCTTTATGACGATTTTCTCACCAAACAGACCGATAACCTCCGCAATCGGTTGAACGAGACCGAGGCGGCCCTCCGTCAGGCAAAGGAAAAAGCCGGCCTGGTATCCGTCGACGACGCCCGAAAGATCTATGTGGAACAGATTGGCAAGGTCATGGGGGAACTCAATAGCGCTGAGGCCGAGCTGGCCGAGCGCAGGGCAGTCGTTGGTCAAATCGACCCCATCGCCTCAACCAACAGCCAAACGCAGGCCTCGCAGCCGCTCTCGGCTGAAACCCTTAACCGCTACCGTGGCTTGTGCGCTCTGCTGGACTCCCTTAAGAACCGTGAAATTGAGATGCTCTCAAAATACACCGATTCCAACCCCCAATTGCAGCAAGTCAGAACTCAAATCGCCGACACAACTCGCATCAAGGACCAGATGGCTCAGGATAATCCTGCCCTGGTTGCGCTCAGCATGATGGCCAGAAACGAAGAGCGAAGCCAGGGAACGACTCTGGATCCGGCCAGCGAAAGGGCCCGCGTTCAGGCGCTGATGGCCAAGGTGGCCTTCCTCAATGATCAATTGAAACGAATCCGGGCGGAGGCCAGGGCAATCGATGATGCCGAGGCCACAATTCGTCAATTGGAACGAAAGTATAATGTGGACCAATCCAGCTACAATTATTTCGTCGCCAAACTGGAACAGGCGCGCATGGACGAAAGCCTGGGCTCCGGAAGAACCGCCAACATCAGTGTGGTCCAGGAGGCAAGCGGCCTGGGCAAGGATACTCAACAGCTTTTCAAAATGTTAGGCATTGCTCTGGCGGGCGGCGTCCTGGCTGGAATTGCTCTGGCGTTCCTCCTTGAAATCTGGCTGGATCCCCGTATCAAGCGGCCCGTCGATTTGGAGAAACGCCTCAACCTGCCTCTCTACATGACCATTCCCCGTGTCTCCATGAATGGTCACGGCAAGCTGAATGTCACTCCAACCCACAAACAACTTCCCGCGCCTTCCTTTGCTGGTCACCGTGAAGCCGGGAATGCCTCT
Source organism: Verrucomicrobiota bacterium (assembly GCA_022709905.1). GTDB lineage: Bacteria > Verrucomicrobiota > Verrucomicrobiia > Limisphaerales > UBA1319 > JAKLHY01. Next base: position 306,782 of record JAKLHY010000001.1, on the reverse strand, counting down.
CAACAGACTCAAGACAGAAAAGAAGTGTCCGGAATCAGGAATAACACCCCAGAGAACGCAGTTCCAAACTCCGAGACTGGCGATTCGCAATTTGCCGTGACGATTCCCACGTCTCACAATGCCCCAGCGCTCTGGTCGTCGTCCCACCCCCTCCGCGCCCACTTTGAGGCCTTGCGAGACCGCGTGGTCATGCATTTCGAGGGGGATCTCCATAAGCCCAAACTTCTGGCAGTGACCAGCGGCCACAAAGGAGCAGGCGTCACCACGATTGCCACAGCGCTGGCATCCACCCTTTCCGAAACGGGAGACGGCAACGTCCTGCTCGTCGATATGAATCTGTCCCAAGGCGCGGCGCATCCCTTCTATCAGGGACAACCGGGATGCGGATTGGCGGATGCCTTGGATAAGGATACTCGACAGACCGCTTTTGTTCGGGACAATCTCTACGCCGCGCGAGGACCGGATGCTGGCGGGCAATCGAGCGGCCTGGCCCCTCGGAAATTCCAGAACATGATTCCGAAACTTATGGCCAGTGATTACGATTATATCATTTTTGACCTGCCCCCCATGATGCAAGCCAGCGTCACGCCTCGTCTGGCCCACCTGATGGACATGGTCCTCTTCGTAGCAGAGGCCGACAAAACCAATCGCGACACCATCAAACGCGCCGCAGCCTCCCTGGCGGGCGGCAAACCGACGGTTACGACCGTGCTGAATAAAAGCCAGCGTGTCCTTCCCAAGTGGATGGAAGGTGATTAGCGGTTTTAACCTCGCGGAGGCTCATACTGATGGAGTCAAGCGCAATGCTCTTTTATGGGAAATGTTAACGACTCACTGAAGAGAAGCTTGTTTGCCGTTCAGAAATGGGTTGAGGATCGTTCCTACAAAGGTTATGATCCGGGTGATGGTTTAACTTCTTTCCTAAGGCCGTTGACATTCGGCAATGTTTTCGCTGAGCGAATCCTGCAGCAGCTCATTTGGAAGTGTCCAATCAACGTCCGTCCTCTTGTTGGCGTTGTTCCCCTGGAATCCACAAAAGGCCGTGGCTTTATGGCCTGGGGGTATCTTCTCCTCTACAAAGTTCTAGGCAGCGCGGAGTATAAGGAAAAGGCCTATGCTTGTTTGGATTGGCTCGATCGAAACCGTGAATTGGACCAGACGGGCCATAGCTGGGGCAACCATTTTGATTTTACCACACGGGGGGGACGCATGAAGGCGCACACCCCGACCATTGTATGGTCCGGTTTAATTGGACAGGCCTTTCTTGAGGCCTATGAACACACCCATGATTGTCAGTTCCTGGAAATAGCCAAGAGCATTTGCCGATGGATCCTCACCTTGCCACAGGAAAAAACCTCCACCGGCATCTGCTTGAGCTACACCGGTGTGAAGCAGAGCTCAATTCACAACTCCAATCTTCTGGGAGCCGGCATGTTGGCCCGAACATGGAAACACACCAAGAACCCAGAATACCTCGATGTGGCCCGTCAAGCGGTCATTTACAGCTGCACTCGCCAAAGGCCTGACGGTTCCTGGTGGTATGGGGAGGATCCCATGCACCATTGGATAGACAATTTCCACACCGGTTACAACCTCGATAGTCTTAAGCGTTATATCCAATGCACGGAGGACACGGATTTTCGCCCCTCACTCGATAAGGGCTACGCCTACTTCAAGAAGGTGTTCTTCGAAGACACAGGAAAACCCCGGTATTATCACAACCGGACCTATCCTGTGGACATCCAATGCGCTGCGCAGGCCATCGACACATTCGCATTGTTCAGTGATTATGACTCCGAAGCGATTTCCTGGGCTCAAAAGATTGCCGAATGGACCATTCATCACATGCAGGACGGCAGCGGGTGCTTCTATTACCGTCAATATCCCATGATTTTGGCTCGCACACCATACTTCCACTGGGGACAGGCAACCATGTTCAAGGCCTTAGCCCATCTTCTGTTCCAGTTGGAAAGCGCCCCCAAGCCTCAAGCCCACTCCTCGTTGGCCTTTGCGCCATGAATAAAGATTCTCTCGCAGCCTCAGACCTGAAAGAACCACGTGGGCGAGTGACCCTGCTTGATGGGAGATCACTCACATACGTGCTGGTAACCCCAGCGCGCAATGAAAAGGCCTACCTTGAGAATACGATTCAGAGTGTCATCTCTCAGACCGTGCGGCCGGGAAAATGGGTAATTGTGAGTGACGGTTCCACAGATGGAACCGATGAGATCGTCAAGCGTTACATGGCACAGTATTCATGGATTGAATTGCTCCGCATGCCCGAACACCGGGACCGCCAATTCGCCGCCAAGGCCCATGCCTTTAATGCGGGTCATGACAGGATACGAGAATCCGGATTGGACTATCAGGTGATCGGAAATCTTGACGCCGACATCACATTCGATCACGAATACTTTGAGTTTTTGCTGTCAAAGTTCGCCGCCGCACCCCGGCTGGGTGTCGCAGGAACACCGTTTGTTGAGAATCCAAACGAGTTGAGCACACACACTTACGCTCATCGCTTTGCGCAGTTGGAACATGTTTCCGGCGCCTGCCAGTTGTTTCGCCGCGAATGTTTCGAGCAGGTCGGCGGCTACGTCCCGATCAAAGGGGGCGCCATTGACTGGATTGCTGTGACCACGGCGCGGATGAAGGGTTGGGAAACTCGCACATTCCCGGAAAAAGTATCCCTTCATCATCGTAAATTAGGCACTGGAACCCACGGCGCGCTCGGAACACGGTTCCATTATGGATGCAAAGCCTATTACGTCGGGGGGCACCCACTTTGGGAGTTGCTGCGAGGATTCTTTCAGATGCGCGAGCGTCCGTGGATTCTGGGAGGATTATGGTTTCAGTTAGGATACCTTTGGAGCGCACTGACCCGGATGCCTCGGCCAGTGTCCCCTGAGCTCAGAACCTTTCACCGTGAGGAACAAATGACGCGATTGCGACAGTTGCTTCCCTGGCATCTGCACCGTGCAAGTGTGCCCTCCGCAAAATAGGACTGCTGTGGCAGTTTCCTTCTGAAATTAGAGGATGCTGATCGTAAATGCTGATGATTGGGGTGGCTGGCCAACAGCGACTGACGCCGCGCTGGCCTGTTATGAAAAGGGCCGCATCACTTCGGTGAGCGCAATGGTCTTCATGAACGACTCCAAGCGTGCGGCCGACTTGTCAAAACAGTGCGGTTTTAATGTCGGATTGCACCTGAATTTTACCCAGGAGTTTACTGGTGATTTGAGCAAATACCCATTTTTGCATCAATACCACCGCCGCATTGCACGGTTCCTGCGGTCCAGTAAATACACCCTGCTCGTCTACCATCCCTTTCTTCGGCGGCAGTTCCGTTATCTCTTTGAAGCGCAGTTCGAGGAGTTCATCAGGCTATACGGCAAGCCACCATCGCATTTTGACGGCCATCAACACATGCACCTTTGTACTAATATGCTCTTAGACGGGATTCTTCCAGAAGGAGCAAAGGTGCGCCGAAGTTTTTCATTCTCGCCCAGCGAGAAGGGCGCAGTCAACCGTGCATACCGTCGTTGGGTCGACCGTCGTCTTGAGGCCCGCCATCGCCTGTCTGATTGCTTTTATTGCCTCGGCGACTGCCTCCGGCGCAACCACCTCGAAGTGGTGTTCCAGCTCGCCCTTACTGCGAACGTCGAATTGATGACGCATCCCGAGCGTAAACGCGAGTGTTCGTTTCTGCTCAGTAATCGCTTTCACGTTTTATTGGCAAGGATTAGCAATACCACTTACGCGCCACCCTGATGAGCACTCGTCGAACGGGATAATCTCCCGCCAGAGCTATGTTTCGTGCGCGGTATGCGAATAATTTATGGTCTAGCGCAAGTCCAATGCACCCGGCGACATCGACTATTGCGCCGTTCGATTTGCCCTCGGACGATTAACAATCATGATCTCAGTTCCTCATATCAACATTTGCATTTGCACCCTTCAGAGGCCTGCTTTGCTCAGGCGTCTCCTTCAGGATCTTGCCACCCAGCAAACTCGAGATCAATTCACATTCTCGGCGATCGTAGCAGACAACGATCCCGCGGAGTCGGCCCGGTCGATCGTGGAGAATTTCGCCGCATCTTCTTCTCTACGAATTGAGTATGTCGTCGAGCCACGTCGTAGCATTTCCCATGCTCGTAATAAGAGTCTCGAACCAGCTAAGGGACGATATGTGGCCTTTATTGATGATGATGAGTTCCCGGCTTCCGACTGGCTGTTGAACCTCTATCTTGCGGCGAGGAAACATCAAGCAACAGGAGTTTTCGGGCCGGTCAGACCGCATTACGATGCGGGGACACCAGAGTGGGTGAAGAAGGCGGGTTTCTACGAAAGACCCGAGCACTCGACTGGATTCATCATACCATGGCAGGAATGTCGGACGGGAAATGTCCTAGTTGACCGGAGCGCTCTCGAACGCCTTGATCCAGTCTTCCGGTCTGAGTTCGGAAGTGGAGCCAGCGATCAGGATTTATTCAGGAGGTTGATGGAGATCGGGCACCATTTCATTTGGTGTAATGATGCAATCGCTTACGAGGTCGTACCGCTGGGGCGTTGCAGACGCATCTTCCTTATTAAGCGAGCTTTACTTCGAGGGAGTATATCCCTCCGTCACCCCAAAGGACGCCTGCTGAATACTTTAAAAGCGCTGGTCGCCTTACCGCTATATACACTTGCCCTTCCTTTCCTCCAACTCGGTGGACATCATTTATTCATGAAATATCTCGTCAAACTTTGCGACCACGCTGGTCGTTTGTTTGCGCTGTTCGGGTTCCTGCCCGTCCGCATCAGGGAGATGCAATAACACGATGCCTCGGCAGTTTGCGCTTTTCCTTTGCGCTTGCTTCATCGTCTGGCTCTTTCGCTCAGACATGAAGTGGCGAACACTGAGTTCCCACGCCTTGTTGATTCCTGGTTTTTGGCTTGCCATTATCGGATCAAGACCATTAACTCTATGGTTCTATGATCTCGGGCCTGAAGGGATTAGTGGTGATACATCGATCAACCTCTACGTTCAGGGTGGTCTTATGCTGGCTGCCCTCATTGTCTTGTCTCGGCGTGAATTGAATTGGTCACTTGTTATTCTCAATAACAAGACCCTATTCTCTATCTATGCATATTTTCTTCTAAGCGCTCTTTGGTCATTCGATCCAGCACTATCTGCAAAGCGACTCATCCGAGATTTTGGCACAGTCCTCATGGTTCTTGTCATTCTCACCGAAACGAGTCCCTTCAATGCTGCTACTTTACTCTTTGTCCGATGTTCCTATCTGATCCTCCCTTTTTCTGTTTTGCTTATTAAGTATTATCCCGATCTAGGCGTAATGTACCTGCCCTACGGAGGCACTCTGCTAGTTGGTGTTACAACGCACAAAAACCAGCTTGGCATGGATGTGCTTATTTTTGGCCTTATGATAATTGTGGATCTCATCGCCAGGCGACGATCCACGCAGATTTCCTTTTGGAACACGGAACTTATAGAGCGTTATGCGATAATGTTCATGGGCACGTGGCTCCTCATCGTTAGCAATAGCATCACGGCGTTGTTATGCTTTTTGATTGGCCTAACAGTATTTTTTAGCTGCAAACTTCTTTTGCGTTTTCAAAACCCCTGGCATGCCATTACAGTCTGTCTAACTTTTCTTGCTGTTTTATTTATTATTGATTCAACCTTTGATATCTCAGGAACTCTCATTAGTGCTTTAGGAAGGAACAGAACTCTTACTGGCAGAACCAATATCTGGGCCTTGCTTAAGGAAAGACAGATTAATCCTTTGATTGGTTGCGGCTTTTCTGGGTTCTGGGATTCGCCTATGGGACAATCCGTCTGCTTAGACAACAATTGGCATATCAACCAAGCCCATAATGGTTATCTCGAAACATATTTGAATGGTGGTTTCGTTGGCGTAGCTCTATTGGTGGTATTCATTTTGACAGGATTTAAAAAGGTCATTAGCGACCTTTTTGCGAGAGACCTTTTCGCACAAACCAAATTCATGTTTTTTGTTATCTCTGTAATCTATAACTGGTCTGAATCAGGATTTTTTAGCATCGGAAAGCCAATATGGTTTATTCTGCTTCTGATCATGATTGATTACCCTCCATTGAACACCCTGAAGACAGTGACTGCGGACAATTTGACTGATACGTTGAATGAAGCTGACGCCACGCGATGATATATGCTTCAGATTGCCTCAGATCCAGTTTGAATAATGAGGTATAACCTTCCAAAACGTCCCAGCACTCGTCGAATTATCGACAAGTAAACAATCATTTCTCCCGTATGGCCCTGCCGCTCGTAATCGCGGCTTAACCATCGCCATCGTCCGAACCATTTGAAGTTTCGGTCGACCACCCAACGTCTCGGCAGAACCTTGAAGGTCTACAGTGCGTTGCGTTTGAATACTTCGATGGCGCAACGCCAACAATCCAGAGCCTACTGGATCAACGGTGTGCCTTCGGTAAGCATGCGAAACAGCGAAAATCGGCAAAATCCAACGAAGTCAGGGCTATGGGCGGTTTGACCAGGGGATGTCTGAACAACCAGGGGCCCGGTCAGCCCGTATCGGAAGCCTCCTCCGCCTGGGCAAAATTCCAGGGCAACCAACGGTTGACGTTCTTCAAGACTTCCTGCCCGTGGCGTTGCATGGCCATGAGGTAGCCGAAGGGATTGACTCGATTGAGCTGACAGGTGTGGATCAGGCTCATGTAGAGGTCGCCCACCCGGGCACCGTTGAGCGTCTTGTAGGACATCGAATTCCTCCGGTGCAGAACGGCCATCTTGAGCGCACGTTCTGAAAGATTGTTATCCAGGGGCGCGCCGGCGACCTCCAGGAAACGGGTCAGCGGCTCCCAGCGCTTGAGCATATACTTGATGGCCTCTCCCAATCCTGAGTTGGGTTCGACCTTCCGTTGTTGGAATTGCTCGTTCATCCAAGCGTGCAGCGTGTCCATGACCGGCCGGCTGTGTTCCTGATGAAGCGCCAGACGGTCGGCGTCGGAAAGCTTCTGCTCCTTGGCTTGGGCGTCCACGCGGTAGACGTCCCGCAAGCTCTTCACGACGAAGCGGCACTCTTCGGGGAAGTCCTCCACCACCTCCACAAAGCCCCGGCGGCCATGGAGGAGGCAATTACAGAGAATGGTTTCGAATTCCTTGGAGTGGTTGCGGGAGAGGCCGTCGCACATCTGCAGCGGCTGGTCCAACCCGGCGGCCCGCCGCTGAAGCAGTTGGTCCAGATTCTCGCCGGCGTGTTTGTCGCCGGTGAAAAAGAGCGCCACCGGATGCGGGCCGACCTGGGACACAATGTTGGTCGTGAAGATGCCGGTCCGTTTCTTTCCCTGCGGCGGCGCTGGGGCCTGGCGCAGTTGCTGGCGCAGGCTGTTCACCCGCATGGTGGTGTCATCGTGATGGAGCAGCCGCCCTTGAGCTCCGATGCCGATCAAGGCGTCATAGATCAGCGCCGGCGTGGCCGAAGCCGCCTCGATCAGTTCCCATTGCGTGGAGGCCGGCAAGGGAACCCCGAAATGCGTTTGCCACTTGTCCATCCGATACATGGGCTGGCCGGCGCCATAGCGCATGATCGCCAGCATAGTGCCAACGCTGGGATCATACTTGCTGGTGCCAGCTTCCGGCGGGGCGGCCGCCGTGAACACTGCGCCGCACAGGGCGCAACGCAGCCGCTCCAGTTCATAGAGGGTGGCCTGGAAGAGAGGCTGCGCCACGATGCGAATCAGGCGGGCCGGAGTTTTCAGCAGATAAAGTTTGGCCCGCAGACATTGGGGGCAGAGTTGACCGACTTTGAGGGTGGGATGGGGAATGGGCAACCGCTGGGCACCTGGGTAATCTTTGGATCCCTTGCGGCCGTGACCTTTGCGCTTGGCTTTGGGTTCGACGGGGGCGTGATCGGAAGCGGGATCGGTCCCCGGCTGGGGCGGAAACACCTTGGCGGTCGTCTCGGTCGAATGCCCGAAGAGCATCCGCTTAAGTCGGGCGATGGAAAGGGTCTTCTGCTCGAACGCCGCCATGATCCACTGCAGCGTCTGCAGGAGACCATCGAGCAGTTGGTAAGTGGCTGCCGGAACGAGGGGACGCACCTCGGCCAGCAACTGTTCCAGTTGCGCTTCGGTCAGCGTGGTGACCTCGGGCCGTGGCGCTTTAGCCATGGCAGCCAAGGTGCCGTCGGAACTGCTTTGACAGCGGATAGACCCACAGCTCTTTGCGCGGTTGGTAACACTGATGGGTGCGGGCGTTGTGACCGCGGCCGCTGGTCAGTCCCAGGCAGGTCCAGTTGGCGGCACGGTAGCAGATCCCGTGGAAACGCGCCGGGTCAATGAACGTTTCCAACAGATGAATCGGATGGGCATAGAGTGTTTGCCAGTCCTCCGAGATCCTTCGCGCCATCCGCCCCAACAGATGGCTGGCCAACCCCGGCACGCGCAGCCAAGGCATAATCAGGAATCGGGTATTGTAGGCGATGAGGTGCAGATGCCCTCGGCGCACCTCGGCCGGCCAGCCGATGAACCGGTCCCGCGCCGCCAGGTGACGCGGCGCCGACGACCAGGCCATCGCCGCGATGGGATCGCTCCCGGCGAACACCACATACTTCAAATGTTCGCCAACGGGCTGGGTGTAACGCAGGTAGTAGTGCGCGTGCATCAACTGACCAAAGAGAGTCTCTTCGGCCGTGCGGCGCACCTGGCGGATCTCCAGCGAGCCCAGCTCGCGCAGGCGGCATTGCCGCGGCTGTTCCCACAGCGGCAGGGTGGGCGCGGGGGCTGGACGCTCCAACACGTTGTTGGGCGGGGACATCCGTTTGGCCGGCAACTCGACCCAACCGGCCCGGTGCAACTGCAGCGACAAACTACGGCACACCATGTCGCGCAACGCGCCGTTGGGCTGGACCCAGTTCCACGCTCGGCACAGCTCGGCCGAAAGCCGACGGCGGCTCCACCGGGGGTTCTCGGCGATCAGACGCTGGATGAACGCGGTGTCTTCCGAGCGAATTTCGCGGCCACGATAGCGCAGTAGAATAAGCTACATGCCCCGAAGTGTAAGGGGCAAAAGGTGGAACGTAAGCCGATTCGCCGTTTTTCTTTTACCCCGCCAACGGCACCGCTCGCCACATCGGAGCCGCGTTGGCCTGTGCCGGATCGCCGTTCCACAGCAGCAAATGCAATTGATGCGGATCCAGGCGAAGTGAGGCGCTGGAGTTGGCTTTGGGCCACCCGGTGAAGCGCCCCTGCGAAAGCCGCTTCTGCAAAATCCAAAAACCCTGGCCGTCGTAGGTCAGACACTTGATGGCGTGCCGACGACGCGAACAAAAGACGAAGAGCGCACCGGCTTGAGGGTCGCTGCTCAGTGCCTGTCGGCAGAGCGCTGCCAAGCCATCAATGCCTTTACGGAAGTCGACCGGCTCGACGGCCAGCAGAATCCGCATCTGCGGCGTGATTTGGATCATCCGCGCCTCCAGAACGCCTGGGCCATTCCCATAACGGTCGCGTGATCGCAAGGCAGATCGACGGTCATTTTTGCCCCCGCCGGATCGGTCAGTTCGATGCGGCACACGGCTGCGGCTTGGGGCAACCAATCACGGGGGCGCAGCTCGACAAAGGACGGCGGTGCCATGGACACCGAGTCAGCCGGTGCCTGAGGCACCTGGCGCTTCAATTTGTTGTAGTCCAATCGCAGGGTTCGGGCCACCGGCCCCACACCGTGAGTGCTGGCCAGAGTCGCGGCGGATGTCCAGAGGGCTTCAGGAAGTCGAGTGGCTCCAGATTGGGACTGGCGCCATCGGTCTAACTGGTGACGGAGTTGGTTGAGGTCAGTCGTCGAGAATTTCGTTCGTGGCATAGGTTGGCTCGCTTCAGTTGTCTGCCACGAACCTTAGCCGCCCAGGCTTTACCCTTCACGCACTGTTGCCGAAGCGACACGATAAATCAGATGTGTATCACATCCCGAGTTTTTGTGGAATTGCGGTACAGATTACATGTTACCGTTAGAGTATTGCTTATCCTAATTTTCAGACACGCTCTCAGAATATTTCGTGCATCATAGCGTTTGCGACATGGTTTGCATCATCCACAATGCATACATGAAGTGTCCATATTATGGACACGCACAATTGTAAGGACCAGCAATACCGTTCTTATAGTCCATCTACCTTAGTGACCCAATTGAATTTATCCTTATAGGTTTTCCTCGCTATTCTCGTGCCATCTTAAGTGTGCTTTTTCGAATGATATATCGTCTCCTTGTTGGTTAAGTTCCTGGCAATACGTAATATTCGCATAGTGAATCTGCTTTTGAACCAGCATCCACCAACAACACTATCATTTAACGGAATTCCTCAAAAACGAGTTTTCGGTGTTTTGTGCAATTCACAACCAACTCATTCACTTTTTACGCAAAGGAATGGTATGAAAGGTGCATTCTTCAACTCTTGCATGAAAGTCATTGCATCTTGCTTAAAGAGCGGATTTCCCTTGGCTAAGCCGGGGCCGCATTACTTCCTTTTGATGTTCATACTTTGTCTTTGTTTCATCCTGTCCGAAAACGCAATCTCCGATATTATTTCCCCCAACCGTTGCGTGGACTGGAAGGCTTATCCGCCGGGCGTATTTGGCGGAATTATGACCAACCGGCCTATCTTCTGCGATGTGACCACCAATGCCCCAGGTGGTGTCAATGCCAGAGGTGATGGGATTACGGATGATTGGCCGATAATCCAATACTGTATTAACCAATGCCCATCTAACCATGTTGTCTACTTGCCTAAGGGAACGTTTCTTATAACAAAAGGACTTACACTCAAATCGGGCGTGACACTACGCGGAGCAGGACCGGAGAATACCATTATCATGATGACAAATTGGCCCGCAATCAACCCAGCGGGGGTCTTCATCTGGGCCGGAATGAATCAAACTGACACTATAAACAGCAAGTCCACTAACAGCATCATTGTTCTCGATGGGGCAATGCAGTATTCTACTAACCTAGTACTAGCCAGCACGAGCGGACTCGTGCCGGGCGGACTCGCCTTGATAGACCAAGAAAACGATCCACAATACGTTGGTCCCAGCACCGAAATAGGTTATACATACCTGGGGCGTCTATCCGGTACTCGAACCATGGGCCAGATTGTGGAACTTCTTTCCGTCACAACGTCAAATGTGACTTTTAGTCCACCACTGGCCTACTGGTATACTAACAACGCGCAACTCACGCCTCTCAAAACGGTCCGCCGATACATAGGGCTAGAGGATTTTGGCTTAAGTAACGCAATTCCTGATAATCCATCCTACCTGTGGTTGATAGCCTTTGGACAAACAGCGGATTCCTGGATTAAAAATGTGCACACCTTCAAGACCAAGCGCTACCATATAAGTCTAGCAGGTTGTTTTCGTTGCACTGTTCGCGAGTGCCAAATGGAAGGGTCTTATGTTTATCTACCGTCCAACGCTTACGGATTGAGCCTCCGCGACTATTCCACTGCCTGCCTCGTTGAGAACAATTTAACCAGTTCAGCCAGCCCTGGACTTGGGCCAGGCTTCGCGATGGAGTGCGCCGGCCCTTGGAATGTAGTAGGCTACAATTACGTACATCACGTTTACAGCGAATACAACGGCATGATGTGGGCTTTCAGCGCCAACCATGGGGCATTCTCCCACATGAATCTGTTCGAGGGAAATGTCGGCAATGGCATCTGCGCTGACCTCACCCACGCCGGAAGCGGTTGGCAAACCATTTTCCGAAACCATTTTCGAGGCTGGGAGCCCAATCCCAGCCCGCTGGGCAGCAATACCAACGACTATCAGAGAGCGATTAACATTTGTGGTTCCAACTACTTCTATAATGTGGTGGGGAACGTCCTGGGTGATCCTCAGCTAATCAATCCAATCTGGGAGAACAAATGGACGTACGAGGCAAGAACGAACAACTCCAGCAACAGTCGCCCTTTTATTTGGAGGGTGGGTCTTATTCGCACCGGCGAAAGCCGCGATCCCAGTCCCAACAACTGGGACCAACGCACTGTGGATACCTTGTTGCGTCATGGCAATTATGACTATTGCTCGAACAATGTAGCGTGGGATCCGACGATTCTGGACACCAATCTCCCTCCTAGCCTTTATCTCAAAGTCAAACCTGATTGGTTTGGAGATCTACCCTGGCCACCCATCGGACCCGATGTGGAAGGCTTGACGAACATAATTCCGGCCCAGGTTCGCTTCCTAAAAACGATTATGTTCTCCCCAACTAAAGTCCAGGGATTTCAGATAATCCCCCCCTCACTCTAGCGAAGCTGCGTATCAAAAGCCGCGTTTCCATTAGGTTGACAGAGGAGATATTTCCTCAAGTAATCATACCATAGAGCCAGCCCCAAAGAACGCATGTTTCACGGAGACAATGAGCTAGAAATGACTTGTCCTGCGTATAAACCCTGATTTTTCGCGATCTGCGAATCATATTCGATAGTCATAAGTTCGAGGCTTCTTAAATGGTCCGTGGTTTCTGCCTCGCCTCCGATGGGGGAACCTGCTTGCGCACCAGATGCAATTCGCCCCGATCCAACAGTTCCGATTGCACCTCTTCTCCGGCTCCCAACCCAATGGCCGCCGTCAAGGGCAATGGAAAATAGACATACAACCGGTCCTGTTGGCCCCGGGACCGAATCGCCTGCACTTTGCAGTGGTTTGTGGGGCTTAACCGGCTGGACATTGTCCGGGTGCCCAGCAAAAGCACACTTCAGTGGTGTTCGGACTGGGCGGCACAGCCCAAGGTCCGGGCTCAATTGAACCGGTTGCTCCAAGCCGCCCTTCAAGGCCAGTCGTCCTGGAACAGGAGAAGGATCTGGATCTGGACACAATCGTATTTGACTGTGGATTTTAGGAACAAGCTTTTCTTGAGCGAAAGCCCGGACGGATTTTTTTGGATTTTCATTTGGCCCGGGAGGGGGCACCCTCCGATGCCCACCAACTGCTAGACAGCTTGATTCGGATCGATCAAGCGCTGCCAGTGGAAATCGGGCGGGTGGTGACGGACCGGGGTTGCGACAGTGCCGACATTCGGGCGATTATGGATGCGCTGAACATTTAGAACGGGATCTGTCCCAAATCGCCTCGGGGATTGAAGGATCTGCTGCGAAAGGTGGAGTTTGTGCGATGGCAGAGACGTCGGGCGCAGACCGAAGGGCGGATCGGGATTTTGAAGAATCAGTTCTTGGGGCGGTCGCGGCGGGCCAAAGGAATTGAGCATCGGGAATTGGCGGTGAGTTGGGCAGGCTTGGCGCACAACCTGTGGGTTCTGGCCCGGATGCCGAATGGCGAGGCGGTGGAACAATCGGCATAAAAAGCGGCTGGGATCGATGAATACTCCAAGGTTGGAATAAGGGTGTGCATTAACTAAACCTTTTTCATGAGCCTTATACACGAAGGCCTTAATGTACTCCATTGCTTTTATGCTCGCCTTGACATCAGTCGGCTAGAGTGACAGTTGCGGGATTGGTTTATGTCAATTCTCCCAGTCTGGTTCTGCGCCTTTATGGCGGCGCATCAAAACATGCTCTGATGGTTCGCATACTACAATCGCTAGCACGAAAGTCGCGGAAATCTTCTTTCCTGAATAATGTGCTCATTGTCATGTCGGGTACAGCCATCGCGCAAGTTTTCAGTTTTGTACTTTCACCAGTGATTAGCCGTCTTTTCTCTCCGGAAGATTTTGGCGTTTTTGGCTCGTTTATCGCGCTGCTGACAGTAATCACCGCCGCTGTTACTCTTGAGTATTCGCAAGCCATTATGCTTCCCAAGGAAAACGTTGAGGCGATGAATTTGTTTCTGGTATCCTGTGTTGCCACGCTTGTGACGGGTTTCTTCTGTATAGTGGCTGTTCTCTTCATTCCCTCCTTGATCCAGGAATTGATCCGATCTCCTAATCAATGGTTTCTTTGGTTACTCATTCTCGCAACACTTTTTGGCGGATTGAATCAGACTCTTCAGGCGTGGTGCGTTAGGGTGAAGGCTTTTAGGCGGACTTCTGCTTCTCAAGTTATACGAAGTTTCTCAGCTAACGGTCTTCAGATTGGCTTTGGCTATACAGGTTGTGGCTCCACTGGATTGATCGTAGGGAACGTTCTGGCAGATTTATTTTCAAGTCTCAGCCTCTTACGCACTGTCGTGCCAGATTTGTTATCTTATTGGTCCGATGTTCAGTGGAAGCGCATGCGTCAATTGGCCACAGAGTACCGGGACTTTCCCTTGTATTCGGCTTCACAAAACACAGTCAATGCTCTTTCTCTCGGTTTGCCAGTGATTCTTTTGACGCACTTTTACGGTATAGCCGTGGCAGGAGCTTATGCTTTTGGTATCCGAATCATGGTTGTGCCTGTTTCTCTAGTACATCGCTCTCTGCGACAAGTCCTTTTTCAGAAAGCCTCGGAAATCCAACATCGCGGGAACCCGTTATTGCCACTCTTTCTAAAGTGCACCATTGGCTTATTGATTATTGGAATTCTGCCTAGCTTGTTGCTTTTATTCTTTGCGCCTTCTATCTTCATCTTTCTTTTTGGCGCCCAGTGGAATACCGCAGGGGAGTTTGCCCGTTTTCTATCTCCTTGGATTCTTGCCTCGCTATGTAACCTGCCTTCTGTTATTTTTGCTCGATTAATCAGAATTCAGCGCAGTGTTTTTCTTTATGAGTTGGTTGTGCTGTGTGCCAGATTTTCAGTATTGGTTTTAGGTGGTTTTTTTCTTAATGCTCTTCATGCAATTGTTCTTTTTTCTTTGGTTGGTACCGTTATGAACATTTTCTTCATACTGTTTGTCCTGCGAGCCATTCGGAATAAAGAAATATTTTCGAACCGCTCGTCCGCTCATACAGCCACCGTCTTTATCTGATTAGTTACTGCGATTTGGTTGGGACGAGACGGAAGGGATCAAGCAACTAGGCGTTTTTCGGGGCTTGGCGCGCAGTCCCAATCAATTGCTCCCCAATATTTTTGCCTCTTCAGACGTTATCTGGGGAATAAACACTAAACAAAACGACGCCCATTCCAACAAAAGTTCCTGCTGGCGGGCGAGCGGCGGCGCGGGATGGTCTGAGCTCCAGCTCGCCACGCCGCCGGTCGCTACGCGTAACGAACTCGCCCGCTGGCAGGGCTGATTCCCAAGTGAATTCACCATTTTGCTCAAAAAACCCAATAAATAATCCCAGGGAAATCCCGGAACAACCAGTTTTTTAAAGTGCTTTCTCTCAGACAACATTTTTTTCAATTCGATTTTGCTCGCATTTTGAAGAGGGCTTTATACCGGTCCGGTTTAAGGTGGTTTGATCGTTCTCTTCTCTTTCTCCGATTAAATCTTGATACGATGCCCTACTCACGGTCTTGCCCCTATTGTTTTCGTCTGCCCTCTTTAATGGATGTTGTTGACAATCCTGATTATTGGGATGGTTGGTGCACGCGAAATGCTGCCGTGAAGCGACTCCGGCAAGGCTGTACATTGTTCGTTGTACAACATGATGGAATAAACGCCTGTTTTGGTTGGTCTGAATGCAAATACGTTCATATCTCATGGTTTGACTTGCGCTTTTCCATTCCAAATAATGTGGTCTACAATACTTTTTTATACACCGTTCCAGAAATGCGAGGTAAAGGTATTGGATCACAGTTATGGTATGATATGGCATCCTATTGGAAAAACAAAAAATATCAGTACATTTTTGTAGTAATCGATCCTAATAATTCTGCTTCATTATCCTTACACAAAAGGCTAGGTTATCAATTGTATCAAACAGTACATTATCGTCGTCGATTTTTTTTGCGCTGTTACCATACTGTGTCGGCTCGAACCGGTGAGCAACTACGCCATCTTTCTCTATTTCATATGCCTAAACACATCTGGAATACTTTTTGGTCTCTCTTTTTTCCAATGATATTTGTTTGCGTTACTTTATAGTATTTTACTTTTTATTTGATATTCGCTTTATTTCTTTTACTATTCTTTTGCCATACTTTTTTTCCTAATGTTTTAGAATTCGGCCTCTATGCTTTTTTATTCTTTTAAGAACCTTGTTAAGCGAAGTCCTTTTCTGAAAGACTTATACTACAGACAATGGCTGCTTTTTAGAAGACTATTGTACGCTCTTTCGCCTGAACTTCTTGCTAAGTATCGTTACTACACGATGAGAGGCCGAACTCTCAATCTTAAAAACCCAACTTGCTTTACAGAGAAACTTCTTTGGTTGATGCTTTACTGGGACAACCCTCTGAAGACCACATGTGCAGATAAGTACGCTGTTCGTTCCTATGTAAAACAACTTGGTTTAGAACACATGCTTCCAACCATGCTCGCAGTATATGAGAATGCGACGGACATTAATTTTGACGTGCTACCAGACCGTTTTGTGCTAAAGTGCACTCATGGCTCTAAAATGAATTATATTTGCAGATCAAAGTCCACTCTGGACAAAGCCAATGTAATAAGCGTTTTGAACTCTTTTTTAAAAAAGGATATTAGCATGGTGTCAGGAGAAAAGCACTATTCTCTCATACCACCGCGCATTATATGTGAGGCTTTCTTAAACACATCATCCAATGCACTTCCAATTGATTATAAATTGTACTGCTTTTCAGGAAAAGCACACTGCACGTTAGTATGCATTGGAAGAAATGACGACGGACACGGGGCATCATATTATTATTATAATCGAGAGTGGACGTGCGCGCTGCCCTATAACATACATAGTATCAATAACGATGATATTATTCCAAAACCGTATTCCTACGACGATATTCTTCACGCGGCAGAATTGCTTTCAAAACCATTCCCGTTTGTTAGAATTGACTTCTATGACATTGATGGTCTGGCTGTATTTGGCGAAATGACCTTCACACCTGATGGATGCATTGACACTGAACTTACCGATATCGCAGAGAAGGAGTTGGGCGAAATGCTACTTTTACCTAGAGCCAATGCCTGTTAGATCTCATTACATGTTATAAGTAACAAAGACTTTTATTAATATATATACATCTATTAGCTTATGCCTCTTCAGACATTATCTGGGGAATGAACACTAAACAAAACTACGCCCATTCCAACAAAAGCCCCTGCTGGCGGGCGATCGGCGGCGCGGGATGGTCTGAGCTCCAGTTCGCGGCACCGCCGGTCGCTTTGCGTAACGAACTCGCCCGCTGGCAGGGGCGATTCCCAAGTGAATCCACCATGTTGCTCAAAAATCTCCAATAAAAAATCCCAGGGACATCCCTGAAGAACCTTTTTTATGAGCTATTTCATTATGGGCAATACGCAGGATAGTGTTTTGCAGACTAAGTGGAAAAACGATTTCGTGGAAGTCGTTCCACCCGTATTGCGCACTTCCGAACTTAATATTCGTCAATCATATTCCTTTCTAACAAGCTATGGAAACACAAAAGTGATCGATGACATCATAATCACAAATGAGGCAACCAACTCCTGGTTAGCACTTCTCGGAACTCCGCTTGCAGTGTCGATGGACAATGCAGAAAAACGAAAGTTAATTCAGAGAGTTTTTTCCGAGCCGAGAAGTGTTCTTACGAGCGACCTCGATGGTTGTTTTGCGTTGGTTGCTTATGATGGTCAATCTAATGCACTGCTGGCTGCAACGGACTTCAATAATACCACGCCAATATATTATGGAACGAACAATAATGGACTTTTTCTCTCAAGCCATGAACTGCCCCTCGCCCGATTATTGCAGGCAAGGATAAATCCATTGGGATTTAGCCTTTCAATCCATTTGAAGAATACTTGGGGCTCAATGACTCGCTTTGAGAATGTTCACAGGATGCTTCCTTGCCAGTGCATCCAATTTCGACAAAACAAAAAAATTAGTGACGAGATCTACTGGCGACCAACTGATGAAACACCGATGCGGTCGGGTTTCGATGACATCATTGAGGAATGGCTTGCCATACTGAAACTCTCAGTCAGGAAGTACTATGAGGCTGGAAAAAACAAAAATACCATATGCGATTTCACAGGGGGAGAGGACTCACGACTGCTACTGTCCACATGCCATGCTCTTAATATTCCTTTTCAGGCCCAGGTAACCGGTTTGGAGGATGAAGTGGATGTTGTTGTGACAAGGAGGGCGGCAAGTTGCACCGGGATTCCGCTCATTGTTCGACCGAAGTACTTTGTTAGCAAAGAACAACTCAAGACCAATGCCTCATATATTAACTTAATGCAGGATGGATGTGAAGAATTCTTTAGATCCTGCACAGACTATGCCACCGACGCCTCTAATCCTGTTATAAATCACACGCATATAAAGTATTGCGGAGTCCCTGGTGGAGAGGCTTTCAGAGGTTCATACTACCTTAGAGGAAGAGCTTTATTCCCTGAAAGCACTCGTGGTTTTGACTACAAGTTTTTTATTCGAATGAAATACCTTCTTGACTTTCACTCAGGTCTTTTATTAGTACCTGACAATGAGTGTAAGAACGTCGTTTATGAATTCGCCAAAGAAGCCCTTCAAGATGTTTCTGATTTCCCTATCGGTACCAAAATCGACCATTTGCTGAGGGTGTTTCAAACCTGTTTTACCGGTCTCGTATACAAAAATCCCCGCTACCTTCCGTTTTCCTCAAATCCCATGACCCGTTCTATTTACTGGCTGCCACCGCGCTTCAAAAAGGGAAGTAGATTAACTAGAGCATGCACTGAGATTTTGTTTCCCGAACTAGCGTTAATGAAAACTGAAAAGGGAGTTCCGACAATACGAAAGACGCTACTTAGAACTCATTTGTTTATGGCTGAAAAGGTAGCCTTGGCACAATTTCTGTTTCGTGGTACTGTCAGTAGGTTTTTTAAAATAACGGATTCTAATAAATGGTATTATAAATGGGCGTTGAACGCGCCTGTAATACAAACGTTGCTTACGGAATCTCCTTATGCTGGATGGTTTTCATCGGCATCTTCCATGAGAACAGGTCATTTGTACAATGGAAAGGCTTTGGAGTCGCTGCTCTCTGGCGCGAGGTCCTATAACAGCAGGTATGTTCCCATTCTTGGTAGAATCATCAGCCAGGAGTTATCGTGCCGGTGGGTTTACCGTGATTTGTAGTTTTGTTGCACACCTATTTTCCTGCCCCAGCTATCTTGTTAGATAATAAATTTTAGAGCCAGTCTCAAAGGCCGCAAGTGTGACGGAGACAATGATCTACAAAAGACTTGATCTGATCATAAACCCTGAATTTGCGCGATTCGCGTCAAATTCGATGGTTATAACCTTTTTAGGTCGCCACCCAGAGCGTTTAGCTTCTTCAGAAATGTGTAATTTCGACAATGATCATAAAAGGAGATAACCACTGATTAACGATTATCATAAAGGATGATTTTTGATGATTTTGGAGCCAAATGACCGTATCTTGGTAACTGGCTATGGAGGTTTTATAGGCCGACGTGTAGTGGCTTGTTTGATTGAACGCGGGTTCAGGAATGTCGTTGGTTTAATGAGGCCCTCCACAAGTGTTTCTCCAGCGAATTCCTCTACCAAAAGTCGTAACATATCCTGCCTTAACGTGCTTCATGGCAACCTTCTATCTCGAGACGATTGCCTCAGAATCACGAAGGACGCGCGGCTTGTATATCACCTTGCCGCTGGCCGAGGTGAAAAGTCATTTCCGGACGCGTTTCTAAACTCAGTCGTCACCACTCGGAACCTTTTGGATGCTTGTCTTTATAATAAAAGCATAAAGCGGTTTGTCAATGTTAGTTCTTTTGCCGTTTATGACAATCGGAATATGATACACAAGCAGCGCTTAGAGGAGACCTGCCCGGTTGAGCCACAACCTGCACGACGAGGTCAAGCTTACTGCTACGCAAAAGTTCGCCAGGACCAGCTTGTTCTTGAATATTCTAGGAATAGCAGCATGCCATGTGTGATTGTCCGCCCCGGTTGGGTATATGGTCCAGGCAACGAAGCTATCCACAGCAGGGTTGGAATAAGCACTTTCGGTCTCTTTCTTCATATGGGCGGCGGCAACATACTTCCATTGAGTTATGTCGACAATTGTGCTGAAGCCATCGTCTTGGCCGGACTGGTCAATGGGATCGAGGGCGAGGTATTTAATGTCGTTGACAACGATCTTCCTACCAGCCGTCAATTTCTTCGCGCCTACAAACGGTTCGTCAGGAGATTTCCCTCGGTGTATCTGCCTCATAGCCTTAGCTATCTGTTTTGTTGGCTCTGGGAAAAGTATTCGGCATGGTCTGAAGGACAGTTGCCGCCTGTGTATGGCCTTGGGACCTGGCACGCAAACTGGAAGAAGACCTCTTATAGCAATGACAAGATTAAGAACCGTCTGGGATGGACTCAGCGGGTTCCAACCAATGAAGGATTGAACAGGTATTTTGCCGCCTGCCGGGAAAAGCTGAACCATGCTTAAGATTGCCATTGTCGGATGCGGGAAGATCGCTGATGACCATGCAGCCGCCATCCAGCGAGTCCGCCTCGGAAAAATTGTCGCGGCCTGCGATCGCGAAGAACTCATGGCACGGCAATTAGCCGATCGCTTTCCTGTCGAGCGGATTTTCATCGATCTGGAAACGATGTTGAATGCCGTCCAACCGGACGTGGTTCACGTCACCACTCCGCCTCAAAGCCACTACGGAATTGCCAAACAATGTCTTGCCCATGGATGCCATGTTTATGTGGAAAAGCCTTTCACCTTATATCCTCAGGAAGCCCGCGATCTACTCGCCATCGCAGAAAGCCACGCCCTAAAGGTGACTGCGGGACACGATGATCAGTTTTGCCATGTGGCACGGCGGTTTCGAAAGCTGGTTCGGGAGGATTATCTGGGAGGGCCACCCTTACACATGGAAAGCATTTATGGATATGATCTTGGATACGGGAGTTATGCCAAGGCATTGCTCGCAGACAAGCAACATTGGGTTCGCAAACTTCCGGGTTCTTTGCTGCATAATATCATCAGCCATGGCGTCGCACGTCTGGCGGAATATCTGCAAAGCGATTCCCCTCGGGTAATTGCGCAGGGTTTTACGAGCCCCCAACTGCGCAATCGGGGAGAAAATGAATTGTTCGATGAACTTCGAGTGATGATCCTTGAAGACCAAAGAACCACGGCCTATTTCACATTTTCATCCCAGATGCGGCCTTCGCTTCACCAGTTTCGCGCCTACGGCTCAAAGAACGGCCTGTTACTGGACCAAGACAAGCAACTCCTGATCCGCCTCCCTGGGCAGCGGTATACGAGCTATGCGGAACAGTTTATCCCGCCATTTGGCTTTGCGAGCCAGTGTTTTATAAATTGGTTTCATAACATGCGGTTGTTTCTATCGAACGATTTTCATCCAAAATCGGGCATGAAGTATCTCATTGACCAGTTCTATCGCTCAATTATTGAGAACACTCCCCCCCCCATTCCTTATCGTGAAATTCTGCTGACTGCCGTAATCATGGATTCTATTTTTCGACAAATCCAGCCGTCTTCCGAACCGATTCCGAGGAGATAGTGGCATCGGCGTTTTTCCTATTGCGGTCTTTCCGCACCTGCCACGGTGGCATTCTGAGCACTCTGAAATGGCCAACCCAATAGCATCCTGGCGAATCGCGCTTCCAGGCAACAAACTGGCAAGGTGCCTCTTCAGGCGACGTGTCTGCTGGACTTTAACACTCCCCGGAAAACTCCTGTTCCTGGTTATTCTGGGGCTGGGACTGGTGCTTTTCTTAAGAACAGCCCATGGTTTTCTTGCCATCACCTCACCGAACCGAGGATCGTTGCTTGTTGTTGATGGCTGGTCGCCCAATTACACCATGCGGCAGGCAGCCGAGGAGTTTAGAGAGGGTTGCTACGACCGAATGCTCGTTGTCAGAGCCGTTTATGAAGGATTAAACCCCTACGAATCAGGTCGTTATAGTGGCGAATATCTGGTCCGGCTGCTCATCGCCCACGGAGTGCCGCAGAATTCGGTGTCCATCCTGATTTGTCCGGCTGTCTGCAAAGATCGCACTTATCACTCTTCCCTTGCCCTTAAGCATTGGCTGACAAAGACAGGCCTTTCCATCGATTCTCTTGATGTCGCAACCCTGGGGCCTCATGCCCGGAGATCACGTTTGCTCTGCCAAAAAGCCATGGGTGACCGGATCAAGGTGGGAATCATCGCTCTTGAGGATCGCTATTATGACCCGTCACGCTGGTGGACATCGAGCGAGGGCGTTCAAGAAGTGCTGGGGGAATTGATTGCCTATTGTTATGCGCGTTTTCTTTTCTTTCCAAGCAAGGATGTTGAGAATTCTGATTATCTTGCCCCCATGGACGCTCCCCTTCAATCACAGCGTTCTTGACCTTTCCAATTGACGATTCGATCACTCGAATGCTGAAAAGTCGCACTTACTACTCGCTGAAGCCATTCCTGCCGCTAGGCGTCCGGATTGCGCTGAGACGGTTTTCCGCCAAAGCCATGCGTAGGCAGTCTGCGGCTTACTGGCCTATCTATGAGGAGGCGGGTTTAAAGCCGGAAGGATGGCCGGGATGGCCCGATGGCAAGCAATTCGCCCTGGTGATTACCCATGATGTTGAATCGCATGTTGGATTGAACCGTTGGCAACGGCTTGCGGAACTGGACCGGCAATATGAAATTCGGTCATCCTTTAATTTCATTCCTGAGGGAGACTACTCGCTGCCTCCGAAAATCCCGCACTGGCTTGAAAAGCACGGATTCGAGATGGGGGTCCATGACCTCAAACACAACGGCAAATTGTATCATTCTCGAGAATCGTTCCGAAAAAGTGCTGAGCGGATCAATCATTACCTAGGTCAATGGAATTCGGTTGGATTTCGGTCGGCTTTCATGCTTCATCGACTCGATTGGCTTCACGATCTGGATATTCAATATGACGCCTCGACTTTTGATATCGATCCATTTGAACCGCAACCCGACGGAGTAAATACAATTTTTCCCTTCTGGGTACCAGCACCTATCATGGACGATCTGGGAAAAACCCACAAAACCTCTGAATGGCATGTCGCCCAGAATCCACTTACCGCTGATTCATCACAAAACAGGCCTGTTGTACGGTCCTTAAGTTCCCATCTCGAAGTATCCGGGGACGTTGGGGGATACATGGAACTTCCTTACACCATGGTTCAGGACTTCAGCCTTTTTGTCATTCTCAGAGAAACAAACATTGACGTTTGGAAACGCAAGTTGGACTGGATTGTGCGCCATGGAGGCATGGCCATGATTGACACGCATCCGGACTACATGTGTTTTGACAGTTCACGGCCTGGAAGGCTCGAGTATCCCGTCCAATATTACAAAGAATTACTGGCGTATATCCGTTCTGAGTATGGAAACACCTATTGGCAGGCCCTGCCCAAAGAGGTTGCCCATTATTGCGCCTCTTTCAAACCAACCCAGGCGAGGCCTCCCCGCAATGTTTCCATGGTCACCTACAGCTTCTATGAGTCCGACAACCGTGTGCGGCGCTATGCCGAAACGCTGGCCAAACGTGGCGACAATGTCCGGGTATTTTGTCTTGGACAGAGCAACGAAAGGGAACGAACCGATGAACACACTTTGGTTCGCGTTATTCCCCTCCAATCCCGCAGCAAGAATGAGCGCAATCCTCTGGATCACGCTGTAAGACTTCTAAGGTTCTGGTGGAAAGCTTTCTGGGCGTTGCGAGTGCGCAACAGTTCTTCAGCTTGCGACTTGGTCCATGCCCATAACATTCCCGACTTTATTGTGTTCGCTGGCCTCTGGCCCAAATTAGCAGGGGGGAAAATCCTCCTGGATCTCCACGACCTGGTGCCTGAACTCTACCAGGACAAGTTCTGCAACGGAAAGGACTCACTCACCCTGGCTTGTTTGCGTCAAGTGGAATACTGGTCGGCTCGATTTGCGGATCACGTTATTGTGGCTAACCATCTCTGGAGGGAAAAAGTGGCCGCCCGATCTGTGGCCAGGAACAAACTGACGGCCTTGATCAATAATGTCGACCTCAGCCTTTTCTATAGGAGAGGAAAAAACCGCCGAGATGGAAAATTTGTGATTCTGTATCCTGGCTCGCTAAACTGGCATCAGGGTTTGGACATTGCAGTCGACGCAATGGCTATCATCAAGCCACGTCTTCCGCAAGCTGAACTCAGGATTTATGGGAGCGGCCCTATGAAGCCCGCCTTGATCAACCAGTCTCATAAGCTAGGATTGACGGACTGCGTCTTCGTTTTAAACGAGGTTCCTGTCTGGGATATTCCGCAGCTCATGTCCAATGCCGATGTAGGAATCGTACCTAAGCGGGCTGAAGGATTCGGCAACGAAGCATACAGCACCAAGATCATGGAGTTCATGTCGCAAGCGGTACCCGTGATCGTTTCGCGAACAAAAATCGACACCTTGTATTTTGATGAACAGACTGTTTGCTTTTTCGAGTCCGGCAATGTCGCCGACCTGGCAGGCAAGATTCTACGCGTGGCTGAAAACGAAGATTACCAGGAACAGTTGTCCAGAAACGGTCTGGCATACGCAGAGGCACACTCATGGGATACCATGAAACACATATACCTTGACTTGGTCGACCGCCTGACAATGACCTCGGCTCCGGCAATAAAACCATGAAAGCAGTCGTCCATCAGGAGGACATTGCTATTCCGTATTAAACCGACCCTATGTAGATCGTCTCTCATGACATCGAAACCTCTTGCAGTCAATATTCCGGATTGGCGCCGTCCCCTACCTTTGATGGCTCTGGTCGCAGGTTTTGGCCTCGTCCTTTATGATTGGATCGGTTTTGTATGGAAACAGGATTTGTTCTCGTATGGATTACTGATCCCTTTCGTCTCGGCCTATCTGGTGCATCTCCGGCGATCGGGCGATCGTCATGTCCAGCAAACAGGAGAGGAAAAGAGCTCCAACGTTTCTGGAGGCCGATGGCTGACCATAGCAGCGTGCCTTTTCGGTCTGGCAACCCTGGTGGTCGGATGGAGTCTTAATCCCCGTTCATGGCCCGAAGCTGATCGGATCGCCCTCTGGATGTTTGCGTTCGTTTGTCTTTGGATTGCCGGGATCGGTTTTTGTTTTGGAGCTGAAACCGTCGCACGGCACAGATTTGCCCTGTTATTCCTGTTTTTCATGGTGCCTTTGCCCGATGGGGTTGTGCATGCCATCGAGGTGTTTTTCCAGCATACATCGGCCTGGGCTGCCGCTGGTTTCCTGGAACTCGCCAGCACGACCATGGTTCACGATGGACTCCGATTCGAGTTGCCCGGCATTACCCTGCAGGTGGCTGAGGAATGCAGCGGCATTCGGTCGAGCCTCGCCCTCTTTATTACCAGCATCCTGGCCGGACACATGTTCCTCAAGTCCAGGAACAAACGGATCCTCCTCGCCCTCCTGGTGATCCCGCTTGGGATCCTTCGCAACGGCTTCCGGATTTTTACCATCGCCCAACTCTGCATTCATGTGGGTCCCGAAATGGTCAATTCGGTCATCCATCGAAAAGGGGGCCCCCTCTTTTTCGGTCTGTCGCTGATCCCGTTCTTTCTGGTATTATGGTGGATGAGAAGGCTGGAAGGGCGAGCCAAAGCCCCCCTATGAGTATGAAGAGATGCAGTGTCAGTTCCCCGACATCGGATCACAGGGAACGATGGACTTGGGAGACTTCGGTTAACGCATGTGACGAATGCGCCTCGGGAGGGGCGCATTCGTTTTATCTGGAGGAGAGGCGAAGCGACCATCAAGATCGTTAGACAAGCGGATTCCGGCGCAGTTGAGAAAGTGGGATTCCACTCCCGGACTTCCAGTTCGTAAACATTATTTGGATATGATCACCTCGGTAATGGGCAAAGGCTGGTTCAGTTGGATTCTCGCGCTTGCACTGCTGGCCTCGGCAACCGGATGCAGCAAAGCGGCGCGCCAGAAACGGCATTTGGAGAAGGCGGAGCAATATTTTCAAGCGCAGGATTGGGAGGCAGCGCGAATCGAGTACCTGAACGTCTTGAGGCTGGGTTCGCTCCATCCAACAGCGGTTCAAAGGATCGCAACGATTCTCTACGATCAGGGAAAGTTGCGAGAAGCCGCTCCGTATTTGGTCAAAGGGGCTGAGATGAACCCGGACAATCTGGAGTTGCGCTGCAAACTGGCCCAGCTTTATTTGACCGCGGGCCAAATTACAAATGCCCGCACGGAAGCCCTGGCGGTGATCGAGAAGAAACCGGAGCTGGAGGATGCCATTCTTGTCTATGCCAGCACGCCCACTAATGCCAGCCAGATTACGGAGACTCAACAGAAGCTGATCGCCATTCAAAGAAAAACGGGAAATCAGCCTGCCATCGCTTTAGGATTGGCCACGCTTCAATTTCGTCAGCGGAACTTCAAGGCGGGCGAGGAATTGGTCCGTCAAGCGTTGACTCTCGCCCCCCACCACGTCGGAGCCAATCTGACCATGGCCCAGCTTTTCCTGGCGCAGACCAACCTCGTCGAAGCCGAGCAACATCTGAAAACCGCCTCGGAATACTCAACCCCCAAGGGCGCCGCCCATCTCCGCTATGCCGAACTCAAGCTGCGAATTGGTCAAACCAACGCGGCAAAAAGCCAATTGAAGGCTGCGACGGAGAAAGCGCCCGATTTTGTCGCGGCGTGGATCCTACAGGCCCGGATAGCGTTTAACGAGCGCAATTATGACGAGTGCGCCGAATTCATCGAGAAAGCCTTGCTTCGAAATCCCAAAGATTTCGATGCCCGCATGCTGAAAGCTCAGCTTCTTCTAGCCCAGGAGAAGCCCGACAAGGCCCTGACTGAACTGGAAACACTCAAGGAACTGTATCCACAAGCGGCGTCGCTTCACTATCAGCTCGGTCTGACCCACCTGCAGAACAAGGATGTTTCGCATGCGATCAGCAGCCTCAATCTTGCCGTCTCGCTGAATACGAACCTGAATGAGGCTGCCTTGCTGCTGGCGGAGCTGAATCTCCGCCGAGGAGAGCCGGCTCCGGCAATCCCATTGCTGACCCAGTTGGTCAAGCAGCGATTTCGGTTGCCAAATGCATACAATTTGCTGGCCGACGCTTATCTTCAACAGAATGACTTGGAGAATGCTCTCCAGATCTATCAGCAGGCGATGAAGGAGTTTCCCAACAATCCGCACTGGCCCTATCTGTGCGGCCTGGTTCTCAAACGCCAGCAAAATTGGGCCGCGGCAAGGAGGATAATCGAATATTCGCTGCAGATCCTGCCCGACTATCTGCCTGCGATTTCTGAAATCGTCGGCATGGATCTAGCCAGCACGAATGTCGCCTCGGCGCAAAAAAGAGTGAGTGAGATGCTGGCAAAAAACCCCAAATCGGCCCAGGCAACCTTCCTTCAGGCACGCATCCATGCGGCCCAAGGCCAGGAGGCACTTATGGAAGCGTCCCTGCTGAAAACCCTTGAACTCCAACCCGATTTCCGGCCCCCTTACTTACTTCTGGCCACCCATTATATCAAGCAGAAGAAGACACAGGAATCGCTGGATAAACTGGAGGCGATGCTGAAGCAGAACCCGAAAGACCATGGGGCCTTGATGCTGAAGGCGACGCTCCTGACTGAGTTGGGGGAACATGCCAAGAGTAAAACGGCTTTCGAAGAACTGCTCAAACTTGACCCCAGAAACTGGCCGGTATTGAACACTCTGGCCTATATTCTTGCTGTGAAACTGGGTGAACCGGATCAGGCGCTCGATCACGCCCGATTGGCTCGCGAAATCATGCCCAAGGATCCAAATACTGCGGATACTTTGGGCTGGATCTACTATTTGAAGAAGGATTATCCCCGGGCTTTGTCTCTCCTTCAGGAAAGCGCCGCCGCCCTTCCCAATCAGCCCGAAATCCAATACCACCTGGGCATGACCCATTACATGATGGGGCAGATGGAGGCCGCCAAGAGCGCTCTGCATCATGCGGCACAATCCTCCGAAACCTTCCCTGGCAAAGAAGAAGCCGTATCGCGCTTGGCTTTGCTCGAAAAGCAAAAACCGTCGGAAAGCCACGAGGCTCTGGCCAACCTGGAAGACCAAGTTAAAAAACATCCCGATGATGTGTTGCTTCGATTACAATTATCAGAGGTCTATGAGGGCAAAGGAATGCTCCAACAAGCCCAGGCCCAATATGAACAAGTGCTGAAAGTGAATCCCCAAACGGTCAAGGCCTTGGCAGGCTTGGCTAAATTGCATGGAGGCCCGTTGAAGAACACCGCCAAGGGATTGGCTTATGCCCAGGAAGCCAGAAAATATGCGCCGGATGATCCTCTGATCCTTCATCTGCTGGGCAGGATAGCGATGCAATCATCTTTAGCAGCCGATCAGCAATGGGCCATCAGCCTTCTCGAGGAAAGCGCCCGAAAACTACCCAACAAAGCCGAGGTCAGCTATGACTTGGCCTGGAGCCACTTTGCCCGAGGACAGATCGTCGAGGCGGAGCGCGCGGCAACCAATGCCTTCGCCTTGGATTCCGACTTAGCTGCACGCAAGGAGGCGATTCAATTCCTTGAAACCTTACAAGTGATAAAAAATCCGACATCTTTGGCTTTGGCAGAAGACAAGATCAAGCGTGCCCTCGAATTAGCGTCGGCAGAACCCGCCCTCCTGGCCTCAGGCATGCTTTATCAACAGCGCAAACAATCCAAGGATGCCATTGCAGCCTTTCAAAAAGTCCTGGAACGATACCCTCTTTGTTCGCTGGCGATGAAGCACTTGGCGATTATATATGCCCGCGATCTCCTCGATCCTGCCAAGGCCTACGACTGGGCCAGCAAAGCACGAGTCACCCTCAAAGATGATCCAGTCCTGACTAAAATCCTCGCCATGACGCTTTTTCAACGGAAAGAATACCGTAATGCTGTTTCGCTGCTTCAAGAAACAGGACAGCTTACTCCGGATGACGCCGAAGTGTTTTACTACCTTGGCATGGCCCATTTTCAGCTTAAACAAAACCAGGAAAGCAAAGTGGCTCTGAATAAGGCTTTGTCATTGAATGGAAAAGATAAAATGGCCGAAGAAGCCAGAAAGGTCTTGACCCAAATCGAATCTGGGGGAGGCTCCTCGCTTTAAAGCGGAGGCTGCAAATCCATTCTTCTCCCCACTCTAAAATGGTGGTGAGGAAAAGTGTAAAGAAAACACTTCAGCCAAAACAAAAACTGTCGGAATAATTAACATTTTGAGCAATAAAGGACATGGAGTCGGGCTCAGCATATTTTTTATCTCATTTAATTCCAATATTATGTAGAAAATGACGGTTCTTCTG
Organism: Verrucomicrobiota bacterium; assembly: GCA_022709905.1. GTDB lineage: Bacteria > Verrucomicrobiota > Verrucomicrobiia > Limisphaerales > UBA1319 > JAKLHY01. The sequence goes on along the minus strand of JAKLHY010000001.1, from coordinate 277,485 downwards.
GCTCAATAAGTGCTACAATCCCTTTATATCAACGGAGGTGCCCGCGTCTCGGGCTGTAAACCAGGTTTGACGGCTGATGAATCCTCCGTGAAAGACAGATGATCATTTAAACCGCCTAAGCGGGAGGGAGTTGTATTTATGAGGGGAACCACTGAGTTACTGGAGGCGGCGCGCAAAGATGATCCGGAGGCGCAATGTGAATTGGCCATGGCGTATTTGGAGGGGCATGAAGTGGGCAAGGATGTGCAACAAGCTCTTCATTGGTTTAGCCGCGCTGCGGAGCATGGTAATACCCAGGCACAAGTGGAACTGGGCAAAATTTTCATGATGGGAGTGGGAGTTCAACGGGATTTGGTCGAGGCATTTCGTTGGATACAAAGCGCGTACATATTGAACATGACCCAGCAGGGTCTGGCAAAGGTCCAGGAGTCGCCTGATGATCCGTTGTCGAACTTCCAGTTGGAGGTCACGGTAAGGAACCTGAGTGAGGCCAAACGCTGGCTGGCCTCCCAGATGACCTTGAATCAGATTTCAGAGGCTCAGCAGCGGGCCATCAAATTTCTCTTCAAAATTCGCGAGCAGACACTGCAAACGTCCTCGGATGCCGGGAAGAATGGCCCATCCGCAACCGAACCGCCCAACAATCCACCTGGGAATTGATCCAGGTTGTTGAGATCTGACCGCGGAAGGTGTGGATTGCACGGATTGATCAGAGGGCATACTTAGGGATTTAATTCTGTAACAGGGATGATGGGTCTAATCCGTTCTCGTTTAGACTGTTTTCCATGTTGTTCATTTCATTTCTCGCGTGGGTAGCGGCATTAAGCGCTGTCGGCATCGCCCTATGGACTTTGTGGCGAGGGTGGCGTTCGATCGATTGTCTCCTGTTTGGCGGCTGTCTCATCGCGACCGCAGCCGAATCCTACCTGGTTTACCTGGGGGCAGACGCGGTATTATCGCCGAGCTTTGTATGGTATCAGGAGACGAGGCTAACCCTCCTGGCGGTTTTACCGGGATGTTGGCTTCTGTTCAGCGGGATTTACGCGCGAGGGAATCGGTGGGAATTCCTGATGCGTTGGCGGTCGACCTTGCTCGCAGCCCTGGGTTTTCCTCTACTCATGGTGCTGTTTTTCCGGCACAATCTGATATCCCGAGTCATTCAAACCCCGGACAATGAAACCTGGCAGATTGAGTTGGGAAGGTCAGGTGTTCTCTTGCAGTTGGCGGTGGTTTTGGGGGCGATACTCGTGCTGCTGAACCTGGAGCGAACATTCCGAGCGGCTGTCGGCACAATGCGCTGGCAGATCAAGCTGGTTTTGGTGGGTCTGGCCGTGTTGTTTGCCGCTCGAATCTACACATCCACCCAGGCCATACTGTATTCCGCCATGGATATGAACCACGAAATCCTAAACAATGGAGCCTTGCTGGTGGCCTGCGTGCTGACTGGGATCTCGTTGGTGCGAACCGGCGGCGCCAAGGTGGATGTCTATCCCTCTCCCGAGGTCATCAAGAATTCGTTTACGGTCCTGGTCGCCGGTTCTTATCTGCTGACGGTCGGATTAATCGCCAAAATGGTCACTTGGATCGGAGGCAGCCGCGAGTTTCCCATCTTGGCGCTGTTCATCCTGCTGGCTCTGACGCTATTGTCACTGCTTCTTTTGTCTGATCGACTACGGCAGCGGGGACAACGGTTTCTCGCTCGGCATTTCCGCAGGCCTATCTACGATTACCGCAAGGTCTGGTCAACGTTCACCGAACGCACGGCGCCCAAAATGGATGAGAAAGAATTATGCCGCTCCGTCGTCGACTGGATATCGGAAACGTTGAATGTATTGTCGGTTTCGATCTGGCTGACCGATCGGGCCCGCCAAGGATTCTGGCTGGGTGCGGCTACCATTGAGATCCCCCCGCTCCATACTGGGCATTCCCTAAAGTCGGAGGATGTTGTGGCCTTGATGGATGCCCTAGGACAGCAATCCGATCCGGTAGACCTTGAAGTAAACCAAGACCGGTGGGCGATGCTCCTAAAACAGTTGCATCCCGATATCTTCGCCAAGGGAGGGCACCGAATTTGTTCCTCATTGCAGGCGGGAGGCGAACTTCAGGGAGTTCTGGTCATGGGAGATCGAGTCGAGGGAATACAATTCAGTTCGGAGGACGACGATCTGATTAAGTGCATCAGCGACCAAGTGGGCAGCTTGCTATTGAAGATTCGTTTAGCCCGCCGTTTGTATGAGGCCAAGGAGATGGAAGCCATGCAGACCATGGCCGCCTTTCTCGTTCATGATTTGAAAAACACCGCCTCCGGCCTTTCACTGATGCTCCAGAATCTCCCCAGGCATTTCGAGAATCCTGATTTCCGTCAGGACGCTCTCAAAACCTTGGCCGCCAATGTTGCGCATATCAACGATCTGATCCGGCGCGTGAATGTGCTCCGGGAAGGGCTGGTCCTAAAGCCGTGCGAATCCGATCTTGGAAAGCTGGTAGAATGTACAGTCCGCGAATGCGAGGGCGGGTCGCGCATCCGTTGGGAACCAGGAATTCATCCGCGGCTCGTGTTCGATCCCGAGCAGATTCAAAAGGTGCTCAAGAACCTGATCCTCAATGCCCTTGAGGCTTTGGGCAGAGAGGGTGAAGTCAGAATTAAAACCGGAATTGAAAACGAATGGGCTTGGGTCGAAGTGGCAGATAACGGCTGCGGAATCAGCCAGGAGTTTCTCAACCGTTCGCTGTTTCGACCGTTTCAGACCACAAAGAAAAACGGGATCGGGATCGGCCTGTTCCATAGTAAAATGATCGTCGATGCTCATGGCGGTCGACTCGAGGTCAGCAGCGAGATCGGCAAAGGAACCCGATTCCGCCTGTTTCTGCCAGTCCGAAGTGTGCCCGAAACTCCCTCGCCCCGACCAAAGGCAGTCCCGGAACAAGCTGCAAAACCAGTCGTTTCATCGGTTTGATCCGGCTAAGACCGCCAGTTCGACAGAAAGTTCGATGCGGAGAGGCCTGTTCTGCCATGATAACCGGCAATCGATCATAGAACCATCAGCATTTTGTATGAAACCCGAACTGCTAATCATTGACGATGATGAAGAGATCCGTTCGCAGATGAAGTGGGCGCTGGTGGATGATTATTCGATCCATATGGCGGGAGATCGCGCGAGCGCCCTGGAGCAATTCCAAAGCAAGCAGCCGGCGGTGATTCTGCTGGATCTTGGATTACCGCCTCATCCCGCCAGCCCAGAGGAAGGATTGGCCATTCTGTCGGAGTTGACTAGCCTGGATCGCAGAGTCAAAGTCATTGTGATTACCGGTCAGAACGAAAAGGAGGTCGCGCTGAAGGCGGTCGACCAAGGGGCCTACGATTTTTTGTGCAAACCGCTGCAACTGGATGAGTTAAAGATACTCTTAAAGCGTAGCTATCGGATGACCTCCCTGGAACGGGAAAATGAGGAACTTCGGGAACGCCTGCAGAGCAAAGGATTTGAGGACATGCTGGGGGCCTGCCCTCAAATTCAAGGACTATACGCTTCGATTCGCAAAGTAGCCACTACCGATGCATCTGTCCTGATCATTGGGGAGAGCGGGACAGGCAAGGAGATGGCTGCGGTGGCTATTCATCGTTCAAGCCCTCGAAAAGAAGGTCCGTTCATCGCGATTAATTGCGGCGCAATTCCGGAAAATCTCCTTGAGAGCGAGTTGTTTGGACATGAAAAAGGCTCTTTCACAGGGGCTCACACCCAAAGGATGGGCCGTTTGGAGATGGCCTCCGGCGGTGTGGTGTTCCTGGATGAAATTGGAGAAATGAGCCTCCCCTTGCAGGTCAAACTCCTGCGTTTCTTGCAGGAACGGAAAATCGAACGGGTGGGGGGACGCAGCCTGATTTCGGTTGATGTTCGTGTTCTGGCCGCTTCAAACAAGAATCTCCTGGAAGCCGTACAGCAGGGACAGTTCCGGGAGGACCTTTACTACCGGTTGGCTGTGGTGGTGCTCAAACTGCCGCCCTTGCGGGAACGGGGTTCGGATCTCGAATTACTGTCACGTGCGTTTCTGTCTCGCTTTAGCAAGGAATTGGGCCGGGGATCGTTGAAACTCTCTCCTGAAGCTATTGATGCCATTCGGCACCACTCCTGGCCAGGAAATATCCGCGAACTGCAAAATCGCCTCCGTCGGGCTGTGATCATGGCTGAGGATTCCCGAATCACCCCGGAGGACCTCGAACTCGGGGCAGCCCCCATTATGGCACGAAACTTGCCGCTTAAAGACGCTCGAGAAGCGGTGGAACGGGAAATGGTCTTGCAGGCGCTTCGCAATAACGACGGCAAGATCTCTCGGGCCGCCGCCGAACTCGGAATCAGCCGGCCCACCTTCTACGAACTCATGGAGAAGCTGGGCATCAAAAAAGAAGTGGACACCGTGCCAGAGTAAACGTTTATCGCATGCGTTAAGCGGATCCGTGACGTCATAACCGATGGGAATGAAGCTTGCGCCACGGATCTATCTGAGGCAGTGTGGGAAGTGGTTCATCAGGGGCTCCAGAAATGACAGCCTGGAAAGCATTGAATATCGTTGCTTTTGGTTGCGCATTGACTCTTGTGCTGGGCAACACCTGTGTTCTGTGGTCTGCTCGAGCGGCCGAAAACACGTCGGTCTCGCTGGCCTGGGATCCCAATCCCGAATCGGATATCGCCGGATACATGGTTTATTGCGGAACGTCGTCCGAGTCGCGTTCGATCGCGATTGACGCTCGACAGGCTACCAATACGGCGGTTTTTGGGCTGAATCCGGGTGGTGTCTATTTTTTCGTGGCCACTGCCTATAACCAGAAGGGATATGAAAGCGATTGCTCCAATGAAGTCAGCACACGAATTGCGGTCCCTCCCGACGAGCATGAAGACCCCTTAAATTTTTGTTCAAAAATTTGTTTTGAAGGCTTAATGAACACCTCGGTCACCTTGCCCACCGTGATCTGGGAGGACGGACGCACACCGAAGCGCTACCAGGAAATCCTGGTTCCACAACATGGTTATCTGGACGGGCAATGGAGCGGGCTGACTTACCGCCCCGATCCCGACTACTACGGCCCTGAGTACTTTAAGATTAAGGTCGTCTTTCCTGATGATTCGGTACAGGAACTGGAGTATGAGGGGATCATCCATGCCTACAACTCACCACCGATAGCGGCTAACACATGCATACGCCTCGATCAATCTACCATAGGACAGGACCTCTACCAGCTCGCTTTGGGAGGCTGGGATCCTGAACGAAAGAAATTAAAAGCCCGAATCACCCAACGACCCGCCTTCGGGGAAATCGTTGGAACTATGCCCCACATGTATTACCGGCCAAACCCTGACTTCCCCGGCCACGATTGGTTTGTCTTTGTCTTGTCCGATGGATTAACCGAATCCGCCCCCGCCTGGTGTCAGGTTGTGAGTTCGTCTTCAAAAGCAACCCGTAAATCAGTCCAGTTCCAGGTTTCTAGCGAAGCCTCTTATCGGCTTAAGACCGATATCATTGGGGAAGAAACCGAGTCCACAACTTTACTCCTGGCCAAGTCCTCGGATCTCCAGCACTGGGAAATTGCAGCGTCCGCCTCGCCGGAACAACCACTGCGGTATTCCGAGCTTGTCTCATTCACAGATACTCCCCGGTTTTATCGCTTCCAACTCCCCTCCTCTTTCGCCATCACAAACGCAACCTTAAATGCCCGCTTCCGGCCTGGACAGGGTCAGGACGCCATTGGATTCCTGCTGAAACAGATACGCCCCGGATACCAAATGGTGGTCAATCCCTTTCTTCCGATCGAAAACGACTTCCCCTGGGATGTGGTTCAGGGCGATCGGTCGGACCTGGTCTGTTATCGCCTAGTCGACGGAAAGCCTGTCATCAACGATTTGAACGCCAAGTCTCCCGCTTGGGCTCGTTGGATTCTGCCTCCCGGAGAGGCCGTCTGCATTTGGAATTCATCTGATCAGGATGCCTGGATCGTCTTCTGGGGACACATCGAAAAGAACTCGCGAACGAATGCGCTGACCTCCGGTTTTAATTTCCAGGCATCCCCATTCCCCATCACTGGCCGTCTGGATACCGATCTCAAATTCCCGGCCGAACAGGGGGATCAGGTCTTTATCGTCGATTCCGCCAGTCAGACAAAGAAACGCAGCGTGTTCCGTGAATCCGGTTGGGATCCAGTTCCCATCCTCCAAGTGGGCGATGCCTTTGTGCTCGTGACCGCCAGACCACGCAACTGGATCCAGCAGTGGGACTAATCGCATCCGGAAATGTCGGATTGGGCCGCCCGAACGCGACGCGAGGATCGAGAGAGTTACTCAGCAGACCGCCAGATGGACTACAAATGAATGGCCACAAGAAGGCGCAAAAGACTCAAAATCAATGCATTTTTGAGGCTTTTGTGCATTTTTGAGGCTATGTAGCTGTCTTCTATCCTGCGGACTCCTCTGTATGAAAAGAAATCATTTAGAAAAACCTGATTCAAGTCGGCTATTTCCGCTACGAACCGGGATCCCGCGCCATTCAAGCATCTTGCGCAAGGATCTCCGGCCGCAGCGTTCTCCCCTGCCTGGCTCATGTTCCTCCAGTGCCATTAAAAAGTGATCTCATTCTTCCAGAAGCAGTCCCCAGCATAGGCGCCCTTGCGGATGATCGCGGCTACCCCCGGCCCCAGAATGGGCAGATTGCCCACATCGGTCAACCCGGCCCCAAACTTGCGCCACGCCCCGTTATAGTGATAATAGGTGGCCGATGCGGATCGGTTCTTGCCAATGACCGCGTTGTCAAATACCAGCAGTTCGTCCACCCTAAAGAGGGGCGAGGAACTGGACTGGAATGCGCCGCTCTCAATAAGCCCCGAATTGTTCAACGAGGTCATCACGGGACGCGGCAATCCAATGAAGTTGTCCTGTTTCGCCACCGAATTGACCGTCACCGGCATGGTCCAACTCGAATTCAGAACCTCGCCCGAAAGGGTCAACGATGTCGCGGTGCTGATATTATGCCTGACAATAAAGTAAACATCCGGCAGGAGGACTTCATCGTTCTTATTGGCCAAGCCCTGGCCGAATTGCTTCCAGCTGTCGCCGTAGTAGAAAAAGGTCTTGCTCGCGCTTCGGTTGATCCCAATCCCGTCCACATTCACAAACAGAATCTCCGATTTCCGAATCAAGGGGCTCGTTGAAACATGAATGCCCTTGCCCCCCGGCATCAGGGTGCTGAGCGTCCAATACGGCACCACCGCAATGCTGTCGCCGACACTGATCCCCCCCAAGGTGTCGTCATTTAAATCCACCATCAGGGTGTCTTCTGTATTTCCCAGAATCGTGAAGTAACGGCCTTGCCTTTGTCCCGAGGTCAGCAGCACAAAATACGTGTTGCTTTGAATGCCCGCTGAATAAACGAATTCATCGGCATTCCAGGCCGTTCCTCCGGAAACGGCCAGCGTGTTGCCGCCTATTCCCGTCACCTTCCCGTAAGCCACTGCCGGACGAAAGAACGGCAGGGTCACGAAATTATCCGAATTGCCCTGCAAACTGAACCGTTGAAATCCGGCGGGGGCGACCACCTCGAAGGGCGCTCCCCACGCGGAGGAAGTCCCGACGCCCGTCCCATAAAGCACCATTGATAATACTAATATAAAATATAATTTGATCTTATTCATAGAACCTCAAACCATCCCCATTCGATGCTGTCGACTTCCCGATCCGGCGCGGTTCGGCGCCTACCCGCACCCGCTTAGCGCGAGCTGATGGATACTTTGTATATGGCTTTGTTCAAGGTGCCTGCCGAGGGGTCGATGAACTCCATGGGCTCACCTGTTCCGGCCAATCCTTCCGCGATCACAATCCAAGAACCTCTGGGATAGTCTTCGTTTCTTGAGATGCAATACGACTTGCCCTGAACAGTGGTGAACCGCAAGAGCTGGCCCCCGGATTGTTCTTCGGTTTGTGTCAACCGGAAAAGGTCATTGGCATTGTGCGGATGGGTGCCCGCGCAGAATTCCTCGTAATTAGGGCTCCCATCGCCATCAGCATCTTCGCTACCATCTTGCGCGTCCTGAGGATTCAGGTTGCACGCTATCTCATGGTCATCCGGCAATCCGTCCCCATCACTGTCCTGGGCAACTCCCAGCGTAATTTGAAAGGTCTGTGGAGCACTGGTATCTTGCCCCCCGTTTTCAGTCCCGCCGTCGTCGTGCAAATACACAGTAACGGTTGCCGTTCCGCGCTGGCGTGTCGCGGGAGTAAACACTAAAGTCCCGGCCGCGTCGATTTGCGGTGGATCCGCAAAAAGCCAGGTTTGGGGGGTCGAAGTCAAGAAGGTCAACTGTTGACTGGTTTCGCTGGCGGCGCCTGGAGATATCGCGGTCGCCCATCCGGTAACGGTTTTGGCGGGCGCTCCCTCGCCAACCAAAATATCAGCCCCCTTGGTAAAAGTCGGCGCTTGATTGGCAAGAACAAGGGGTACCGAATAGGACACTTCGTTGGACGGATCGCTTTCCAGATTGGCCGTGTTCACCGCCGTCACCGCAAAGTAATACGTCACCCCTTGAGTGAGCTCAATAACGGTATAATTGGTCACATTGCCAACCCATATATTTGTCAAATAAGATCCACTGGAAAAACCATAGTAAAGACGATATCCAGATATATCCGATTCTGGATTTGGATCCCAAGCCAGGGTGACTTGCGCCGCACGGGCTGAACAGACTCCGAGGCCCATTGCCATCACAACCCTCATCAGGTTTGCGATATGCCAAAGAGTTCGATATGGATTGAATTGTGTCTTCACGTTAACGCCGAGAGGCAAAGCAGAAAGCATGCCAGCATTGAGTTCTCGTGCAAAAGCCCAATCAACGAGCTCCAATTCGCCTCCAAATGCAAAAATCCGCGTCGTCCAGCTGTCACTAAGGTAGTGAAGACGCCAGTTAAATCTTAAAGGAGGAACTCCTTTTGTTATTTTCTCATTATTAACCACATGGAAGTCCTGCAACCGCATCGGTTCCAGAGCGGCTGCGCACACGGAAATCGTTCCGGAGACCTCTCCTTCCCCGGTTCGAAGCCCTCGTTTCAGGAAGCGATTCCACCCCACAAATTTTTTCGCGAGAATGCAACTGTCTGCATTCGATTTGCTCCTTTGTCCATAAAATAGACGCGCTGTCGCATTTAAATGAGAATTGCTGGGATTCCCGATCACGAGCTTGCCGGCGAACGATCGGGCTGCTATGAGTTGGCAAACGTCCCAATTCATGCTTTTCAACACGGTTATGAATCCACATCAGCCTCGAACCACCTCCCGTCGTCAGTTTCTAAAATCAGCCGCCACAGCGATCACCCTGCCTTGCGTCATTCCCGCCAGCGCCCTGGGCGCGAACGGCGAGACGCCCCCCAGCGAACGCATCCGCCTCGGATTGATTGGCTGCGGGGGAATGGGCAAAAGCAACCTCAACAACTGCATTCGACATAAAGACGTCGTGGTCACGGCGGCCTGCGACGTCTACGAGCCTCGGCTGGAGGTGCTCACCGAGCAGTTCAAAGGGGTGTGCAAGGGATTCCGGGATTACCGGGAAATGCTGCAGCACAAGGATCTGGATGCCGTCATTATCGCCACGCCCCCCCATTGGCATGCGTTGCAGGCGATTGCCGCCTGTGAGGCCGGCAAGGATCTTTATCTTCAGAAACCCATGACGCTGCATCTGGCTGAAAGCCTGGCCATCCGTAACGCCGTCAAAAAGCACAATCGCATCAGCCAGATCGGCACCCAAATCCATGCGACCGAGAATTATCGCCGGGTGGTGGAATACATCGGTTCAGGAAACCTCGGCCCCATCGGCGCGGTCCGAACCTTCAACGTCATGAACCAGGGACTCCAAGGCATTGGCACCGGCGGCAATGTCCCTGTGCCGGAAGGTCTCGATTGGGAAATGTGGTGCGGCCCGGCTCCCCTGCGTCCCTACAACCGCAGGCTCGCCGAGGACGCTTACTATCACAGTTCCTGGATGGCTTACAGCGGCGGATGGACACCCGGCATGGCCCCGCACATCATCGACCTGCCTGTCTGGGCGCTGAATCTGGGCTATCCCACCCTCACCTGTTCATCCGGAGGAAGGTTCACTCTCAGGGATGACGGCGACGCATACGACCATCACGAGGTCCTCTGGCAATATCCAAATCTGACCATGACCTGGATGTCTTCGCTGACCAACAGTTATGGCTTTGATTTTCATGGCGAGCCCAAACCCCAGCGTCGTCTCGGCATCTATTTCCACGGAGTCAACGGCACCTTATATGCCAACTATGACATGTTCAAAATCGTGCCGGAAGGTGATGCCATGAAGGACAAACAAACTCCCCCCAAATCCATTCCTCCCTCTCCGGGACACGAACGGGAATGGCTCGATTGCATCAAGTCCCGTCAGCAGCCCAGCTGCAGTGTCTTTTACCATGTTAAAGTGGATGTGCCAATTGTCCTGAGCCTGCTTTCGCTGAAGCTGGGACGATCCATCCGGTTCGATCCCGCCGCGGAAAAGATCGTTGGAGACGCTGAAGCCTCCCGGCTTGCCATGCCCGAATATCGGGCCCCCTGGAAGTTCCCCCAGGAATACGCCGGATAACCCCGGTTCCATGCTGAACATCATCCGTCGATAACGCCACATCACGCGCGAGGGTCTGCGCCAGCTCCACCAGTCGCGGACTTCGGACATCGCATACAGCAAAGCGCCTCAGATCAACCCGCGGGAGCATCACTCGCAGACGCCCCTCGCTCCCGGGTTGGTTTGAGGCGCTTTGCTTTGTGCGGCTATTGTTTGGGCATTGAAGCGCGTTCCGCGATCCAGGGACAATCTCGAGGCCCCTTGCGGGAGCCAGCATCCCCTGGGCGCAGGGTATCGGGGTCGATCCACTTCTTGATCTCCGCGTGGCCATCGGCAAAGGAAAGGCCGCTGGCGCCGTTGTGATAGATCGCCGGCAGGTTGCCCCAGGTCCCAGGCTGGTTCACATACACCAGAAAATAGCCATCGTCCACGCTCTCCTCCCGCTCGTCGATGAACACAAACTGATGCGAGGGATTGCGGATCTGGGTATGCTTGCGGTAGGTCCACCACTTTTTATCGATCTCCAGCGTATGCCAGCTGTTGCCATTCATGCACCCGTTCATCGAGATGCTGCGGGTCCGGGGATAGCGTTTGCCCCCAATCGTGACCATGAACTTGTCCGCCGGACATTTGTAGATGTCAACAGACTGGTTGTAAGGATAGAGCTTGCCATGGGGCGGTTTGAGCAGGTTTAGGTTTGTGCAATTGCTGAGGTTAACAGGTCCACTCTTGGTGTGAATCCACCCCCCCACCCAGCCCTGAGATTCTCCATCGCCGTTCGGCACCAGATTCTCATCGTGATCCTGAGCATACAGGATCCAGGCTAACGACAATTGTCTCCCATTATTGATGCACTTGATGCCTTGGGCTTTGGTTTTTGCCTTGGCCAATGCAGGCAATAACATGCCCGCTAAAATGGCAATAATGGCAATGACCACCAGCAACTCGATCAAGGTGAAGCCGTGGTGGGTTTCGAAAGCCTTCAGCTTTGAACCGCCAGAATGAACGGAATCGCAGCACGGACGTGTTTTCCTGGAGCCGATGGAAAACCATTCATCCAGGGAAGGCTTGATTGGGGTGGGGGCATTCATAATCCATGGGTGTGGTAACACGATAGTCGCATGGGACACATGCCGATGCACCGAGGTATTGATCGCTCTTGTGGCATGAGAATTTACGAACTTAAAATATGCCATATTCCGCTCCAGTGGGAAGCTCAAAACTTGCCCGTTTGCGGATCGGGAATCGGTCCCCATGCAACCGGCCGTCTATGTTCCGAGATTGCACTGAATTCCTGATTGTAGTTCCCTCATCGCCATGTCCGAAACATGTCAATCCGAACTCCCCCTAAACCCGGAGGGTTCGCCTCTGAGTCGCGGTTATGACTTGTGGCAGGCGATACTTTTATCGCCGATTCGGATTGACGACAACGAGTAGCCCCAAGACGTTGTATATGATGACACTTCTAGCGCTGGTATCGGTTCATAGGGGATGCGTTTTGGCAGCCTTCATGTTCGGTCTTACGCGGCTCATGGCCGGAGAGGACGCTCCAGATCTCCAGCCGCGCCCGGAGCCACCCGCCCTCATCATCCCGTCGCCCGAAACCGGGTGGCCACAGTGGCGCGGCCCCCGACGCGACGGAATCTGCACGGAAACCGGTCTGCTCCAACAATGGCCCGAAGATGGCCCCCCGCTGCTCTGGCACATCACTGGCCTAGGACAGGGTTATTCAGCCCCCGTCATGGCCGACAACCGCCTTTACCTCACCGGCGATATCCAAGACAAACTGGAAGTGTTCGCCCTCGATCTCAGGGGTAATATCCTCTGGCGCGCCACCAATGGCGCCTCGTGGAAGGGACCCTACCCCGGTTCGCGCGCCAGCTGCACCTATTACGAGAAAAAATTGTTCCACTGCAACGCCCACGGACGCGTCGCCTGCCTCGATCCCGCGACCGGTCACGAACGATGGGCCGTGAATGTCCTGGATCAATTTGGCGGCAAAAACATCACCTGGGGAATCAGCGAATGTCTGCTGGCGGCCGAGGGACGAGTCTTTGTGCAGGCTGGCGGGACTCGCGCGCTCATGGTCGCCCTGAATGCCGATACCGGCCAAGTCATCTGGCAAAGCGAACCGCTGAAACTCGGACCGTCGACAGGACAAACTTTCCTGCGAGTCGCTAAACCGGAAGGAGAAATCGACAATCCAAGCTACACTTCCCCGATTCTAGTTAACCTGGCCGGCTACAAACAAATCGTGAGTTGCTCCCTGCGACATGCCTTTGGCATCGATCCGGACACAGGCCGGCTGCTTTGGACATACCCGCTGCCCTCCCGCTATCAAGTCATTGCAGCCACTCCGAACCTCATCGGAAATGGCTTGTTCTTCACTGCCCCCGATGCCGGCGGCGGACGCCTCCTGCGTCTCCAGCCCCGCGCAACTGGCTTAGCGGTAGAACAAGCCTGGACCTCTCCCCTCGACACCTGCCACGGCGGCCTGGTTGTGGTCAACGGTCGTCTTTACGGTTCCTTTTATCGGGATCGCAAAGGTTGGGCATGCGTCGACCCCCAAAATGGCGCCCTCCTCTACGAATGGAAAGACCTCGCCATGGGCTCCGTCCTTTATGCTGATCAACGACTCTATTGCCTCAGCCAGGAAGGGGAAATGGCCTTGATCGAGCCCACCCAGAATTCCTTTAAGATCCACGGACGCTTCCGCCTCGTCCCCGACCGTGTCCATGACGCCTGGACCCATCCTGTCATCTACCAGAAACGCCTCTACCTGCGCTATCACGATAGGCTGAACTGCTATTCCGTTTCGCCGTAAAAGTCGCGGAGGTTTCAGACTTTTGAGATTTCAAATCTCATAGGTGTATCTTAATCCAGACTAATTCCTGATTAGGATTCGACTGTTCTATTGCAGTTGAGAATTGAATCACGGCACTTCGCGGATCCGATAAAACTGCGCGCCCACGTCAGGGTTGATCGTTAAGGTCAGTGATCCATCGGGTGCGGGGATAACATTCATGGTTTGCCATGACACGAGATCGCTGGATACCTCCACAATGGATTCAAGTCCCCAGCGGCCTGAAATCTCAAACCTGAGCTGGCCCGTTGTTTCATCACGTCCCTGAAATACCAAGGTGGGCGCTGAAACCAAGGCAGGCTTAATTTCGCGAGCGCCTTGAATTGGGTACTCCGCGCCATCCATGGACACCGATCCGCGGAAAATCGAGGTGCCTTGGGCATGGGTGGGGGGCGCCACGGTGTAGGACAATGTCCGGGCTCCGGCATCCATAAAGGGTCCCCAGCGTATGTGACCGGTGGCTTCACTCCACAGGCCCTGTTCCGAAATCGCACTCACCAGCCAACCGGGGGGAACTTCCTCCTCAACAGCCCAAGCCTGAGTGCCCGCCATCGGAACAAGGTTGATCGTCACGACGATCGGTTCACCCGGAACATACGCGGAAGGAGCAAAACTGGCCAGGGCCTCGGGAGGAGTGGGTTCGTCCGCAGACCTACTGTATCCAACACCGTCCGATTCCGAGGTCTGGATCCCCACATTTTGCGGGGTCCAACAAAGAGGGGCTAAACTGAGGGATCCATTCTGCCGGTAAGCTTCACCCTGTTTCCACAAAAAGGCGGCTCGCGTCACATAGGTCATCGGCACGGGATTAGGCCCGATAGGCCACACCATCCCTTGTTTCCATGCCGCACTATAAGCGACGATTTCGCCAATGGCCATTCTCCAGTCGCCCGGATTGTTGTCTGCGGGATGGGGTACCGAAGCCGTAATAGTGTCATCTCCAACTACGGCCAAGGTCTGGGAGTCAAAGGCAAAGACGCCCTGAAATCGAAGAGGAGAAGCGAGATCGGCTGCCATCTCGATTGTGTATTCCAGATTACGGTTCACATGGTCGAAGAAGGGCCCGAATTTCACTTTGCGGGTGATGGCATCAAACACGCCTTCATGACTGATGGCGGTGACTCGACAGTCCGGCGGTATAACTTCCTCAACGGCATAGCTTAAGGTCGTGGCTGCGGTGACCACACGCAGCCGGACTGGAAACGGAGTTCCCGGATTATAACTCTCAGGCAAGTCGCGGGCCACAGCGGGAAACGTCATGCTGATTTTTCGCACTCGGTGGTTATTCCAATCGGTGGCGATCAGATCGCCACTCGGCGTAATCCCGATTCCAGTGGGCATATTGAACTCCGAGTGAGTTCCTTGATTGTCTTTGAACCCAGGAATGCCTGTGCCCGCGAGTGTCTCAACGACGCCCAATGGAGAAATCTGCCGTATCGAATGATTACCGCTATCCGTCACGTAAAGTATCCCATGGGCACCGACGGCGATGCCATCGGGCTGACAGAACTGAGCTTGGGCTGCCGAACCATCCACATAACCGGCCACTCCATTGCCGGCAATCGTCGTAACCGCCCCGCTCGTCGTGCTGAGTTTCCGAATCCGATGCCCACCATACTCGGTAAAGAAGAGATTTCCAGAGGCGTCAATGGCCAGTCCACCTGGCTGATTCAGCAAGGCTGTGCTGCCATTGCCGTCCCGATATCCCGGCTTGCCGTTGCCCGCAACTGTCGTCACCAAACCACTGGCCGAAATCCGACGGATGGCGTGGTTGTTGAAATCCGACACATATAGATTTCCCCGGGCGTCGCCCACAACATCGTTGGGGAAATTGAATTGAGCGCTGGAGCCAACGCCGGAGCGATATCCCGCCGATCCCGAACCGGCGATCGTAGTCACTGATCCGTTCGAACTGATCCGTCGGATTCGATGGTTGCTGGCATCCGCCACAATCAAGCTTGAGGTTCTTGGATCCCTCCAAGCCGCCAAAGGCTGATTGAATTGAGATCGCGTGGCCAGTCCGTCCAGATAACCTTGAGCCCCTGATCCGGCAATGGTCTTTACAATGCCAGTGGGCGTGATGCTTCGAATGCGATGGTTGTAGGTATCGGCAATGTAAACCATGCCGTCCGTGTCCACCCAACCTCCATTCGGATGGTTAAACTCGGCCGCGTCTCCATCCCGATATCCGGCAAGACCGTCTCCAGCCAGTGTCGTCACCTCAAGCGAGATCGACGCATACAAGATCACGGGCTCTGAATTCGTGACGTTCGCAGGGGTATAAGACGCCTCGTAAACCATCGAAATCGGCACTCCGTGGTTAAACGCCCGCGCCCTGATTGTTGTCAGATTCGTCAATACGATCGCCTGCCCATACACCGGAGAGTTCGTTCCCGGCTCCTGTCCGTCCAAAGTGTAGTGGATCGCAGCCGTCGCTACCGGGCTGGCGAGAGCCACTTGAATCCTGTTGGTGAAGAGGATCCCCTTCGGCTGGAATACAACCAGCGGAGGCACTTCGAGGAAGATCTGACGGATTCGCCAATTGTTCGCATCCACGATCAAATACTCAAAACTCGAACGAATCAACGGAGCATCAATAAACGCGAATTTGGCTTCCTCGATGGGACCATCCTGGAATCCAGGTGAGAACGGCATCTCCCAGACGATATGTCCGTCCGGATGAAACTTGATCAGTCGAAGCTGGGAGTTGACGGTCGCAAAGACGCAACCCGAGGAATCCACAGTCACCTGCTCTAAGTAAATCAAGCCCTCCGCAAAGGTCGACACCCGGCCCTCGGGCGAGATCTTTCGAATCTTGTGCGCCGCCCAGTCGGACACATACAACGATCCATCCGGCGCAAAGGCCAGAGAATTGGGAGTGTCAAACAAGGCAGTGGCCAAAGGTCCGTCTTGCTGGCCGCGCATGCCGCCCGCATAGGTGCTCACCACTCCGGCCGGTGTAACCTTGCGGACCCGGAAATTCGCGAAATCAGCGACATAAAGGTTGTCTTGCTTGTCAATGGCAATCCCAATGGGTTCGTTAAACATGGCGGTGGCACCCTGACCATCTTGATACCCCTGTGTCGAACCGGCAAACGTCGTCACCATGCCATCCGGCGATATCTTCCGAATGCGATGGTTCAGGCGATCCGCCACGAAGGCATTACCGGAATGATCGAAGACCACTCCCGAGGGCGCCCGATATCGGGCCGCCGCCATATCGCCTTCCACCAAGTCTGGTTCCGCGCTGCCGGTCAATGTCATGACGCGGTTTGAAGAATCGAGAAGCCGGATGCGATGCGCGCCAGGGACAACATCCCATCCCTCCATCGAACCTTCGAGAATCCAAAGCCCCCCGGGGCCATTGGCAAGGCCTCCCGGGGCATAAAACATGGCATTGGTGCCAATGCCATCCGCATGGCCCCGTGTTCCACCCGCCAGAGTCGTCACTCGAACGGGAACTGTGGGCACTGAAGCGCTATCCGAAGGATCTGTTCCCCCCAAATACTCCTGGTAGTTGTTCGCCGTATCATGATCGGGATCCGCAACAGCCGCCGCTACAGGGTTGTTCTCGCTCCCCGTCCCAAAATACTCCCTTCTCCATTCCTGCGGGATGCCGTCGTTCAAAGCGACCGGCGGCGCCTTGATTTTGCCTTCACTACCGGCCGAGTAAATCCCCTCGATCTCTAAGGGATTAAGCGCGCGGTTGTATACGGTCAGTTCATCAATTAATCCAAGAAAACTGGCGAAAAGAGAATCGCGAGATGCCCCAATCGCAACAACAGAGGTAAAAGCAAAGGAGGTTCTATATGACTTGATCGAATCAACATTTCCATCCAGATAAAAATATACGTCCTGGTCCTTTTTGGTCACGGCAATGTGATGCCAATGTGTATCATAGATCACCCCAGAAGACGAAACAGAATCGATTCCGTTTTTGGAAAGCAACAACCTTCCATCATGGAAAACTCCGAAAGTATATCCGTTCTCACCGTATGAAAGGACAGTTCCATTTCCCCAGGTAGGATCCAAGGAGGTTAGGTTAATGCTTGTTCTCCTAATCCAGCACTCGATGGTGAATTCTTGAAGCTGCAGGGCTGCCGGATTGCCCAATTGGATCGCATCTTTGTCGCCATCCAAACTAAATGCCCGTCCCACCTTGCCTTCAGCAAAAGCCACATTCCCTTTGATGACGCCTTCGATATTTGTCAGCGAATCGATATTATCGCTTTCGGCCCGCCACCAGGCCACCGCGCCGGCGGGCAAGGGGTATGAAGCGTTTGCGCCGGGAATCCAGGCTAGAACAGACATCAACCATAATCCGCCAAACAAGATGCGTACTGTCATGGAGAGAAGCTTCGATAATGAACACGGGTTTGTGGGGTGTTTTAAGTTTTTCATAGATCTAATCCTCAAAAAAAACCAGGGAACGCTTACCTCGCGCTTCCCGCCAGATCATCAAGGCAAGCTCCCGCGCGTGATAATCTCCCCACATCGAGCTTTCGCCATTCGGGACTTTTTGACCAGGAGCCACGTAATCCCATCCATTCGGCCGATGATAGACCGAATGCAGCAACACTCCCTGGTGCCGCTCTTCCAGGGAAAGATAGGGCTCGTTAAACAAGGTGCGGGCAATCGTCAACCCCGCCTGGCGATAATTTCGGCCGGCCGCACGCGTTCCTTTGGCAAGCAGATAATTACCAAGCCGGATCAATCCCTGGGCCGCAATCGCGGCCGCCGAACTATCCACAGGCTCCCAGGGATTGAACGGATCCGCACGGCGATTCAAACATCCCGGGATCCTCGATAAGTTGGGCGCTCCCGTATCCCAATACGGGACGCCGCAGGCCGGGGTGTTGGCCAAATAAAAATCCGCAGTCGCCCGGGCCGCTTTCAACCATTGAATCGCCAAGGCATCCCGGCCTCCCCATGGCTTCAGTTCCTGATCCGGTAACACGCGCAAAAACTCCAATTGCTCGGCAAATCCGCAGATCGCCCAGGCCAAACCTCGGGTCCAAGTCGAAAACGGAGAATAACCCTGTTGCGAGTTGGGACAACGGTAGAGGCCGTCGTTGGTGTTAAAAATACTCTCATGCGCCACCCGTCCGCGGACATCATAAGCATCGCGTCCTTCACCATAATAGATCGCAAAGGTGGCCGTCGTGTGCGCGTGTTCCACCAGGCGTTGCAGCAGGGAAATCCGTTGATCGTGTTCGCCCATCAGGACATGACCGAGCTGATGCGCAACGGCCAACGCACGCAGGCTGCGCATCGTATCAATAAACAGGGAGTGCGGGCCGTTGAATGAATAAATAAAGCCCTTGCCTTCGGCCGTCTTCGTCCAACGCGCGGCCTGAACCGCGCCGGATACTTTCAGCGCCAGCTCGTAGTGCTCCTTTTCCGACAGATCAAAGGACAGCCTTTTTTCCCGCATGAACCGCAACAATGCGCCGTAGGTGGAAATATTGTTGAACCCGTGATCATGCACCCCGATATGAGACACATGACTGGCCATATAACGCCGTGTCCCTTCCCGGCCGATCCTCAGGAACTGCTCGTCATCCGTCGCATCGTATTGCAGCAACGCCGATCCAAACTGAAAACCTTGAGTCCATTCCGTCCACCCCCGGCTCGTATACCGGCCTTGAACCGTAAATACCGGCGTGCCCCGCGCAGGATCCCAGCTTTTCTCGAGGCTGAGAATCTTGGACGCCGACAGCTCAAAAAAACGCTGGATTCGGCCCTGAAGTTTTCCCGGCGCGAGAGCGTAATCAATCTTGATGGCCATAAAAAACAGGATGATTCGGATCAACGCATCGACGCGCGCATGCGCAAGCCTCAAAGGCGCCGCAGATGGAATCCGCCATCGACATTGATCACCTCTCCCGTGCTGAACGGCAGAAGATCCTGTGCAATGGCCACCACCGCCTTGCCGACATCCGCCGGCTCTCCCCATCGAGGCAGAGGCGTCAAACCTTCCGCAATCAGCCGGTCGTACTTCTCCTTCACGGCATGGGTCATATCCGTGGCGATAATCCCGGGGCGGAGTTCATAAACCCGAATGCCATACTCCGCCAGCCGCGCGGCATACAACGGAGTCAGCATGGATAGAGCGGCCTTGGACACACAATAATCGCCTCGGTTCACCGAGGCCGTATAGGCGCTGATGGAAGTGACCGTGATGATCTTGGGATGGTAATCGGGCGCACCCGCTTGAACTTGGTCAACCATCCAACGCGCCACCTGCTGAGTCAGGAAAAACGGCCCCTTGACATTGATGCCGATCAATCGATCAAAACTGGCTTCATCCGCCTCGAGCAAATCCGCCCGAACCACCGGGGCAACCCCCGCGTTGTTCACCAGCAGGTCCAGACGGGACCATCGCTCGCGCCCAAACTCGATCAGGCGCCGGCGATCCTCGGCCAGGGCAATGTCACCCTGGCAGATCTCCACGCGGATGTCTTGACCGCTCGATCTGGCCGCCTCCACACAGGCCCGCGCGGTCTCCTCAGCCGCCGACCGGTTTCCCGCGTAGTTCACCACCAGACTCCACCCGATCCGAGCCAGTTCCAAAGCAATGCCCCGCCCAATCCCGCGTGAGCCGCCGGTAATCAGCGCGGTAGGGTTCACGGCCGCAACTCGTGATCCGCGGGCTTGACGCCCCGCTGGAATTTGCCAAAGCCGAAATACGTGGGCCGGTACTCGCCTACATAATCCACGTTGCTTTTGCCGGGGATCTGGTCCGCCAGTCCCAAAGCCCAATAACAAGCGTTCACCAGAAGCCGCCGCAAACCTTCGCTTTCCAGGTCCACCGACGCCCCCATGGTGGTCGTAACCACCTGAGTGGTTTTTCCGCTCTCTCCCGTGTATTTCCGCAACCAGACCACCGGCATCATCGGATCATTCTTCGTGCCCCCAACAGGCGGATCCGAGGGTTTCATCCCGGCGAGCACCTGCCCATGCACCAAAACCTCAACGTCCTTCGGCAAATGCGCCAGACCGTAAACATCCGTCGGCCCCCAGATATCCTCAACACCTCGCAAAATGGGATGGCTCTTCATCGCGTCGTTAATCACGCCGCGCGTGCTTTCCTTGCCATGGTCGCCATGGTGATTCACCCACGTCTCCCCCAAAACCTGCTGTCCAAATCCCCCGGGCCATTCCTTGCTCTGCCAATCGAAACGGACATACGCGCTGTTTCGATTTTTTTGATAGGCAAAAGCATGGGTCGCAGTGCGTAATCCCATAATGGGTTTGCCGGAATTCAGGTACTCAACAAAGTGCTTCATTTGGTCATCCGGCAACTCCCGAAAACGCCAGAGCATGACCACCATGTCCGCCCGCGCCAATTGGTCCAGCCCCGGTATGTTCGCGGTGTTGTTGGGATCAATGGTGCCGTCGGCTGGATTGATCGAGAATAAAACGGTGCATTTGAATCCATGCCGAATCGCCAGGATCTTCGCCAGCATGGGCAAGCCCTCCTCCGAGCGATACTCCTCGTCGCCGCTCAAAAACACGATGTGCTTGCCCCGACCGGGCCCTTGCTGGCCCTCGTAAACCACCCAGTCCTTGGCATAGGCGGTCAAAACAGACAAGGAACCGGCTAAAAAAGACAATAAAAAGCCAATTGGCGTTTTCATGCCCCACTTTTTAGCCGTTCCTCCCAACGGAATCGACTCATTTCTTTCCTAAACAGCGCGCCTCTTTTCCTGTTGCGAGCGCCGGGATTAACACGATATTGCCCCCATGAACATTGTGACACGTCTCTTGCACACACGATACCGGGTCAATGACCTCGCGCGCACTGTGGATTTTTATACCCGGGTTCTGGGACTCATCGAAGTCAACCGCCATCAATCCCCCCGCGGAGCCCAGTTGGTCTTCCTCAAGGCCCCCGAAAGTGACGAACTGATCGAGATCTGCCAGTTTCCCGACAGCGGACCCGTGCAGGTTCAACCGGATCTCACCCACCTCGCCTTTGCCGTCGATAACCTCGATCAGTTTGCCCGCCACCTGGCGCAACTGGGCCTGGCCTTCTCCGACGGCCCCCACACCACCTCCGCCGGCCACCGGATCGCCTTCATCGACGCCCCCGAAGGATACGAAATCGAAATCATCGAAGAAACCTAGCACCAAAGGCTGATCCGTCCGGTTCTTTGCAGCCGAAAAACATTCCGAAACAAGCAAAAGGGTCAGCCATTAGGGCCCTGGTCAACTGGAAAAAACGTCCGACAAATGGCTTGTGCGACAGAACACTTTCTTTTTCTCTCTCAACCGCAGATGGCGCAGATCGAAGACTTTTGATACTCCGTTTTGTGAATCTGTGTGCATCTGCGTTTATCTGCGGTTAAAATGGCTCCTACTATCCTGGTTATGGTGGTGCCTTGGGCGGATTTCCCGAAAATCCGCCGGGTCCCCCCCCGCGCAGAATTCATTCCGCAGTGTTGACCTGTCGCGACTGGCGCTGCGGAATAAATTCCGCGCTCCGGTTTGCGGTATCCACCCCGATTCAACGTGACAAGCGGTCTGAAATCCGCGCACCGGGCAGGATTGTCCCCGGCGTTTTGGAATCGCCAAAGCCTGCATTGAAATCCTTATCGCGCGGCGGGTCGGCGATCGAGGTTGATCTCCCCGGCCCAGCGGTCTGTCAGAATGCTCCAACTCGTCTGAAGACATCTGGGGATCGACTTCGCTAAGGGTTGGCTCGCCCCGGCGTTGGGGTTTGGACTTTCCACAGAACCGGATTTGCGGCTGTCCGGCCATAACTCCGGTCCGTTTGCTGGGCGCCAAACACGACGGAATCCAGCATGGCATTATCCTCTTCATCCGAGTCGATCAACAAGACCTGTTCTCCTGAGGCCGCCAGTTTGAAGTTGGCGTGCAGACCCGTACTCGCCTGTCCGTCCTCATCGGCCCAAATCAGGATGAGATGGATAGTCCGCAAGATCGCAGCGTCGTATAAACCGCTCGTCCTGACTGCGCGGTAAAACCGCGTCCCCTCACCCTGAATGTCTCTCGGTATCGACGCAAAAAAAGCCTGGCCGGAAAAGGCGGCCCCCAACCCAGGAGCGTTGGACCAGTTTTTCATGTCGGAGGATGTCTCAAAGCGCCATTCGTCCTCTTCCGCACCCTGGACCCAGAAAAAAGCCCGATTGCCTTCGACGAAAAGCTGAATCCATGATGGCGTGGCAGCCAAAAAAACCCATCGAGACAGTAAAAGAACCGTCAAGAGACCAATAAATGCTCGGCATCGAGTGTTCACAGCGGCTGCATCCTCTGGTTTTCCGATATGACTCGGCTGGCGGTCCGGCGGTTACAGGAAGGTGATCGGCGCCCTTCGCAAATTGGCGGTCCAAAAACGCAATCTGGCGTTGAGCAGCCGCCGAGAATCAGTAAAGATGGCCTTGCGCGTAGGATAGACTCCATCCATTGTGCAGGGCGTATTCCGTCGATCCTGACGGGGATGGAGTCTTTTTTATAACTCCAGTCATGTCCAGAGACCGCCAGACGCCATCGCCAACTCCCGTTCAATAACGACTCTATGAAAACGCTCTCGCTATCGCTCCTCCTGGGTCTTTCCTTTTACTTACTTTTCGCTCCCTTAACCTACTCCGCCTCGCCGTCGGAAACCACCATTACCGTCCGGGTGGATCAACCCGGCGTGGTTCCCACACAGTTCGGCATTTTCTTCGAGGATATCAATTATGGCGGCGATGGCGGACTTTATCCCGAACGAGTTAAAAATCGGTCGTTCGAGTTCACGGATCCACTTATGGGGTGGACACGACTCACGCGGGGCGACGCGCAAGGGACTCTGTCCGTGCGCCGGGAATCCCCCCTGAACACGAACAATCTCCACTACCTGCGGATTCAGGTGGACCAACCGGGTACCGGCATCGGCCTGGCCAACGAAGGTTTCTTTGGCATGGGAGTCCGCGATCATCAATCGTTCACGTTTTCTGTCTATGCCCGGAGTCTCGAAGCCAATCCTCCCCGGATCCTGGTGGAACTCGAGGATGAGGAAGGCCATATCCTGGCTCAAGGCAAATTGGACGGAGTCACCCATGATTGGAAGCGGCATTCCTGCGTCTTGCGTTCCCGGGGCGCCCATCCGAAAGCCCATCTCAACCTGTTGGTTCAGGGCTCCGGGGTAATCGAGCTCGACATGGTTTCGCTTTTTCCCAAAGACACCTGGAAAAATCGCCCGAACGGCTTGCGTCCGGACGTCGTCCAATTGCTTGCCGATCTCAAGCCGGCCTTCATGCGGTTTCCGGGAGGGTGCATTGTCGAAGGCCGGGATCTCTCGAAGCGATACCAATGGAAAACCACCATTGGCGATCTGGCCGAACGCAAGCTGATCATCAACCGTTGGAATGACGAGTTCAAACACCGGCCGGCGCCAGACTATTTCCAGTCGTTCGGCCTGGGATTCTTCGAGTTTTTCCAGCTCTGCGAAGACATCGGGGCCGAACCGCTTCCGATCCTCAATTGCGGCATGGCCTGCCAGTTTAATACAGGCGAACTCGTCCCTCTGGATCGGTTGGGTCCCTACATTCAGGATGCGCTGGATCTGATCGAGTTTGCCAACGGCCCCGTCTCCAGCACCTGGGGCGCGCGGCGCGCCGCCATGGGACACCCCGCCCCTTTCCGAATGCGCCTCCTGGGGGTGGGAAATGAACAATGGGGCCCTCAATACATCGAACGTTACACCCGGTTTGCCGAGGTTCTGAAAGCCAAACACCCCGAAATCCTGCTTGTATCCAGCGCCGGCCCCCGTCCCAACGACGAACTCTACGATTTCCTCTGGCCCAAACTCCGCGAGCTGAACGCCGATATTGTGGATGAGCATTGCTATGATCGGCCCGCGTGGTTCCTCGACAACGCCTTCCGATACGACGGCTTCGAACGCAAAGGCCCCAAGGTCTTCATGGGCGAATACGCCGCGCAAAGCGTCAAGGTCGTCAGTCCGGAAAACCGCAATAACTGGGAATGCGCCCTGGCCGAAGCCGCCTTCATGACCGGGCTGGAACGTAACGCCGATGTGGTCACGATGTCGTCTTACGCCCCCCTCTCGGGCCATGAAGAAGGCTGGCAGTGGCGACCGAACTTGGTCTGGTTCGACAACCTCCAGGCCTATGGCACCCCCAGCTATTATGTCCAGCAATTGTTTTGTGTCCATCGCGGGACCGCCATCCTGCCCATCCAGGTTCAGGGCCAACCCCCGCCGTCCTCGACCCAGCCCGGCCTCTATGCCAGCGCCAATTACGACGGCCTCACGGGCGAGGTCATCCTGAAAGTCGTCAACAGCGCGCCTGAATCGCGGACCGCCCAGTTTCAGCTGACCGGAGCCAAACAAATCGCGCGCTCAGGCACGGTCATCGTCCTCACCACCGATAATCTCACCGACGAAAACTCACTCCAGGCACCCCGCAAAGTCGCCCCAGTATCCCGGCGGCTCCCTCAAACCGGGGCCAGCTTTTCGTATGCTTGCCCCCCGTATTCGATGAGCGTATTGCGCTTGAGAGCTGATTAATGCTCCTTCACGCTTCGTGCGTGATTTCAACCGCACGCACTGGTAAAGTGACGCAATCATGAATTGCGCACTGAACCCGTATTTCGCGGCTCTGTTCCTGGTTCTTACGGTTTTCCCAAAATCCTTGGTCTTGGCTGATAACAGGTTGGAACGGGATTTCGCCTATCCGCCCAACTCCGCTCGCCTTCGCGCGTATTGGTGGTGGTTAAACGGCAATGTCACCAAAGAAGCCATCACCCGCGACCTGGAACAGATGAAAATCCAAGGCTTCGGAGGCGCCCTCATTTGTGACGCCGATGGAGCCAGCCAGGATGGCAATGATCGCGTTCCGCATGGACCCGATTTCTTCAGCCCCCCCTGGCGCGAGCTTTACCGCCATACCCTCCGCGAAGCCCATCGCCTCGGCCTCGAAATGAGCCTGAACATCCAGAGCGGATGGAACCTCGGCGGTCCCATGGTCAAACCCGATGATGCCGCGAAAAAACTGGTCTGGTCGGAACTCCGCATCGACGGCCCCCAATCATACGGTGAAAAATTACCGGCGCCAAAGAGCCGGGATGGGTACTACCGCGATTTGTTCGTGGTGGCGTACCCCGTCAGAAACCGCCCTTCTGACGCCCCGCCCAGACCCGCCATTCAAAACTGGGAACAAAAGGCCATGCACCGGGCGCTCCACTTCTCCGCTCCCGATACTACCCCTCTCCTCCAGGACGCTCCCGCCACACCCGGAGAAGAAGACACATCCTCCGCGGAAGTTCTCGACTTGACCTCGCGCCTCGATTCAACGGGCACTCTGAATTGGTCAATTCCGCCCGGGACCTGGATGATTTTGCGCATCGGCTGCACCATCGGAGATCATTCCCGGGTCTCCACGTCGAGTGACGGATGGAAAGGTTACGCCTTGGACGTCCTGGACGCCGGCGCCTTCTCTCGTTACTGGGATGCGGTGATCGATCCCCTGATTGCCGACGCGGGTCCCCTGGCCGGCCGGACCCTCAGGTATCTGCATACCGATAGTTGGGAAGTCGAGGCCATCAATTGGACGCCCACCCTGCGCGAGGAATTCCGACGCCGGTGCGGCTACGATTTTCTCCCGTATCTCCCCGTCATCACCGGACGCATCGTCCACAGCCGCCCCGTCAGCAACCGGTTCCTGAACGATTTCCGCAAAACGCTGGGCGACCTCGCTATCGACAACCATTTTCGTCTGTTTCGCGACCGCGCGCATCGACACGGACTTGAAATTCATCCGGAATCCGGCGGTCCTCACGCCGTCCCCATCGATGCCCAGCGTTGCCTTGGATTCAATGACGTGCCCATGTCCGAGTTCTGGGCGTGGTCCTGGCGTCATCGGGTCGGTGAATCCAACCGGTTTTTCGTCAAACAGCCCGCCTCGGCTGCCCACACCTACGGCCGTCGCCTTGTCGCCGCCGAGGGATTCACGACCATCGGCCCTCACTGGCAGGAAACGTTGTGGGACAACCTGAAACCTTCCTTTGATCGCGCCGCCTGCGAAGGACTCAACCTTCTGGTCTGGCACGCCTTTACCTGTTCCCCGGATGAAATGGGACTGCCGGGGCAGGAATACTTCGCCGGCACCCATTTCAATCCCAATTCCACCTGGTGGAGCCGCTCCGGCCCGTTCCTCGACTATATCAATCGATGTCAGTTCCTACTGCAGCGAGGGCTCTTCGTTGCCGATGTCTGCTATTATTACGGCGATCACGTGCCCAACTTCGCCCAGCTCAAGCGTTCCGATCCCGCCCGTGTTCTGCCCGGCTTCGACTATGATGTGGTGACCGAGGAAGTCCTCCTGTCGCGCATGCGTGTGGAATCGGGAAGGCTCGTCTTGCCGGATGGGATGAGCTATCGCCTGTTGGTTCTGCCCGATCGCCAACAGATCTCTCTTCCTGTTCTGCGCAAGCTCTCCCAATTCGTCGAGGCTGGCGCCACCATCATCGGCCCCAAACCCCTGCATGCCTCCAGCCTTCAAGATTACCCCGCCTGCGACCGGGAAATTACGCGCCTGGCCAATCGACTTTGGGGCAAATCAGATCTGCCCGATTCCTCGACGCGTAAAATCGGCCGCGGCCAGGTCATCCGGAATTCATCGGCCCGGCAAATTCTTCTCGCACGCGGTTTGTCCCCCGACTTCGATTTCAAGGGCGGCGATTCTCAGACTGCGCTCGACTACATCCATCGCCGCGACGGCGCAACCGATCTTTACTTCGTCGCGAACCGCAGCAATCGACTCGAGGCCGTCACCTGTTCGTTTCGCATCGCTAACAAACAGCCTGAACTATGGGATCCTGTCACGGGAAAGATCCGTTCTCTCGAGTCCTGGACATGCCAGGACGGCCAAACACTCGTGCCTTTGGAGTTTCCTCCTTTCGGCTCCTGGTTTGTTGTGTTCCGCCATCAGGCTCGGGCGCGCTCACCGGGCCTGGTCAAGTCGAACTTTCCACGCTTTCAGCCCCTGATGGAATTGAGTGGCCCGTGGACAGTCGAGTTCAATCCGGCTTGGGGCGGCCCCGGTTCAGTCGAGTTCGCGCGCCTGACCAACTGGGCCACCCACCCGGACAGCGGCATCAAGTTTTACTCCGGAACCGCCACCTATCGGAAATCCTTTGATCTTCCCGAGGGAAAACAAGTAACACCGCCCAATCCCCAAACCATTCCTGACGTCCGGATTTGCCTCGATCTCGGCACAGTCAAGGAACTGGCCGAAGTGCGTCTCAATGGACATACACTCGGAATCCTTTGGGCCAATCCGTTCCGGATTGATGTCACAGAATCTCTTAAACCGAGAGATAACCAGCTTGAAGTTGATGTGGTGAATTTCTGGCCAAACCGGATCATTGGCGACCAGACATTGCCGCCCGAACAAAGACGCACCCGCACGAATATCCGAAAGCTCACCCGCGACACCCCGTTGATGGACTCCGGCCTTCTGGGCCCGGTCCGTTTGCTGGAGGCAAGATAAGTTTTAGGGTTTCCTTTAAAATGACTTCGGGTTTTGTCGGGAGGGCCAACCCACTCGATGGTGGGTGGGTGCACCATCTGGGAAGCTTGATCGGCCGCCCAAAAACGTGGACGGCCTGCAAGACTGTCGTGCGCAGAGGAAAACGATCGAGCCGGCCAGGATCAGCACCCAGGAGGTCGGTTCGGGAATGGGATCCGGCAGCCACTGAATGCTGTCCAGGCGGCTAAAACCGGATGACGGAGTACGGAACAGCAGTTCCACGTTCATCCCCGAGTAAGCCGAGATGTCGCCATAAGCGTAAACATACTGCGAGATGTCCCCGGGGTCTTGGTATTGCAGGGCGATGTCGTTTCCAGCGATAAATAAATCCAGCGGGGCGCCCGCAATGCGATAGCGGATCGAGAGGGCATCGATCGGGATCTGGCCCACCTGGCGCAATTCGGTGGGAATGGGGCCGCCGGGTCCCGAGGCAGGCATCAGAGAAACATTATATTTGCCTTCCATGCCTGGGGCTTCGACATCGAGGGTGGTGGCCGGCAACTCGGTGCTGTAACGAATGTTGTAACTCACCAACGCGTTTGGATTGTCCTCAAAATCATTCCAACCCGGCAGGAGAAGGTATCCTGGTCCGTATCCGCACTGTTCGTTGATCCACTCGGTGATGACCAATTCGCCTTCGTCGAAGTTTAGATTTCGAAAGGATTCGGCGCGCAGCGTGGCGCCGAAGCAGAGGCTGATGACTATAATCAGGATTATGGCCCTCATAGGTAACAATGGTCTTAAGGCAGCACGGTAAGAACTCCCTGGCTGACATTCGTGAAAGAACCGGAACCGGTGTGGATGAGCTTCAGTGATCGGACCTGATAATGCACTGGGCGGGCGGGACCGGGATCATCCGAACACGATGTGGAGGGGATGGGGCCGGGAGTGATGCGGGTCCACTGTCCAAAAACTCCATTGGTTGACCGGAACACCCAGTAGTGAGTGGCTTCGGGGGAGGGATCCCAGGACAGGTTCACGGGGGTGGTTCCGCCACAGGTCAGATGAGTTGCGGGCCGCAAGGTTTGCAGGCGAAGAGTTGGATCCCCCAGGATGGCATGAGATCGGGCCCCGTAAGGATGCTCGACTTGCACGGTTCGCTTGAGGCTGGAGAACAGAGGATCACCCAAGCCCAGCAATTCTCCACCCTTCAAAGCGCCCCGAAACACTGCCAGATTGTAGTTGGGAGTGGCGAGCAACGAACGCAGCAAGTTATTTGTCATGAAGTTCCAGTCAATGAACCATGAACCATAGAGTTCGCAAAAGCCAGCTTTTGGTTCTTTCAAAGGATCGGTAAGATCCAGGGACAGCCGCTGAATGCCGTTGGATCCCTGGACGGCCTGGTAGGCGCCGAACCCGCCCATTTCGGCAAACAGCACAGGCTGGTTTGTCACGCAAAACAGGTCGCCACTGAAGAGGCGATTTGGCCCCCAGCCGAACCAGCGACTGGATAACTTTGCGCTGATCGCGCACTTATCCGCGTTCATCGAAGCCAGGTTTCCATAAAAACCGCCTCCGATGGCCTGGGCGGGCAAAGCCGTAAGCTTGTGACGGTATCGATGGTTTTTCTGCAGGTATTGGACGATCAGGTCAACTTCGCTTTTGGGAGGCGCGCCATTGGGAGGATGATAGAACCAGGGAAGATTCGCGAAGTCGATCCGTCCGATGCCGAGTTCCAGAGCCGAGGGCGGAGGATTGTTGTCGAACTTGCCGTCATGGGGAAAATTGGACAGAGAGGGATAAGCAATATTGGTGAAGTTCACGGTTGAATCGGTCCATAGAGCTTCATCGAGATCGGCATAGTAGAGGTCGACCGGCCAGGCCCCCCGGTGATCGATCGCAGGATCGGGCCCCCGGTGACCGTCCTCGGCGCCGGAACCGGAATAGGGAATCGCCACGTGACCCACCAAAAAAACCACATGGGTCTCAGCCGCAGCCCGATGATAAAAATTCGTAATGACCGCTTTCAGTGTTCGTATGGCGTTGGTGTTCGCAGCCCAGTTTGTGTCATCATGACGGGCCGCAAAAGTAGTCGAAACCGACCAGCCGTCCAGAACCAGGTTGGTTTTGAACCGGGAAATTTCGAGGTTGAAAGCGCTCGAATTGGTCAGCGACGATTCGAGGACGAGCAGCAAGCGGCCCCGATTGTCAATCGGAGGGAGGTTGATGCCGGCGGCCAGGTAGCCATCATTCCAGCCCTGCTGAATTCCGCGGCCATCATTGACGGTGTATTCATAGCGCTGCCCAACAATCAGGTTGGTATCCAGGTAGGATTTAGTCTGGACGCCCGTCGCCAGAGTGGTCCAGGCCGATTGCCCGACCAGGCGCCGCGAGATATTCACCCTGGGTCCGCCCCAACGCCAGGCCAGGGTCAATTGGGGCGGCGAAGCGCTCGCCGATGCCATGATTTGCGCGTGACTGCGAAAACCGCCGGTCCCTGCGATGACCCAGTTCAAATCGCTGACTTGCGGCAAGGGACAAGATCCGGCGTATTGCCCGTCTTTAAGCAGCCAGAGGGTGTTCAGGCCGTTCTGACGATTTCGCCAGAGGATCTCGCATTCACCGACATGCGTGAAGTCGCCTGTGGCGGCGACCTGCCAGTTTTGATTGGTCATCCCTGGATCATGGAGCCGGACATCGAGAATGGATGTGGAGACAAGGTTTGTGCCCTTCATCGACCAGATGCAGAGGCGCCCGTCAGTTTGATTTCGCCAAAGCACATCAGTTTTTTCGTCATGGTTCCAGTCTCCGGTTGCGACCGGCTTCCAGGCAGGGTCGGGTTGGGATGGCAACCAGCCTATCGCTCCAGAGAAATTGGTGCCGTTCATGAACCACACAACGTTCTTGTCGGTGCCGATCCGATTCCACAGAATGTCGGCGTAACCGTCCTGGTTGAAATCCCCGGTTCCCACCACCCGGTAATCAGACGAGCCTCGTGTGATGATGAATCCTGATCCAAAAATGTGATTCGTCATGAGCCAAATGGCATTTTGACCGGTCGACGGCATGCGCCAAAGAATATCCGTATGCCCGTCCAGATTGAAGTCGGCGGTCGCCACCGCCTGCCACGCGGTTGAATTGCAGGACAGGATCGATTGTGTGTTGACGTTATAACGGACCCCGTTCATCTCCCAGGCCACGTTAAGACCGTTAGTCCGATGATGCCAGAGAATGCTGGTGTTATCATTCCCGCAAAAGCCAAACAGCGAAGTCTTCGGGTAACCACCGCATGCGATAGCCCACACCAAGAGCCATCGAAATGTGAAAAACGGTTCCATAATCATAGCGGCCTGTTGAGTGTTCGACTCCTTTAGGGGCTATCACAGTCAATCCGGGAAGATCAAGGGATTGCTCGATCCGCCTTGGCATGCGCTGGATCTGCCATCCCGCGCATCCTATAAAGCGTCCGCGCTAAACGAACATTCGTCAACACCCGTTGTCAGGGCCTGTCCCCGAGGGATTCACCCTGGGCACTCAATCGAGCGCACCAAAACCAAAGTTCTGCCGAAATCCAGGGATTGGGGGATCGAGGAATGTTTAGGCCTCACATCTCGTTGATTTTGGCGATTCCTTCGGTATGCTGGAATTATGGAACTTGCCCATGGCATCTCAGGAACCTGGGATCAGGAATATGACGAAGGCCAGATCGCGGCCTGGGCCGCTCAATTACGACGGAAGCTGCAGGCTCCCCAGGTTACCTTGGGATTGCTGTTTATCACCCCGGATTATCTTTCTCGCGCGGAAAGCCTGCTGGAACTTTTGCGTCTGCATGCCCGGATTCCGCTCCTGGTGGGATGCACAAGCCAGGGGATCATCCAAGGCGATAAAGAGATTGAGGAGACCAGCGGTTTTGTTCTGGGGCTTTACTATCTTCCGGGAGCGCGATTGCAGGGATTCCACTTTACGCAGGCGGACGTCGAGCAGGCCCAAACTTCCGCCTATTGGACTGAACGAACCGGGATTTCGGCGGAAGCCTCCCATGGCTGGCTTGTGTTTTTGGATCCCTTTCATCTGGATAGCGAGTCGTGGCTGGAGAAATGGAACCAGGCCTATGGTCCCAAACCGGTGGTCGGGGGGTTGGCCGTGGGTTTGCCCCGGGTTCCGGAAACGGCGGTTTTCCTGGACGGCGAGGTCTACCCGGAGGGCCTTGTGGCGGTCTCTTTCGGCGGCGAAGTCCGGCTCCATGCCGTGGTTTCCCAAGGCTGCATCCCGATTGGCGAAACCTGGACAATCACCCGGGCAGACCAGAACTTGATTCGCATGATAGGCAACCGTCAGGCCTACCAGGTCTTGAAGGACACTTTCAACCATCTGACGCCCGAAGATCAGAAAAAAACCAAAGGCAACCTGCTGGTGGGACTGGTCATTAACGAATATCTCGAGGATTACCAACGAGGCGATTTTCTGATTCGCAACCTGCTGGGAACCGATCCGGCCACGGGCAGCCTGGCGGTGGGCGCATGGCCACGCACCGGCCAGACTGTCCAGTTCCAGCGCCGGGACGCCGCGGCAGCCACCGAAGACCTTTCCTTGATGCTCCAGAAAGCCCAGGAACAATTGGCGGACAAAACCATCTATGGCGGATGCCTTTGTGTGTGCAGCGGGCGCGGTTGGCGGATGTTCGGCGAATCGAGCCACGACGCGCGACTGGTCCAACATCACTTGGGTCCGGTGACGCTGACCGGCTTTTTCTGCAACGGCGAAATCGGGCCTGTGGGCGACCGCAGCTTCATTCACGGCTTCACATCCTCCCTGGCCCTTTTTGTTAAAACCTAACCTTCTGACCTGAATCCATTCGTGCTTTCACTCCCCCAAGGTTCCTCCTCACCCGCCGAGTCAGGCAGACCGCCGCTGAACCCCGGCACACTCTACCTCGTCGCCACGCCGATCGGCAACCTCGAAGACATCACCCTCAGAGCGCTGCGGACCCTGCGGGAATGCGATGTAATCGCCGCCGAGGATACGCGTCGCACGGGCCTTTTACTCAAACACCTGGGGGTGGCCAAACCCCAAGTCAGTTATCATCAGTTCAATGAAGCCCGGCGAAGCGAGGAGCTCCTCGACCGTCTTGGACGGGGCGAGAAGATCGCCCTGGTAAGCGATGCCGGAACCCCGGGAATCAGCGATCCCGGCATGCGTGTCGTCCAGGCGGCCCTCGCGGCGGGATTTCGAGTGGAAAGTGTCCCGGGACCCTGCGCCCTGATCTCGGCGTTGACGGCCAGCGGACTGCCGACCGAGGAGTTTCATTTCCTCGGTTTTCTGCCACACAAATCCGGCGCTCGCTTGCGACAACTCCAGGCCCTTCAAGCCGTGCCAGGCTCCTTGGTTTTATACGAGTCTCCGTTCCGCATCCGCCGGTTGTTGGAAGAATTAACCGCGGTTTTCCCGGAGCGATTTGTGGTGGTCGCCCGCGAATTAACCAAGCGATTCGAGGAATTCTGCCGTGGATTCCCCCGGGATTTGCTGGATCGATCAGGCCAGCGCGCGCCCAAAGGCGAATTTGTTGTGATGATTGCGCCCAGTGGGTATGCGCCCATCCAGCCGCAGACGCCGGACAGGTTTGGGCTTGCTCAATAACCGGAGAGCCAACATCTTATACGCGACGCTTGGCCATGGCTAACCCAAAACTCCATCTCACCATGTCGCCCTCTCCCGGAGAGGGAGTGTTGAGATTTGTCGGCGACCGGATCTGTTTTTCATTACGCCCGGCCTCGGGTCTTTCCGAGCCGAACGCTTACCGCGCCTTCCTTCGAACGACCCTGGGTCGTTTGCCGGCTTTGTTGAGCGAACAGGTCGAACAACAGCCGAGGTTGCTACGCGGCCAGGCCTGGTCCGACCTCGCCATGACCCGATACGAGGACGGATGGCGGCTTGATTTGCCCTTGATCGAAGTCGGATTCTTCGAAGCCAAAGCCTATGTGGTCGACGCCCAGGGACGCCAGGAGTGGCCCGATGGACCCAATGTCGGCGTCTCTGTTCACCCCAATGACTACCGGACCCGGAATACCATTTACTGCGCGTTTCCGCGAATGTTTGGGCAAACCAAGGAACGTCTGTCGACCCGGTCCGATTGGCGTGATGTTCAATTGACAGAATTGGACCGGCTTCAGTATGCCGTGATTCCGCCTTCCGGGAAATTGCGTGATCTGACCCGGCAAGTGGGGCACATCATGGATGACCTTGGCTGCCGCATCCTGCATCTGCTACCCATCAATCCCACCCCCACGACGTTCGCCCGCATGGGAAGATTCGGCAGTCCCTATGCCTGTCTGCGTTTGACTGGCATCGACCTTGCCCTGGTAGAATTTGACCGGCGCACGACCGCGGTGGATCAGTTCCGGGAACTCGCATACGCGGTCCGCGCCAAAGACGGACGGTTGTTCCTGGATCTTGCCATCAATCACACGGGATGGGGATCCGATCTGCATGAAGATCATCCGGAGTGGTATCAGCGCACGCCGGAGGGAACCTTTGTCAGCCCCGGGGCCTGGGGAGTCATCTGGGAAGATCTGTGCGAGCTGAATCATCAGCATCAAGCGCTCTGGCAATACCTGGCCGAGGTGTTTCTGGTGTGGTGCCGGAGAGGCGTGGATGGTTTTCGCTGCGATGCCGGCTATAAGGTGCCGATGCAGGCCTGGCGGTTTATCACGGCCCGCGTGCGACGCGAGTTTCCAGAAACCATTTTCCTGCTCGAAGGCCTGGGCGGAGCTTGGGCCGACACCGAACGTCTCGTCACGGAAGGCGGCATGCAGTGGGCCTACTCCGAGCTCTTTCAGAATTACTCGGGACGCGATATCGCCAATTACCTCGATTATTGCCTGCGTCAAAACGAGCGCCAGGGGCTTTGGGTGCACTACAGCGAAACCCATGACAACGACCGGCTGGCGAAAAAGGGCAAAGCCTGGTCATTGTTGCGAAACCGGTTGTGCGCCCTGACCAGTGCCAGCGGCGCATTCGGCTTCACCTGCGGTGTCGAGTGGCTGGCCCAGGAAAAAATCAATGTCCACGAAAGCCGGGGCCTGGCCTGGGGCAATCGGGAAAACCTGATGACCGAATTGGCGGCGATCAATCAGTTACTCGCCACGCATCCCTGCTTTTTTGATCACGCCAAAATCCAGCGACTCAGCCCGCCGGACTCGCCGGTTTACGTTCTTCAACGCGTCTCCGCCGAAGGCAAAGACTCTGTTTTGGTGCTGATCAATACAGATCCGGATCACGCCCAGACATTCAACCTTTCGGAGAAGAGTTACGCGGAGATGGGTCGGCCCAAGGCGGATTTGTTCGGCCAGGCTTCGCCCGCCCTTCAAGCCGCGCCTGCGGGTCAAGTGTCCATCCTGCTGCCGCCAGCGGCCGTTTTTTGCCTGAGCGCAACAACGCTTCCTCGTGGTCTGGCCGGAGAACCCTATCGCGTCGCAAGGGCCCAGGCGGCTTGGGCCCTCGAGACCATTCATCAGGTCCTGCCTGTCGAAAACATCGGCCCGTTCGATTGGCCTGGGCTGGCCGAACTGGCCGCCCAAGATCCCCGGCGTTTCCTGGCTGCCCTCAACCAACTGCAACCCGATCCTGCCAGGGCCGATCTCCTGAAAGCCCTCCAGGCCGCCATCAACGAGGTCCGATATGTTCCAGTCGTGGATTGGACGATGCTGGACGCAAACCGCATCACGCTCATACCCCCTGATCATTGGTTGCTGATTCACGAGTCGGTTCATTTCCGAGGCCAACTCTCCTTCGCCAACCAGGAGTATCCGCATCAGTTTCGATCCATCCCATTGCCCCGGGGACATTGCGCCTGTATCTCACCCAAACAATTTCGGCAGTTGGCCCGAAATGCCCCCGGAGACGCCGAACTCCATCTGGAACGATATCAGCCAAAGGAAACTGAGATCCACGGCCGCATTCGACTGCTCCCGAGAATCCCGTCGATCCCAGCCGGCCATCGCCCCGGGGTTTCGGATCCGCCCTTGTCTTCCCGACGCCCCCCTATTCCTCCCCCAGACTCAACCGTTCTGCTCACCAACGGCCTCGGTGGTATGGCCCAACTCCGCGTCAACCTCGGATCTGTCCAGTCCAAATACGACTGCCTCCTCGGCGCCAATCTTCATCCAAAATGGCCCGTCGACCGACATGTTTTCGCCAAGCGCGTCCGCGTCTGGGTCAATGCCGATGGTTTCCTCTCCCCCTTAAATGGCGACAACCTTTTCGCTTTTCATTCGGGGCCTCCGGCAAGCTGGCAATTTCTGGCGAGTGCCGGGGATGGACGGGCTCTGGAAGTGGCCCTGACCATTGAGATGCTGGCGGAATCCAACACCACCGTGCTTCGGTTTCACCGGCCGAGTTCCCCGCCACCGCTGGGATCCCCCCTGCCCCCTGGCTGTGATGTCCGCCTCACGGTCCGGATCGATATCGAAGACCGCAATTTTCACCAGGAAACCCATCGAAACGCCGACGCCGAACTTCACTTTGCCTCGCACTGCCGTCCCCTGGCCAGCCCTCAAGGATTTCTTTTCACGCCCGCGGCCGATCGCCGACTCAAGGTCTGGGCCGACGCGGGTTCCTACCATCACGAATCCGAATGGAGCACCGCGATCTACCATCCGATCGAAGCCTCACGCGGGCAGATTGCGCATAGCGACGCCTTTAGTCCCGGATGGTTTGAGCTGCCGCTGGCCGAAGATCAACGCGTGACTCTGGTGGTGACCGCCGATCCCATGGAGCCGACTCTGCCTGCGAATCCGCCCGGCACAACCCGGCAGGAAATCAACAAACCGAGCCGGGAACACCCCACCAAGCCGCCACAGGAGGATGAGTTCGAATCCCAATTGATCCACGCCTTGGAGGCTTTTATCGTCCGGAGAGACAACAACAAGACCGTCATCGCCGGCTACCCCTGGTTCCTGGACTGGGGCCGCGACACCTTGATTTGCGCCCGGGGCCTTCTCACGGCCGGGCGACGGGATGAAGTGCGCCAAATGCTGGCGGCCTTCGGCCAACTCGAACAACGCGGCACCTTGCCCAACAGCCTCCACGGATCCGACACCTCGAATCGGGATACTTCAGACGCGCCGCTGTGGTTCGCTCTGGCCTGCGAAGAGACTGCCGCGCTCGAATCCCCGGAGGCGCCCGGCCAGGCTTCCTGTTACCAAATGTCGGTGGATAATCGGGGGCGCTCAGTCCTGGACGTGCTCCGCAGCATTGCGATCCATTACCAGAACGGCACGCCCAATGGCATCCGCATGGACCCGGCTTCCGGCCTGATCTGGAGTCCCTCGCATTTCACCTGGATGGACACCCAGCATCCGGCCGGGACGCCCCGGGAAGGGTATCCCATCGAGATCCAAGCCCTCTGGATCCGGTTGCTGCGCCAACTGGACAGGCTGGGCGTCCCAGCCAAAGAACACCCCTGGGCCGCTTGCGCCAAGCAGGCTCTTGCCTCGCTGAAATCCCTGTTCTGGCTCGAAAAACAAGGCTACTGGGCCGATGTCGTGCAAGCCCGGTCCGGTCAATCCGCCTTTCAAGGCGCGGCGGATTCCGCTCTCCGCCCCAATTTCCTGTTCGCCATCAGTCTGGGCCTGCTATCCGGCCCAAAGGCATGTCAGGGAATCGAGGCCGCCGCCCGTTATCTGGTGGTGCCGGGCGCGCTTCGTTCGCTCGCCCCGCTTCCCGCCCATTGCCCCCGCCCGATCTTGTCGGCCGACGGACGACTGCTGAACAATCCCCAGTGGCCTTACTGGGGACGCTACGAGGGTGACGAGGATACCCGTCGCAAACCCGCCTATCACAACGGCACTGCCTGGACCTGGGTGCTCCCCGTCTTCTGCGAGGCGATGGCGCGAGCCTGGGAGTCTCAACCCGAGGCGCTTCATGCCGCCCGCGCCTATCTCCTGAGCACCCGGGGTCTGCTCCAAACCCAATGCCAGGGACAAATCCCCGAGGTCCTCGACGGCGATGCCCCCCACCAACCCCGAGGCTGCGATGCCCAAGCCTGGAGCGCCTCCGAAAACCTCCGCGTGTGGCGCCTCCTCAAAGGCCTTTGATTTTTTCTCTCTGGCACTGCCCGTCTGTTTCAGGATAATGTCCGCGGTTTGACGGAACATCCGGGCCCAAGTAATCCCGATAATCCGACAACTTAAGAAATTGAATTGCCATGAAAATTGTCCTTGCTTACTCAGGAGGGCTCGACACCTCGGTCCTGCTCTCGTGGATCAAAGAAAAATACCAGGCCGAGATGATTGCCTTCTGCGCGAATATCGGCCAGGAGGAAGAACTGAAAGGCCTGAAACAAAAGGCCCTTCGAACCGGCGCCTCCAGCCTCTATATCGACGATTTGCAGGAGGTCTTCGCCCGGGATTTCATCTTCCCCATGATCCAGGCGGGAGCCATTTATGAAAACCAATACTTCCTTGGCACCAGCATCGCCCGTCCGCTGATCGCCCAGCGCATGGTCGAGATCGCCCGGAAAGAGAAGGCCGATGCCGTGGCCCATGGCGCCACCGGCAAAGGCAATGACCAGGTCCGATTCGAACTGACCGTCGCCGCCCTGGCCCCCGGCCTCCAGGTGATTGCCCCCTGGCGAGACGCCTCGTTCCGCGCGCAGTTCCCGGGCCGCGCCGAAATGATCCGCTATTGCGCCGATAAAAAAATCCCGGTCGAGGCCAGCGCCAAGAAACCGTATTCCATGGATCGCAATCTCCTTCACATCTCCTACGAGGCCGGCATCCTGGAAGATCCATGGCTGGACGCCTCAGCGCGCGAACTCAAAGGCATGTACAAGCTCAGCGTCGCCCCCGAAGACGCCCCCAACCGCCCCGAGTTCGTGGACCTTGAGTTTGTCAAAGGAAATTGCGTCGCCGTCAACGGCCGAAAACTGACGCCGCTGGGCGTGATGCAAACGCTGAACAAACTCGGAGGCAAACATGGCGTCGGACGCGTGGACCTGGTGGAAAACCGGTTCGTCGGCATGAAGTCACGGGGCGTTTATGAAACGCCGGGCGGCGCCATCCTGCACTTCGCCCACCGGCAGATGGAATCGCTCACCATGGACCGGGAAGTCATGCACCTGCGCGATTCCCTGATCCCGCGGTATTCCGAGCTAGTGTATTACGGATTCTGGTTCTCGCCCGAACGGCTCGCCCTCCAGGCCCTGGTCAACGAAAGCCAGAAAAACGTCACCGGCACCGTCCGCCTCAAGCTCTACAAAGGCAATCTCATCACCGCGGGCCGCAAATCGCCCGTCAGCCTCTATAATCCGCACATCGCCACGATGGAAGCCGATCCCTCTCAGGCCTATAATCAAGACGACGCCACCGGCTTCATCCGCCTGAATGCCCTGCGCCTGAAGGTGGCCAGCCGCGTCCAGAAAAACTGGCTCAAGCCGTAGGCCTTGACCATAACCGCACGGCGTTGGTCTTGTCGCTTGCCATAAGGTAGTCGTTTCGAGTCGGGCGGATCCGGGCGAGGTGGGCCGTAATTCACCGCTCATCCAACCAGCTCCCCTTTCTCACAACCGCAGATGGCGCAGATTCGCGCAGATGACGATGAGCAATCTGCGGTTATCGGTGTCATCTGTGGTTAACACCATTCAATCCGACTGCCGCAATGCATGCTTGTGCCAAATATCCATCGGGACCACCCTTTTCGTCCTGGTAATACGAGGATGCGTTTGTCCAAAAAGCTGGACTGCTGCCTTGAACAATAAACTCAAAGGCTTCCTTCTGAGATCTGGACAGAAAGCCCATGGATTCGGCCAATAATTTTAATCTGAACACTTCCTGAAAGCTATTTGTTTTTCCGAACGTTTCTTCAATCAAGGTGTGACGAAATAACTCATAGACATCCTTTCCTCCCTGAAAGCTCAAAGCCGTGGCAATTCCGGTCTTATTCGTGATGTTTCCAAGCGCAGCATACTGTTCCATGAGTCATGGAACCCATACCCATTCATCATTGTTCCAAGCTTCCGCGGCAGTCCGCTGGGAGCGATTGATTTCGTTCTGCGGGACATTTGTTGCATGAGGAAACATGGCTCACCCCATCGAGTGCCTACGCTCATATCGACGGCTGCGCACTGCAACACAAATGATCGAGTCGGTCCCGGCCTGGATGTCCCTCAAACACGTCTCCCGGGGCGGGAATTGAACTCGGAAGTCCGAGGAATTTCGCCTCGAACTGTTGAAGCCTTTAAACAAAATTAGAATAAATAGAGCAAGGAATATAAGATTTTTTTCATGCCCGTTAAAACAGGATCGGTTGGGGATCAATAAATCCGCAGCGTGGGGGCACAAATCGTTCCGCAGTGCCATACAGCAACGACCGGCGCTGCGGAATGAATTCCGCGCTCCGGGCTGCGGTATTCACCCCGCTTCAGCGTGACAGGCGGACTGAAATCCGCGCACCGGGCAGGATTGTGCCCGTCCTTTTGGAATCGCCAAAGCCTGCGTTGACCTGCCCATGAACCTCCACGCTTCTCTTAATTTGAGATTTCAGATTGCATTGCCCACCAGGAGGTCCATGGCTCCAAGGCGCGCCAATTGGCCTGGCGTCCAGGCTCTCCCGCCAAGAACCTGATGGCGTGGCAGGACAATATTGCGTTGCAGGTGCGACAGAAAACTGTCCTGAGTCGAAAATCCTTTTTATCGGGCTGGCAACGCACTTCACGTCCTTTCATGTTTTTCAGCCCTTTTCCCAAGAGGACAAGAACCGAGGACTCGTTGAGGGGTCACCCTGCGGATGTCCGACCCCTGCGGGTATTCTGGGGGTCATGAACAATCCGGTATTGGGATGGATTCGAGGGGAGCGGGATGAAGTGATTGCCTGTTTTGGCCGGGGCCGGCTGATGAAGCGGGCGGACGGGCGATTCGAGTTTCGGGATGGCACCACGGAAGATCTTGCTGCGGCGAGGGAATGGATTTCCCTGTTTCTGCATGAGGCGATTATTGGTTCGGTGGTAAGTTCCCAGATTCCATCGACCGGGATGGGGACCATTGCCCGAAGACGCGCGCCATGAAGTGGAAAAGGTCGTTTGCAGGTTTAAAAAGAGGGCAGGAGACAGAGGTGGAGTCGAAGGTTGCGAGAAGCAACAGGACGGCTCGTCAACAGTGGCTCTTGCCGCCTCCGACACCTTTGGTCGACCGGTTGGGGACGGGCTTTTTCCGGAAACTGCCGGTCAAGCCGGGAGTTTACCTGATGTGCGGCCCCGAGGAGGGGGTCTTGTATGTGGGCAAGGCTCTGAATCTGCGTCGGCGACTGGGCAGTTATCGTGTGGCGAATCCGGAGCGTTTTTCGCGTCGCATCATCCGTCTGCTTCACCAGGTGACCCGGATTGAATACGACGTTTGTGCGGACGAGCGCTCGGCTTGTTTGCGGGAGGAAGCGTTGATTGCGCTGCTGGCGCCGCGGTTCAATCGGGCTGGGAAAGTATGGATTCCCTGGCCGCGATCCCGGCTGGAGCGCCAATTGGAACTCGGCTTGGAACCGGGCGAAGCCCCTCGAGGGGATCCGAGAAGCAAGGTTCGCGGTTAGGGTCTGTTCAAAAATAACCCGAAGTTATTTTTGAACCGACCCTTAGCCCCTGTATTGGTTCACCAGTATTCCTCGACGTGGAGGGTTCCGATTTCCTTGCCGTGGTCTGGCGTGAAGCCGCGCGAAGCCAGGAGGGCTTTGACGGTCTGGATCATCTCCGGATTTCCGCAGAGAAAGACATCGGCCAGCGCCGGATCGAGGGGCACGGTTGAGAGTTGTTCGACAACGCCTTGATCGAGGAGGTTTTGGATGCGGCCAGTTTGGCCGCGGAAATGGGGATCCTGGTCAGGCCGGGTGATGGAAGGAATGTAGGTGAGGTTGGGACGCACGCGGGCCAGACTTTCCAACTCGCCGCGGTATCCGAGATCCCAGCTGTAGCGCGCTCCATGAATGACAATGTATCGGCGCTGGGTATCCTGGATCAGCAAGGTCCGGAGCATGGACATGTAAGGCGCGAGGCCGGTGCCGGTGGCGATCAGGAAGACGGCTTTGCCCGGGGCAACCCGGTCCAGGGTGAATCCGCCGCTGGCTTTGGGACCGACAAAGAGGCGTCCTCCGTAAGGCAGAGCGAAGAGCCGCGGGGTCAACTGGCCGCTGGTCACCAGGGTGACAAAGAACTCGAGGTAATGTTTCTCCATGCTGCACGAGGCAATGCTGTAGGCGCGGCGGATGAGCTTGTCGGCCTCAGCCGGCGGGTCCTCGTCTCCAGCCTCGAGCACCCGTTTTTCGCCGCCCAGAAGACCCAAGATCGCAAACTGGCCCGGTTTGAAATCGAAGACGGTCGAATCGGGTTGAACCCGCATGACCAGGAGGAGCGGATTGACCACCTCGCGGCCGGTGACCGTGGCATTATATGCAGGAGATGTGGTTTGAGTCATACGTTGATTCCGTGACGATGGTAGTTTATGGATGAACTCGGGGGATGCAACATCCGAATCATCGAGGGAAATTAAGGGCGCGAGAATTTTTTGTCCGGTTTTGGTTGGAGCGGACATAGAACAGGTGGAACTTCAGGCTATGGAAGATTTCCAATTATTGCGGGAATACGTGGAACGAGGCACGGAGGCGGCTTTCGCCGAGATTGTGCTTCGGCATACGGATTTAGTGTATTCCGCGGCAATGCGCCAGACCGGCGATCCGGAATTGGCAAAGGACGTGACTCAGTCGGTCTTTATCATCTTGGCCCGGAAGGCAAAGACATTTCGGTCCAATGTTATACTTCCGGCCTGGCTATTTCAAACCACCCGGCTGGTGATCGCCGGCGCGCGCAAGCAGGAGATCCGGCGGCGCAGGCGGGAAATGAAGGCGGCCGTTATGAGCGAATCGTGTGTTATCCCCACTGACACCCCTCCCTGGGAAGAGGTTGCGCCGTTGCTCGACGATTCTCTTGCCTGCCTGGGGGAAAAGGACCGCCAGGCGGTTCAGTTGCATTTCCTTAACCATCGCAGCCATCGCGAGATCGGTCTGGATCTGGGATTGAAGGAAGATGCGGTTCGAAAGCGCATTGGCCGCGCCCTGGAGAGGATGCGTTCTTATTTGTTGAAACGGCGGGTCAAAATC
Source organism: Verrucomicrobiota bacterium (assembly GCA_022709905.1). Lineage (GTDB taxonomy): Bacteria > Verrucomicrobiota > Verrucomicrobiia > Limisphaerales > UBA1319 > JAKLHY01. Next base: position 234,386 of record JAKLHY010000001.1, on the reverse strand, counting down.
ACGGTATCGGCCCTGGGCGCAAGTCTGATGGCGCACGGGGTTGAGGCTGCGCCGGCGGGATTGGCTGCAGCCACGGCCGCCTTGGCCACGGGTCCAGCCTCCCTGGTAAGCGAGTCAGTCTCCTTGATGGTGGAGCAGACCTTGAATCAGGCCTTCTGGTCTCAGGTCAAAACCGTGGCGGCATGGAGTTCGAGCTTGGCCATGGGGTTGGGGGTGGCGGCATGGATGGCGGTGCCTGGAGTGCCCGACTTGCCACGATTCGAGGGAATGAGCGATGCCTCGGCCGCGCTGGGCCTGGAACATGGCTGGCTGGTGGTCGCCGATGACGAGCTGAATCCCTTGCTGGTGTATGACCGGGACCGCGGGGGAACCCCTCAGGAGGCTTTTGACTTTAATCGCTTCCTGATGGCCGGGAACAAGAATGAAGAAGCCGACTGGGAAGGGGCCGCGCGAATCGGGAACCGCACCTACTGGATTACTTCGCACGGGCAAAACCGGAAAGGCAAGGATCGTCCTGCGCGACACCGGTTTTTTGCGGCGGATCTCCAATGGGAAGGGACCCACCCGAGGTTGATCCCCACCGGCAGGCCGTATACCAACTTATTGGCCGATCTGGCAAGAGCGCCGCAACTGGCTTCTTTTGGCCTGGCCTCAGCCGCCAAGCTTGCCCCGAAAGCCGCGGGGGCGTTAAACATCGAAGGACTCTGTGCCACTCCCGAGGGCCACCTGCTGATTGGATTCCGCAACCCGATCCCCGGCGGAAAAGCCCTGCTGGTCCCGTTGCTGAATCCCGACCGGGTCATCGAAGGCCAGGCCGCTGAACTCGGGAATCCAGTGCTTCTGGACTTGAACGGATTGGGGATTCGCGATTTGGCTTGGACCGGAGATCGTTATCTGATTCTGGCGGGTCCGTTCGAGGGCAAGGGAGATTGTCACCTGTACGAATGGCCGTCCCCCGGAGGGACACCCCGTCTTTGGACCCAGGTGTCTTTGAAAAAGATGACGGCGGAAGCCCTGGTCCTATTTCCGGACCTGGGACTGGAGAAAATCCTGATTCTCAGTGATGACGGCACACGCTCAGTCCGAGGTCGTCCGATGAAGGATCTGCCGGCAAACCGTCGATCGTTCCGAGGGATGTGGTGTTCCCTTGTGTCGTCCGCGGTCGCATCCGAGCCATCCATTAAGCCCCAAGACAAATCCGCCAACCCCTGAATTCAATCCAAAGCCGATTCGCGATCGTTCCATGAAAGTCATCACCCCCATCCCCTCCCCCGCCTGGGTTCGTTGGAGGGAGTTTCGTTTGCGTTATGCGCCCTTGCTTATTTTGGCTGTGGTCGGCGTAGCCATCCTGGCTTTGTGGCGGCACGTGGGTGGCGTGGGCACGGTCACCGGCGTGGGCGAAGGCGCCCGATCTTATGTCACCAGTCCCCAGCCGGGTTGGATCACTGCCGTTCTGGTCAAGCCCTATCAAACCGTCAAGAAAGGAGATCCGGTCGCCATCATCCAGCCCTATGACGCCCGGGCGCAACTGGATTTGCTCAGGTCGGAGCTCGAGATGACCCGGCTGCGAAGCCAGCCCTCGCTTCCCGAACAGAACGCGATGAATTACGAGCGGGTCCGGGTGGAATTATTGCAGCAAAAGTCCGAGCTGGCCATGGCCCGCGTCAATCTGGAACGGGCCGAGAAAGATCTGAAACGCAACCTGCCGCTTTATCGTGAGAAACTGATTTCGGCGGATCTCTACGACCTGAGTGTGAGAGACCGCGACTTGTACCAGGCTGAGGTCGAGGAAAAGAGCAAGGCCGTGGCGGCCATCGAGGAACGGCTCGAACAACTGCAAGCCCTGGGCGATCCCCATGCGTCCTCTTCGAACATCATTGACACGGCCACCATGGCGAACCTGACCTTTAAACAGGCCGTAGCCCAGACCAATTGGGATGTCATGACCCTGACGGCCCCGATTGACGGCATCATCCACGGGATTCACCGGCAAACGGGAGAGTTTGTGTTGGATGGCGAGATGTTGATCGGGGTGAACTCGTTGCAGTCCGATCGGGTGGTCGGTTATTTGCGGCAGCCCTATGCTTTCGATCCGCAAGTCGGGATGGCGGTAAAAGTCGCCACCCGCACGCATCAACGGCGCCAGTTTCACAGCCAGATTTCCCACGTCGGCGCCCAACTCGAGTATATCACGAATTCATTGGCCCAAATTCGACCGATGGCCCTGGTCGATATGGGTCTGCCCTTCGTGGTGGATGTCCCGCATAACGTTCCGCTCAGACCGGGCGAAGTCGTGGACATCCTGCTTATGCCCGATTGACGGCGGGTCACTGTTCCAATCGTACCACAGGCCATGATGAGCCATGGCCGATGAAAATCCACATCAACGAAATGATGAAACCGAAATTGCACTCTAAAAACGGCATGCGCAGGCTATCCATTCTTGACAGCGACCGGCTGAACAGCCCAATCCGGCTTCTGATATTCTGCCTGGTCCTTCTGGCCAGTCCGGGCATGGTTGCCCCAGGCAAGGCGGCCGTGGTCATCAACGAGGTCCTGGCCATCAATCAGCAATCGGTCGAGCGCGGCAACGACTTCCCCGATTACCTCGAGCTCTACAACACGTCGGAGACTCCGGTGGATCTGTCGGGCATGAGCCTGACCGACGATCCGACCAACCGGCGTCTGTTTGTATTTCCCGCGGGGACGGTGATTCCCGGGCAGAGCTATTTGCTGGTCTGGTGCGACTTTGATTTCAACAAGGCGGGGCTGCATTCCGGATTCGGACTCGGGGCCGATGGCGATCATCTTTACCTGTATGGCACCGATGGTTTAACCGTGTTGGACGAGGTGATTTTTGGGCTGCAGGTCACGGATCGATCGATCAGTCGGGTGCCCGATGGCACCGGGGCATGGGCGCTGTCGGATCCAACCCCGCTGGATGTCAACGCGGCAGTCCCCCTGGGAGCGCCGGCTTATCTGAAGATCAACGAATGGATGGCTCGACCCGCCTCGGGAGATGACTGGATCGAGCTCTACAACACCCACGCGGCGCCGGTGGCCCTGGGCGGATTGGTCATGACCGACAAAAGCTCCTCTTATCCGGACAACCGTCCCATCCCGGCGTTGTCTTTTATCGACGGCCACGGGTATGTGATTTTGCAGGCGACGAACCTCGAAAAAACCGATGCCGATCATCTCGATTTCAAACTGGGCGCCGATGGCGAAACCATCCGGTTGTTGAATGGCAGCCGAAGCATTCTGATCGATCGCGTCGCCTTTGGCCCCCAAAGCCAGGATGTCTCGCAAGGCCGGGCGCCGGATGGCAGCAGTCACTTCATCTCATTCCCCGCGGGAAAATCAACCCCGGGCGCGCCGAATGTCGTGGCCCTGACCGAGATAGTCATCTCCGAGGTGTTAAGTCACACGGATCCGCCCTTGGAAGACGCGATTGAACTGCAGAATGTGACGACGGGATCGGTAAATATTGGTTATTGGTGGTTGAGCGATGATGCCGTCGAGCCGATGAAATTTCAGATTCCGGCCGGAACCACGGTTGGCCCGGGGGGATTTGTGGTGTTCTACGAAAAACAGTTCGGCGAGGGCAAGAGCGGTTTTCATCTTGATTCGGCGGAGGGCGACGAGGTGTATCTTTCGGAGGGCAATTCCGCGGGGCAACTGAGCGGCCGTCAGATCGCCGTCTCTTTTGGTCCCTTGAAAAACGGAATTTCGGTCGGTCGTCATCCTACAAGTGTGGGGACGGATTTTGTTCCCTTAAGCAGCCGGACTTTTGGTGTTGATCAACCCGAGAGCCTGCCGGAGTTTCGCCAAGGCCGGGGTCAGACCAACGCGCCCGCGCAAGTCGGGCCCGTTGTGATCAGTGAAATCATGTTTTACCCCCCCGACGAGGCCGGATCACTCAATACCCGGGATGAATACCTCGAGCTTCACAATCCGACGGCGTCGGCCGTCTCGCTGTTTGACCCCGCGTTTCCGACCAATCATTGGAAACTGGCGAACGGCGTGGTCTTCGATTTTCCGTCCGGCACCACAATCCCGGCCGGTGGATTCCTGCTGGTAGTCAATTTCGATCCGGGGCAAGACGCGGATGACCTCGGCGCGTTTCGACAGAAATACAATTTGTCGAGCGAAGTGCCTCTGGTCGGGCCTTACGGAGGGAAGCTTTCGGACATCGGAGAAACCCTTGAGTTGCTGATGCCTGATCAGCCGCAGGGTCCCGACAAACCGAATGCGGGATTGGTCCCTTATGCCCTGGTCGAACGTATCGGCTATCGCCGGGAAAATCCCTGGCCCACGGGAACCGGGGGAACGGGGCAGTCGCTTCAGAGACGACAGGCCGGCGCTTATGGCAACGATCCGGCCAACTGGCTGGCCGCAGCCCCCACCCCCGGCCGAATCTACATCGTGGATAGCGATCGCGACGGACTCCCAGACGGATGGGAAACCCAAAATGGACTCAATCCCCTGGATCCATCGGACTCTGAAACCGATTCCGATGGCGACCAAGCCACCAACCTGGCAGAATATGGCGCCGGGACAAATCCGCGCGATCCCCAAAGCGTCTTTCAAATCCTGGACCTCGTCGAGGAAGCCGGGCAATGGCATCTGAGTTTCCATGCGGTTGCCGGGCGATCCTATGCGGCCGATATTCTTCGGGTATCTGAATCATCCTGGCAACGTTGGATCACGTTGAACCCGGCGACTCAGTCGGGACCCATGAAAATCGTCCTGCCCAATCCGCCGCCCCAGGGTTGTTTGATCCGCTTAACCATGCCATGAGTCTTTTCCTTCCCATGAACTGTCGTGCAATTTCGGATTGCGAATTACGGAGTGTGGATTACGCATCGGTTTTTTTCAAAACCACGGCCCTGGCGGGGGCATTAGTGCTGACCGGAACTCTGGCGGCTCAGGATGTCTCCCCGCCTCCCCCGGCAATCTACCTCTCGCTGCAGGACTGCATTCTCAAAGCGCTCGAACAAAACCGGGATCTGCAAATTGAACGCCTGAATCCGTTGATCGCCGGTGCAACTCTGAGCGCGGGTTATGGAGTGTATGATCCCCTATTGACGGCGGATGCCCAGTGGAGCGACACGGCGGATAGCGGAGGTTTTGACCCGGCGGATCTGAGCCGAGACGCCATTTACCAAGCCAAGGCCAACACCGTCGTGTCGGGGCTCACGGGCTTGCTGCCCTTTGGGATGACGTATCAGTTGGGCGGCACTTATGCCAATAGTTACGGAACTCGAAACACCCTGGACTTCGAATCCTACAACCTGCGCACCGCCATAGCCGTGCGACAACCGCTGTTGAAGAATTTCTGGACCGATCAAAGTCGGCTCGCCATCCGGGTCAATAAAAGCGATCTCAAGATTACCGAACTCGGGGTTCATTACCTCACCATGAGCTCGATCAGCCAGGTCATGCAGGCTTATTATGAACTGGTTTGCTCCCGGGAGCAATTCCAGGCGCAGGAACGATTGCGCGCCAGGAAAGACCAGACCTGTCAGGCAGTCCGGCGCAAAATCGAACTGGGCGCGCTGAGTGTGCTGGATGAAAAGCTCGCCCAGGCCCAGCTGGCGAGGGTGGATGCGGCATTGGTCACGGGCAGCAACCTGGTTGTCCTGGCCGAAAGTGCCTTGCGGGCGTTGATGGGCGGCTATTCCATCACCAATGCCACGGTTCGGCTGGTGCCTTTGGACGGTTTGGGGGCAAACCCGGAGCATTTTGATCTGCAAGAAAGTTGCCAGCGGGGTCTGGCCCATCGGCCCGACCTCCTCCAGCTCAAGCAGGATGTGGAAAAGGCGATCGCCACAAAACGTTTCCGGCGCAACCAACTCTTTCCCTCCTTGGATCTGGTGGCGGGCTACGGCCGGCGCGGAGCCAGCACTCAACAGGTCTATCCCCCCGATGAAGCCTCGGCTTCTTTCAGCGACGCTTTTGAAGAAATCGAGCGAGGCGCCGCGCCCAATGAGATGATTGGGGTCATCTTCAGTCTGCCCTTAAGCCGGACCGCCGAGCGGGCCAATTACCGCGCCAGCCAGCATCTCAAAGACCAGGCCGAACTTCGGGTGATCCAACGGGAAGAACTCGTGATCCGCGAAATCACCGATGCCTTGAATACCGCTCGCTCCTGCTGGAACCGGATCGAGACCACCAGCCAGGCGGTTCGCTGGGCCCAAGGCGCCCTCGCCGATGAAGAACAAAAACTCGCCTCCGGTAAGAGCACCTTGTTCTTTGTCCTCCAATTGCAGTCAGACCTGGCCGAGGCTGAGGCACTCGAAATTCGGGCCCGGGGAGATTACCACAAGGCCCTGGCCTGGCTTCAGTTTGTCGATGCCAGCATCCTGCAACGCCAAGGCGTGGATCTCGAGGTCCGCTGAATTTCACAGACACAGCGCCACGGCACGAATCGGCGAGCCATCACAGCCTTGGAAATTCAGCGGAAATCCGATGAACGTGAATTCCGCCGGGAGCGCATCCAAATTGGCCAAGGCTTCGACGAGGACCATTTCGACCTCCTGGGAGAGAAGAATGCGGTGGGGTTCAACCCACTGTTGGGCTGGCGAAGGCATATCCATGCCCAGGAGCCGCAAGCCCCGGGCCGCCAGATAACGGGCGGCTTCAACGGTAAGCGAGGGCTGGTCCGTGTAAAAACAGGATTTGCCAAACTGATAATGCCAGCCCGTGTTCAGGATGATCTTCGAGTCGCGTGTCAGAAAAGACTCGTGCCGACGCAGATCCTGTTCTGTGATGAGTTCATTCGGCTGTTTGGGAATGCGCAGGCAGCGGGCCGGACCGTAAAACCAATCGAGCGGCATTCGATCCAGGGCGCGCCCGTCGTCAAAGCAATGGAACATCGCGTCCAAGTGTGTGCCTTGATGGGTGCCCATCAGAATCTGCGCAGTATTACAGTCGTGGGTCGCAAGTCGGCCACATTGAGTCACGGTGAGTATCGGATCGCCGGGAAACGCGGGGGCGCCGTCCAGAAGCGGATGCGAAAGATCAATGAGTTTCATAGCGGCACTCCAGAACGATGTAAAGCACTCGACCAAACCACAAACAGCCAAATAAGCCCATCAGCACGGTCCCAAGCAAGATTTCCAGCGGCCATTTGCCCTTTTGCATAGTCGTCAATAAATCCTGGCTCTTTCTTTGTTTTATTGCACTCGATTTCGCAAAGGACAAAATTACGCCTTGAACCGGAATAAAACGACTTGCTCAGCAGACCGCCAAATGGACTACAAATGAATGGCCACAATAAGGCACAAATGACTTACAACAAATGCACTTTTGAGGTTTTTGTGCATTTTTGTGGCTATGCACCTGTCTTCCGTTCTGCGGACTCCTCTGGAAACCCAAAAACCGCACAGAAGATGCTCCAAAAAAACAGAATCGCGAATGAAAGCGGAGGGGGTCCGATGGGCTAAATCCCGGACATTCCGTCGATGTTCCCAGTCCTTCAGGTCCTTCGGTTTTGGCCAGCCATTATTCGCGTTGATTGGCGTCTATTCGCGGTCACTCTTTCAGAAGCATACCCGCGGAAACAAGCGGCGGGGTCGGTCGCTTGCGGACGGTTCAGCGGGCGGCCGGTTTTGGGGCTGGGGCCTCATGAAACTCGCGGTCCTTGGTCACGGCGGGAGATCCGTGGCTGGCGGTCAATTCCAGGGATTTTTTCGGGCAAGCTTCGACGCAATATCCGCAGGAGATGCAGAGCAGCCGGTCGATCGACCATTTCTTGGGCGAGCGGGAAACCGAAAGGGCGCCCGTGGGGCATTTTTTGGCGCAGACCGTGCAAAAGACACAGGAGTCGGCATCGAACATCAACTGGCCTCGGGATCCGGGGATGATGCGGCGGGGTTCGGCGGGATAGCGGCAGGTGGCCGGGCGTTTGAACGCCCACTTCAAGGCCAGGCGGGACATTGCGAAGTATGCCATATCAACGTTCAGTGCAGCTGATGCAGGGATCAATGGTGAGGACGAGGATCGGCACATCGGCCAAATCGCAGCCTTGGAGGACTTTCAGCATGGCCGGTAGATTGGCGAACGTAGGGGTGCGCACGCGAAAGCGCTGCACATGTTTTGTGGCGTTGGCTTTGATGTAGTAGACCACTTCGCCCCGGGGTTGCTCGGCCCGAACCACCACCTCGCCGTCGGGATTTCCGGCGACTTTCACGGCAATGTCCCCGCCGGGCAATCGGGAGAGCGCTTGGCGGATGAGATCGATCGACTGGAAAATTTCGTCGCATCGCACCGCGCATCGCGCGTAGGAATCGCCCTCGCTCCGCGTCACAGGTTCCAGCACCAGATCTCCGTAAGCGGCATAGCCGCTGAGGCGCAGGTCTTGCGGCACACCGCTGGCCCGCAGCATCGGCCCGACACATCCCAGTTCATAGGCCTCGCGGCGCCCCAGAACTCCCACGCCGCAGAGACGGTCTTTGACCGAGTTATCGTTGATAAACACACGGGTAATCTCGCGGGCTTCGCGTTCGATGTCGTCCAGCTGGCCCCCCAGCGTCCGGAGGGTTTCGGCATCGAGATCACGCCGGACACCGCCAATTTTGCAGGCGCCGAAGATCACGCGTCCCCCCGTGGTGGCTTCAATGATGTTCAGGACCTTCTCCCGAACCCGCCATGAATGCATGAACAGGCTCTCAAATCCCATGGCATCGGCCATGAGGCCCAGCCAGAGCAAATGACTGTGCAACCGGGATAGCTCGCCCCAGATGGTGCGCAAATACTGGGCCCGGGGAGGAATGGAGACCTTCATGAGGGTCTCGATGGCCTGACAATAGCTTTGGCCATGGATAAAACTGCAGATCCCGCAAATCCGCTCGGCGACATAGACAAATTCCACATAGTCCTTCACCTCGGCCAGACGTTCGAGGCCGCGATGCACAAAACCGATCGAAGGCCGGGCTTCCACCACCCGCTCGTCCTCGACCACCAGATCGAGATGCACGGGCTCCGGAAGAACGGGATGCTGCGGACCGAAAGGGATGATGGTACGTGCCATGGAAATCAGGATTTGACCGCCGCCGCAGCGACGACGGGATGGGAATTGGACATGGGAAGGGCTGACGCCTGCGGAGCGCCAAAAGGATGCTGGATTGCGGTTTGGTAGAACTGCCCTCCGAAGTCGATCGTCATGCCATCGATCTGAAGGCCGAAGAGATCGTGCATTTCGTTCTCGTAGATGAAGGCGCACCAATAGAGGGCACTGATGCTTGGCACAATAATCTCCGCGCTGGCCAGCACCAGGCGCAGATGGATCAGCTCGCCCTCGAGGTCAAAACTGTAGGTGACCTCGATCTGGCTCGGCAGCCGGGTCGCCCCGATCTGAACCAGACGATAGCCGGCCTCCCGAAGATGTCGGACCCGGGACAGCAACGATTCAACAGCGATGCATTCAACAGTCATGGCGTGGGATTCGAGAGATGGATCCGGGCTGAGTCCTTGGCGGCAGCGGCCAAGGCCCTTCCGTTTTCCGGGTGGCAAAGGGATCGCGGTTTGGATTCGGGGGCGGAGGGCGGAGTTGTGTGAAGGTCTTTCTGCAAGTAGACCCAGGTGACCAAAGGGGTGAAGGGCTCGGTTTTATAGATCTGATATCCCAGTCGGGAAAACGCGGCGATGTTGCGTTTGCTTTTGTGCCCGGTAAAAGCCTCGAAACGCCGAACGCCGGGAAACGCCTGCTCCATGCCTGTGACCAGATGACGCGACAATCCGCGCCCGCGGAAATAGGGGTGCACAATCATCCGGCTGATATGGGCCGATGCGTCTTCCTGGTAACCCCGCACCGATCCGATAATCTTGCCGTTAACGACCGCCTTCAGGAACACCATTCGATCGAAATCGGTCTGGAGTTCGGGCAGGGTCTGCTGCAAGGCCGGCAGGCTTTCATCCCCGTATATTTCGGCCTCGCTCTGATAAGCCACCTTTTGGAGCGCCAGGATTTCGGGCACATCCTCTTTCTCGGCGCGAAGGAAGAGGGTTCGGTCGATGCTGTGAGCCATGGCCGCCATGTCGCGCTGTTTTTCCTCGAGGACACCGATCGCCTTCACGACACCGTCGATGATCGCCTCGGGACGCGCCGCGCAACCCGGGACATAGACGTCCACAGGGATTACGGTGTCCACGCCCCCCGACACATTGTAGCAATCGCGGAAAATGCCGCCCGTCGCGGCGCAGATGCCGACCGCCACCACCACCTTCGGCTCGGGAAGCTGGTGATAGATATTGCGGATGACCTCCCGGCTCTGCTGGTTGACGGCGCCCGTCACCAGGAAGATGTCGGCATGCTTGGGATTGCCGGTATTAACGACGCCCAGACGTTCGACGTCGTAGAGCGGCGTCAGGCAGGCCAGCGTCTCGATATCGCAGCCGTTGCAGCTCGATGCGTCGTAGTGGATCAGCCAGGGAGATTGTCTAAAGCCAAGCATGGTCAGGTTCCTATCGCAGCAGGGAAAGCACCAGGATGTTGCCGAAGCCCAGGACAATCGCCACGATCCAGGCGCTCTTCAGCGCCGCCTGCCACTTGAGACGGGCGAAGACATTGTCCACCAGAATGACAAATAAAAACGCCGCCAGAGATACCGAGATCCCGAGCCAGGGAAGCGACGCGAAGAAGAGATAGATCCATCCCAGCAGCAGCACGTTCTCATACCAATGCGCCACCTCGATCATGGCCAGTGCCCGGCCGGAGAATTCGGTCGTGATGCCTCGCACCAATTCCTGGTGGGCATGGTGAGAACTCGACAGGTCGAACGGCGACTTGCGAAACTTGATTTCGAGGGTGTAAAGAAAACCCAGAAACACTCCCGGCAACGCCAGGACCAGGAGCTGGGGGTGACGGGCAATTTCATGGACATAAAAGCTCTTCGTGACCATATACATGCCAATGGCCGTCAGCAGAACCATCGGTTCGTAGGCCATCATCTGGATCAACTCGCGCTCGGCTCCCAGAAAACTGTAGGGCGAACTCGCCTTGTAGGCGCCCAGCACGAAAAAGATCGCCGCCAGGGTCAGCGCAAAAATCACCAGCAACAGATCGGAACCGGCAAAGAAGAGCGCTCCTGTGAAAACCACCAGGAGCAGAAACATGCCGATAAAAAGGTTCTGCGACCGGCGCACCACGATGGTTTCTTTCCGCCATAGCTTGATGACATCGTAAAAGGGCTGAAGCAAAGGCGGTCCCAGCCGGGATTGCAACCGGGCCGAGATTTTCCGATCCAGACCCGCGAGCAGGCCGCCCACGATCGGGCTGGCCACCAAAAAAATCAGCAGTCGAAGCCAGGGACTCATAAAATGGAGGACACCAATAGGACGACCAGGGCTCCTGTGCAGGTCAACACGCCCCAGGTGAACAAGAGGGATTCATTAAAGAATCCCGAGAGATAATAATTGTGCATGCAGACCTCCCGGGATTGACCGAGGCCACCGCGGAATCGGACCGAACCGGCCTGGTTGGCTCCGCCCAGGTAAGCATCCATGACCTTCACCCCGCGGCCGCAATTGACAAAACTGAGGGGGAACAGCATCACCACCAGCATCATCATCGTCATGATCACGATATTGCCGTGGCTCATGGAGACCGACTCGCCAAACACGCTCCCCACATAAGGCTCGATAAAATGGGATGAAATGAAAGGAAAGAGGAGGCAGGTGGCAAAGGTGGCCAGGGCCAGGCCGTAGAGAGTAATCGCCTGGCCGGACTCGAGCTCGTGCTCGGCGCGATGCCGGGGCTGAATCGTTTCCAGCAGTTTCCCCATCCATTTGACCCAGAAAAAGAGCGTGGCCGAACTGCCAAAAACAATGAACGCGGAGAGCAGCGGGTACGCATCGACGACGGCCTTGAGGACAGCCCACTTGCTGATCAACATCCCGAAAGGCGCGAGAAACATGCCGGCCATCCCGATCAGCATCATGACCGCAATCCGCGGCGACTGAAGGATCAGGCCCGACATCGCCTCAATGTCGCGAGTGTGCAGCTGATGTTCCACCACTCCCACACAGAGGAACAACAGGCATTTGGCCACCGCATGAAAAATGATCAACAACACCCCCGCCCACACGGCTTCCGCCGTGCCGATTCCGCCGCATAATACGATGAGCCCCAAATTGGCGATCGTTGAGTAGGCCAGCACTTTTTTCGCGTCCCGGGCGGAAACCGCCGCAAACGACCCCACCAGAAAGGTCATCGCGCCAATCAGCACCACCATGATGCCGGCCGCCGACCCGGCCAGCAACGGCGCCAGACGGAGCACCAGGTAGACTCCGGCCTTGACCATCGTGCTCGAGTGCAACAGGGCCGATACCGGCGTCGGCGCCACCATCGCCCCCAACAGCCAGCCGGAAAAAGGCAGTTGGGCCGACTTCGTCAGTCCGGCAAAACACAGCAACACCACCGGCACCATCGAGAGCGCCGAAGCCGAGTGCGTCAAGGCACTCAGTTCAATGCGTCCGGACGTCCGATGAAACATCACAATCGCCAAGGCAAAGGCCAATCCCCCCGCCAGATTCATCACCAACGCTCGATAGGAATTCCGAATCGCCTCGGGTTTCCCGCTGTACCCAATCAGAAGAAATGAACATAACGTGGTCACCTCCCAGAAAAAGTAAAACCAGAGGAGATTGTTCGAAAAAATGATGCCAAACATTGCCCCCATGAATACAAACAGCAGCGAGAAAAAGAGCGGCCGCCGATCGGCGATCTCCGGATGATGAGTCTCGTGGTAGGCTCGCATGTACCCCAGGGCATACAGGCAAATCCCGCCCCCCAACACTCCGTTAATCAGGGCCATGATCACGGAAAGCTTGTCCACAAACAGGTTGTTGACCGCCTCCAATTCCCCCGCATACCGCGTCTCGAACCAAACCATCAGACCGGTCTGGGCAATAACAAGCGCCACCACCCACGGCTGCCGCGCCCGAAAGCCCGCCCCCACCAGGTAAAGCCCCATGATGACCTCGGCCACCAGCATCAACTCGCTGATCGCATGATGATGCACCGCCACCCCGGCAGGCGCCGGCAGTCGCGCCAACACCACGGCTCCCGCACAAATCGCCAGCGTCACCCCCACCACCAGAATCCGGCGGAGATGGTCCGGCTTCAAACATAACAGCCCCACACCCGCGGCAAGGGGCCCCAAAATCATTGTTGGCACTAGTGTCACTGCAATTGGGGAAAAATCTGAACCTCAGTCGAAAAATCCAAAGACACCTATCCGGGACGGCCGATTTCTCCGGCCGCCGCTCGGTCCGCGCTTGGCGCGTTTGAAACCAAAGATGTCATCGCAAGGTGACCTAACGCAGGGGGCGTGCCAGGAAAGGCTGTTTTCGTATTATATTGTTCAACAATAATTTACAGAATTCAGACGTTCTTATTGCAAGACGAGCTTTCGTTATGTGCGAATTTTCGGCGGGTAAGAATAGCCGATGGCGGGAAGAACTGAACCGAGGGGACCGGAGACGGGATTTCGATTTTGTTATTCTTAATTATATCATAATGAGGCAGTTAAGAAATAACTGGTCCGGATAAGGGTCCGTTTCTTGCGTTGCGGGCGGTCTTAGGCTAGAAGTGCGTGATGTTTCTGGCTGCGGATTACAAACCAGAATTTGAGTCGTTTACGGATCATTTGCTGGAGTTGGCACAGATCCGGGCGGTAGATCAACTTTTGAAGCGCATGGTAACGCTGCTGGCGGAGCGTCCTCATGTGGCGGCGGCGAGGATCTGGTTGGTGGACGAGGGCGATGTCTGCTCGTCATGCAACATGTTGGGACGATGTCAGAATCGGAGTTCCTGTCTGCATTTGGTCGCAAGCGCGGGGAGCCGTCGGACCGATCGAACGCCGGACTGGACAAGCATCCATGATGAGTATCAGCGGATACCCTTGGGAGTCGGAAAGATTGGGCAAGTGGGTTCGACGGGGGAGGCGGTGGTTGTGCGGGATCTGGCGGAGGATCCAAGCTGGGCACAGCGATATCCCTGGGCTGCGCAGGAGAACATCCGAGGTTTCAACGCCCAACCGATCCGCTGCAAAGACAAGATTCTCGGTGTTTTAGCGGTCTTCACTGGCATTCCCACGCCTGATGCCGGGCGGGATTGGCTGCGAATTTTCGCAGATCACATCGCGGTCGCGTTGACCAATGCGCAGGCGTACGAGGAGATCGAACGGCTGCGGGCTCAGGTGGAAATTGAGAACGTATACCTGGAGGAAGAGCTTCGGGAGGCCAAGGCGTTCGGGGATATTATCGGTCATAATGTTTTAATGCAGAAATTGATGCGTCAGTTGGAAATGGTAGCACCGACGGACGCGACGGTTCTGATCCTGGGAGAATCGGGAACAGGAAAGGAGTTGGTGGCACGGGAGATACATCGGCGGAGCCGACGGCGGGATCATCCGCTGATCCGTGTCAACTGCGCTTCGGTTCCACGCGAGCTTTATGAGAGTGAGTTTTTCGGTCACGTGAAAGGAGCCTTTACCGGGGCGATCAAGGATCGCTCGGGTCGGTTTGAGGCGGCTAACGGAGGGACATTGTTTCTGGACGAGGTCGGAGAGATCCCGTTGGAATTGCAGAGCAAGTTTCTGCGTGTCCTTCAGGAAAGACAATATGAGAGAGTGGGTGAAGAGCGAACACGCAAAGTCGATGTCAGGATTGTGGCTGCCACGAATCGCGATCTCAAGAAAGAGGTCGAGGAAGGCCGATTTCGGCAGGATCTCTATTATCGACTGAACGTATTCCCGCTCGAGGTGCCCCCGTTGCGCGATCGCAAGGACGACATCCCTTCTCTAACGGCCCATTTCCTGGAGCAGGCGGCGCAACGTCTGAGGCTGCCATTGCCGCGTTTTACCGAGGCCCACGCCCGGCTTCTTCAGAGTTACGACTGGCCCGGAAATGTGCGTGAGCTGCAAAACGCTGTCGAGCGCGCCCTGATTCTGGCCCAAAACGCTTCGCTGCAGTTCGATGTCCCTCTCAACGACCTGGCGTCGGGCAGGATCAACACCGACGCGGTCTCGGGCCCGCAATCGGATGCGTCAGTGATTCTAACCGACGTGGAACTGCGCCAGTTGGAAGTCAGAAACACCCTCGCGGCCCTGACAAAATCGGCCTGGAAGATCCACGGCGAAGGCGGAGCGGCTGAATTGCTCGGGGTTAAACCGACGACGCTGATCTCCCGCATTAAAAAGCTAAACCTCAAGAAACCGGACTGATGTTGATCCCCATTCTCGACGCTATTCAGTTACGAGATTTCGTTATTTACGAGATTTCGCAGACGAGCGGTTATGGGGTTCGATCTGCGTTTGTGTCTGGTGATGAGGCATTTCTCCTGTTATCACGGGTCTGGCATCTAATCTGTTGCCTGAACTCCACACCTAAACCCATGACTGCTGTGAACACAGCCTGATTTTGCACGCTTATGGAACGACTCCCGCCTGTCGCCATTCCCCTTGATGAATCCGAGTCGCCCGTGCAGCGGGATGCGGCGCAACCGTCCCTTGCGCGTGACTGTAATTTTTTTCATTTGCTGGCCAATTCAACCACCGCACTGAAGGCCTTTCTAGCTTATGAAAACGCGCTGGCGGGTGGACGGCTTTCACGGCAGCAACGGGTGATCATCGCCCTGACAGTTGCTGAGATCAACGGATCGAAATATGGCCTGTCAGCCCACTACGGTGCGGCGAAAGAAGCCGGTTTGAGCGACGACGAAATTCAACAGGCGCGAAAAGCGACGTCGTCCGATCCCAAGAATGCCGCTCTGCTCAGGTTTGCCCGGGCGGTGGCTCTTCAGCGCGGGGATATTAGCGATGCGGATTTTCAGCCCTTGCGTCAGGTGGGATTCAGTGACAAGGAGATCCCGGAAATTGTTGCCAACATTGCCTTCAATATCTTCATGGACTACTTCAACAACGTGGTGCGCACGGCTGTTGATTTCCCCCTGCTCCAACCCGGATCCGACGCTCCCATCACCCCGCCTCTGACCCGAGTGCCCCGAGAATTGGCGATCTGAACCGATCGGCGCCTGCAGGCGCTTTCACTCCAGCGACCCTTCGGAACACGGCTGTGTCCGAAAGATCAGCCGCAGCGCCTGTGCACAAGTTGAAACGGCCGTTGGCTGCGGGTAAGGGCTCCTCCCATACCCGCCGCTCCGATTCGTTCCCGAAGTGTCACCGCAGCGCTATCTCGATCACCCAGCGTTTTTCCTGGAGCCCGGACACGGAGCATTTCCAGCCTCGACGCAACTCGCGGGCCGAGACAGGCCGCTTTGTTCCGGTTTCCGCATCCTCGATGGTGCATCGATCCCCGGACTCGAGGACGAACCATTCTGGAAACTGGTTGATGCGGGGATAATCCAGGGGCAAGCGCAGGTATTCCCGATGGCGGGGGCGATCGAAAACCAATGTGCCAGCCCAAGGCTTGTCGGCGGTGAGGCTGATAAAGAGCCTGTGATTGTGCTGGACGCTGCCGAGCCGGACGTCCTCCCGCCAAGGAACCGCTCGGACGCCCTGGGTTTTCCACAAGGCATACATCAGAGACGTCCTGGCGAAATTGCCGTCGCCATGCCAGCCTTCGATAATCCCATCGGACTGCTGTTTTTGCCACATGATGGCGATCTGGCTATCGAGCCAGCGGGCGACCGACTCGACGGGTTCCCGGTTGAACAGGTTCAAGGCGCTCTCGATGGAATCGGCGTAGCCATCGGCGCTGGCTCCCTCCCAGGCATAGCCGGAATAATGGCTTTCCAGGTGGCGCATGGCTTTCAGAACCGCCTCTCGATAAGCCGTAACTCGGTCCACCAGATGGAGCGTGTAAAAACCGTCGCAAATGTAACCCCAGGTATCACAGACGCCCTGGGAATGCGCCCCGGTCTGGGGATTAAACGAATCGTAGAGCATACCGTGGTCATTGCGTCCGGCTTCGAGAATACGGTTGAAAATGGCGTGCAACGGCTCGCGATAGGCAGCGGCTTTTGCGGGCTGGTGATGTTTTAGGACGACATAAAGCTCGGTCAAACCATTGACGATCTCGCCGCCGTGATCACGGAGACGCAATTCGTTCAGGTCGCGGGTGGGGTGGTTGGTTCCGAGAAGATAATAATCGCCGAGTCGTATGCCCCAATCGAGGAATCGTCGATGGCCGGTGATCCCGTCGAGCCGGGAGCAACACTGGAGCAGATCGCCATTGACTTCGATGTTCCGTGTGGGAATCCGGCCAAAGGGCGTTTCCACCTTTGCGTTTTTCCAGATGTCCTCCACCAGTCCGATCAAACGTTGAGACCAGGGACTTGGCCCCAGCCATTCAGTTACGGGAACTAATCCGTCTTTCGCGTATTCCGCGCTATCGAAGAGGGTGGCTTCGAGGTCGAACGGCTGGCGCCGCCAGTTCTTTTTCGAGAAGGAATAATCATCACACAATCGATCAAGCCGCGCGGTCAGGCGCTGTTCGGTTCGCAGCATGGCCAGCATCCGGCCTTCCAACAGGGGTGGATCCGTGAGCGCGGCGGTAAGCACCATGAAGGCATAGTTGTCCGCTCCGGCGTCGCGTCCGTTCCAATAATCTCGGCTGTTGGTCAGATTCCTAGGGATCAGGCCGGTAACGGGATCGGCGTGGGACAACCAACCGTCCACATAACGGCGGCATCGATGGAACGCTTCAGCCGCCTGGCGTCCGTTTTGTTCGGCTCGATGGAAGAGGTCCTCGGTGGGCGACAATCCGTGCTGGGCCGATTCCTGGTCCCGCATCAAGGGCAGGCACGGGAAGGCCTCCGGAGGCGAAGTCGCCGCGGGAACGGCGGCGATCAAGGGCCACAGGCACGAGCTCCAAACCAGACCGAAGGCCGCGAGCGCCTGCAATCCGAGGACTAGCTTCATGGGAAGTCCCAAGACAACTATTTGGCGGAGAACTTGAATACCGTGGTGCTCTTAAAGGGTTGCCCCGCTCGCAGCACCACGGACGGAAACTGCGGTTTGTTGGGCGAATCCGGGTAGTGCTGGGTTTCGAGGCAAAAACCGCCCTGCCGGCCATAGGCAGCCCCGCCGGCTCCGGTGAAGGGCTGCAGGTGATTGCCGGTATAGAGTTGCACCCCCGGCTCGGTGGTCAAGGCTTCGAGGATACGACCGCTTTTGGGATCGGTGACACGCGCAAACAGGACGAGGCCAGTGCCGGTGCGATTCAACACGTAGTTGTGGTCATAACCACCGGGCCGGGGCTTCAGACGTTCAATCCGGGCGCCAATCGCGGTCGGCTGGGTGAAATCCAAAGGCGTGTCTTTAACGCTGGCGATTTCGCCCGTGGGAATGAGTTGGTCGTCGGAGGGCGTGTATCGATCGGCATCCAGCCAGAGAATATGATCCAACGGATCTCCGCTGCCGGCGAGGTTGAAATAGGCGTGGTTAGTCAGGTTCACCACGGTGGGTTTGTCGGTGGTGGCCTCGTAATCGAGGCGCAGTTCCTGCTCATCGGTCAAAGTATAAGTGACGGAGGCCCGGAGGTTGCCCGGATAACCTTCCTCGCCATCCGGACTGAAGCAGGTCAGGCGGATGGCGGCCTCGCGGGCCTGCAATGGCAATGCCTCGCCATTCCAAACCTTCTGAGCAAACCCGCTTCGTCCACCATGGATGTGGTTGGGGCCGTTATTCGCGGCCAATAGGTATTCCACGCCATCCAGGGTAAAGCGGGCTCGGGCAATGCGGTTGGCGAATCGCCCGATCACAGCCGCCGAGGCCGGGAAACCTTTTTGATAGGCCTCGAAGGTGTCGGCGCCGAGCACGACATTCGTGGATCGGCCATGGCGGTCGGCCACGTGCAACTCGGTCACAATCGCGCCATACGTCATGATCTTGGCTATGGCGCCGTTGGAATTGCGCAAGGTAAAGAGATGGACCTCGGTCCCGTCGGTCGTTTTCCCGAACAGAACACGCTCAATCGTTGGTTTCATAGGTGGACGGGCAGGTTCAATCGCACCCGCGGAGATCGTTTCTCCGACGGGGAGGCAACTCAGGAGAAGAGCCCACTTCATCGCGGTGATCCAGCACAGAGCGGCATGCCAGGTTTTAAGGCAGGCTCGATGACGAAGTCGGTTTTTCATGGCCGGGATGCGTTCGCTGTTTTTTATGTGATCGTTGATCGGTGGGATGCATTTTTAACCCAGGTGGCCGGACAAAGCAAATCGACAATTCAATCATGAAAGAAAGAGAATTGAATCCTGTCCCCGAACCGGTCAAGATGGCCGGTGCTCGGTTTGGCCCGCTGGGATGACAGGGGGAGCACTCACCGGAAACCGCGTGAGGGTTCCGGAGGATCGATCTCCGGCGGGAGGGCCTGATTGGGCTCGCGCGCTAAAACAGATGAAGAATCGACAGATGCAGCCTCGTCAAATGACTGTGAGACCATCGATCAACCGTTGGTTGTGTTGGGGGGTCTGCGGGCTTTTGCTGGCAAGTCTGGGCGCGGGTTGTTCGTTCAAGAAGATGGCCGTGCGTCAAATCGGCAACGCGCTAGCCGGGGGCGGCACCACCTTCACGAGCGATAACGATCCTGAACTGGTCAAGGACGCCCTGCCCTTCAGTCTCAAACTGATGGAGAGTCTTCTCGCTGAAAGCCCGCGACATGAGAAGCTCTTGTTCGCCACCGCCTCGGGTTTCACCCAATACGCCTTCGCCTTTGTCCAACAGGAAGCCGACGAACTCGAAGACAGTGATTCAGCCGCGGCGGAAGCCCAGAGAGCTCGGGCCAGGAACCTATATCTCCGGGCCCGCGATTATGCCTTGCGCGGTCTGGAGATCCGGCACGCCGGTTTTGCGTCGGGATTGAGTCAGAATCCCCGGAAGACCGTGCAACGGGCAAAGATCAACGATGTGCCGTTGTTATATTGGACGGCGGCGGCGTGGGGCTCGGCGATTTCTCTTTCGAAGGACCAGCCCGAATTGATTGGCGATCAACCGGTGATCGAGGCGCTGATCGATCGCGCGCTGGCGTTGAATCCGGACTTTGACCACGGAGCGATCCACAGTTTTCTCATCCCCTTTGAAATGGCTCGTGCCGCAAGCGCGAGCGACGGTGAAAGCCGGGCGCGCCAACATTTCGACCAAGCCATGGCCTTGGCCAAGGGGCGCCTGGCCGGACCGCTCGTGAATCTGGCCGAATCGGTCAGCGTGCCCCGGCAAGACAAAGCGGAGTTTCAGGCCCTCCTGGAGCGGGCGCTGGCCATCGATTCGGACGCCTATCCGGATTTTCGTCTGGCCAACCTGATCATGCAACGGCGCGCGAAATGGCTGCTCTCGCGCACCGATGAGTTGTTCTTCGAACCTGTGAAACCTTAGATTGCCGAGCTATGCGAAACATGTTTTACCTTTCAGGCCTTCGGGGCCTTGCTCTTCTGCTGTGTGGTGTGGCTCTTTCCGCCCAGGCCGCCAAAAATATCAGCCTGGGCACCCTGGTTCCTGACGGCACCAGTTATCATAAGTCCCTGCTCGAAATGCGGGACAAATGGCGAAAAGCCCCCGAGGGTGGAGTCAATCTTCGGATCTACGCTGGCGGCAAGCTCGGAGGCGAAGGCAATATGGTCAGCCAGATGAAACTCGGCGGCCTGGACGCGGGCTTGCTCACCGCGGTGGGTTTGGCAGACATCGAGCCGACGGTCACCGGATTGCAGCTCATGCCCATGGTATTTCGTTCGTTGGACGAGCTGGAGTATGTCAGCAAGAAACTCCAGCCCAAACTCTCCAAGAAACTGGAGGAAAAAGGATTCGTGGTGCTTTACTGGTCGGACGCCGGATGGGTCCGATTCTTTTCGAAGGAACCCGCCATCCTTCCAGACGATTTCAGGAGGATGAAGCTGTTTACCTGGGCGGGAGATCCGAAAGTGGTTGACCTGTGGAAAGCCGCGCGTTTCCAGCCGGTCCCGCTGCAAACCTCGGACATCGTGCCGATGTTGGACACCGGGATGATCAACGCCGCGCCACTGCCTCCCATTGTGGCGCTGGCAGGCCAGATCTACACCCGGACCCCAAACATGCTCGATCTGAAGTGGGTGCCGTTGGTCGGGGCCTTGGTGATCCGAAAGGCGACCTGGGATACTCTGCCCGCGGCAACGCAACAAGCCATGCGGGAGGCCGCCGAGGAAGCCGGACGCCAAAACAAGGAACATGGACGCGCCGAAGGCGAACGCGCCATTGAAACCATGAAAACCAAGGGCCTCAAGGTCCAGGAGGTCAATGCGGAGACCGAGGAAATCTGGCGTAAGACCCTTGAAGAATGGCATCCCCGCATTCGCGGGTCCCTCGTGCCCCCCGATATCTTTGACGAAGTCTTCCGGTTGCTCGAGGAACTGCGTCGAACCGAGGCAAATCCCAAGCCATGAGCGAATCCACTGGCGCTCCGGTTCCCGCAACCGCGTCCGGACGTTGCGTCTGGCTCAGAAGTCTGGTCTGGACGGAGAACCTGGTGGTCGTTCTGCCCCTGGCGGCCATGGTGCTGCTGCCGCTGGCGGAGGTGTTGCTCCGGAAGTTCACAAAGATCAGCATCTCGGGCGTGGTTTCGTTTGTGCAGCATTTTACGCTGGTGGTCAGTGTGCTCGGAGGCGCCATCGCGGCGCGGGACAACCGGTTGCTGGCCATGTCTCCCCTCCCCACCTATCTGCGAGGCGGCTGGAAAACCATCGCGGCCGTTCTGAGCCACGGATTAGCCGCCGCTGTCAGCGCCTTTCTTTGCGGCGCCTCCTGGATCTTCGTCGCCTCCCAAAAACAGGATCCCAGGATCCTGGCCTTTGGCATCCCGTTTTGGTGGTTCCAGTTTCTGATGGTGATTGGTTTTGGAGCCATTAGCCTCCGCCTGATCTGGCACGCCTCGGAACGATGGAAATGGCGCCTCGCCACGGCTATCCTGGCCTTGGTTCTGACAGCGCTTCCCCTTTTGCCCAGTCTCATTAAGTCGGCGCCCATGATCGTCTCGCATCTCTTTTGGCCGGGCATGATTCTCCTGGTTGTGGCATTGATCTTAGGCGCCCCCATCTTCTCCGGATTGGCCGGAATCGCGATGCTGTTATACTCGAAGGATGGCTTGCCCATCTCCTTAATGCCGCTCGAACATTACACCCTCAGCACCGAACCTATCCTTCCCAGCCTGCCCCTCTTCACCCTGGCCGGATATTTCCTCGCTGAAGGACGCGCCTCGCAGAGGCTGGTGCGCGTGTTCCAGGCCCTCTTCGGGCATTTGCGGGGCGGCCCCGCCATTCTGACCGCCCTGATCTGCGCCCTGTTCACCTCCTTTACGGGAGGATCGGGGGTTACCATTCTTGCCCTGGGCGGACTTCTGCTGCCCGTCCTGGTCGCCGCCCGATACAGCGAACGCCAAGCCTTGGGGCTCTTTACCAGTTCCGGATCTTTGGGTTTGCTCTTTCCCCCATCCCTGCCCCTGATTCTCTATGCCATCTTCGCTCAGACCTCGATTCAAAGCCTCGAACTGCCCGCGGACAAAACCGTGGGCGACGTCTCCATCAATCAGATGTTTGTCGCGGGCCTGGTGCCGGGCTTTCTCTTGGTGGCCTTGACCGCGTGGTGGGGAATTCGAACCGGTTCACGGGAAGCCGCCCGGGCCGGGCATTTCGATCGCCAGGAATCCCTCCGTGCGCTTTGGGCGGCCAAATGGGAATTGGCATTGCCGGCGGTGATTCTCGTCCCCCTGTTGGGCGGATGGGCAACCCCCGTCGAATCCGCCGCCGTCGCCGCCCTCTACACGTTCGTGGTCCAGACCTTTGTCCATCGCGATCTGCGCCTAAAAAAAGACATCGTCCGCGTCATGACCGAATGCGGCTTGCTGATCGGTGGCGTCCTCCTGATTCTGGGAGTGGCCAAGGGATTGACGAAATACCTGGTCTTCGCCGACGTCCCCACGCTGGGCATGGAATGGGTGCAAACGATGGTCCACAGTCCGCTGTTGTTCCTGCTGCTCTTGAACGGATTCCTGCTCATCGTGGGTTGTCTGATGGATGTCTTTTCAGCCCTGGTCGTCGTCGTTCCCCTGATCGTGCCGATGGCCGTCGCGTTCAACATCGATCCTGTGCACCTGGGAATTATCTTCCTCGCGAATCTTGAACTGGGCTACCTCACCCCGCCCGTCGGCATGAACCTGTTTCTCGCCTCTTACCGCTTCAATAAACCGATGACCGAAATCACCCGGGCGGTTCTCCCGTTGCTCTTCATCCGGATGGGCGGCGTCCTGCTAATCACCTACCTGCCCATCATCACACTCGCCCTGCCCCGTTGGCTGGGCGTCCGGTAATCGCAACAATCCAGCGACATTCACCAGAAAACTGTGCCGGACGGCGGGGCATCGATCGGGCTGGCGGCTCTGGGCATTGCCGGTCTTCTTTCTCTTCGAGCTCGGCGGGGCATGTGAGAGTCATTGGATCTTGACAGCTTTAGGCACGGCAACAACCGTGCCTTTTTTTAGCCCGAATCGCCAGCGAGCGCTTGGCAGAAAGCCCGCGAGCACGCAGCCGATCCAGGTTTGATGGCAAGGTGTATTCCGGGCCGTAGATGATTCGCAAATACTCCTGACCCGGCATCGCGGACTTCTGACGCTCGGTATCGCTACCGCGCGGAGCGATAGAACATCGACACGCCCGCGGGTTCGACCGAGTATGGCGATGTTGGGGAGCCCGATACATCGGTCCAGGGACCGGTGACCGAGGTGGCCTGCTGCAGACGCCCGTGGGTCCAGGTGATTTCGACCTGGTTGCCCACTCGGCGGATAGCGAGCGGGCCGGGCGGTTGGCTCGCGGTCGAGCCATAGGGCCGCGGCACAGTGGCGTTATAGCCGCTCTTGCTGAGATAGAAGTCGTCAAACACCGCGCTGAATGTGCCGCTGTTGCCCATGACCACCAGTTTGTCGAGGTTCGGCAGGATGCCGCCCAAGACGGGATCAACGTAGTAGAGGTCGCGGTCGCTGGTGTAGTCCTGGAACAGCACCGTTCGCTCGGTTTCGCCGTCCTTTTGAAGATAAACCGTGAAGGTATCACTGGCGGCCTCGGCCAGGGGAGCGTTGGTGACGTTGATCCATACATTATAGACCGTATTCGGCGCCAGCGCCGGACCGGGGAAGTCAATCGGATTGCTGGTGTTTTCACCCAGCCAGCCGTTCCGTGCCCCGAGATACCATGCGTTGTCCGCGGCGCCGATCACGTCGTTGATGAATCCCGCCGAATAGAGCACGGGGCCGATGTTCACGAATTCATCGCCATAGCTGCGCTGGCTCTTGTCGGTCAGGCCAACGATGTTGGTGGCTCCCGAGGCGTTGTCGGCTCCTGCGATGATGCGGAAGAACAGGGTGCGAGCCTGGCGCTCGGTCACGGCGAGGTCGCGCAGGTTCAGGTAGGCGATGCTGCCGCCGGTGCTGGTTCGGATCGCGGGATTCTCGTTGACCGTGACCACCTGGGCGGAGCTGCCCGAGACGTCATTCCAGTATCCGTTGGCGAACAAGTTCGAGGACAGGCATTGGTCGAAGTTATCCAGTAACGTCCAGCCCGTGGCCACGCCTTCCACCACAGCAACGGTGGTCGTGGCCGAAAGGACTTCGGCGCCGCGCGTGAGGGTCAGGACATACGTCACGGCTTGCGTCAGGGTGATCGAGGCGCTGCCAATGCCAACGGAAGTCTGGGCGGTCACGTCGCCCAGCGGTGAAATCGTGACTTGGGTGGCGTCCTTGCTGACATCCCAACGCAGCGTCGTCGAGTCCCCTGAAATCACAGCCGGCACATCTGCCTTGAACTCGTTGATGGCGAGGGGCTGAAGGCGGGAGGGTGGATTCTGAATGTAAGTGGTTTGCAGGACGCCGATTTCCTCGGGCGACAGCGCGCGGTTCCAGACGGCGACCTCGTCGATCAGGCCGGTGAACCAGGCCGAGGCGCTGGCGCGGCGAATGCCACCAATGGCGGTCGTGTTGGCGGTCAGCGGACGCACCGGCGTAATCACCACCGAATCCAGAATGCCATCGACAAAGAGTTGAGCCCTCATGTTGCCGTTGCCGACATCGCGCTGCACGTAAACAATGTTGTGCCATGTATCGTCAAAGGCAACGGCCGTCGAGTGGCGATGATCCCCCGAAGTCGCGCCGGTATCGTTTCGAATGTAGATATCCACCGTTCCATCCGCCGCACTGTTGTGGGTCCCAAAGTCGAACATGGGATTGTTATTGGTCAGCGAGGATTCGCAGAAAACGCGGTGATCACTCTGGACCGGACCGTTGACCCAGGCGGACACTGTGAAATCAGGATGCTGATAAATGGGCAGCGCATCCCCCGGATTATGGCTGCGCTCAAGCAGATTCTGGGCCGCGTTATCGAACTGGAAGGCCTTGCCCCACTTGCCGGCGACGACGTTCGAGGCCCCCATTTTCGTCAGCGTCATGTCATAGCCGCTGACGAGATCCGGTGTTTTCGTGCCGATCACAGTGTCCAAAGGCCAGTAGGCGATGAGCGCGTTGGTGATGTTCGATGGGGGGAACACGGCGAATTCGAGTCGAGCCACGGTGCTGGTCGCGCGCCCGGCCATGTTGGCAACAACCAACTGATACTCGCCGGCATCCGCAAGCGCCAGGCTAGTAAAGACGAGCGACGCGTCGGTTCCGGCGGGCAACGCCTGTCCGTTCTTATACCATTGATACGTCAGGGGCGCCTCCCCAATCGGGCCCGCATCAAAAGTCCAGGCATCGCCAGCCACCAGGTTGGTCGCGCCAACGAGCGGCACGGTGCACTTCGGGGCTTGCGAGGTCGTCAGATAAGAGACGGCATTGAGGAACAAGGTCTGTCCGTCGACCTGCAGGTCAAACATGCCGGCGCCCTCCGAGGTGAATCCGTCGGCTTCCCGGCTGCCGGTGAGGAAGACCAGGCGCTTGGCGGCGAGCAGATCCCCGCGCTGCGATGTCAGACCAGCCGGGAACTCTCCGATCACCATGCCGCCAAAAGCGGCATCCCCCGTGGTGCCCACGGTCGCCAACACCGTTCCACCGGCGATCAGCGGGCTGGTGATAACCGAGATGCCGCGTTGCACAAGGGTCGTGCCGGTGCTGGCATTGGTGTAGGTCACGATCTGAGCGTAGGGATTCACCATCGTGCCGTCGGCGTCCAAGGCGATTCCCGTGAAAATGGGATGAGCCGAGGCATTGACGCGCAAACGCAGCAGGGCGCTGTTGACGTCCGGGATGGTGTCGCCGGTGTGGAAGCCCAGCCGGTTGGCTCGATTGACATAACCGCCCAACGCCAAAATGGGAACCGTGATCGATTGCCAAACAGCCGTTTCCTCGACCGCGTCGTAATGCCCGCTCGGCACGGAACGGCTGAGGATGACCAGATCGTTGGTGTTCAGGGCGGCCACCATATCGGGGTAATCATAAATGCCCTCCACCGTGACAAAGCGGGTGACCTGATGTCCCTGAGCCGCCAGCAAGGCCGTATAACCCGCGTCGGGCGCCCGGGTGAATCCCGCCGTGATTGCGGCCGCCGAAGGGGCGTCATCGGCGGCGTGGAAACTTACCCAGGCGATGCGAGCGGCACGGGATGAGGTCGCCGCAAGCAGCAGACTGGCCAGAACGATTAGTCGAATCATTTTCATAAGGCAAACCATGGGCTGATTACGCATTGGAAATGAGCTGAATTTCCTTAGTAATAAACACGAAGCTTAGGGCCGACTGCAAGTCCTATTCATGCGGCAATTCTCTCCATGAACCGTTCGTTTCGGAGGGCCGAGTTCCACGAAGTTCCCGGCAAAGGTCGGCTTTCATTTGACCCTCGGGCGCCGGCTGCTATCCTCGCAAGATGAATGAGGGTATTCGGGCGTTCAATCCCAAGGTTAAAATCTTCGGCATTCAGGTCATCGCGCGTCTCCTCTTGGGGTGGATCTGCCTGTTTTCAGGCGGACTGACGCAGGCGGCGCGGGGACAATCACCTCCGCCTCATCTGCAGATCCAGCGGGCGGGAACCAATCTCACGCTTTTCTGGCCCTTGAGCGCGACCGGCTTTGGTTTGCAGCACGCCTCGCATCTCACTCCCGTGCCATCCTGGCGTGATGTCACCGTAATGGGGGGCGTCAACGGCGCCAGCCATCAAGTCCAAATGCCTGGCCATTCTCCGCAGGGGTATTACCGGCTAAACAGCGGGCGCGGTTTTTCAGTGCTTGTTGTGGAGCAACGCTCGGGCACAGTGAGTTTGCCCGAGGGCTCAGGGATTCGCCTGTCGGATCTCCGGGTCATGAGCAGCTTGGGATCTGCGCCCGTCACGAGCCAAGGGAAGTTTCGCCTCCCGGTTTTTCACAATACGCCGCACCTGGCCATGGTGCTTGGACCCAATGGACAGCCGATGCTGATGGGGTGGCTGGAGGCGGGTCACGGGGAATTGAGCGCGCGCACGACCGCCGAAGCCCTGCTGTTTTTTACGGGTGGGTTTTTCATTTTACCCCAGGAAGCTCGGCGGCAAGCGATCGAACGAATCCGAGGAATGACGGAGCTTGGGGCGTTGGAAACGGCCATTCGCGAAAGTTTGGCTGCCGACGCGGAGGCGATGGCCTTTTCCAATCCACCGGTTCAACAAGCGCTGGTTCACCTGTTCAAGCAGCTGGGATTTGTGGAACAGACTCCATCTGGGAATCGAATACAACCGTCCGGCATCATCCTGGATCCTAACGATGAACAGAGCGGGATCCGGGTGAACCTCACAGGGGTCAACGGCATCCGCCTCCACAACCGGTTCCGCCGATGCGCCTACGTCTTTGTCGATCGGGATTCCTATCTGGGCATGGATGACAAGTGGCATGAGTCGCCAGCGGCCCTCACCGAATTCGAAGTGGCCTCCGTGGCCGGACTGAACTCCACTGTGGGCGCCTTGGTGGACATTATCAACGGCAAGATGGCCTACACGGAAGTGACGTCCGCCCCCGTGGTTCTCCCGGTGCTGCCGGGATCCAGGATCACCCGCTACAAGGTCAATGTCATCGGCCCCGGGCAGATCGACTACCGCCTGCGGTTTCTGCCTCCAGCCGAGCAGGCCAAACACGCGCCTTTTGTTTTGGCGTGGTTCGCCCGGGATATTTTCCTGCCGTTTCTCACCAGTGTCATCATTCCCAACTTGAACATCGACGGCGATTACGCCCGATTTCTCTCCTCGAATGATTCCCTGGTTGATTATGTAAACTTTATGACCGCCACCGCTCCCTCCCTCGCGGAGAAGGTGAAATCCGGAGACCTTGAGGGCGCGTTCTCCGAGGCCTTGAGCACCTTCATCTCAAGCACGACCTTCCAGAAAAAATCGCTGGATTTGGTAATGGACATCATCGAGATGGTGAGTCCCGACAAAGCGATGTCGGGCGCCGAGGCCCTCGGGATGGCCCAAAAGGTTCTCAATGCCGTCGGCTGGGCGGACAAAATCCTCTACGCCTTTGATGTATTCGTTACGGTGGGCGGCCTGATGGACTGCCACCGAGGCGACCAATGGACGGTGGATGTATCCGCTCCCCGGGTGACGTTGACCCCAGCCTATAGCGAGATCGCCGTGAACAAGAGGGTTCTCCTGACCGCTGCGGTTCCCGAGGCCACGGGAACAGGGGCGCCGACCTTTGTTTATCACTGGAACAACTCGGCCAAGGCGGGTTCCATAGCCGACACGCATCACACCGGCACGGATTTTGACAGCAGTGACGACTTCGTTTGGTATGTGGCGGATTTAGGGAAGCCGGGGACAGACACCATCAGTGTGCGGATCTACGAACTCAAGGGCAGCGATCGCATTTATGTTGGGGAGACGAACGCCACGGTCAAGGTGTTGGGCACACTGGTGACGGTATCCCCCGCGACTGTGGAAATCGGAGCCGGGACCGAGATCAAACTCACGGGCAGGCTGCAGCCAAATCCCGCGGTGGGATCGGTGTTGGATTTTCAATGGTCCAACACGGCCCATCATGGCTCGCTCGTTCCGAGTGGGCCCTTTGCGGTCTACACCGCCAAACCTGATGGCAGCGGCGATGACACCGTGGAACTGGAAGTGTTCGAGGTCAAAGCCGGCAAGAAGGAGTCCTTGGGCAAGGGTAGCGCGCGGGTGAGTGTAAGGCCATATGGGGTTTCCTTGACACCGTCCGAGCCAACCCTTGGCCCGGGGGACATGATTCCATTGATCACGACCTTGAATCCGAATCCTCCGGCCAACTGGTCGTTGATCTTCCAATGGTCGAACACGGCTGGGGCGGGAGATCTCAGGGCCAAATCCGGGCCGGTCAATTCATTTACCAACCAGGAACCTTCTGCCACCTACGCGGCCCGAACCAACGGACGGGGAACCGATACCGTAATGGTCAGCGTCTATCGGCAGTCGGCCGGGAGCAATGTTTTCGTGGGCACCGCGGTTTCTCGAATCACTGTGGCGCCGATCCTGGATCGCCTCGTGGTGCCTAAGGGAACCGTGCGACAAATGTCCGGGAACTACCAGTTTGAAACAGCGGAGATCCGCGGTCGCATCGAACTGGTTGGAGACACCACCATCGAGATTGTTTACGGCTTGAAGTATTCTGTTTCCAACACCCATCCGACTTTTGTCCTGGATTCAGGGGACGCCCCAACCGGTTTTTCAACCAATGGATGGATCAACTGTGATTTCCATGCCAATCGCACCTCGCCCTTTGGCAAGGGCAGAAACGGCTACAACTTGAACTTGATTGTACATGGAAATTTCATCGTCGGAGGGGTTTTCGGCAGCCGGATACATCTATATGGCCAGCATGGGCGCAATGGCTCTCAGGATAACGTCGATGGGGACGCCGGAGGAAATGGAGGACACCTGAGGTTGGTGGTCGATGGCATGATTCGCACTTTGTCTCCGGATTTTCCACGGACCATCGAGTTTATTGCCTGTGGCGGCCAAGGCGGATCGGGATATTACGGCCAGGCGGCTACGCGGAGCTTGGGCGCAACCCAGGGCGGCAACGGAGCGCCAGGAGGCTTCGGAGGCAGTCTCCACGTCGAAGCCAGCGAAATGTATCGTGTGTACACGGACTTCAGCTACGACACCTTGAATGTGAGCGGAGGCCTGGGAGGCGCGGGCGGGAGAGGAGGCACGGGTTTGGGAGCGTTTCCGCCGGCGCAAGGTGGTGATGGAGCGAATGGCGGGCCGGCGGGAAGCATTGAACTCGTCGTCGCCAACCGCGTGGTGAGCCAGCATACTCAAGGGTTCACCCTTGAAGCCATTGGGGGTTATGGCGGCAACGCAGGATCGCCCCCGGAAGGCTATGCCTCGCGCGGTATTCCCGGGCTGTCAAAAGCAGGCCACGGCGCGCGTGGCGGTACAATTCACTTCAACGCCGCCTCGGTCATTACCCTCATGGCTCGTGCCATGGGAGGCGGGGGCGGCGCCGGATCGAGCGGAGGGATTGATTGGGATCATTTGGAGCTATCCGGTCGGGGCGGCCCCGGGGGAGACGGGGGCGCGGGCGGGCAAGTCATCGTCATCTGCGACGCTCCAACCTATGAGCCCGCCCCGTATTTCCAACCTGCGGTGGATATTCGCGGTGGCGCCGGTGGCAAAGGCGGTTACAGTCACAGGGATGGGCTTGGGCCGGACGGGAACATCGGCATGAACGGCACATTCGAATCATCACCACGTCCGACGGCAGCCAAGCCGTGATTCGCGTCCTCCCTCCCAATGCGCTGGAGCATCAACAACACCAAGATGAGACGGACTCGGCCTATTAAGGGTATCGGTATAATGCACGGTCAATGGGGAGGGGGTTGATCTTCGTGCCCCTGAATAGTGTGTAGAGCGCCGGGAGCACCAGAAGGGTCAGCAGCGTGTTGGTGAAGATGCCGCCAATCACCACCGTGGCCAGCGGGCGTTGGACCTCGCCGCCGACGCCGACGTTTACCGCCATCGGAATGAAGCCCACCGCCGCGACCAGCGCGGTCATCAG
Organism: Verrucomicrobiota bacterium; assembly: GCA_022709905.1. Classification (GTDB taxonomy): domain Bacteria; phylum Verrucomicrobiota; class Verrucomicrobiia; order Limisphaerales; family UBA1319; genus JAKLHY01. The sequence continues at coordinate 203,424 of JAKLHY010000001.1, read as the reverse complement.
CACCGGCCGCAGCCGCACCAGACAGCCTTCGCGAACCGCCTCATCAATCGGCGTTCCCGTTTCGAGTTTCTGCTTGATGAACGTGACCAGCACCAGTCCGTTGAGGATGGCCACGCCGCTTAAAGCGATAAAACCGATGGCCGAACTGACCGTGAAGGGAAGGCCTCGCAGCCACAGGGCCAGCACGCCTCCCACCAATCCAAGAGGAATGCCGGAGGCAACGATGAGCACTTCGCGCAGGCTTTTGAGGCTGAAAAACAGCAGCACGAAGATCAGGGCCAGCGCCATGGGAACGACAAACATCAGCCGCTGGTTCGCGCGCTCCATGTTCTCGAACTGCCCGCCCCACTCGATGGTGTAACCTTCGGGCAGTTTCACTTGGGCGGCAATCTTCTCGCGACCCTCGGCCACGAAGCTTTTCACGTCTCGACCACGAACGTTGCATTGCACCGTAATACGCCGCTTGCCCCATTCGCGGGTGATGGTGGACGGCCCCTCTATTTCGGTCACCTTGGCCAGCTGATTCAGCGGCAGCACCGGGCCAGACGCCGTCGGGATCAAGGTCTCAGCCAGAGCTTCCGGGTCGGTGCGCTGCTTGTCGGGCAATCGCACGACCAGCGGAAAGCGCCGCTGGCCTTCGCGGACGTCGCCCACGCGGCGCGAACCCACGGCCTCGACCACGTTGAGCACGTTGCGCGCCGTCAAACCGTAGCGGGCGATGGCCTGCGGATCCACGCGCACTTGAAGGAAACTCTGCCCGGTCAACTGCTCGACCGATGCCTCGCTGGCGCCGCGCATTCCAGCCATGACAGCTTGCACCTCGGCGCCCAATCGGCGGAGTTCATCCAGGTCGTCGCCAAAGACCTTGATGGCAATGTCGCCGCGCGCCCCGGCAATCATTTCATTCAGCCGCATCTCGATCGGCTGGCTGAAGGCGGGTTTCAGTCCCGGCACCTGGTTGAGCACGTCGCGCATCCTCTCGGTCAGTTCGGCCTGCGTGCGCGCTTTCTTCCACTGTTCCCGAGGTTTCAGCGCGAGGAAGAAATCGGCCAGTTCCACACCCATCGGATCGGTGGCGACCTCCGCTGTGCCGAGGCGCGTCCAGATGTGTTCGATCTCGTCGGGGAACTCCTTCATCAGCGCCTGTTCGATACGGTCGTTCTGCGCGACGGCTTCGTCCACGGCGATGCCCGCGAGGCGGACGGTCGTGCCGACAATCGCCCCTTCGCCGAGTTTGGGCAGAAATTCACCGCCCATCCGTGAAGCGATCAGCAAGGCGCCGGCGAATAAGATCACCGCGCCCAGGAGGGTAAGCTTCCGAAACCGAAGCGCGGCATCCAGCGCCGGCTCGTAAACCCGGAGCGCCAGGCGGACCAGCCACGGATCTTTCTCCTTCACCTGTTTGGGAAGAAACAGGGCCGTGAGCACGGGCGTCAGCGTCAACGCCAGGATCAGCGAGCCGAGCAGCGCGAAGATGAGCGTGAAGGCCATCGGTTTGAAGAGCTTTCCTTCGATGCCTTGCAACGTGAGGATTGGGAGGAAGACAATCATAATGATGCCCACGCCAAAAGCCACCGGCCGGGCCACTTCCAACGGAGCGCTTCGCAACACTTCCTCGCGTTCGTCTCGGGTGAGCGCCCGCCCCAGTTGATGCTGCCGGTCCGCCATCCGGCGCATGGCGTTCTCCACCATCACCACCGCGCCGTCCACGATCAGCCCGAAGTCCACCGCGCCGAGACTCAGCAGGCTCGCGGCGATGCCGGCCTGTAACATGAGATTGCCGGCAAACAGCATTGAGAGCGGAATCGCCACCGCCACGATCAGGCCAGCCCGAAGGTTGCCAAGGAATGCGAACAGAATCGCGATCACCAGCAGCGCTCCCGCAAGCAAGTTGTGTTCAACGGTGCGAATCACGTTGTCCACGAGGTCGGTCCGGTCGTAGAGCACTTCCAGCTTCACGTCCGCCGGCAGGAACTTCTGGACTTCGGCGAGCTTCGCCTTCAGCGCGTGCGTCACCACGGCGCTGTTCTCGCCCATGAGCATGAAGCCCAACCCCAGCACCACCTCGCCCCGGCCATCCGCCGTCACCGCGCCCCGGCGGATCTCGTGGTCTTCCTTCACCATCGCCACGTCCCGCACGCGGACAGGGGTGCCGTCGTGGCTGACGATGACGATGTTGCCGATCTCCACAACGTTGGTGGTCAGACCCACGCCATGCACCAGCAGGGACTCCCCGCTGCGGACGATTTGTCCGCCGCCCACATTCTGATTATTGGCCTGGAGCGCTTCGACGAGTGCCTCGAAGGTCAACCGATATTTGATAAGACGATCGGTTTCGACCACGACATGATACTGCTTCTCGAATCCCCCCCAGGTGTTCACCTCGGCCACGCCGGGCACTTTGCGCAACTCCGGTTTCACCACCCAATCCTGCAAGACCCGTAATTCAGTCGGCGTGCGATTCGTGTCCGTGGACCGGACGACGTAGTGGAAAACTTCACCCAGGCCGGTGGCAATCGGGCCGAGTTGCGGACGCTGCAGACCTTCTGGCAGTTCCACCGTCTGAAGGCGTTCGGTAACGAGTTGCCTGGCCCGATAGATATCGATCGTATCGTCGAACGTGGCCACCACCTGCGACAGGCCGAACTTCGAGATGGATCGGACGTTTTGCAATCCCGGCAGACCGCTGATGGCCAGTTCCACCGGAATCGTGATTTGCGCCTCGGTCTCCTGCGGATTCAACGCCGCCGCGGTGGTGTTGATTTGCACCTGCACCGGGGTCGTGTCCGGGAAGGCGTCAATGGGAAGAATGCTCAAGGTCCGTCCACCGATGACGGCAAGGGCCGCCGCCAGCACGCCAACCAGCAAGCGATTCTTGAGCGAGAAGTGGATGATCCAGTTTAGCATCGGGATGACTCCTTGACAGGGGTGGGTTAGTCATCCGCACAGCCGGCGCCAAGCCGCGACATCAGCATGGCGGACTTGACGGCGAAGGCATGACTCACGGCGATAGGATCCTCCGGCTTCAATCCCGCCAGGATTTCCATCCGCCCGCCATACTTCGCCCCGAGTTGCACCACCCGGGCATCGAACAAATCCTCCCCCTGCTTCACAAACACAAACGGCTTGCCCCCGACATGCTGAATGGCCGAACGCGGCACAAGCATCGCGCCTTCGGCCTGGCGGATCAAAATCCGCGCCGTGGCGAACATCTTGTCCTTGAGCAGACAGTCCGGGTTTGCGAATTCAGCCCGCGCTTGCGCCATGCGCGTGCGTTCGTCCACCGCGGGCTTGATCCAAGTCAGTTTTCCGGTGAAGATTTTTCCCGGCAGAGAATCCACCCGTAGTTCGACCGTCTGGCCCACTTTCACCCGCGCGAGGGTTGTTTCCGGCACTTGCAGCATGGCCCAGACGGTCGAGTGGTCCACCAGTGTGAACAGCGGTTTGCCGATCTCTACCAGCGCGCCCCGCACTGCCATGCGCTCCACAATCTCACCCGCAAACGGCGCGCGGACTTCCATGAGGACTTGCTCCTGCGGCTTGTGTCCCATCTCATCAATCTGCTCCTCCGTGAAGCCCAGCGTCCGCAACTGCTGGCAGGCGGCACGGTGACCGGCTTCTGCCTCCTGCAACGCCTGCTCTGAGGTTACCCGTTGCTCGCGCAATTTGCGCTCCCGGTCCAGCGTTTGGTGAGACAACACCGCCCTGGCGACCGCCTCGGCGATGGAGGCGGACCAAATCTTTGCCACCGTCTGCTTTTCCTCAACTTTCGACCCCAAATCCACATCCACCGCCTGGATGATGCCGCTCACCGGCGCGGCAATCTGCGCCAGCTTGTTCTGATTGAAACTCACTTCGGCGACACATTCGACCGCGTCCGCTATCGGGCCAGTTTCCGGAGTCGCCGTCTGAACGCCGATGATGCCCAACGAGTTCGTCGAGGGCAGACGGATCTTCATGCTCTGGCCCGGCTTGAGGGTTGCGGCCAGATCCGGGTTGCAGACCGCGCACTGCGCTTCGGGGACCCCGTGCTCGGCACACATCACCACGCCATCTTTGGTTTCGGTATGCGCCATACCATGCCCGCCCGGGCCATGGTCGTGCCCGTCGTGTTCACTGTGGCTTTCCTGCTTCTTACAGCCGGCGAACAGCGCCACGGCCACAACGCTCGCCAGGGCCGGCAGTTTCGGAATCATGTTCGTCTTCATGCTAAAACTTGATTAGGGGGTACGTTAAAGGATTTAGGGTTTGATTTTTTTCGGCTCAGACTGGATTGCTCCTAATGCGAGGAACTCCAGTTCGGCTTGGGCGACGTTCAGTTCGAGCAGCTTTTGTTGATACGTCAGCCGCGCTTCGGCAGTGGTGCGCTGGGTGTCCAACAGGTCCATGAAGCCGAATTTGCCCTGCTCGAATCCGGTCTGGACGAGCCGAAGGGCTTCATTCACTTTCGGCAAAATCCGATCGCGATAGTTCGTCACCTGTTCCACGGCCGTGCGAAACCGCTTGCTCGCCGTGCCCCATTCGCGCAACAGCCGCTGCTCGACCGCCACTTGGTCGGCCTCGGCAATACGGACGTTAGCCTGCGCCTCCTGCTTCTTGCCTTTCGATCGGTCAATGATCGGGAGCGGAACGGACAATTCCAGTTGAAGGATAGACTGACCGGTCTCGCCGATGCGTCCGCCCGCCAACCCCATTCGCACGTCGGGATATGGCTCAAGCCGCGCCCGCCGTAACTCCAACTCCGCCCGGTCTCGATTCGTCTTGACCGCCAGCACACTGGGGTGATTCGGCAGCCACTGATCAGGCCCTTGTTCCAGAAGCCCGAGATCAGCGGTTTCACGCAGCGCGCCTGCCACCGGCACTTCGGTCAAATCCGGCCGTCCCAGCAGTAGGGCAAGCGTCTGCCGGGCTGTGGTTAACTCTTGCTGAAAACCCGAAAGCTCGATCCGGGCTTGTTCGAGCGGGATTTCGGCGCGCAACTGCTCCTGATCGGGGGCCGCCCCGGCGGCGACCCGCTTGCGGGCTGTGGCGGCGGACGACTCGGCCACATTCACCAACTCACCCGCAACTTCCACCAGACGTTCGGCGGCAAGCACCTGATAAAAGGTGGATTTCACATCGCGAACCCGTTCCACGCGGCGCAGGTCCAGTTCCGCTTCCGAGAGCCGGACGCCGGAAATGCCAATGTGGCGATCGAGGTTCTTCTTGCCGGGAAACGGAATCGTTTGGGCCGCTCCAATCGTCTGCTTGGCATCGGAGAAGTCCCCCCCTCCGCTCACAGGCCAATCTTCCGCGCTGAAGATCAATTCCGGGTTCGTCCAGAGCTTGGACTGATAGGCGCGGCCGGCGGCCGCATCGATGCGCCCGCGGGATGCGCGCAGTTCAGGATTGTTCTCGAGCGCCAGACGGACTGCCTCTTCTAACGTGAGAACGTTGGTTGCTGAACTGACCGACGACGGGAGGACAGGCAAATCAGACGGTTGGGCAGCGAATCCCAGGAAGCAGCCGCCGCTGATGGCCAGCGAGCAGGCCAGGGAACGCATAATTGTTGTTTCAATTCTTTGCTTCATAAACTTACAAAAGGACATGGACATTAACGACCGACATAAAACAACGAGATGACTCCAACGGAGATCGCGCGGCGTGAAATCACCCCACCACGGAGATGGAGTCCCGAGCGGGACTACTTACGAAGCAATGGAAGGCGCACGAGGCGGCAGGGCCGTGCGATGGGAGAACTGCCAGACTTTGGGAATCTCCGGCGGAGATTCTGAGGCAAGCGACAACGCAGTTTGATGCTCAGGCAATGGAGCTTCAATCACTGACGAAAACAGGGCGAGGACGAGCGGCGGCTGGGGAGCGAAGTCGGCGCGTTCCTCCGGACGGTACTTGCCGCCCTCCACAGAGCCGCACCCATCGCTTTCACAATCCTGGGAACCGGTGGGCGCTGGTTCGAGGAAACAGCAGGTCTTGAGGAATTCGAATCCTGGCACGGCCTCCAAAGTGCAATGCATTGAAGCCAGTCCGTATAGGACCAGCGCCAACATCGCGACAATTTTGACGAGCCTGCTCACGCCCTTTAAAATACACATCGGCGGAAAATGTTCAAATTTGTGCCCTCAACTTTTTCCACATCCAATCGCCGGTTTCTCCCGCCAGCGCTTGCTCGGGCTAAACACTGTCGGCGTGTCGAGGAGGGAAAAGATCATCGATACGCACAGCGCCCCGATGAGGGCGTCAAAGGTGAGTCGGGCCGAGCCTAGTAAGCTGCTTCATTGAGTTGGGTACCCCATTTTGCTCATACGCATGCCCGATTGCAGGATCCTCCCGGGCAACCGATCGCGACGGGATCAAGCCACCGTCATCTCATCGAGGATGGCCCCCAGCGCTCTCCCGGCTGGTGCGGCCAACCGATACCGCACAAGATCGGAGACAGGCGTCTGCTCAGGGTTGATCTCGACAGCGGGAGTTCCTCGCCGGGCGGCCAATACAATCGGGCGGGTGACATAGGGGAAAAGACTGGTGGTTCCCACGGAAAAGACCAGGTCGAAGCCTTGCTCCTGCTCCAATTCGAGGCGCTCCAATGCGGCCGGAGGTAGCATCTCCTCATAAAGCACGGCATCGGGCCTGAGGATCCCTTGACACTGCGGACACAACGGCAGTGCCAGCAAGTCCTCGAAGGTATCGTGGTCAGCGCGATATTCGCATTTCGTGCAAACAAGCCGTCTCAGATTCCCGTGCAGTTCGATGAGGTTCTTCGAACCGGCGCTCTGGTGCAGGCCGTCAATATTCTGCGTCGCCACCCACACCGTTCGGTTGGCGGTTTGAAGTGCCGCAATGGCTCGGTGTGCGTCATTGGGTAACCTGCCCCGAATGCTCCGCTCCAGGAGAAAGAAATACTTCCACGACAGCCTCGGATTGCGGAGAAATGTGGGACCCGACAGGACCTCTTCAAAAGGAATGCCCTCTTCCGTAACGCCATTGGCAAACGCTCCCGTGGCGCCACGGAACGTGGGCACACCGGATTCGGCGGAAACACCCGCCCCGGTGATGAACAAGACCCGCCGGGCCGACTTCAGCCGTGCTGCTATATCTCGAATCGTGGCTTGCATGTGCGGCATGATCACCCGGTTCCCCGAACTCAACAAGCCCGCAGACCCTATGGATATGTCCTTTTCCCCAAGCGGTATCAAAGCAGGGGTGTTCCGAAATGGCGCAAATCATTTCCAATGCGCCTTGAAGACTTCACCGCCATAACGCGCTTTCTTGCCTAGTTCCTTTTCAATCACCAGCAATCGGTTGTATTTGGCAATCCGCTCGGAACGGCAGAGCGAGCCGGTCTTGATTTGGCCCGCACCCGTTCCAACAGCAAAGTCGGCGATGAAGGCGTCTTCCGTCTCGCCGGAACGATGCGAGATTACGGCGCCATACCCAGCTTGCTGCGCCATTGCGACGGTTTCGAGCGTTTCGCTGACCGTGCCGATTTGGTTAAGCTTGATGAGAATCGCGTTGGCAATTCCATCGCGGATGCCTTCGGCGAAAATCTTCGGGTTGGTGACGAAGTTATCGTCGCCCACCAGTTGCATTTTCCTGCCGAGAGACTGGGTCAACGCTTGCCAGCCTTCACGGTCTTCCTCGCCCATCCCATCCTCGAGCGAGACAATGGGATAACTCAAGGAGTGGCTTGCCTGTATTTAACGGTGCAAATCCACTTTTCCCCGCGGCCGCGCTCCGCCTCGAACCGCAGCACCGTCTGGCCATTGCGCTGCTCCTGGCTCCCAGGGGCGGGTTCGGCAGAAACGAGCTCGGCGCCTGGCGGCAAAACGAGTGTATCGCGATAGAAGTTTCGCCGGTAGCCCCAGTTCTGATCCAGCGCCAGCACCCAGTCACCGTTCTCGCGACGGGCGGACACCGCGAATATGTTGCTCAACTTGAACCGCTGCCCCGGCGGCACCGGATCGAGCAGTTGAATCACATCGCGCCGGTTGGGGCCGCGCGGATCGGGTTCGCGCCGCACGGCGAGTTTGCGGCCCTGGCCATCGGTCCAAGGCGATGCCTCGGCGGGAATTGATTGTGTGTTTATGATGGCGCCGCCGGAGTAAATCGTGAAATCCTTGAGCGCCCGGCTGGTGGTGTTGGCCAATTCATAGGTCGCTTCCACGCGGGCCGCGCCATCGGCGGCCACGGTGATAACACGTTCCGCGGTCATTTGCCCGGCAGCCCGGTAGTGTCGATCCACCTGTCGGCCCACGCCAATGCCGCAAACCAGGCTTACCAGGATCAATCCGCCGAGCCACGCATACCGTTCTCCCTTGCTCAAGCCCGGGGCTTTCGCGGGCGACTCCACGCGAGCGATGTCATCGAGGACTTCCGCCGCGCCCCGCTGCAAGGCCAGGTCCAGACGCAGCAACTTGATTTCGCGCAAAACCGCCAGCTTGGTGTTGACGACCCAATACCAGAGTTTCATCAGGACGGTGGTCTCGAACGCCAGGATGAACAGCACGCTCCAGACAATCCAGGAACGCACATCGTCGGCCGCGAGGAACTGGCGAACACACCCCCAGGCGACCAGCAGGCATCCCAGCAGATAGATCCACGTGATGCGCTCGATTTTGCGGTAGCGGGCCAAAAACGCGTCCTGCGCCTGCGTGCGAAGCCGCGCCGCTCGCTCGGCGTCGAAACTCCCGGCAGGCCGGGCTTCCGAGGAATTGAAGGTGGATTCGTTCATGTTGTGTTCTCCATCAGGGCGCGCAAACGCTGCTTGGCCGAATACAACCGGGACTTGACCGTGCCGGCAGGCACCCCCAGCATTTGCGACAGTTCATCCATGCCAAAACCGTCCTCGAAGCGCAGCCGGAGCAGCGTGCGATCCGCGTCAGCGAGTTCACCCAACGCCTCGCGAACATCCGCATTGGCAAACGGCGGAGCATCTGCCTCGTCCAACTGTGTCTGCTCGGCGTAGCGGCGTTCGCGCTCGCGCCGGCGGACGTGCTGACGGAGCCAGTCGCGCGATTTATGGCCCACGATCCGGTAGGCCCATACGCCGAACGCTCCCTCGGCTTCCAACTTGCCGATGTCCCTCGCGATAACGAGGCACGATTCCTGCCACACGTCCCACGCGGCATCTTCCGCCCCCGTTAGCCGCAGGGCGTATCGCCAGAGCGGCTCCTGCCAGCGCTCGATCAATGCGTCCAAAGCCGCGGGATCGCCTTCGCGGCAGCGAAGGACCAACAGTTCCTCCTGGATGGATTGGCTCACGCTCACTTCGAGTCCGATTCCGACATACAGTCGCCGCCGCAGCGAATCGGGTTCACATGATTTGGCGGTGAAGCGTGCGCGCTGAAAAGAAAAAATCCGGCAACCGTAAATGATTAAAGACCTGTCCCTTTGTACGCCGATTACTGCAATCGATTGCCGGATACGTTGATTTCAGTCCTCCACGCCCTGTGCCCGCAGGATTTCGCCCCGGAGGCTCACGAGAACAAGGTTCATAGGCACAGGGCGACTCGCCTGGCATCGAGCCTCGCGGGCCAACTGGAGCAATCCGCCGCAACAAGGGACTTCCATAATCATGACGGTGAGGGTGTTGATCTCGGCCTGGTCGATCAACGCCTTAAGCTTGGCCAGGTAGACCTCCTGGCGCTCGTCCAGTTTGGGACAGGCGATGACCAAAGCCTTGCCCCGTAAATGCGTCATATGAAAATCTCCGACGGCAAAGGCGGTGCAATCGGCCGCAAGCAGCACATCGGCCTTCTGGAAATGAGTCGCCAGGGGGTGGGCCAAGTGTAACTGGATCGGCCAATGAGTGAGGGCCGATGCCGGGGACCGTGCGGCAACGGGGGGAGTTGGCCGGGGATCAAATTGCATGGAACGCGAGCCGGGACATCCTCCGGGTGATGGATAGGGTTGGGGGGCGGTATTGAGAACAGCCTGAGGTAGCGATTTGAACTGCGGCCGCTTGGCGCCAATTGCGGGCTGAGGTTGAGGCGGCAGAGATGGTATTTCCGCTGTGATGCGGTCTTCCTTCAGAAAGTCTTCGGCCTGTCGGAGGAACGCCGTTTGTCCATGGTCGCGAAGGTGCTGGAGGTGGGCCCGGAGCGTCGCCGGACCGGCGGACACAATCTTCGCAATGACCTCGCGCTCGTCGTAAGGGGCGGCCTCTTTCTCGATGATGGTCATGGCGTTTTGGGGACAGTGCCGCAGACAGGCGCCCAAGCCGTCGCACTTGAACTCACTCACCATCCGGGCCTTGCCGTCGATGATCTGCAGGGCGCCCTCGGGACAGTTGGGCAGGCAATCGCCACAGCCGTTGCACTTGGTCTCGTCGATTTCAATGATTTTACGCAACATAATCGGAATAAACGTCCACAATATCGGCAAGATCCCCAAAGGAATCCTTGATCCGGATCAAGAAGTCGCAAACGGGAAATGGCAGCATCTGGCTAAACAGGCCTCGGGCCAATCACACCATTTTTTTCAAGGTTCCCATAAAGCTGGCATCGGAACAAGCCAGAGCCGATCTCCAAACGGCACGATTTGATCCCCCAGATAAAGCACTACTCCAGCGCGGAATTGTTTGCCGAGTTGATTCCGCAACGCCTTGAGCGCCGCGAAGTCGGACGCGGCTATGGTAGCGCTCGCTTTGACTTGGATGGCCGCGACCGAACCGTCCGGCTTTTCCAACACGACATCCACCTCCGAGCCGGTGGCTGTCCGGAAGTGGTGGAACGTTATTCGCGAATCGATCCAGGAAACCTGTTTGCGAAGTTCGCCCACGACGAAGCTTTCTAGCAACCGTCCCAGCAGCGGGCGGTCTTCCGCCAACCTTCGGGCATCAGTGCCGAGCAGGTGACACGCAAGCCCCGAATCCACCAGATGCACCTTCGGCGCTTTGACCAGACGCTGGCCCAAATTGCGGGACCAGGCGGGCAGGCGGTGGACGAGAAATACGGTTTCCAGCAAGGTCAGGTAGCGGGTTAGCGTGGTGTGTGGCAGGCTGGCGTCGCGGCCGACGTCGGCAAGATTCAACAGCCCGGAAGCGCGGGTGGCCAATAACTTGAGCAGATTCGGCAGACTGTGCAGGGCGTCCACGCGCGCCAAATCGCGCACGTCACGTTGCAGAATCGTCGACAGGTAGGAGGCGAACCAGGCCGCTCGGCGGTCATCAGATTGGCGCTCGGTTGCCTCCGGGTAACCACCTCGAGTCAATCGTTCCCCTATGGGCTCGCTCGTCGAAAGTGGTTTTGATTTGGCGATGGTGTCAGCAAAAAGCCGGAGCAGGAAACCCTCGATCCTGCCCGCCAGTTCGCCGGCCGAAAAAGGATACAGCGGAATAATCTCCATGCGCCCGGCCAACGATTCGGAAAGGCGTGGCAGGGTCATGACGTTGGCCGAACCGGTCAACAGAAAGCGGCCGGGCTGGCGAGCCTTGTCCACGGCAAGCTTGATGGCCGGGAACAAGTCCGGGGCCTTCTGGATTTCATCGAGGACGACGGGGCCATCGAGATTGCGGATGAAACCGGCCGGGTCACCGGCGGCGAGGGCGATCGTGGCGTAATCATCGAGGGTGAAATACTGAGCTCCCGTTGAGACGGCGATGGCCTGGGCCAACGTTGTTTTACCGGTCTGACGCGCGCCGTTGAGCAGGACGACAGGGGTGTCGGCCATGGCTCGATGGACCGCGCCTTCAATATGACGCCGAATCATGGTGTGATAATCACCGGTTAGTGGTGATTTTGCAAGACACAAGGAATGGCGATCCGTTGATTGCTTTGAGCTTTAATCCTGAGGAGCCGATGATTGCGCGCAAATCGCCGGAGTAATTCGGTGGTGTGAACATTGCCTTTTGGCATTCCCGCAACCCCAGAACCGGAAAGTGAAAAGGCTCTTCTAGTCGTTCAGCGTGTAAGCGCTTAAGGATGGGCGAATTAACTTGCCGCCAAATCGGACCCGTGCAGAATCAAGTTTGATTCGGGCCCATAGCTCAGCGGTTAGAGCAGGCGACTCATAATCGCTTGGTCGGCGGTTCAAATCCGTCTGGGCCCACCAATAAAATCCGGGTTCCAAGCTCCCCTAGCCGGCAGGCCGAATTCGTCATTGATACGAGATTTTATACAATGGCTGAGGCAGTGGCGAGGGTGACACCAGCTCAAGTGCAGAACGAAAGAACGCACTATGAGCAAAATGGAACCTGAATTAATCGCCGATCCCGAAGCCGAGAAACAGAGGGCCTGGGAAAGGGTTGCGGACGGGATCTGGCGGAACAACGCGTCGGGGATGCTTTACGAGCGCCCGAAGGTCAACGGCAACTTCACCTTCCGTTCGCTGAAGACGAAGAACCAGAAGCACGCCAAAGAGGAATTGCACCGCCGCAGATCCGGCGTCGCGAACACGCGGAAGTCCTCGCCGATCACACTGGGGGCCGTGATTCGGAAATACCAAGAAGACGACTACCCCGACCAACAACGGCAGGATCGCCCTGCTCGAATGCACGAGCTTGAAGAGCGCAACTGCAAGTTTCTTCTGCCGTTCTGGGACAAGGTGTCCGTTGACGAGGTCATCATTGCCAATTGCGGCAGGTACCACGACGCGCGGTGCAAAAGCATGGTGCGCGGCCAAGGGCACCGGGCAGTGGATTTGGACCTGAACACGCTCAGCAACGCCTTCGTTTGGGCCTGCCGCTGTGAACTGGTCAAGGTGAACCCCCTGGCGACCCGCCCTCGCTATTGCTCCGAGAAACACGTTCATCACTGCCGGGAATACATGCCGGGTAGACTAGAGAGGAGAGCATGACGGAGTTAAACCGACCGCAGTTGTCAGTATCCAGTAGCTCCCCTCTCCCTCGTCGAACCGGACATGGAGATTTCCCTCATCCGGCTCTCGCCAGAGTCGGCTCTTCCAGAACGCATTCACAAGGCTCTCAAGCCCAGATGTTCCAAGTGAGCATACAGGCTGATGCCCTTGCGGGCACGCCAGCCCCGCTGACTGCGACGTTGCAGATGTCGCCCCAGCCGAGTCCGTACGAAATGATTGATCTGATGAAACGCCTTCGTGGGGTACACCATGCGCCAGGCCATTGAGGAGGGCTGGCCCTTCGCGCACGAGATCAAGAAAGGCGACCTGGTCATTCTCCCGCTCAAAACCCAGCCCGCCATCCAGATCGGGGAAATCTCGACGCCGGACTACCATTTTGAGCCTGCCGGGCCAGACCCGTTTTTTCACTGGCGGCCTGTTAAATGGATTGGTGAAGCCGTCCTCCACGCGTCGAGAAGGATGGCGATGCGATTGCTGCGATAGGCCTCGATTTCCTGCTGTACGGTATTCGCTATTCGGAAAGCGATAGCATCACCCGTAAGGTGTCCTGTGAGTGAGACGGACTCGTTGCGGGGGTGACGAACGCCACCCGCAGAGACGCTGGTTGCGCTGGCTTGGGGACGTCAGGTGTCAAGGCAGTGCCCGACCCGCGGCCCTCGGCAGGTTGGTATACCACCCTGGCCCTCAGGCTGGGGCCGAGCACGCCCAAGAGGTTGCGGTCCACCAGGACATAGCGCGCCCCGTAGCCCATGGCCGACAGCACTGCGTGCTGCACGGTCATCGAGTGGGCGCCGTGGAAACCCGCGCCAGTCTTGGCCTTCTCCAGAATCGCGAAGGCGTCACCTTCGACGCGCAGCGGTTTGGGTTGGGGGATCTTCAGCTCGTGCGTCTGGAGGATGCCCGGCGGACTGTGCCCAGGCGTCTCACTCGGAGCGCCACCCATGCCCGGCGCGAAGAGTGCTACCCCGAGCAGTCCCAGCGTCACGACGCTGACCCCGATGCGATTCCTGTCCTGGAGCAGCCTGGCTGCGGGCTTCCTTCCCGGCGTTTGACGGGACGTTTGTTTCATCATGGACATGGCTTCAGCGTTCTCCGTTGCCCCTGTTCACTTTCCCTTGACGTCGTCGGCAAGAGTTCCGTTTTCAGGAGGAGAAATCCAATGGGAGGGAGGATCTGACTCATTGTTTGTCGGGGCGTGTCGGGAGAGGCGGAAGGACGACGAGGGGCGGAAGGTTCGACTCCACCGTGAAGTGGTCGAAGACCTGCACTTCGGAGAGTAGCATTCCCCAGCTCTTGCGGCCGTTGCAGATCACGCGAACGTACCGCGCCGACGCCGGTCTCTGGAATCGAATCCGGTACGCGTAGGCCAACCTACCGCCAGCGGGGAGATCGTCGAACAGCCGGGATTCATCGAGTTCCCACGGCACGTAATCCGCGGGCGGCTCGAAGACCTGATTGAAGCCGACGGAGCCAACGGGCGCAAAACGCTTCCCGTCCATGGAGGTTTCCACGAGGATCCGGTCCGGGTACGAGAGGTGGAAGCCCCCTTCCTGGCCCGCGTGGACGCGAACTGCCGAAACGGCCGCTGCGCTCCCGAGATCGACCGTGATGATGGGAGACACGTCCTTGGCGACCATCACATAGGTGGGCATGTATCGGACCGAAACGTAGGTGTCCGGCGGCGCGATGCGACCATCGGTGAGGTCGTTGCCGGCATCGGGATTCCTTTCGTCCTGGTTCCCCTCTAGGGTGTAGGGCCGGCCGAGCGCCAGGTTCTTTCCCCAACGGTAGCGGACCCACGGCGGTTCGGCGCCAGGTCCCAAGTCTTGTCCGTCGGAGTAACCCAGCTTCACCCTGTCTCCGTCTGGTCCATGACCTTTGAGGTTTATCCGCACCCATTTCATGGTCGGGTCACGGAAGCCACCCACGTTTACGGCGTATTCCAGAGCGGGGGTGGTCACCCATTCGGTGTGCTGGCGCTCGACGTCGCTCGACTCGTGGTGTTCGATCCAGCAGTAGGTCACTTCGATCGGCAGGAAGGTCGTATTCCGTGCCTGGTGATGCACCGCCATTGCCGCCATCTGGATTCCGGGGCCGAAGTAGTTCTTAGGGAACTGCTGGGTGTGGAACTCGTAGCGCAAATACGCCGTCCGAGTCCCGGCTGGAACGGAGGTCACGGCCGCATTCACCATCAGGTCGAACGGCGGTGCCTCGTTGGTCTTCTGGTAGTCCAGCACATAGCTCTGGTCGTCCCAGGAGTGGAGCAAGGCGACGCGGTCCTTCGCCGACTTTACACAAATGGTCCCGCCAAAGACGAGGTCGGTGATGGGCGTGGGCGTCTCGATTCTCCAGGTGGCAAAGCAGGGCGTGCCCGCCTCGGCCGGCCGAAGCGTGGGCTTGTAGAAACCCGGCTCCGTCTCCACGTCAAGCCCCTTCGCGGAGTAAACCGTCTTCTGGTGGCTGCCGGCGACGACCGACGGTTGGAACTGGATCGTCTCCGCCTGTTGGCCCAGGCGGACCTGGACGCGGTTGGCGCCGCGGGTTAGTCGCGGCAGCGCGGGGCGGTTGAGTTGCGTAATCGTCTCGATCAAAACTGACGTGAGCAGCGCGTCCGGTCCGCTCAAGCTCACCTTGACGAGGTACTCGGTGACGCCGGCGACCTGTTCCAGGCACTCTGTTTGGCCGGTCTCCACATCCAGTTTCTGCCAGTTGATGCCTGCGTCCCGAGAGACGGCGACGGAAGCGCCACTCGCCCCCAGTGAGAGCTTTGCCGACGTGACCACATTGGCCGCCGAGACTTTGAACGTCACGGTTCCAGGGCCGCGGACTCCGTTCGTGGTCCAGGTTACGCCGGACTCGGAGTGAACGAACTCACGCGTCGCCGGATCGCGCACGTTGGGAGCGTAATGCCAGACGCCATTGGCGCGGATGTTCCGCTGGGCATCGACATCCTGCCGGCCAGACACCGGACGGAAGGTGCGTAGTCCGCCCTCAGCGAGCGGGGTGAAATGCCGTGTGTAATGCTCGCCCGGGCGCAGATTGAGCACATAGCGAGAGCCCCACTGCGCGTGGAGATTGCCCTCGGTGACATCATTGGGTGGTTTGAAGGAATCGTAGCCATTGGCCAGTGTTCGCTGAAACTCGACAGGCTTGTCGGACGCGCAGCGCCAGCCGTGGTGATCTTCCGGCCCCTGGACCGGATTCGTGCCGCACTCGGGCGCGAAGTTCTCCAGATAGAAACGAGGATTCTTCTCGATCTCGCGGACGGAGGCCACCTCGCCCTGGTCGTTGAAGCAATAGAAACTCATCGAGCTGTCGAACATGTGCCAGGTCTGGCCGCCGTCCCATGAGCACTCGCTGACGGTGTGATCTCCGAGTTGCACGTAATGGGCCTTCCAGCCCAGGTTGAGCCACAGGGCGTTGTTGACGCCCGAGATGATCCCGCAATTGCAGTAGCCATAGCTGTTGAATATCCGGATCGGGTCCAGGACGTATTGGCCCTCCTCCAGGGGATTGGTCGTCTGCTTGCGAAGCCGCTGGGACCAGCGCCAGATGGCGATTGCCTGCTCCTGGGGCGTCGCGTACTGCGAAGTGATCGAGCGCAGATAGCTGTCAATGTCGCTGAGATCGGGCGCGTTGTCAGTGACGAGTGTGACGTTGTAAACAGCCCCCAAAGCGGGCCTGACCGCCGAAAGCGCGAGCGGCTCCGGAACCAACACGCCACCGGACAGCAGACCCCAGACAAGAAGGTTGCCGAGTTTCATTCCAACCGACAGGTTAGACTCCGCTCAGGATTGGTCGAGTAAGGAATCTCCTTGCCGGAGGGAACTGGCCGCTTGCGCCATGTTGCGTCGATGACTCGAGGAAACCGAACCAGGAAGCCCACCAACCCACGGTCGGTGTTCTGGTGAGTTCGGTTTGCCGCGCTCTCGGGCTCCGACCACGCACGGATTCTGCGCGCTTCTTGAGTTCTCACCCGGATCGTCATTGGCGCAGGCTAGAGATGAACTCGGCGACGCGCGAGCGTTCGGGTCGCTCGCCCAGCATTCGCGTGTTTTTGTGCTCATGGTCTTGTTTGGGTTGATGATAATGGTGACGGATGAGTTTTAGCCGACAGAAGTTCACAGCCGCGCGTCGGCCAAAGCACAGCAAGTAGCCGCAAAGCCGATCCCATAGTGGTGTATCAGATACACCGAATGCAGGTGGAATTGACGCTAGTTTTACCCTTCTACTGGCGCCGTTAAACGAGTTGTGGGGCGTCAATCGGGACGAGTTCCGGCTCTGAACTGCACCAACCAGCCAGTTTGGGATTCTAGTGAAAGCACCTTTTGTGATGTTTTATTTGACTTATTGATTTTAATACACCATATGTGGTGCGTTATGAAGATTGTGAAACAAGCCACAGATGAGGCTGTCTTGGGCGAACTAGGTGCCCGGCTGGCCAAGACACGCCTGGAGCGAAACCTCACCCAATCCCAACTTGCGGCGCAGGCCGGAGTATCGAAGAACACCGTGCAAAGGCTGGAATCAGGAAGCGTGGCGACACAGTTATCAGGCTTTATCCGCGTGTGCCGGGTGCTTGACCTCGTTGAACGCTTCGACCTGCTTGTCCCAGAACCAGTGCCCAGCCCGATCGAACAGCTGAAGCTGCGCGGACGGCGACGGCAGCGGGCGTCGGCGAAACGGAAGGTCAAAGCTGCTCCAAAGAAGTGGCAATGGGGAGATGAACCATGACGCTGGCAGAGGTTAAACTATGGGGGCGAACCATCGGCGCCGTGTCCTTGGAGGACGGAGGCCGTTTTGCGGCGTTCCAGTATGATCCTGCATTTGCGGCGAGCGGGATCGAAGTGTCGCCCATCACCATGCCGCTCTCGGATCGGGTTTACGTCTTTCCCAACCTGCCGGAGCGGACGTTTTACGGGCTGCCGGGCTTGTTGGCCGATTCGCTCCCGGACCGTTTCGGCAACGCGCTGATTGATGCCTGGTTGGCGACAAAGGGTCGGACGCCGCAGAGCTTCAATGCTGTCGAGCGCCTCTGCTATACGGGAGCGCGCGGCATGGGTGCGCTGGAGTTCGTGCCGGCCTTGGGACCGAAGCCGCAAACCGCAAAGAAGATTGAGATCGATGCCCTGGTCAAGCTGGCGTCGGAGATTCTGAGCCAGCGCAAGAATCTCAAAGCCAGCTTTGCCAGCGACCGCCGCAAGAACGCGTTGAACGACATTCTGCGCGTCGGCACCTCCGCCGGCGGGGCGCGGGCCAAAGCGGTTATTGCCTGGAATCCGGAGACCAACGAGGTTCGCTCCGGGCAGGTTCAAGCTGGAAAAGGCTTCGGCTACTGGCTGTTGAAATTCGACGGCGTCACCGGAAACAAAGACAAGGAACTCGAAGATCCCAAGGGGTATGGAACCATCGAATACGCCTACTCGCTTATGGCAAAAGCGGCGGGAGTGACGATGAGTGAGTGCCGTCTGCTAGAAGAAAGCGGCCGGCGGCATTTCATGAGTCGGCGTTTCGACCGACTCGAAAGCGGGGAGAAGCTGCACATGCAGTCGCTGTGCGCCCTGGCCCATTTGGATTTCAACGACGCGGGCGCATATTCCTATGAACAGGCCTTCTTAACGATTCGCCAATTGAACCTGCCGATGGAAGCTGTGGAAGAGCAGTTTCGGCGCATGACATTCAACATCATCGCCCGCAACCAGGACGACCACGTCAAGAACATCGCCTTCCTGATGGACAAAGCCGGACACTGGTCACTGGCGCCGGCATTCGATGTCACCTACAGCTACAACCCAACCGGCAGTTGGACCGCCGTGCACCAAATGACGATGAATGGCAAGCGCGACGGATTCACGCTGGCGGACTTTCGTGCCTGCGCGAAAGCCGCTCTGATGAAGCGCGGACGAGCCGAGGCTATTGTGGAAGAAGTTCGCGCTGCGGTCGCGAAATGGCCCGAGTATGCCGAACGGGCGCAGGTGATGAGCGAGTGGCGCAAGCAAATCCAGAGCAACCACCGTTTGGAAATCCCCCGCACATGATAGCCAGGCGAATCATCACTCCATCGGATTCGGCAACCTCCGATGTGGGACTTGAAGTTCCTTGGAGTGCGCGCCTCGGAGTCCTTTTCGGCGATTGGCGCTTCTGATTCGCGTGGCGCAAACTGAGGCCACCGAAGACATGCAGTTGATGGTGGGCCTCTCCGGAGAGGAGCGCCTTTGGACACCGTGGAAAACCTCCATCGGCCGCCGACTGCCGTGGCTCGGAGTAAACCTGATCACGGCCCTGGGGGCATCCACAGTCGTGAGTGTTTTTGAAAATACTCTCGCCCGTTGGACCGTACTCGTGGTGTTCCTGCCGCTTATTTCGGCCGTGGCGGGGAATACGGGCAATCAGGCGCTGACAGTCATTATTCGCGCGCTGGCGCTCGGGGAGGTGGCTCCGGGAGACGCGCTTCGGATCTTGCGCAAGGAACTCCTCATTGGCGCCGCAAACGGATGTCTGCTGGGCTTGGCAATCGGCTTGTTCGCCTTTGGATGGAGAGGCAGTGTCATGTTGGGAGCGGTGGGTCAAGAGACTACCGATTCGTAAAGTGGGCGGCGGATTTCCGCGCGGTTTGGAGGGTCCTCTGCGGTAATGTCGAAGAGAGAAATCACCGCCTGGGTCAATGCGACTCCGACTTCGGCTCCACCGGCTGTCACGAACTCGGCCCCGGCACGGCGCAATGCCGCCGCGTCACGAATCACCCAGATGGGACAACTCCATGCGCTGCATGTCCGGTTCCCGGTTCTTGTTGTTTCGTGCCAGGGAAATGCGGTTTTATTCCAAACGAGTTGCCCAAAGACCTGCCGCTGATATGCTGACCAGGCCTGTTTGCTTGGGCTGCTTATGAACGCATGGACCGTGACATGAACCGGACGAGCGGCAACCGACGCATCGCACGCAAAGTGACGATGGTGGCGACAGCGCTGGGGCTGTGGGGAGCCCTGGTGCTGCTGTTTGCAGCTCCGCTCGCGTTGACCAGCCCCGTTTCCTGGCGCCAAGCGGTTAGCTTCGGAGGGTCTTTTTGGGCGCTTTGGCTGGTGTTCCTGCCTGCCGCGGCGTGGCTCGCTTTCCGCTTTCCTATCGAGCGGAGGAGGCTCCTTCGGAATGTCGGTCTCCATTTGTTGGCCTGCCTCCTGATCGTTGGCACCAACCGGGCTACTTTTCGCGCTGTCGCCCAAATCTTTCCTTATCCGCAGCGTTCGGAGGCGCCAGGGCGGCTGCCTGATTCGAAAACGGATACGCCGGAGGCCCAGCAGCAACCCCGGCGCATTCCCTCCCCTCCTCCTCTCCGGCCGCTGGATTTGGTGGGGCCCCCCAGTGCGCTTGTCGTGTTACTTGGTCTTCGCGCGGCTTTGGACGTTCTGGTCTACTGGTCTTTAGTGGGCGTTTGCCAGGCCATCACGAATTTTCGGAGATCGCAGGAGCGGGAACGGCGTGCGGCTGAATTGGAGGCAAGGCTCACACGCGCCAGACTGCAAGCGCTGCGCATGCAGATCAACCCGCATTTTCTTTTCAACGCGCTCAACTCGATTGCCGCGTTGGTTTATGTCAACCCGCGCGCGGCCGACGAGATGCTGGGCGATTTAAGCGACTTGCTGCGCCGCTCTTTGAATTCGATGGAGGAACAGGAGATACCCCTGGCGCAAGAGCTCGAATTCATTGGGGCATATCTTAGCATTGAGCAAAAGCGTTTTGGCGAACGGCTTCGACTGGAACAGAGCGTTCCTGATGAACTCATGAAGGCCCTGGTTCCAGCTCTCATTTTGCAGCCGTTGGTTGAGAACGCTATCCGCCACGGCATTGAACCGCGGCGAGGCCCGGGACTCATCTCGATCAAGGCCAACCAGGACGATAAGCATCTGCACCTCATGGTCCAGGACGACGGCAGGGGCTTGCCCGGCGCGCACTCAAGCAGCTCCGTGCCACATGGAATCGGGCTTGGCAACACCCAAGCAAGATTGCAGGGACTCTATGGCCAGGACCAGAGTTTCTCTTTCGGGAGGGCTGGACCCCAAGGCTGCCGAGTCGATATTCACCTCCCCTTGCATTGGGAACCCGTGCAGATCCTCACTGCTTCGACCGAGCCAACCGCATGACCATCCGAGCGCTCATCGTGGATGACGAACCGTTGGCAAGACAGCGGGTTCGCTTGCTGTTGGGTGAAGAACCTGACGTGGAGGTCATTGGCGAGAGCGAGGATGGTTTTGAGGCGGTGGACCAGATCCAGGCAACCAAGCCCGACCTGGTCTTTCTCGATGTGCAGATGCCGGACATGGACGGGTTTGAGGTGTTGCGACGAGTCCCGCAGGCATTGCTGCCCATCGTGATCTTCACCACGGCATATGATCAGCACGCGCTTCGGGCGTTCGAGGTGAATGCGCTGGATTACCTCTTGAAGCCATTCAAACCGACCCGGTTCAAGGAAGCCGTCCAGCGAGCGCGGGGCCTGATTGCCAACCAAAACGTCGGCGTTGCCGCCCGCGGGCTGCTCGCGCTCTTGGGTCAAACGCCGGCGACCGGCACCGCGCGGGGTCAGCTCACTCGATTGGCTGTCAAAACCGCGGACAAGGTTATCTTTGTGGAGTTGGACCAGATCCAAGCCATCGAGGCCGCGGGAAAATACGCTGTGGTGCATGTCGGGTGCTCGCCGCACGGGCCACAGGAGAACCATATCCTGCGCGAGACCATGACTTCGTTGGAATCCCATCTTCCCTCCCAACGTTTCTTGCGCATCAGCCGGTCGGTCATCGTCAACATGGACCAAATCCAGGAGCTTCAACCCATGTTCAAGGGCGAGAACCTGGTCGTGCTGAAGAATGGAAAAAGCTATCCCACGACGCGTCCGATTCGCGAAATCCAGCAAAAGCTGGAATTCCGGTAGCGAGGCGCAACCTCAGACCCATCCCTTCAAAGGCAGCCAAAGCCAGTCGGCCGGATTGCTGGCGTCAGTTTTCCGTGGCAAGGAGCACCCCCTCCTGAAGCAAGGTGGTAAAAAAGAAATCCCCGAGGGCCTTTTACTCCTGCAATCGCGCCGGGGCGATGGGCACGAGCGTGAAGGCGGGCTTGGGGCGGATCGGACGCATGGCCCGCCGGAATGCCTGAGCAGCACCCAACTGGGCGGCGGCACCCTCCGCCACCACACACAGGTCCACGTCGCTGTCCGGCCGGGCCTCGCCGCGCGCGTGCGAGCCGAACAGGTAAACCGCTTTTAGCGGCATTTTGTCGGCAGGCGTTCCGGAGCTCGACTCTGGATCAGGTTCATTCCTTCTTCCTGGCGGTTCGCACCCCAACTCCCCGCCTTCGTTCCAAATCGAAGGCCAACTCCCCGAGATCTGTGCACAATGCCGTAGCGGAAGTGAATGGGAAGCTTGATGCAAAAAGCAATGAAATCAAAACATCTGTCTCTGGCAATCGCGGCGCTGCTCGCCGCCGGCGGATTGTGGCTCGCCTGGTCGGTCTGGCGCTCGCATGAGTCCCCAAAATCGAGCCTGGACATCGGCTTTAAGACGCCACAGGACCCAGCCAAGCCCGGCCAGATGCCCGATTCGCCCGCACAGCTCGCGCCTCCCGATCCGACTCGGCGGTTTACGGACTTCACTCCGGAGGAGCGGGTCCAGTTCGCGAGACAGGGACACGGCCCCGGAGGATGAGAAACAACAGCATGACCCGGCGAACACCGACTTATGACTTTGCTTATGAAGCAACACCCTGATGCAGATCTTGAGGCGAACCGTTTCACAAGAGTGCGCAATCCATCGGTCGTCCGACACCCGTGCCGCGCCTTTACTCTCGTTGAATTGCTTGTTGTAATCGCCATCATTGCAGTCCTGGCGAGCTTGCTCCTGCCCGCTGTGGGCCGAGCGAAGGCCAAAGCCTATAACACGGTTTGCGTGAACAATCTTCGGCAACTGGGGATCGCCACCCGGCTTTATTCCGATGATAACCAGGATCGCTTGCCGAGTGTGGAGATCCTCCCTACGCAACCCATCGATCCCCAAAATCCGTTACCGCGTATCTGCGATGTCCTGGCAAGTTACGTGGGCGGAACCGCACGCACCAACACAAACAATCCAACGGTCTTCAAATGCCCGCTCGATAAAAAGGGCCGGTTCGCCGCCGAAGGATCGAGTTACGAATGGAATGCCGAGCTCAACGGGCATCGCATGGATGAAACTCGGACAGACAGCGCCTTCCTGTTACTGAAACCGGGCGACTTTTCGGGCGGAATTACGAACTTCGTCCTGACGTTTCCCCCGGAAACGACTCCGCTTCTTCTCGATTACGACAATTTTCACCTTCGTCCGCCCAAACCCGGCAAAAATGTTGTCTTTATGGACGGGCACGTCGCACCTCTGGCAGCCCCTCAGGATTAGTCCGAGGGGTGGGAACACGATTCGTGCGGATTAAGCCGGGACTATGCAGATGATGTCGATCGCGGACTTATCGACAGGATGAAGAGGATGGCCTGGTGGTAGGGCGCGTGGATTGGCCGTGGAGCGGTATTCGGTGGCGCCTTTCACGCGGAAATGGCGCTTGAGCAACTGCATCATTAACCTTGAAGCTATGATACACGCACTTCCCGGGATGGGAGCCGATCACCGAATGTATCCGGCGCCTTGGGCCAGCCTACCGCATTTCCGAGCGCATAACTGGGTGAGGTATTCCGGCGAGAAGACCTTAGCCGAAGTAGCGCAGCGCATGTCCGAGGCGTGCGGCGTGCAAGACGGCGACATTCTTGTCGGGAGTTCTCTCGGCGGGATGGTGGCATGCGAGATCACGAAGCTGCGGCGCATTCCGCTGCTATTCCTGGTCGGGAGCGCTGAGCGAAAGGAGGAGGTGAGTGGGCTGCTTGCGACGCTTCATCCCCTGGCCAAGTATGTGCCGATCGACTGGGTTCGTGTATCCGCTGGCAAGATACCGCATGAATTCGCCCAGATGTTTGCTGGGATTGAAAGCGCGTTCGTCCGGTCGATGTGTACGGCGGTGTTCGACTGGCAGGGCGGTGCGGCAACGGAAACGCGTGTGGTCCGGATCCACGGCCGTCATGATTTCGTAATCCCGCCTCCACGCAACGCCGACTTGCTGCTCGATGGAGGGCACCTGATTTCGATTACCCACGCCACAGAATGCGCGACCTACATTGGAGTTAAGAGTCTCTGATAAAAACAGCAACCGACTGTCGCCGAAACAGGATGGCCTGGATTCCTACACTGGATTACATTTTGGCGGAGCCGGGTCTGCGACAGTTGCTCTTGGCTATCGCGCGAAGCGTTTCAAACACAACTCGGAACGGCTGCGAATAGCTTTTGCCACCCCAAGTGCGACAGGGTGTTCGCTAGACACCGCGGGCAGCTTTGAAATCACCGATTCGGCCACCTTCTTCACCCGTTGCTTCGTTATTGGCTTGGCTAGGCCCGCCTCTTCAGCCATGCGCTCGAAGTTTGCCGGTCCGACTCGCTCCGACACATAATCTCCCCCGATCTTCATGGCCAATTTTGGAGAAAGCTCCGGATAATAAACGGTGCAGATTAGATCATAAAGCGGCGCCAGGCGGGTCTGCAGGCTGGACCAGATCTCGCCGCGGTAAAGGAGCGAGAAGTTCTTGGCATGGGCGTCTTGGTTGCCGATCAGCCAGTTGAAGATTACGGCATCGAGCAATGCTTGCAGATCGATTACCGGGGTGGAGGACACCGCACGGAGCAGCTCAAAGCACTGCTGGATGGAAGGGCCGCCCTCGTTCTGGTACTTCCGTTCAGGCGCCTCTCCGAGCGCCTGGCAAAAATCCTCCTGGTGCAGCCTCTTCATCTTGGCTGGGCTTCCAGGTGATACGGCATCAAACGCACGGTCATAGCGCTGGACAAGCAGGTAATCAATGCCCTCCACCTTGCCAATCTCGACTTTCGCGACGTTTAGGCCGACCGCTTCGGCTAGGCGCATGCAAAGGGCCTCATTAAAAACAAGCCCTTTGAATCGTTCGATCGCCGGCTTGAGTATGTGCGTGCTCGGGGCTCCGTTCAACGGAATGGAGATCTGATCATCCGCAATATGCAGGGCGATCTTGTCCTGCGCTCCCGCCAATGAGAGTCGGACGCCCTCTTCGCCCGCCAGAAGCGGACGCTTGGGCAGTTGCCGGATTATGTCAGCCAGTTCGGCAGGTGTGAGCTGGCGGTATGCGTGATCCGGTTCGGACAGGCGCATGCCTTCCGGGATAAATGTCACTGCCCCGGCACACTCTCCGCCGATCCGTTCGAGCATGGCGAAGTCATTTCTCGCGCTGATCCCCAGATTGCGGGCGATGATTTCCCGTTGGTTCTCGTCGGGCAAAATGCCTGCAAAGAACCCCCGGCAACCATTCCGATCGAACCGCTTTTTCGAGAGCGGCAACGATTGCGAAAGCGGAATGGCTGCTGGATCATTGAGCCAGCTCTCGACATAACTGAAGACCATCTGACCATGGTCATCTTGCACGAGTTTGCCGATCAAATGCCGGTGCAGGTAAACATCGAGCGTCCGCCGCATAGCCTATGGCTTTTCTTTGGCCGTGTTTCCCGAGTCCACCGCCGGCGGAGTCATCTGGATTGTAACCCCCAGCGTATTGAGAACGGTGAGGGCCTTGCCCAATTGACAGGTAGGTTTCCCCTTTTCCAATTCGATGATGAACCGCAACCCGGTGCCGGAAGTCATCGCAAGGTTTTTTTGCGTCACCCCAAGACTCTTTCGGGCGGCCTTCACCTGATCCCCAATCTGCTTGACCGTGATTCTCATCGCGTTCTGGCAATGTTACCGTTCAGGAACATTATGACCCAAACCAGCCCTCTGCAAGCTTAATATTCCCGTTCGGGAATAAATGACGGCTCCAGGTGTATTGAGCACTCCAAAGTTACCGATCGGTAGTATTTGTAGCCCTTGAGCAACGGCTTCCATAACCGCAACCGACTGTCGCCGAAACAAGTGCCGTGGTGAGAAGCTGATCCGTAAAAAACAGCTTCGTATTGAGCCCCAACGGGCGTTTTTCGGGCCTGTTTTTTCGCTGTAACAGACAGGATTAGTTCGCAGTTTGGTCTGAGGTTGCCCAGCGGGTCTCGGGGTCATCGTCCAACGCCTTGTCCGTTCCAAACTGAGGGCCACCGGAATGGACGTTGGAAGCCGTGGCTAATCGGTGGGCAGTCAAAGCGCCGGAACCTGCGGGAGCCAAAGAATTGTAGTGCAATCCAAACTCCGCGATGATCGGAGGGGCCGATGCTTTGTCAATGACCAGCCGCACTTTGTGGGCGCTGACTTTAGGAAAGCGGCGCAGTTGTTTATGGCCGATGACCTGTCCGGCGGTAATGGTGCGCCATTGGCCGCCCTCCTGGATGTCCACATGATATGCCTGGACCCGTTCACCGGAAGCAATATCCTCTTGCAGACGGACCCCATTGAATGTCCGGTTTTGTCCAAGGTCGAATTCAACTGAACCGGTGGTCTGGCCTTCGCCCGGAGACCAACTGGTATCGAGTTTTTGATCACAGAGGAAGCGTTCGTGGTGGAGTTCATCCTTGCGGCTTGAAGCCGTCAGGGTGGCGTCAGCCAGAAAATCCTGGGCACTTAGCTCGCGCACAAAAGCTCCAAACTCACGGAGGCGGGTAGCATCCGGATCGGCAATCCGGCCGCGGCGATCCGGCGGAATGTTCAGCAACAGAACCGAATTTCGGCCGACTGATTTGAAATAAATGTCAGCCAGTGTGACGAGAGGTTTGACCTTGCTGTCTTCGCTGGAATGATAGAACCAGCCTGGCCGGATGGAGACGTCGCATTCGGCCGGATGCCAGGCGAGTTGGCCATCCCTCTGAACCACCGACGATTCGTTCTCGCGGGCGACTCCTGATTCGTTGCCCACCCAACGGATGTCCGGCCCGCAGATTGCGATGAGCGCATTGGGTTGCAGTTGGCGAACGACGGCATAAAAACTGGGCCAATCGTATTCCTGTTTTTTGCCGTTGGGACCTTCTCCGCAGGCGCCATCAAACCAGACTTCATCGATCGGCCCGTAGTTCGAAAGGAGTTCACGGAGTTGGTTGCGGAAATACTCGTTGTATCGGGGTGAATCGCCGTAGACAGGTTGATTGCGGTCCCAAGGTGAGAGATACAAACCCACTCGTATTTGCCGCGCCCGCAGCGCGTCGACTACTTCTCGGACCACGTCCCCTTTACCGTCGCGCCACGGAGATTTTTTGACGCAATGGTCCGTGTATTGGGATGGCCATAGACAGAATCCGTCGTGGTGCTTGGCGGTCAAGATCAGCAGTTTGATGCCGGCGTCCTGGATAACTTCGGCCCACTGGCGGGGATCAAAATCGGTGGGATTAAACAGTTTTGGATCTTCCTTGCCATCGCCCCATTCACGGTCGGTAAAAGTGTTCATGCCGAAATGGGCAAAGCCAATAATTTCAAGCCGCTGCCAAGCCAGTTGCTGCGGCGTTGGAATTGGACCGGATAACTCGGCTCCCAGCACCGCGCTGATGCTGAGGCACAGCGGCAATAGGAGAACAGTCGGTTTCATAATCTGTTATACGGAGCCCTCATGAGGTTTATGCGTCTACGGTTTCGATTGTGACATCGGATTTGTGCTTGAGCTCAGTCATCTTGATACAACTCAAGTGCGGATGTAAATCTTTACTATGCGTTCGCTTCTGTTGCGAACAACCTCCTGAGCGGCTCGATGCTTCGCAACGAATCTTCCAGCCCGATCAAAATTCAGAATAATCCGGCCACGAATCTGACCGGATATTTTGTCGGATCCGCCTCGGGAAATTTGCGTCTCAAAGGGCCTCTACCCGAATTGCTCGCCTCAGCAATCCTCGTGGAAGGCGTTGTTGAAGATATCGATCGCCAGCCCCGCACTCGACCGGCTCCAGGCGCCGATGAATGGAAGGAGGCTCTCCGCTTCGAGAATGTTGTGGTGGACGCGCCTGTAGAAATGGTCATGCACAGTTTGGCGGCCAGGGATATGAATGGCGACGGCCAAACTGATATCGTCACCGCCCGAATGCATCAGGGCGCCCCATCCCAGGAGGTCAGTATCTATCTCGATACCGGCGGGGGAACGGCTGGCGAAAGGTGATTGTGGCCGAGGGTGGCTCACATGACATTTTGGTTTCCGATTTTGACGGAGACGGGCGACCTGATATTCTGGGCGCCAATCACGGTGGGCCGCGTCAGCCCGTCGAGCCATGGGTGAGCCGCTAGCAGGGATCGACCTCAGACTTGCCGGACAGCAAGCAGCTTTACGTCGAGTGATCTTACGGAGGTCCATCCTCGTTAATCGGTCCAGAATATCGGATTGTTAAAGGCAAACGCCAACAGCAAAGCGGTTGAAGTTATGAAACAGATTCGTTGGATTATTCTCGTCTTATGGTGGTTGGGAGTCATTCACGGGCAAGCTCAAGCTACGCGGGTCATGCGGTTCCAGGCGGGTTCTGCGGCGGACGCTGAGCCATGGCAGCAATCGGCCCGAGAGAAGATATTTTGCCTGATGATGGGCGGTGCTCAGCCCAAGCGAAGTCCGCTTGATCCGAAGGTCATTCGTCGGATCGAAGTCCCTGGAAGCTCGTATGTGTTGGAGGAGATGACTCTTCAGGCATTGCCGGATCGGCGCGCGCACGTTTGGCTGGCTCGGCCCTTGAGAGCGAAAAGCAGAGTGGGCGCTGTGCTCGCGATTCACGGCCACGGCGGCAGTGGCGAGGAGGTAGTTCGGGGGCAAGGCCTCTACTGGTACGGTCGCACCCTGGCCGAAATGGGCTATGTGGTCATTGCGCCCGATGTTGGACAGCACACATTGCAGCACACGAATTGGTCTCTCATGGGGGAGCGCACGTGGGACGCGCTTCGGTGCGTGGATTACCTGGTGACTTTGCCTGAAGTGGATCCGGACCGACTGGGTGTGGCGGGTTTGTCACTGGGCGGCGAGACAACCATGTATGTGGCGGCGCTCGATCCACGGATCAAGATCGCGTGCAGCAGCGGCTGGCTCACCACGGTAGCCAACATGAAGAATGGACACTGCGCGTGCTTCAACTTTCCAGGCCTGGAAGAGCACTTCGATTTCTCTGACATCTTTGCCTGCATTGCCCCCAGGGTTCTGGTGTGTGAACTGGGCGAACAAGAACGGGCGCCGGGTGGATTTCCTGTGGATATCGGGCGCCGGGCCCTGGAGGAGATCCGTTCGGCATACCGCGTCTTCCAAGCTGAAACCAACCTGACACTCACGGCGCATCCCGGGCCGCATGTGTTTTGCGGTCAGGATTTCTTCTCCAAGCTCGATTCGAAACCGGCCAGGCCTCCCAATATCCTGTGGATTACGGCCGAGGACCTTTCCCCGAATTTGGGATGTTATGGGGATGCCTATGCGCGGACGCCTCACCTCGACGCTCTCGCGTCCCAGGGCATTTGCTATAAGGGTGCTTTTGCCACGGCGCCGGTCTGTTCTCCGGCGCGATCCTGTCTGATCACCGGTCTTTATGCAACCTCACTCGGCACCCAAAGGCTTCGATCGCAGTTTCCGGTTCCTCAGTTCGTGCGAGGGTTCCCCGCCTGGTTGGGTGAAGTCGGCTATTTTACCGCGAACAATGTCAAGACGGATTACAACTTGTTCAACGAAGCCGCGTTCATCCGCGATTGTTGGAATGAATGCTCCATGAACGCGCACTGGCGCAACCGCAAGCCGGGCCAGCCATTCTTTGCTGTGTTTAACCTCATGACGACCCATCAATCCCGAACCAGCGTCTGGCCCCCCGCGCAATTCGAGAAAGAAGTGGGCAGCCAGCTTGCTCCTGAGGAACGACACGATCCGGCCCGGGCGCCGCTGCCGCCTTATTATCCTGACACCCTCGAGGCCCGACGGCAGTGGGCGCGGTACCATGATTGCATTACCGTGATGGACAAGGAAGTCGGGAAAATCTTAAAGCAGCTTTCGGAGGATCAGCTTGATGAGGACACGATCGTGTTTTTTTATGGGGACAACGGCATGGGATTGCCTCGAGGAAAACGTTGTCTTTGGGACACCGGCCTGCAGGTGCCCTTGTTGGTCCGGTTTCCGGAGAAATACCGATGGATGGCCCCGGTCGCGCAGGGGACCGCGACAGACCGGTTGGTGAGCTTCGTGGATTTTGCGCCGACCATCTTAAGCCTCTGCGGCATTCGCGCGCCGGCTCATATGCAAGGGGAGGCATTCCTGGGACGATATGCCCGTCCGCCCCGCAAGTATGTTTTTGGCGCCAGAGACCGTGTGGATGAGGCCTTCGATTTATCCCGCTCGGTTCGGGATCATCGGTTCCTTTATATCCGTAACTTCATGCCGCACTGCTCGTGGTTTGCTCCTGAGGCCTATTCAGATGGATCAACATTCCGTCGGGAGTTGCGACAACAGGCCGACCAGAACAAGCTGGGCGGCGGTCCGCTCACTTACACCGCTCCCCGAAAAGCGATTGAAGAGCTTTACGATACCCAGGCTGATCCTCACCAGGTCCACAATCTGGCTTCATCGGCCGAGCACAAGGAAATCCTGGAACGTCTGCGGGCTGTTCTTCACGACTGGATGCTTTCAAGCCGCGATGCCGGATTCTTAACCGAACCACAGATGCGGGAGCGGATCGGTGAATCCGGCACTCCATTGGACCTGGCCCAGAGCGAGAGCAAATATCCGTTAGCCCGCTTGCTCGATGCGGCCGGCCTTGTTGGGCGCCCCGAGGCTGTATCAAGACAGACGATCCTGCTCAAGGATCCCGAGGACGGGATTCGATATTGGGCCGCAGTGGGACTGCGGGCAGCAGGAACAAACGCGCAACCTGCGCATGCCGTGTTGCGAGAGGCGCTCACGGATCCTTCGCCGGTAGTTCGGATTGAAGCGGCTGCGGCGCTTGCCGGCATGGATGAAACCAAAGACAGTCTTCCGTTATTGGCCAAGGAATTGAATGAACAACCTCCGGATGTCGCTCTTCATGCCGCCCGAGCGCTTCAGCTTTTGGAAGGGCGCTCAAAACCTGTTTGGCCGATCATGCGCCAAGTTCTCGAACGAGCCAGGAATCAAGAAATGACCGTTGGCGATCCCGCAATGTTTCTGAGGTTTAGCCTCGAATCGGCTGTCAGCGCACCTTGATTTCGGCACCTGAATGCAGCACCACGGGTCCAAGCAAACCGGAAGCCGCCAGGGGATCGTCTTTTTTCCAGAGGCGCCAGCTGGTGAAAGTATAACGGCCTGTGGGGCTGGATTTGCCTTCCTGGACCCACTGGGGCCATTCCTTGAGGGTCCCGTTGGGATTGCGCTGGCTGTCTTCGGGAAGTTGCTCGTCCCCGATCTGACGGTTGATCCAAAGATTGACGACTTTCACTTCAAGAGTGTTAGGGCCGGGTTTGATGATGCCAGTGACATCGACCTGAAACGGCGGTTTCCATAGAATGCCGAGATTGGCGCCGTTGAGGGTGACTTCAGCCATGACTGCCACCTGGCCGAGATCCAGGAGAGTGCGGGAGTTTTGACTGGGGACGTGGGATCCGGCGAGCGAAAAGGTCTTCCGATAAATGGCCGTGCCGGAATAATAACGAACACCGGTTTCGGACCGCTGGCTCCAGTCCTCGAGCTTGTTGAAGGTCACCAATCCGGGGCCGCCCCATTTCGGATCGAATTGAACTTCCCAGGGACCGGGGATTTCGAAGGGCGTCGGGAGGCTGGGTATCTCGAAGGAATGATGTTGGCCCTTGGCGGTTTTCACGAGGTAAGCCCCGGGCTGGTAGACGCGCGCTTGAATTCCCGTCCTTCCCTCCCGGATGAGGCGAATGGGATCCTGCTGGGTTGACGATTTAATGGCAGTGGAAGCGGGCGGGTTTGAGGAGGTTGCGGCCATCGTTTGCTTTGGCGCGCCATGGGCGGTATCGATCAGGATTTCGCCATTACGACTCACCGAGAGAATGCGATCGGGTTCCGGTTTGCTCTTTTCTCGGAAGACAACAAACACAGAACCGTGTGGTTCAAAACGAATGGGCACGCGAGTCAAACCGTTGGCTTCATCGTATGCGGCGGCTCGTTCTGTGAGGCCCGAGTCCGGCCACCAGAGCTCGGGGCGTTTGCCTGTGACCCGGAATGAGCACAGGGCTTCTTCGGGCTGGGGATTCTTGTTGGCGACAAAGTAGACATCGGTCTGATCGATGCGCTTGTGAATGTAGCGCAGGCTGGCGGATGAGCTCTTGACTTGGCACGTGAAGTCGGGCGGCACATTCATTCGCGTCAGAAGACGGCACAGGATATTGACATCGGGAATCGGATCGGATGCGCCCAGGCCAGACTCGACATCGCCCCATGGATCCATGCCGAGGGAACCCAGTTCGATCGAGGCGGTCCAGCCGCTGGCATCGGACATTTCGGAAATCCAGTTGTCGCGGACCGTCGTGGTAGCCTGCCAGTTTCGGTCTGTGGGGATTACCTGGACTTGGCCGTTGGCATACTTAATGACAAGCGAACCGATCAGGCCGGCCGGGTTCGGGCTGTCCGTGGCGTTAACCGCGGCCACGGCGATCAGATTGGCCCCGGGTTTGAGGAAAGACTCCAGATTGAGGATGTAACCGCGTTTAAAGTCGTCTCCGGCGCCGGCTTGACGGCCATTGATCCAGCACTCGAAGGAATTATCCGCGGTGATCAGCATCCGGGCCGAGGTGATCTGGTTTGCCGTATCGATGGGGAGCGTTCGTCGGAAATAGCGTTTGCCTGGAGGGGCGCTGATGGCGGGATTACCCTCGGGGCTCCAAATCCATTTGGCTTTGCCCAATTGCTGGTCGTCCTCGGGATGGGGCGGCGGTGGAGGAGTCAGTTCACCGCCCCAGATCAGTCGGCCTTTACCGAAGGCGCGTTCGGTCAATTCCGCGGGTGCCGGGCCGGAGCCCCACAACTCGGCGGCCAAGGCGGCCACTTCGCGGTCGCATTGCGGGTAATTGCTGAGGCTTGGAGATTTCGTCGGGGGCGCGCCGGCCACGGTGGCGCCGGAGGCGACCAACTCCTTGATTTTCCGCAAAAGAACGGGCGTCATCACAGGAGCGCGGGGCAGAACCAGCATGCGATAACTCATGCCGTCAGGCAGGATGAGGCGTCCATCTCTGACCTTCATGCGGGTAAGGACAACTTCAGGCGGGCAACCGTCGAAGTTGTATTCGGGGCGATCGATTCCGGATTTGACGGGCGACTTAAATCGTTGGGGGGACATTTCCGGCGCGAGGAAACAGAGGTCGGCGACAAACAGGCCTTGTTGCAGCAGGAACTGGCAACGGGCGAGGTATTCATGCCAGGCCTTGGATTGTTCCCACCAGGTTTGCGTTCGTTCGTAGTGCAGCCCCCAAGGGCCCATTGACATGCCAGGACGGGCATCCTTCCAGGGCTGGAGGGCGTAGCGGTGGAAGACGAACCGGTTGATGCCTTCGCAGAATGCCCAATCCCCCATGGCCTTGATGGATCCGGGATGGGCCTGCCATTTCTCGGCGTCAGTGGCAGTGAAGGCCTCGGCGCCCAGGATGCGTTTGCCATAGACATGCGCCGCCGAGGCCATTTCCGTGCACCAATGCGCTCCGGAATAAGGCGCATAGGACCACCACTCGCCCATGGGTTCGTCGGCGCGGCCCGCATAGGTCATGTCATCGGCCGGGACACCGTCGTAGGCCTCGATCGAAAGCCGGAGTCCATTTTGGTGGGCCAAGGTGCGGAAATGTCCGGCGTAATTCTCGAGAATCAACTGATTGACCGTCATGCGAACGTCGTAGAGGAACCGCTCGGAGATCTCGAGATTGTCAATGACCCGCCCGCTGATGACCGGCAGAAACGGCAAGGGATCGTAACCCCACAGGCGCAGGAATTCCTGCCGGAAATTGGGCGTCCAGTTCTGAGAGCCGACTTCCCAGCTATCGATGTGGGTGGAGACCAGCGTGCGGTTCTCGCCCGCGAGGTTTTTGTTGTCGGCGATCAGTTTCGCCATGAGCCCGTTGAAATGGGCTTCGGCGGCGGTCTTGCTGAGTTTATCACATTCGAGGCCGCGTCCGTCGATGGGGGCGGGATGATTGTCTTTTCCGGTGGTGGTGCAGCCAAGACGCAAGAGGGTCCATGGACCGGCGGGCACGTCCCAGCTCAATTGGCCTTGCGCGGAGAGTTGATCGGTCAGGTTGATCACACGGTCGCGCGCAATGGCGGTCCCGTCGGGAAGCGAGGGAAAAGCGTCGCGCAAGGGAATTTCCTCGCGGGTTCTGGCGGATTTGCCGCTCAGGTGGGGAATCACATAATCGCTGTGGGGCGTGGGAAAGGCGAAGAGGGCGATGTCACGGTAAAAGTCCTTGACGGCCGCGGGTTGTGGCAGAGCAGCCTGGAAGCGTTTTGGGCCGACGAGATTGGTTTCAGCCCAGACGATGCGTTGCATGGATAACTCGGGAGTAATCCACGGCCCGCCGCTGCCGCACCAGCCGGCGTCATTGTTCATGTTAACCTCCAGGCCAAGACGGTTTGCTTCGGCGCAGATATGCTGGAATAACTCGCGCCAGAGAGGTCCGGCAAACGCGGCCGGGCCCCGAGGCGCGCCCTGGTCGGTCTCCATGTAGAGCACGCCGCCAATCCCGACGCGTTTCATGGCCTCGAGATCGAGCGTGATGCCTTCCCGGGTGATGTTGCCATCGAGCGGAAACCAATAGACCCACGGGCGGGCGGAGCCGGGAGGTTGTCGGAAGCCGGTCTCCAGTTTGTCCGCGGCCAGCAGCAACGGCGCCGCATGAGCCAGCAGGGCTCCCAGAAATAGATGACAAGGTTTCATGATGTTTTGTGATGTTGTGGACTACCGGAGGGTCTCTTCAGGCCATCGGTCTAATCGCGTGGATAAATGGACAGCCGGGCGGTTTCAGGAGCGAACGGTTCCAGTTGAATCGTGTTTTGTCCGGGCTTCAAATGGGCGCTTATCTCCAATCTCAAGGGTTTGCCCACGAATCCGCCGACGAAGTGGTTATTAATGCTGACCCGGGCCGCAGCTTCGGGAGCCAGATCATCGACTTCGAGATACACCCGATTTTTGCGAAGGTTAAGGTTCGATGGAACCTCGACACTGCCGAGGTAGGGATTGGCTTTCACGGGGCTGAGAGTGGTCTTGCGTCCGTTGGCCTCGAGTCTCGGCTCGGGAGGCGGCGAGAGGGCTTTCCGGGTGATGGTGAGGACGCGGGATGGCGCGGTCGCGCCGGGTTCTAATCGCATGGCGAGTGGGCGCTGTTCTGGCTGGAACACCAACAACACACTTTCGTTGGGCTCCAAGGTCAGCGTCAGTTCCACATGATCCCCTTGACGCGTGTAAGGGACGCCGGTGATTTCGTTGCGCATCGCATCCCAGCACTCGGGCACGCCTTTCGCGGCAAAACGAAATCTGAACTGCCGTGGCTCGCCGGTATAATTTTGGTTGGCAATAAAAAACAAATCGCGTCCCTCCTTGACTCGATGCAGGACGTGCAGCCAATGATCGGTCTTGCCCTCGATGACCTCGCAGGTGGGATGAATCCGGGCGTCGCCGGCGAGGGTTTGTTCGAGTTGTTCGGGCGTGGGCTTTTCGGGAAGCAGATAGGATCGACCGCCCTTCGGGCTGGTTTTACAGACGGCCAGCCCAGGTTGTGGATCGCCCCAGACAGCGTTACGCAACGCGGCAATATCGGCGGAGGTATTGCCGAGGGTAGCGGATTTTGTCGGCAGAAACCCATAGCCTAACACGACACCGCCCGCGTCAAAGAACGCCTTGGCCTTGGAAAGCACTGGGTAAGGGATGACTTCGACGGGAGGCACGACAAGGACTTTGTAGGATTCCTGTCGGAGCTTGAGGTTTTTTTCAACGATCAACGTGTCATGCTCGAAAACCTCGTAAGGCAGCCAATCGCAATCGTAGAGCGCGTCTTGGAGGACTTCGCTCAACTGATCGGGAGGAACGCTGCGTCCGACATGGGCGCTTTGGCCCGCAAAGAGGAGGGCAACCGGGGCGACATGCCGTCCGCCGGTGAGCATCAGACTGAGGCGGCTGGTGTAATCGGCGAACAGACGGTAGAGCGGCCAGCGGGGCTCGAATCCGCCGTTGTAGAAATAGGGCGGGCAATCGGTATCGTAGGGAGCGCGCGGATTGAAGGAGTGTGGGATCAGGAAGTTCACCCCGGCAACGTGCATGGCATCGGTCCACCATTTCATCTCGGGATAGGACAAGTCTTGGCCACGGGCGCCGAAGATCTCGACCATGCTGACGTCGTCCGACTTGCCGTAGGCATGGGTGATGGAACTACCGAGTTTGGGGGTTTGCCAGCAGGGAGCGTCGTAAGCCGCGCGCTGGCCGGGTTTGAACTGGGAGAACACGGCGTCGATGCCGCCCATGCTGCTGTATTTTTGGAGCCGCATCATGTCGCCGCCGGAGAAGTCGGGAAGCCGATACATCCCGGCGTGCTCCATGAAATGCCCGATCGATTTGACGCCGCGTTGTTCGCACCATCGCGTGATGCCGCCATACATGGTTCGGCCCCAGGCTTCGGCCCGGGCATCGAGATACTGGTACCGCGCGCCGACATGTTCTTCGCCCGAGAGTTGGAATTTGTAAGCGACGTAGGCCTTTTTCCAGTCGATCTTGCATTCCGCCAGAACCTGATTGAGTTCGGTGCCCCAATCCCCGCGCGTCTCGGGTTCATCATAGAAGAATCCGACGATGGTTTTTCCGAAGTCGGCTTTGTATCGATCGTAATGCGGCTGATACACCGTCTGGAGGTACCAATCCACGCAATCTTTGCTGGCGCCGTCGACGCTCAGTTCTTTGCCGCCCCCCTGGCCCAGGCCGGGCGCGGTTTGCCAGGTAAACTTCATGACCCGCCAGCGGCCAGCAGGGACGGTCCAGGCAAGCTGGCCTTTTTGGATGGCAGGGGCGAGGTCGATCAGGCTGTTGGCGTCGATCGTGTTATCCGAGGCGATGCGTCCGGCGACTGACGCGATGTAATGTTCACCGGCATAATCATCGCCCTTGAATTCGCCAGGCCCCTCGGTGTCGACAGCGGTTCCGACCAACTGCTTGGCGGCGTACCGGGGTGGGACCTTGCCACCCACGCCCTGGCTGGGCCACCACTTCTCGTCAAAGATCCAAAGCTTGAGATTATGACGCTTGGCGGCGGCGAGGCAAATATCGAGATCCCGCCACCAGCCGGGTCCCAGCCAATCCGTGTGGGGACGCGACTCGGTGGTGAAGGAACCGTTGCCGCCCTCGGCGACCTTTTCGACGTACATCTCGAGGCGTTCCCGGGTATCGTCGCCGTGTAACCAGAACAACGGACCGGTCAAGCGACGCGCCTCGAGGGGGAGTTCGCGGAATTGGCGTTCGAGGTTTGCAAAGGATTCCCCTCCCTGGACACAGGTGGCGCATAAAGCGAGCGTGGCGGCGATTCGCGCGCCGGATCTCCATGAATTGCGGATTCGTTTCATCATACGGATATGGTGTTTAGCAGACTCTGATGGTTTCCATGCCGAGCAGTTGGCCGAGTTTCTCAATCTTGCCAGCCACGTGGCCGACGCCGACCGCGCAATGATGGGCCGGGCCCTCGAGATTCCAATCGTTCACGAATTGCCGAGCGCCGATACGGAAGCGATAACGGCTGTTGGTATTGCCAATTTCCAGGATCGGACCGGGGACGGATTCGGCTTCGGCCACCAGGAACTTCAATTGGCCCTCGGCCGTTTGCACGACAGCCAGCAAGGTCACCGGCCCGTGTTTCACGGACATTTCCACCGAGAGCCCCCGGCCGACTTTCCCGTGATAAACCTGCAAAGGCCGGACCTTGGTCTTGCCTTGGGCGATGGCGATGTGCCCGGGACCATCGTGTCCCATAAGGACCACGTCGTCCTTGTAGTCCATGGCGTAATACTCGGTGAACGACCCCCCGACGCCGAAACTGTCGAGGATTTTCATTGCCTGGACATTTTTCACTTCATACTCGCCCGCCACCGGGATGCCCCGGGCTGTCAGCATCGAGTTGCCGAGGATAATCGAGCTGATGGCGTCTTCGTTTTCCTCGTTTCCCGTTCCCATGTGGTAATAGGCCAATGACCCGAGGTCGTGTTCTTTGACCAGCCGATCCAAGGCCACCGAGGTGCGGGCGGCCCGTTCGAGTTCGGCCGCCGAACAATCGGACTGGACGTCAAAGGCCTGGTAAAACTCGCGGACTCGGGAATGGATTTGTCTGGCGGTCACCGCGCGGCGCAGGGCGGCGAGTTCCTCGACCTCGATAATTTCCATGTGGCCTCCGAACGTGGCGCAGTGTTGAGTCAGGTCGGACGCGATATCCAGCATGCCGCAATAGTAATGTCCCATCAGGCCCAGGCGATTGTGGAACATGATGCCGGCCACACGGGCCGATTCGATCCAGCTGTTGACCGCATCCCAGCAAATCGGATCGTCATGCAACATGCCCGTGACCTGGTAGAACGCGATTCGGGCGCGGTTGAAGACATTGGCAATTTCGGGGACCGGACAAGCGCCGCAGTGGGCGAGCCACTCGCCGGTCATGGCGGTGCGATTCCCGAGGCGGTTGAACGCGGCGTAATCCATCGCGGGAACAGGCGAAAGGTTGAGGATAATCACCGGCACCTTGGCGCGTTGGACCACCGGCAACACGGTCGAAGACAAGGCATAGGTGGTAACGTGCAAAAAGAGGATATCGACATCCTCCTGGCGGAACCGATGGCCGGCTTCGAGGGCTTTGGGGGGAGTATCGATAAGACCGAGATTGACCACTTCGACCTCAGGGCGCTCGAGGCGGTTTTGGACCGCATCGAGGTAGCCTTCCAGGCGCCGTTTCAAACCGCGAAACTGAGGCCAGTAAGTATCAAGCCCAATCCCGAATAATCCCACTTTGGTTTTTCTCATGTCAGGTTTCTCGCCAGCCTAGGGAATCAGCATCACCCGATAGAATCGCCGCTCCAGCCCCCTCGGTTCATCCACGACCGTCATCCAGGGATCTGTCGCAACGAGGTTCAAGCCCAAGGCTACCCAGTCCGGCCGATCGACATCCTGGCAGGTTTCCACACGATAGGCGCGTCCGGGTATCGCGCTGAAGACAAACGAGACCGAGCCATCGGTCCGGCGCGTAATTTCACGCAATTGGGGCGGGGACGGCGGACCCAGTCGATTGCTGGCCCGGGGCGACCAATCGGGCATGGGAACCACGGTGGTGATGTTACCGTCGGGATACAGGCCCTCGCTCAGGTTCTCGGCCTGCGCTCCGAAGGTCACCGCATGCTGCAAAAGGCCATCGGATCCGAAGAGGCCAATAAAATCGCCGGCTTTGCTGAGCTGGAAGTTGACATGGAGATCGGCGGAGAGCGCGGGGTTATTTTGGTGGGTCTGAGCATCCGCCCAGACCAGCAGGAATCCGTGAGGAGGGATGATGGTATTGGCGGGGATGACGAACATGTTCGGCAGGGCGAGCGTATCGGTCAGGAAGCTGCCCGAGAGATCCACGGCGGTGTGGTTTGGATTATACAATTCAAACCAGTCCGGGTAATCGCCATCCTTGGGATCGGCGAGGCCACCGGGACCGGCGCTATCGGCCATCCATTCGTTGATCACCACCGGTTGCATGGAGGGCGCGCTGAGGTTGGTGATGGTGATGGAATCGGAGGCATTCGAAAGGAGATGACCGTTTGAATCGACGCCTTCGATCGTGAGGCGGTTGGTGCGTCCCGGAAGGGAAACGGTGAGGGTCCAATTGGTGAGGGTGGTCCAGACGACGGGCTGTGGAATTCCGTTAACGACGATTGCGTTGACGGTAAGCGGGGCGGTGCCGGCGAGGGGAACCCGGTTTTGAGTGGCGCTGAAATCGCGGCCGGCATTGCTTGTGATGGCAAAGGGAATGTTGAGGGGCAACCGGCTGCGGACATAATCCCCGCGCTGCACGAGGTAGTTGACCGCGCGGCGCCAGTTTTGGCCGAGCAAACCGGAGTAATGATCGGCCCAGGGGGTGAGATAGGCGGAGTTAACCGTGGTATGGATCAGGCTCAGCAGATGATGGCAATAACGCCGGTAGTTATTGGGGAGCATGGTCAATCGATAGATGTTTTGCGAGCCGGATCCCGGAAACGAGGAAGTGACAGGTTGCACGAACTGGTAATCCATATCGAAAAGAAAGGCCATGGCCTTCTGATCTTCCGGCCTGAAGTAGATGAGAAAATTGTGGTTTAACCCGTAAGTGAACATGTCGCCGGCCCCGATCAATCCCAGGAAAGCGAGGGCGCGCATCCATTCGTCGACATCCATCAGGGCGCTGGTCTGCGACTCGAATGCGGCGCCGCTGAGGCTCAGGGCTTGGTTCAAGGCGATCAAGAGGCTGTGGTCATCGTTGTCGTTGCGGTTTTCCTGGCGGAAGATCCACCGGTAGTTTTCGGGATCAGCTCCCCAGTTTTGGAGGTCCATGTTGATGACGTTATCGGGCTGGGGCAATTTGGGGGCCTGCGGATCTCCGGTGGCGGTCGTGGTGGGATAGTAAATCAGCTCGAGTTTATAGAGCGGACCATCGCTTCCGTTGGCATACTGGTTGTCGAGGAATTCGGATCCGTAAGCGGCCAGGCGAAGGAGGGCAGTGCCATTTTCCTGGGATCGAGGCGCGAGGATCTGGGCGAGATCGTTGTACATGCCCGGCAGACCGCCCGCGTGATTGATGGCGTGCCAAAGCAGGATTTCGTCGTGCTTTCCCCCCAGGCCGGAATAACCGCCGGATTTATCCGCAGCCAGGCTGTTCTGGATGCCCCGGAAGAGATGATCGGCCTGGAACCGCAAAGTAAATCCCACGCGCGAGGAGTCGTTGCGCCCGCGTTCGCTGCCCTGCAGATGAACGCCGACATCATAGAAAACCTCGCGATCATTGTAGACGACCGTCAATCCCAAACGATCGTTGCTCATCACGTTGGTGGGCGCATGGAGCCAGGCCGCCTCACTGGGCGTCATCCAGAGGCGAAGGCGATGGAGCCGACCCAGGGCCGGGAGGCTGCTCTCGACTTTGAAAATCGCTCGAGAATTCGTTCCCCCCGCCGGAAAGGTTGAGACGGCGCCCAAACGATCAGTGCCCTGGACGTAAAATTGCACGCCGGTTCCCGCAGGATTGCCCGCGAGTGAGGCGACGTAGTTCGTGTAGCCCGAGTCTGTCGGCGCGCCATCAGGTGTCATGGGAGTGCTGCGCCAACTGCCTCCATTGATCGCCCAGCGGAGGGTCATGTCGCTGATGCCATGGATGTCATGGGCGCGGATCCTGACAACGACGGGCTCGCCTGGCTTAGGCAGAACAGGATAATGCCCCAACTCCTGATAAGTGGGACCCGTATTAGGGAGGAAAGTGGAGTTACGGGCGCCGGGAGTGCCAGGATGTCGTGGCAGGGCCAGTGCGGTCGTTTTGGCCACGCGATTAAAATAGAGGCGGGTATTGAGATGACGATTGCCGGCCAGCCATTTGGCGCGGTAAGAGACTTCGTATTCCCGTCCATCGACCACGGAGCGGTTACTGGCCAGGGTGGTCTCGAGATGATTATGCATATGTTCCGTGGGACCGGTGGCCACAAGATGCAGCACCCGGTTTCCGGGATGATCCGGGTCCGGCTCGAGGTAAGAGTGACGATGGTTGCCCAGCGCGCGCCAGGCGGTGAAACCGGTTTCAAAATTCCCGTTCTGCAAAAGCTGGATCGGTGTGCCGGAAGGATTTTCGACCACACTCAAATCGTCGATCAAACACTCGCCGGCATCGAGCAGGCCCAGCACGAATTCTCGCCATTGGGTCGGGCCGAGAACATTCCGCGCGGTTCCCCGATAAGTATAATGAACCCATTCGGAACGTTGGGACTCGAGGCTCGCGGCCCAGGCCTCGGCCTTTGAGTTGTCAGCCCAGGGATCACGGAGTTCCAAGCTCGATCCCCCGCCGTCGGCGTAGTCAGGCCAGGGCTTGCTGTCGAAGTAACGCAATTCGTCAGCGGGATTTCCCAAGGCATCCAGGAGCCGAAGGCGTCCCTCGCTTCGACTCAGCCTTTTGCTGAATGGACCCAACACCGGAATGCCGGGATAGCTCGATTGCATGGATTCGACGTCCTTTGCGATCACCAGGTAACCGCCGGGCGTTATGACCGTGTTTGGTCCGAAGACATATTCGATATCGTGGGTCAACTGCCATCCGGCGAGATCGACGGTTTGGCTGCCTCGATTATGCAGTTCGATCCAAGATTCGTCTGCGTCTGGAGTAATTGGCGGGGGTGTTGCCGAATATCTTGCCAGCAGTTCAGCCCCGAATACCACGTCACTGCTATTGGCCGAGGCCTGGTGAACTTCCACGGCCAAGAGGTTGGTTCCGGGGAGCAACGGACTGATGGGCAGGATGATTGGCCCCAAGTAAGTGGCGTCGCCCACACTCGGGGAGGCGAAGGTCTGGGCATCCACGGGGCCGTCCGGCATGTTGATTCGGGAGACTTCCTGGCCGTTCAGATAAAAAACGGCGCCATCATCCACAACGGCGCCCAGGCACAGTTCCAGACCGTTTGTGTTGCCTTCAAAGACAAAGCTCGTTCGGAAGTAGAACGTCGTTGGCCCGAGCTTGAGTGGTGTGTTTTTGGCCGCGGGCAAGGCGGCGTCCTCGACATACATCAGGGCGTTTCCCTGGGGCCAGGCGCGATCGTCAAAGGCGGGCTGGAACCAGCCGGTCTCGGGATCGGCCCCTGATGGCTCGTAACGCCACCGGGCGGTGAGGGGCAAGAGGGTTTCTTCGAGCGGCTGGGCTGC
This sequence comes from Verrucomicrobiota bacterium, assembly GCA_022709905.1. Taxonomy (GTDB): domain Bacteria; phylum Verrucomicrobiota; class Verrucomicrobiia; order Limisphaerales; family UBA1319; genus JAKLHY01. Next base: position 160,756 of record JAKLHY010000001.1, on the reverse strand, counting down.
GGCGGATGCGATGGAGGGCGGATGATACATGATTTCGTTGATCACCACATCCTGATGCAGAACAACGTGGTTGGAAGCCCCCGGGGTGAGCGACGCTGGACGCTGCCAAGTCCCGGTGCCATCGGGCCAGCGTCCGCGCGGTTCGCGTTGGGCGACGATGGCATCGATCAGGCTGGCACGTCCCGGCGCATACAGGAAGAGTCGATCTCCGGGTTCGGCGTCGAAACCGAGGAGTGCTTTGTTCAAAACCAGGAATTCACCGGGCGAGAGGACTTGCCGAGGGCACACGTATTCGCGGTTTGTCGTTCCATCGGGCCGGGATAAAACACACCCGGAAAGATCCAGGGGGTTGGAGCTGATATTGATCAGTTCAATCCAGAAAGGATTGTTCGTTGTGGAGGAACATTCGTTGAACGCGAGGGGAATTGGGGGCGGGGTAAGAACATTGGTCGCGGTCAGGGAGAGGCTGGCGCCGAACAGCATGTCCGCGGGGTGATCCATGGAGGAGTGCAGTTCGACCGCGAGCACGTTGGTACCGGCTAACAGCGCCGAAGTCGGGCAACTGAACGGGCCTTGAGTGAGGGGGCTTGAGCCGGTTGGCAAAGCCAGCGTGGATCCGGACAGAGGCCCCGGCGGCAGATTCAAGCGCAGGATCTCACTGTCATTGAGGTAAAAAACCGCTCCGCCAGCCAGGACACACCCGAGCTCCAGCGCGGCGAACTGAGGCGCGCCCTCGAACAAAAAACGAGCGCGCAAGTAACGGGTCACGGGGCCGTCCGCGAGAGTTGTGCGGGAAAGGAATCGAGCTCGAGCTGTTGCCGACAACTGAACACGGAATCCGGCTGGATTGGCGCTGGTATCGTCGTTGACCGTTAGAAAATCGAGCGTGTTCAGGCCATCGACGAAACCGTTCGATAGCGTCAAAGGCGAACTTAGGGTCGAAAACCCCACATAACTCAGGCCCCGCGAGGCGCCGTTCAATCGGACATCGTTGAGACGATTATCGGCTCCTATCATCAGGGTCAAAACACATGTCGACGGATCAAATCCATCGAGGGAGAACTGGGTGCGGTAATGGTAAGCGCCGGCGGCGACATTGGCCGTGCCGGGATTCAAGGGGCCGATCCAGCTTGATTGACTGTCGTTGGCCGCCCAGGCGGGATGATTCTCGATCACGATCGCCGCGATCGAGGGCGGAGGGGGGGCGCCCATGGCGGATTGGGTCAGCAGGTAGTGGGGATCGGCCGAGCCTGGGGCTAGAACCTGGTGGTTGCTGTCGGTGCCGGAATTGAACAAAGTGGGCACCGATTGTGGCTCGCTCAATGGCAACTCGGGATTCCCCGCCTTGAACAGACCCTGTCCATGAGCCCAGGCGGTGTCGTCGAAGGCGCTCTGGCGCCAGGCGATTCCCGGGTCCCCTCCCTCGCCCAGGAACCTCCAGGGGGTATCGATGTCCACGGGTGTGGTTTGGACAATTACGAATGTGTTCTCAGGAAAGTTACGTCGGCCTGGCGTGCCGCCAATCTGCGCGCTGCTTGTCCAATTCCATGGAGGCTCAGTGGCGAAATCCTCGTTGCGCTTGGCCAAGGATACGCCCGAGCCATCGGGGCCAACAGGCCAGTCGCCTTCCACCCCATACTCGATCTTGTCCATAACACGATGGTTGTTGTTCCGAAGCTCGAGGGAATCGCCGGCATTGGAAAGCCGACCCTGAAACGGCCCGAAAATATTAGTGAGCCCCACCAGGGGTTGTTGATCGAAGGGCGTGCTGGACACGACGAGGTAATCGCCCCCGGCCATCGTTGTGCCATTGGGAAACGAGTAATTGACTCCTCCGGTGATGGACCATCCGGTCAGATCCACAGCCACAGCCATCTGATTGTGCAGTTCAATCCATTCGATGGCCGGCCCATCGGCTCCTGGGTGGTACATGATCTCGTTGAAAACGATCACGCTGTCGGCTCGAGAACACAGGCAGCCTCCGGCCAGCAATAGAATCGAGAGCAGCACTCCAGCAATACCTCGGAGCGCGGCTGTGTTCGAAGGGTCAGCCGTAATGTCTAAGCCCGTCTTGAAATGGCCATGGGCTGCGGGCAGGGGCTCCGCCCCATACCCGCGCTCCGATTCGTTGTAGAAATGTCGCTGGAGTGGCAGGCCGGAAACGATAATTCGCATGGAGTTGTCAGGTGGGGGGCTCTTAGGTCGGGAGAAAGGTTATTCCACGTTCGCGATCTTGTAGAAGCACTGCCAGGTGCCAATGGATGCCCCCAAGGTGATGCTCCGCTGATTAAACCACTCGACGTGGCCATCCTCGAATAAGAAGTTGCCACCTTCCGGCACTCCTTTAGCTCCCCGATGAGTTCCTGTGAGCACGCGCTTGCGGTCGATCTCGGTAGTCCACGCCAACCGGGGGTCGGCCATGTTGGTGCAAACGGAGCCTAGCGCCTGGTTTTTGTCGATCAGGACGGGCGCCTTGCACAGAACCGTCCCTAGCTTGAGACGGTAAAACCATTCCTCGGTGCCCGCTCTCCGGGCGTCGGGCATGCTATTCTTGGGACGACCGGGCAGATAAAAATAACCGAGCAACTGCGGCTGGTTGTCCGGGATGGTCGTTCCCATTTCATAAGCGCGATGCCATTCGTCGGTCGGGCAGTAAAGCACATCATTTTGGGCGCGCTTGCTCGAGGCGGTGCCACGACGGTTCGGGATCAGATATCCTCTCCAAAAATTGCTCATGCTGGGCATCATCCAACTGAGATCGAATCCAGCCGAGTTGTCCGGGAAATGCTCGGTATAGTCCCCCGCGTACATCGTAATGGCGATGCCCCATTGTTTGCAGTTGCTGACACAGAGCATTTTAGTGGCCTTGGCTTTGGCTTTGGCCAAGGCGGGCAGGAGCATGCCGGCGAGGATGGCGATGATCGCAATCACCACCAGCAACTCGATCAGAGTAAATGCGCCAAGCCGCAAGTGTGGGCGCCGGGTGAACAGAACCGCCGATAAGGGCTGGCCGGATCGAATGACGGGTTGCTTTTTCATAGGCCTGTTGACAACCACCGATAAGCAACAGCCGCAGGTCGAGCGCCTAGCCCCTCCTGCGTCTGTTGCTCTGTCTTGTTCAGTTATACACGAATCTCAAGCCAAGCCAAGATCGCATGGCTTGGCTATTTTTGCAGCCGGAAATACCGGGTTTCGATGGCGGGAATCGTCTGCCGATAGAATCCCTCGCTCAGGACTGGCTCGCCCGGCACGGTTTGCCAGGACGCATTCGCTCCCAAGGCCGCTGTAGATCTCAAGGCATATCCGACCGCGGATGCCGGCCAGGACAGGGTGACCGTGCCGTCGTTGTTTCGAGCGATACTCACAACCGCCTCCGGCAGGTTCCAGTCGCGATTGCTGAATCCATACATATGGAATGTCCCAATCCCCACCTGGCTGGTCGTGATGGATACCGTCCCGCTGGCATCGGCTGCGTACTGGTATTGGATGCGAATCCCGTTGTCATTGTCGTAAGCATCCTGGTCGGCAATCATTTCCTGGTGATCGGCCGCGCTGAACAGTATCGTGCGCCCCGAGGACTCCCATCCCACCGAATAGAGAGTCAAGAGGTATTCCTTGCCTGGGATCAACCCTTGAAGAGTGAGCGTGCCCGGATTGCCGCCGTAAATGAAATCGGCGGCCATGGCTTGACTTCCGCCGGTGAGGTTATTGACGTCGTTGTTATACACGCTGCCGACCCCGGTGATGGAAAACCGATTCGAAACGGATGGATTGGCGCCGGCGACACCCGTGAATGTCAGCCCGTTGATCACGGTGGCAGATGCCCGACCGAAATTGTAGGCATGAGTATAAACGTAGTTGGTGTCCGCTCCGGATGAGGCGTCGTCGTTCCAGCCCGAAGAACTCCATCGAAGCAAGGACAACCGAGCCACCAGGCTGGTGACGGAGCCGTGGGTGTTTTGAACGACCACGGAATAGTCGCCGAAATTCGCGTTCTGGACGCTGGCAAGGGTGTAATTGGTCCCGGTCGCCCCGGGGATGGGAGCGCCATTAAACCACCATTGATAATTCAAGGGAGTGGCGCTGACAACGGCGACACCCAGGCTGGCTGTCGAGTTTAAAGCCGAGGCCTTCGATTCCGGCTGCGTGATGATTTCCGGCGGGGCATTGGCGGGGATCGTCTGTAAAAGCCGGTTGCAGAATCCGTAAAAATGAAAGGTCGCTCCCGCCACGAGCGGGGTGTTGGTAACGACCACCGATCCGCTGGCATCGGCCGTATACTGGTAATGGATGCGAATCCCGTTGTCGTTATCGAATGTGTCCTGATCGACAGTCAGCAGCTGATTGTCCATCGCGCTGAACTGGATGCGTCGGGCGCCCGGGCTTTCGAATGCGACCGAATAGAGTGTCAAGAGATACTCTTTGCCCGGATTTAATCCTTGCAGCTTGAGGGTTCCAGGGGCGCCTCCGTAGATAAAGTCAGTCCCGAGGACCTGGCTGCCGCCTGTGAGGTTGTTCACGTCGTTATTGAAAACGTTGCCTGTTCCCGTCACGGAGAAAACACCGGGGACGGAAGGATTCGCGCTAGGGATCGCGGTGAAGGTCAATCCATTGATCTCGGGGGCTTCCGAGCTGCCGAAGTTGTAAGCGTGGGTATAGACGAATTGCGAATCGATGCCGGAGGAAGCGTCATCGTTCCATGCGGCGTAGCTCCAGCGGGTTTGGCGCAATTGGGCGGGAGCGCTCGCCACGGCGCCGAAGCGATTCGTGATGACGACTGTGTATTGGCCATAATCGTCCATCTGCACGTTATCGATCTGGAAAGGATTGGTATTGGCCCCGGGAACATCGACTCCGTTCAATTGCCATTGGTAGAACAAGGGCTCGGAGCCGAGCACACTGACGGACAGGGTGGCGGAACCGCCAAGATAAGCGGTGGTATCTTGTGGTTGGACCAGGATGGTTGGGGATGTCGCGGGATTTTCATCCGGCGTCAGGGTCGAGATTTCAGCCAGACTCAGAGCGGTGTTATAGACCCGGATTTCGTCGATGACCCCTTTGAAAAAGCCGCCGATATCAATGCGCTGTGATTTGCTCAAGTAATTCTGGGGACCGCTCTCGAGCTCGGTCAATGCGATTGTTCCGTTAAGGCCGCTGACCCCGACCAACTCCCCATCCAGATACAGGGCCATGGTTCCGTTGGCGCCGATGTCGGCTGGCGTGCTGTCGATCACCGCGGCAATCACATGATTGCGGTCGTCGTTCAATCCCGAGCTGTGAGCCACCACGGTCTCGGCGTCACTGCCGGTCTTCAGACCGAGTTGAGCCGGCCCGGCAGTTCCCTCTCTGGGTGTGAAGTAGAAATAGCTCAGGGTGCCGCCGCCGAAGTCGAAGATACGCGTCGATGTTCCCAAGCTCGAGGCGGCGTTAAACCAGGCTACGATGGTGGCATTGCCCTGCGGGGGAACAACATAATCCCCCAGCGCCACATAACAACCATCGCTGCCGTCCAGGAGAAGCTGCCCCCCCTCAATGCTCGCAGTGCCCTTCAAGACTCCTGACACGCCCCCGATGGAATCGTTCGGGGTGCCGTCGGCAAAACTGAATTTGTGCACCAGGGGGCCTGCGACGTTGAGGACGGTCAGCAGCGCATTATCGCTGGTCACCTGGCCGTAGTCATTGCTAACGCGAACCGAGTAGCGGCTGCCATTGTCGGCGGCGGTTAGATTGCGCAAAGTCAGAACACTGCCGATTTGATCGGTCAACAGTTCGGTTCCATTTTTATACCATTGGTAGGAAATCGGTTTGGGGCCTGAGGCGGTGACCGAGAATCGCGCCATCCCCCCCAGGACCACGGTGGCATTCTTGGGTTGTTCGACCAGGGTTGGTTTGGTCAGCGTTGCCTGATAGATCGTTTCGAGCTTGAAATTGTCGAAGGTCCCTCGGGCCGTGTTATACGAACCGACGCCCACGTAGTTGATGATGGGATTGACATCCGGACTGGCGCTGAAGGGCACGGGACCGCGCTCGGACACTCCGTCCACGAAAAACTCGAATGTCCAGTTTGGCACGGTGGTATCGAGCACCACGGCGAGGTTGTGGGTGCCGGAATGCCAGCCCAATGCGGCGCCACCGTCCAGGCTGTACCCGGTGAACGAGTGCATGGGATAGCCGGGATTCTCTCCCCGAAGCAGGAACCATCCGCTGGAGTTGCCATCCGGGAACCACGCCGTCGGAACGGTGTTCTCACTAAAACCAACCGCCAGCCAATCCGCGCCCGAGTGCGTCGGGTTCGCGTCAACAGAGAGCCGGTATTTGTAGCCCTCAAGCGGCGAAAAGGGGAGGTAGTTGTTCCTGGGGGCCTCGGTAGCTGTCAAAACCGAGCCGTCGAGGTCCATTCCGGTATCAGGTCCAATCCAGAAATCTACCCCTGTCCCGCCATGGTCTTGAGGCGACGTCCCGTTCAGGGGCGTCCCGGCTGAAGCGGTAAAGGGATCAAAATAGATCAGGTTGGTTTGAGCCTCGAGATGGAGGGCCTGCAGGGCCGCAAACACCATCAAGATCAGGGCGGTCTTCTTCATAGGCATGTTCAGTAAAAGTAGGTTCGTGGATGTTTTGTCAGGTTACCATGGGGCCACCTCGATCGACCATGGACAGATTGGCAATTCGCATAGACAGATTGGCACTCTTATGGAATCGTCCAGCAACCAAGTCCTCACGGGTTTGACTCCCGGTCTTTGACGGTCTGGACGGGGCTTTTTCCCGTCGAGTGAGTTTGGAGCCGAACCTTCTTTTCGCGCCAGGCGCTCGGCGCCTCGCCGGTTCGTTCCTTAAACTGCCTCGATAAATGAAAAGCGGACTCAAAACCGAGGATCTCGGCGATTTCTTTGACTGACTTTTCGGTATTGGTGAGCAGGTCTCGGGCTTTCTGCAGACGCACCTGAAGTTGATACTGCTTGGGACTGATTCCCAGCCGGGTTTTGAAGGCGTGTCGGAAATGGGAATAACTCACGCCCAATTCCGCGCAAAGCTTGTGGAGGTCCAAGGGCTCATGACACCGCAATGTGATCAGCGCATGCCCCCGTTCCACGATCTCGTCGATGGCGCGCTCGAAGCCGCGTTCCTCGCGCTGCAACCGAGCCAAAACAGAAATGAGATGCAGGCCGAGGGTCGAAAGCATATCCTGATTCGCCAGGGCTCCGCGTTGCGCCAGGAAATGACATCGATCAAAACAGTGCACGAGGTCGGATCCCAATCCCGTGCGCAGCACCGCCCGCTGGGGCGCAATGATCCCCAGGCGAGTGGCTTCATCAAAGACCGATCCACGACACTCAATCCAATGTTCCACCCAGCCGGTTCCGGGATCCGGCTCATACCGATGCCAAACCCCCGGGAATAACAAAAGCACCGTCCCCGCATTCACGGTCTGAGTCTGAGACTCGAATTCACTCTCGAAAATCCCCGTTCCCTCGCTGATCAGGATGATCTGATAAGCCTGCAGGACCCGGCCCTTGGACCAACTGAAATGGTGATCCATCGGATGTCGATGCGGCGGATAAGGACAACCCGGCCCGACGCGTGTAAACCCCACCGATGTCGCCACGCAGCCCCAAATGGATCCCGCATACTCGCCCGGAAGATAGACGTAATAATCCTTCATAGGCGCAACGGATTTATAGCAGCCATTCCATTCATGTCCAGCCAGATACGATGGTCTGAAGTGTTGGGAACATCCATGGAATGTCTGAGCTCCTGTGACAACCGACACGGCGGGATAAATCCCGCGATCCGTTCGTGCGTGAAATCAAAGCCCCAAACCGGTAATATGAATCGAACAAAGATTACCCATGTTTGCGTCATGTCCATCTGACACCCGAACACATCCGGTGAGAGCCGGAACCGGGAAAGGAACTATGAAGCGTCACCTGACAACGTTTATCGCGCACCGTCAACCATCCCATGACCCAAGTGAATCCGGGAATAACCTCGGGAGGCCTCCGAGGCGGTCCCGATATGGAACACTTCGGTTCGCCTTGCAGGGGGGCCTTTTGATCCTTTTTGCCACGATCGCAACCGCATCTTCGCCGGCCGAACTGACATCCATTCGACTCGTCCCCAAGCCAACCGATACTGTCCCCGTGCGTCGTGCCCGTTCGCAACCAACAGTGCCTGAGGGGGCAAAGGAAGTTCCCTATATCGAGACCGCCCCCGCACCCTCCCTGACGGATCCCGAAAAAGAACGGGGTTACATGATCTTTCAGCGGCCTATCACGGAAAGCGTCTATCCGAATACTCGTCCCTTTTCTCATGAGCGAATCGAATCGATGGCCGCCTTCGCAACCCCCGGAGAGTTTGAACCTCTGACCTTCGCTTTGTATCCCATTCACCCCCTGAAGAACCTGAAGGTCCGCGTCTCATCCCTCAGGTCATCCTCGGGCGAGATCTCGGGAGATCGGATTGACGTGCGACTGGCCACCTACTGGAACATTGGCTATCCCGCCTATACGACCCTTAAAACCTATCGGCGCGTCCCTGAACTCCTCGAGCGCGTGACGGTTCACACCTCTCCCGAGGGCGAGTGCCAGTGGTATTGGCTGACGGTCCACGTGCCCCGGGAGGCAAAGCCGGGCCTTTACCAGGGAACGGTGACCGTTTCGGACGATGGCTTCGATCAAGCGGTCCAGATTCCGTTGGCGCTTCGCGTGCTTGGATTCCCGCTCCAAAAAGATCCGCTGAAGCATTTCTCCGCCTATTTCTATGTCCGGAACAAGGCCCTGTACAAAGAGCGTGACGATGCGTTTGTCCGAATGGCAGCGGACAAGGACTATCAGGCCATGATAGACTTTGGTTTGGACATGTTGCCCACGCTTTACCTGAGCTGCCAGGACGGCAAACGAATTGTTCTGAATCATGCGGACGAACTGGAGCGGATGCTGGCCACCGGCCTGAAGGGCCCGGCGCCGGTGACGGCGGACAACGTGATCGCCCGGATTTACCGCGACACAACCCCCGGCGGGAAACACGAGAGCCACTGGCGCGTCAACCCAATGCCCCCCCCGGCGTTTTTTGAACGCGTGACAGAGCTCTTTCGGACGTTCGAAATCGAACGCAAAGCCAAAGGCTGGCCGGAGTTCATCTGCTGCCCGATCGACGAGGTCGATGCCGCCTTCAAGGAGTTCGGCGTCAAGGTCTATGCCGCCGTCAAGGCCGCGGGCTTGCGCACCTACGCCACCAAGGATCCCCAGGGAGCGGATGCGGCCGACTATGCCCCGCACCTCGATGTCTGGTGTTCGCAGCCGTATTCGATGCCTTACGAACGAATCACGACCCAGAACCGATTCGAATACTGGTGTTACCCCAACCATAACGCCGGCGAGATCAAAGACCGGAAAACCATGTGCAAGGGCGGTCGCATGACCTACGGATTCGGCCTTTGGCGGAGCGGTTACACCACGCTCATCCCCTGGCACTGGTGTTGGCCGTCCGAACCGGATCCCTTCGACTACCTCCGCGGACGGTTTTCCGGATGCGGACAGCGAGTGGACGATGACGGCGAGGTCATCCCCGCGGTTTACTGGGCCTGTTTCCGTGAGGGCTATGATGATGCGCGTTATGTCTACACCCTCCAACAAGCCCTTGTCGAACGCGAGCCATCGAAGGATCCGGCTTGCCTCGCCGCAGTCGAGGCGGGGCGGCGGATCCTGCAGGAGACGTGGGATGCCATCCGCGTGCAGCCTCGATATTTGGCGGATGGCATGTGGCCTTCCGAGGAATTCGAGGCGATCCGCTGGCGTCTGGCAACACACACAATACGGCTGCTTGAGTTCCCAGCCATCCGTAAGACAAGTGCTCCATCGGTCCTGATCTCCTCGTCTACTCGTCCAAAGCTGCCCGTCGAGAACCCGTCCCCGTATGATACAGCCACTCGCTCTGGGAGCCTTGAGGCGTTCGACCTGGCCGTGGGATTCGCCGGATGGAAAAACGGGACCGCGGAGGGCAAGATCGATCTGACAGAATCCGCGCGGCGTTCCGACAAAACCGGATTAAGATGGACCCTTGATATTGACCATAAGAACGATGGCGGCGAGGGCGGCAAATACCCCGTCGGCTGGCCCCGATTGGGACGCGACTTCAAACCCGGCGAACTCGACATGAGCCGATACGAAACCCTCGAGTTTTGGATTCGGATCGATTCGAACCGGGACGAGGTCGCCGATGACCGCACTCCCATCGGATTAACCCTCTCGTCGCATCATAAACAATCCACGCTCTATGGAACCACCGTCGATCTGGGGGGCGAACAACGCGTGTGGATCCCTGTTCGGTTTTCTTTGAAAAAGATCATGGCCGCGGCGGACGCCGGAATCGACCCTTGGAAGTCCATCAGCCGCGTGCAGCTTTACATTTCCGAGCACGACTATGCCCACGGCACGCGGCTTGTCTTCGACGTGGGAAATGTCTCGCTCCTGCGACTCAAATCGCCCATGATCACGGATCTCAATGTCCCGCGCCAGATGCTGCTGCCCCGCAAGTATCTGGCGTTCACCTTCGACGTCATGGGCGTCGGTGAGATTTCGAAGGGCGCCCACTCGGTCGTCGCCACGCTGGAAGGAGCCGGCGGAAAGATATGCGGACAAGCGCAACAGGACTTGACCGATCCGCAGCTCATGGCGTTGCCGTTGACCGGGATCGAACCAGGCCCTTGCACCTTGCGGCTGATTCTCCAGGACGCCCAGGGAAAGAAAGGTTCGGAGTTCACCCAGATTGTGACGGCACTCGCCGGACCGCTCGACTGAACATTTATTCAATGTGATGAACGCAAAGCAAAAGCGTGAGGCTTACAGGCAAACCCAGCAACGCATCGAGGCCTTGATTGCCGGAGAACTCGACGAAATTGCCGTGATGGCGACCGTGGCGGCTGAGTTGCGGCACGCGTTTGCGCACTTCCACTGGGTCGGTTTTTATCGTGTCGTACAACCTGGTCTTCTCAAGGTGGGCCCGTACCAAGGCGGGCATGGATGCCTGACGATTCCCTTTGACCGCGGCGTATGCGGCCGGTGCGCCCGCGAAAAGACCACCCAGGTCGTCGGTGATGTAACCCAGGTTTCTTACCATATCGCCTGCTCGAGCGCGACTTGCTCCGAAATCGTCGTGCCCATCCTGGATGCCGGCGGCGAGGTGCGAGCCGTGCTGGACATCGATTCCGACATGCCGGGCATCTTTGATGCGACGGATCAGGAGGCCTTGGAAAGGCTTGCCAAAGTGTTGGTCACACTTTACCCGGTCGAAGACCGACTTTGCTGACCGACAACCAAGACAACATAATGATGACGAAAACACCGAAAGCGATCGACGCCACCCAGGGCGCGACCCGAGGCATGGCCGCTGTTGGGCAGAAAGACAAGACGATCCCCACCGCACCCAGGCATGCACGCCACCGTTGTATTGCAGGACTCTCGGGCTTTGTGGTGGCCATCCTCGTGCTGGCTGCGGCATTCTGCCCGGCGCCGGCCAAACCGGCCACAGCTTCCAGCGTTCCGATTCAAAACAAAGACGTGGCGCTTCTCAAGGAACGATGGATTGCTTCCCTGCTGCCGGAGAGATCACGACAGGACGATTCGGCCTTGGGCGCCGCGCTCGATCTGATGGCACGGCTTAAACCGGACGGCTCGTGGCCTGATATTGATTACTCGGATCAGACGCCCGGCAACTGGACGACCTCGATCCATCTGGCCCGAGTGTTGTCCATGGCGCGCGCTTGGCGTTCTGGAGGGGCTGGCGTCAAAGATCAAGCCCGTTGGAAAACCAACCTGGTTCATGCTCTGGATTACTGGCTGCGGAACGATTTCAAAAATCCGAACTGGTGGCACAACCAGATTGGCGTGCCGCGTCTCATGGGGGAAATCATGCTCCTCCTCGAGAACGAAACGACTCCCGCGCAGGTTGCGAAAGCTGTCGAGATCCTTGACCGCAGCAGCCTTGGAAAAGCCAGCAAGGGCACGCTGACTGGGGCCAACCTGGTGTGGCTGGCCAACAACCAAATTCTCCGGGGCCTGATCGAAGGATCCTCCGATGTGGTGAGTGAGGCAATGCGGGCGCTATTTGCCGAAATCAAAATCTCGGGGCCCGGACAAGAGGGCATCCAGGCGGACTACAGCTTTCACCAGCACGGCCCCCTGTTGTATTCCGGGGGTTACGGTCTGGCCTTCGCCATGGACTGCGCGCGGTTCCTTGCACTCACGCGCGGCACCCGTTTTGTTCCCACCCACGACCAACTGGCCATCCTGGAGCGATACTTTTTGGATGGTCTGCAGTGGATGATTCGAGGCCGGATGTTCGATTACGGCGTCGTGGGACGCGAGATCGTTCGAGCCGGCAAAAGCGCTCGCGGCCTCGAGACAGCGGCCGACCGGCTCGCGCGTTCCGAGAGTCCGCGACAAAAAGAACTGACAGATTTTGCGGCGCGGCTCCGCGGCGACGGATCCGTTCCGCCCCTGGTGGGAAACCGTCATTTCTGGAAGTCCGACTACATGGCGCATCATCGCCCCGGCTATTTCACATCGGCCCGCATGTTTTCGACACGCCTGGCCAATACCGATGGCTTCACCAACGGCGAGGGCAGACAATCGCATCATCTTGCGGACGGAGCGGCCCTCCTCTACTTGAGCGGCGATGAATACCGCGACATTTTTCCGGCATGGGACTGGCGTAAAGTCCCCGGGACGACCATCGAGCAGAGCCCGGAGCCTTTGGTGCCCCAGCAAGTGCGGAGCATGGGAAAAACGATCTTTGTGGGTGGGGTTTCCGATGGCACTTATGGCATGGCCGCCATGAGTCTGGTCCGCGGCCTCTTGACCGCAAAGAAAGCCTGGTTCTATTTCGATGACCAGTTTGTCTGTTTGGGCGCCGGCATCACCTGTGATTCGCCCCATCCCGTTTGCACTTCCGTGAATCAATGCCTGCGAAAAGGTGACGTGCGCGTCGCCGGCAAAACCAATCCGCTCGCCGATGGAGAACATGTGTTGGACGGCACGCGCTGGATTGCGCATGACTCAGTGACCTATGCGTTCCCTTCCCATACAGCGTTGAGATTAAAGCTCGGACCCCAGAGGGGGCATTGGAGCGACATCGGCCCCGGGAACACGACGCCGGTTTCATGCAATGTTTTTAACCTGTGGATTGACCACGGCGCAAAGGTCAATCAGGGCGCCTATTCGTACACAGTGTTGCCGGGCGCGGAGGTTTGGCGGATCGAAACTCTGCTGCGACAGGTTCAGGTGCTGAGCAACACCCCTGCCCTTCAAGCCGTCCGGCACAATGGACTGAAGCTGATGGGGGCCGCGTTTCACCAGCCGGGAACTTTAATTTCCACGGACGGATCCCTCCTGTCGGTGGATCAGCCGTGTCTTCTGCTGCTCAAGGAAACGTCCGATGGCGTGTGCCTCAGCGTCTCGAACCCCGAAAACAAGCCGCTTACGGTAAATGTCCTCCTGGACCACGCGCTCAGCGGTCCGGGCTGTTCACCATGGAAGGAACGTGGCACCCGCGTGACAGTCGTGGTGCCAGAGGGCTTGGAGGCCGGACGCAGCGTGACATCCATCCTGAACCACAAGGATTAACCACCCCCTCTTTCTCTTAACCGCAGATGGCGCAGATTTGCGCAGATGAAATGCAATCTTCGTTATCACATGAAACATTACTGACTGTCGGGACTAGGGGTCAGTTCACCCCGCAATCGCATTTCCTCAAAAAGACGATCGGACTCCTCACGCTTCTCCTTGAGGACTTCATCCCATGGTCTTTGGAGTTCGGCCAATTCGCTCGATATTTGACCGAGTTTCATTTTGTAGTAATCCTGGAGCAGGATGCGATAATTATCCGGAATATTCGCATGGACTGCAGCGTCCTTAAGCGCTGCCCAACCTTGCTGAAGGTTGCTATAGTCGGCGCTTCGAATTTCAAGAATACGGTTTTTACCCGCCGCGGGACTTGGAAGTGGATCATAGGGACCGTCCCAACTTTCCGTCGTGGTCGCGCCAGCGGCATGCATCAGATCCACTATCTGACTGGCATAGGCGGGATCCAACTGGAAATCATGCTTTGATGCATACTCCTGCAACATGGCGTATTCGCGCCGCGCAGGCTTGCGAGCCTCGTACTGTCGGTAGAGCTCGTACTTTTCGTCCCCCAAGGCTGACCGCATCTCTTCGTCGTAGTTGTTCCGTGCGATAACGAGTTCCAGGAGTGGATCGCCAGCGGCGCTTGCCTTTCTATGTAGTCCCATCAACTTGGATTTGAAACGAGCAATCGATTCCGTATCGAGACCGAGACTGGAATACAGTTGCGTATAGACCTCGTCTCTGTCGGCAGCCATGTTGGTTACCCACCATTCATTCAATTTGCGTTTATGCGCCTCAGCCCACTGCTCCCACTGCTTCTGAGATTGGCTTTCTTCGGACGTTGGCAATGGGGCTGCAGGGGATGTTGTCGCTGGTGCTTGGCGCCTTGGTCGTTGCGGATTAGGCGGACGGGTTGCCTGGAGCTTTGCGCGGTCCAATTGCTGCTGAAGCGTGGCCACGTCGTTTTGCAGGGCTCGTATTTTGGCTGGGTTTCTGCCGATAACGAAGCCGCCAATGCCACAGAGGATCGCAAGGGTAATGACTAGAACAATGTCAGTTCGTGGAAAGGGTTTCATGGCCATACTCGTTTTTGGATAGAACCAACCGCTCAGGCCCCTCCAACAAAGACTGAGGAATCAAGATGACTCACGGTGCGATTAGAGCATGCTTTGATCATGACGGTTAGTCAATTATTTTCAATGATATGGCTCACGATCACTCCGGCCAGGCTGACAATGCCCAACAGCGCCATGAAGCCGAATGAGGCGCGGGTGATGGCCAATCCCGCAAATGCTCCCGCCAATCCGAGAGGAACGGTCAGCATCACCACCAGAGATTTCATCACGGAATTGAACTGGATCACCATCGTCAAGGCGATCAGAGCCAGTGAAATCTTCATCACGCGCTGCATCTCCCGCTGGCTGTTCTTGAGTTCGCGCGCTTCTCCCGCGTATTCGAGCGTATAACCCGCGGGCCTTGCCATGCGGTCGATCGTTTGCCGCGCCCGCTCCAGCACGCGCGAAGGCAATTGGCCAAAGTTTGCGTAGGCCTTGACCGTAACGGCACGGCGGCCTGCCGAGTGAGAGATGGCGCCGTATTCCGACACCTCGCGGACCTGGGCAACCTCGCGCAATGGCACCGTCACTCCTCCCATTCCGCGCACGGGATATTCGCCAATTTCGGGCATCTCGTCGCATTCCTTGGGCTGCATGCGTATCAGGACGGGCAGAAGATGGCCGTCCTCGCGCAATTCGGTGGTTTTGAATCCGAGAAACGCGCTTTGGAGGGCGCGGCCGACATGCAACGAAGAGATGCCCAAGGCATTGGCCCGATTCTGATTGACTTCCACGCTCAACCGTCGAACGGGTTCGCCGAGATCGTCATGGACCTTGTAGCCGCCCGCATCACGCAAGGCCTTAGCCACGGTGTCGGCCTGGTCACGCAGGACACTCAAGTCATCGCCAGCCAACCGGATCATGATGGGCGCTTCCATGGCGGGGCCCTGATCCAATTGGCGCACAACACAGGTTGCATTTGTGATCTCACGATCGAGCTTGGATCGCAACCCGGCAATGAGCCGGGGCACGTCGGAGGCGTGGTGAGTATTGATGAGGACTTGAGCCAGGCTCGGGGCTGGTTCGCGGGGAAGGACGTTGTAGTAGAAATTGGGCGCCGTGCCGCCACAGAACAACACAGCATTCACGATCGAGGCCTCGGAGCGCAGAATCTCGGCGATCCGATCGCACACACGGCGGGTTTGGGTGACCGAAGCTCCCTGCGACAGCTGCACATCAATCAGGCACTGGTGGCGTTCGGCCGGCGGAAAAAACTGCTGGCCGAAATAGCCGACGAACCCGAGGCTCGCCCCCAGGAGTCCATAGGCGATCAACAAGGTCCAAGTCGGATTCTCAAGGGCCTTCCGAAGAATCCGCTTGTACCGTGGCAGCAAGGCAAGCAGAGATTTGTCAATCAGCTTAAAAAACCAGAATTCCCGAATCTCGCCTCCCCCCTCGAAGCCGCGCTGGCCCCGCAGCAGGTGATAGCCGAGGACGGGGATGAAAGTCATGGAGACGATCCGGGACGCCGCCAATGCCAGCGTGATGACCAGGGGCAGCGCGATGATGAAGGCGCCCATGTCTCCCGGCAGCAGCGCCAAGGGCAGAAAGGCGACGATGTTGATGATGGTGCCGAACAGAATGGCGCGGCGCAACCGATAGGGCCCAAGCCACGACGCGATACCGCCAGGCCGGCCGTCGGCGAGTTCCCGATTGATGCCATCGGCGGCCACGACGGGATCGTCCACCAGCATGCCCAACGCAATGATCAAGGCGGCAATCGAAATCTGCTGAAGCGGGATCCCCAGCAAACTCATGCCCCCGAGAGTCAGGGCGAGCGTTAAGGGAATGGCGAGGGCGACGACCAGCGCTGTGCGCCAATTCATCAGCAGCAGGCAGACCAGCACCACAACGGCCACCGCTTCGATGAAACACTTGATGAACTGACCGATTCGGCTGGCTGTCGCCGCCGGCTGATCGGATACCGTCAGGACTTTCATGCCCTCGGGGAGGCTGGCGTTCTGGACCGCCGCGCGGACGGCCCGGTTGAATTCGCCAATGATTTCGCCTCTCTTCATCTCAATCGCAAGCAGCACCGAGCTATCCTTCGTCATGGTCCCGTCCTTGCTGCGATGCAGGGTATCCACACTGTAGGGGATTGGTTCTTCGTAACCCCGCCACACCTCAAGAACATCCTTAACGCGAAGGGCCTTCCCATCCGGTCCAAGGCCCAGGAAGACCTCGCCAATCTCCTGTTCGTTCTTAAACTCACCGCTGACCTGGACTGTGGAATCACGATCTTCCTGACGGAACACGCCTCCGGGAATGACGGCGTTGCGGGAAGCCAGGGCGGCCATGATGTCGTCAAGCGGCATACCAAGCCGGGCCAGGTTGGTCGGGGAAAAACGCAGCTCAATCTGTTCGGGAACATTTCCGAACAATCGAATACGACCGACCTGCGCGATCTGCTTAAGATCGGTCTTCAGATCCTCCGCCGCCCGCTCGAGATCGCGGTAACAATGGCGAGAGGAAACGACGGACAGCAGGAGGGTTGCGGTAGCCTGAAAGTCCGTGTCCAATCGGGGAGGTTCGCAGCCTTCCGGCAGGGGAATATCGCGGAGTTTGGCGCGCAGTTCATCCCAGGATTGGGCCACCTTTGATTCCCGATGCGAGTGAAGCATGACATACACGGCGGAGACGCTGGCGCGCGATTGGGAACGGATTTCATCGACGGCATCATATTCGGCAAGGACCGTCTCAAGTTTTCGGGTGACAAGCTGTTCGACCTGCTGGGGGCTGGCGCCGGGAAACACGGTAACCACGAGCGCGTCATGCCGGGGAAACGTTGGGTCTTCCTGCTGGGGCAATGATTGAAAAGCAAATATGCCCCAGCAAAGCACGGCGGCCATGGCCAGCCAAGCGACCTCACGATGTTCCACGCAGTATCGCGCCAATCCGCCGGACAGCATCGAGGAATTTTGGGGATTGGCTCTCATCCTGGCGAGGCTGAAGCGCAGACCTGATCCACTTCAGTTGGTGTCGCGTCGAAGGACCAGGATTTCAAGCATTCCGCCAAAGCAGCTTCGCGTCCTCTGCAGCTCGAAACCGTGCCGCTCCAATTGAGCCCGGAGCGCCTTGCGATCCGGAAACTGCCTCAGGCTCTCGGCGATATAAGCATGCTCGGGCCCCCCATGGATGACGATCCCCCAAAACCCGCCCCACCATTTGAGCAGGGGCAACTGCAGCGCCTGTTGCCAACGGACCGGCGACTTGGCGAAGTCGAGAAATGCGGCGTATCCCCCCGGCTTGAGGAGCCGATGCACTTCGCGCAGGGCATCATCCAGAACCGGAGCGTTGCGCAGGGCGTAACTTCCCGTCACGACATCCGCCCAGCCATCCGGCAATTGGGTCCGGCACATGTCCGCCACACTGAAGCGGACATTCTCGGAGGGACAACGATGGCGGGCCACTTCGATCATCGCCGGAGTCAGATCCAAGCCGATGATCCGGCCCGCGGGAAATCTTGAGGCGAGCTCACGGGTGACATCTCCGGTGCCACAGGCCAGGTCGACACAATTGGGTGATGCGACGGCAGGCAGGAGACTGACCAGGCGCCGTTTCCAGATGCGATCACGCCCCAACGACATGGCGCGAGTGGCCAGGTCATATTCCGTCGCTACTCGGGTGAAAAGCTGCTCATTATAGTCCCGCTTGTGATCGGGAGTTTGAATGGCAGCGCGGATGTTCAGGGTAAAAGGCATGGTTGAATTCGTGTGAGATCAAGAGTTCAGGGGGAACCTGGTTCAGGTTGCGGAAGGGGATGGTTAGCATCGCGAAGTGAGGGGCGAGGCGGGAACGCAGGAGCGGACTGAAAAGCACGTCCCGAATGAGGTGTTTCCGAAATGCGGACGCAAAATGGCCGCGCAAGGTGCCCAGCCACATCCCGCGTTCCGCGCGATTCGCCGCCACGTTGCATGCGCGGCGGCGAATCCGATCGTAGGTGGCAAAGGCTTCCGGGATTCGAATGGGATTCTTCAACAATCCTGGCAGCAACGCCGCGGCCAGCTCGGCATCGGCAAAACCCGTGTTCATTCCCTGCCCCCCGATCGAACTCATCACGTGCGCGGCATCGCCCGCGAGCAAAACCCGCCCGGCATAATATCGGTTCACCAGCATTCGCCTGGCTCCGAACTTGCTGACGAACCGGGCGGAGTGGCGGCTCAAGTTGAAACCGGTCAAGCGTTGCACCGTTCGGGTGAGATACTGAAGGGACATGTCATTCGACCATTCATCCCCGAGCACAATCCAACGCCGCCATCCGCCGGGCAAAGGGAAAGACTCGACGGAGGCTTCGGGCGTAAAAAACAGGCGCGCTTCGATTCCGAGGCCTGATTCGTCCAGGAAATCAGCCATCACAAAGCGCTGGCGGTAGGTCCTCTCCCGGACACGCAATTCCGCGATTTCACGCACCGCGCTTCGGTGCCCATCACACCCCACGACAAAGGGGGCTTGGGTTTCGAAAGTGACCCGCGTTCGGGCATCACGCAGGACGACCTTGACTCCGCCCTGTTCCTGCGTCAACCCCATGAACTCGGTACCGTCACGAATGCGTACCGACGAAAATCTACGAAGACTTTCTCGCAGGATCTCCACGGTCCGAGCCTGGGGAATCGAGAGGAAGAAGGGATAGTCGGAGGGCAAGTGATCGAAGGCAAGCCGGCCGAGTCTTGTGCCCGACTCATGAACTTCGGCGTAGCGCACCGGCACTCCCGCGCTGCTAAAGGCTTGATCCAGTCCAAGCTGTTTAAGGATCTCAAGGGATGGGGGGGTGACACCGATGGCCATGGAACTCTCCAGGGGCGTTTCCCGCTTTTCGAACACCCACGTCCGGACATGGGCGCTTCCGAGTAAGTTCGCCAGCAAAAGACCGACAGGGCCGCCCCCGACAATGATCACGTCGGCGGCAGACGATTCCGGGTGATCAGGGAATACCGTTGACTGGGCGCCCATGGTTAATCCACTCCCGGGTTTATGGGCATACCTCAATCAGTTCTTCGTCCGCCAACTTGCCGACATGGTTTCTCGAGGCCGGTACCATCTCAAAGAGCCCCGTCTCGATGGTGAGTCCAGGACCGAAAGCCATCGCAGCCAGCGTCGCAGATTCGCGTCCGTGTTTGGCCAGCATCCGCTTCAGAACAAATAAGATGGTGACGCTACTCATGTTCCCGCATTCCCGCAGGACATCCCGGGATGCCTCCAACTGCCAGGGCTCAAGCCCCAGAGATTCCTCCACCTTGTCGAGGATAGCCCTGCCTCCCGGGTGAACCGCCCAAAGCGGCACACTGGATATCTCCAGCTCATGGTTTGAAAGCAAATCTCCAACGATTCGGCCCACGTTCGCGGCAATCACATCGGGCACATAAGAGGAGAGGACGAGGTTAAAACCCTTCTCCCCGATTTCCCAAGCCATGTCGCAAACGCCTTCGGCCGCGATGGCGGAGCAGAAATGATTCAATGCCAGGGCGGCGTGTCCGGGCCGGGGCGGCCTGGCACTTACGAGGGCAGCCGAGGCTCCGTCGGAGAACAAGGCATTGGCCAGGATGGAATCGGGCGTGGATTTCATCTGCATATGGAGCGAGCAGAGCTCGATGCAAACGACCAGAACCACGGCGTCGGGGCGCGCCTGGCAGAACTGCTGAGCCATCCGAAGCGCCGGCAGGGCCGCGTAACAGCCCATAAAACCGAGGTTATATCGTTCAACGGTCGCCGGCAGTCCCAGTTCCGTCACGATTCGGTAGTCGGGCCCGGGATTGACAAAGCCTGTGCACGAAACCGTAATGACGTGAGTGATATCCCCGGGTGCGAACCCGGAACGGCCGTCGACCAACCGCCGCGCCAGTTCCACGGACATAGGTCCGGCATGACGCGCAAAACAACGGTTCCGTTCCTGGGTGGAGGGCTCGTTCACATGACCTTGTGAATCCTCGCTAAACAGCTCGGCCTGGTCGGGCATCGTGAAATCCGGAATAACGCTGTGCCGTGTCTCGATGCCCGATTTTAGAAACACATGGCGTATCAGTCGCGCGGTGGCGGGATCCCCCGACCAGGCCCCCAATTGGCGGGCAATGACATTCTGAGGCGCCGTGTAAGACGGAAGCAGCGTTTCAATTTGGTGAATATAAGTTTTCATGGTTGTATAACCACCGAGGAACTCGTCCGGCTTGATCCAGTCGCGGACCCGGACTTCGTTGCCGTGACGTCGGCACTGAGACGCACCGTGTCGCCCACCCGAATGATACCCAGGACCGATGGCGATTTGAGACCATAGTCCTTGAGCGACAGGATCCATTCGGCATGAAATCGCACCGCGTCCGGCGTCTCCGACCAGTTGGCGATGGTGACAGGCAAGTCGAGCTGGTGGCCGCGAATGCGAAGCGAGAGCAGGATATTCGTTCCGCCTGGTGGAGGATACGGGGCGTTGCGAACAGCTCCTGAAAGACGAGGGTATGTGTTTGTATCAAGCATCATCCACATGTTGCGATCCCGCCGATCATTGGCCGTTGTCATTTCCCCCCCGAAAACCTCCGCCTGAGCGGACCAGGCATTCGTGGCAAGCAACAACGCAAAAGGTTGAGTTGTGACGCGCCCCTCGAAATCGTGGAGCGTTGACGTGCCGCGGAACACAATCTGCGCCACCGCGGAAAGAGGCTGTTCGCGAGCGGGCGCATTCGTGCCCCCGATCGTGACAGGGCTTTCGCCGGCGAGCGGGAAGGCGCCTGCATACAGGACCAGAACGGCAGTGAGCGATGCGCGCAAGAATGGGCTTTGTGTTGTCATCTGTTGACCACCGGGTGTATAGTCCATTACCGAATGGAAATGTTCAAATTAGGTTGCCTTAAGATTTTGTAAGATTGCGGATCCGGATGAAGTTGCTCGTGGTGGAAGATGATGTCAGTCTCGCGAAGAACCTGATTCAGGGATTCGCCGAGAGCGGTTTTGAGGTTGTTCATGCCTCAACTGTGGCGATTGCCAAGAAGCGGCTGGAGGAGCCGGTCGATCTGGTGGTTCTTGACTTGGGACTGCCGGACGGGGATGGATTGGATCTGATTCAGGTTTTGAGGGAACGGGCGCCCGAAGCACCGATGATCATCACGACCGCGCGCGGCGAACTGGATCATCGCCTACGCGGTTTGGAGGGAGGAGCGGATGATTACCTGGTCAAGCCCTATGCCTTTGTCGAGTTATTGGCGCGGGTGCGCGCGCTCCTGCGCCGAACGCAACAGCGCGGCAGTGGGACATGGCGTGTGGGCGATCTAGAAATCGACCCCGTGGCTCGCCGGGTGGCCCGAGCGAACCAGGCGCTCGAATTAACAGCGCGGGAATACGACCTGTTGGTGCGTTTGGTTCGCGCCCAGGGAAGCGTGGTGACGCGGGAGATGCTGGCGCGCGAAATCTGGCATCAGCGCGCGTGGACAGCATCTCTGGACAACGCGATCGATGTGCATATTTCGCGTCTGCGGGAGAAGCTGGACAAAGGGCAGCCGGCGCGGCTGTTGCACACTGTTCGAGGAGTCGGTTTCCTGTTAAAGGAGGAGCCGTGTCCCTGAGTCTGAGAACGAAGCTCATGCTCTGGCTGATGGCTCTTGTGGCAGCGATTTACCTTGCCCTTGGGGGGGCGTTGTATGCCTTCAACCTGCACGAGCGTCGGGAGCATCCTGACGAAGTTGAAGAAGAACGGGAGGAGTTGTTCATCATTTACGGTTTAATGGCCGCCATACTGCCTGTGGCCGTGGGCGGGGCGTGGATTGTGAGCGACCAGTTGATCCGTCCGCTTCGCTCCATGATACGGACGGCCCGGGAAATCGGGCGGGGCGGTTTGGATCAGAGGATTAAAACCCCGGTGGCGGACGATGAATTGGGACAACTAGCAGTCACGCTTAACAAGGCTTTTGACAATTATCAAAGGGTTTTAGAGCGAGTTGATCGTTTCAGTCTCGATGCGGCGCACCAATTGCGGAATCCGCTGGCATCCTTGCGGACATCGGGGGAGGTCTGCTTGCAGAGAGAACGGTCTGTTCTGGAGTATCAGGAAACCATCGGGCGCATGATCGAGGACGCGCACCGGCTTGGACACACGGTAGATCAGCTGCTGTTGTTGGCGCGATTGGCGCGTGAAGATCTCCGGGATGTTTACGAGCCATTGGATCTTGCCACAATCGCTCTCGATTTGGCGGAACAAATCAGTCCCGCGTTCGAGGCGGCCAATATCCGCCTGGAAACACGCATGGACACCAGGCCGTATCGGATCCAAGGCGCCCCAAGATTGATCGAGCAAGCGATCGCGAACCTGCTGGATAACGCCCTGCGCTTTACGCCTCCCCAGGGGCGGGTGCTGTTAGAACTGAGCAAAAGCGCGCCGGGACGCATCACCCTCAATGTTTCGGACAGCGGACCCGGACTGTCAGGAACGATTGGGCCTGGAGCGACTGCGGCGAATCCCGCGAATGGAAACACGGGATCCAAAGAGGGAACGGGTCTTGGGCTGCTGATCGTCAGCAACGTGATGCGCGCCCATGAGGGTTCCGTCCAGGCCAAGGTCAGTGAATGGGGAGGCGCCTGCTTCTCGCTCGAGTTTCCGGCAGCCGATTGAGGTCCACGAGGGATGGAATACGAGCATGAGCCTCAGACTCCTGGTTTCTTGTTCCCGCCTCCGCGCCTTTGGAATGAAAAAAATTGAATCTCCTGGCTCCGAAGCGACATGGCAGCTGATCCTGGATGATGAGCCTCCCAATGAAAGTGAGTGACGCGGTTCAGGTTCAGCCCAGGGCTGCGGGGTCAGTTCTTATCAAGAACTGATTTGCAATCTGCGGTCATCGGTGTCATCTGCGGTTCACACAATTCCCGCTGCCCCAGTTTCGGTGCGGCCTTAGGCAGGGGCGCAGTTCCAGTCTTAGGGTCCGTGCAAAAATAAATTCCGATTTTGCTGCTGAGGATTTGGCTCGCTGGCGAGGCTCGACGAGGGAAGATACCCGCAGGGGTCTCTGACCGAGGAGTAACGAAGCCAGCGAGCCAAAGCCTCGCAGCCCTCCGGGGCGGGGCGCCGCCGGGTCATCTGCGTTGTTGCGTGGACGGTCGAGTATCACCGAGGATACACTCTCGCCCACGCGCCTAGCATCTGACCCGGCGGCGCTCCCGCCAAAATCGGAAGTTATTTTTGCACGGACCCTTAAGGGCATCATCCCGGCTATTCGTCAATGCGCTGCAAATGCGTGACCCAGAAATCCACAAGATCCCCTTCGACGATCAGGAATACTGTTTGGGTACGGGCTGCACCGACAAGTTCTTCGTTATCGCATGAAACATTACTGACTGTCGGGCCTCGGTGTGAACTGACCTCGCGCACGCATTTCCTCGATAAGACGATCGGACTCCTCACGCTGCTCCTTGAGGACTTCTTCTTGTGGCCTTTGAAGATTGTTCAACGCGGTTGATATTTGACCGAGTTTCATTGTGTAGTAATTCTCGAGCAGGACGCGATAATTATCCGGAATACATTCATTCAATTTGCGTTTATGCGCCTCAGCCCACTGCTTCTGTGCTTGGCTTTCTATGGACGTTGGCAAAGGGGCCGCAGGGGATGTCGTCGCTGGTGCTTGGCGCTTTGGTCGTTGCAGTGCCAGATGCCCGCCAGGCTTTTTCAGTCTTTCGTAAACGGTCTCAGGCCGACTCCAAGCGAAAGAGGGTGATTTCCGGACGGACGTTGAATCGGACTCGCAGCAAATGGCCCACGCCACGGCTGATGTACATCCGACGATGGCCATTCAATTCAAAAAAACCGGCTGTATACTTTCGGTTTCGCACCGGGAGCAGAGGCGGTGGGAGGAACGGCGGTTTGCATTGTCCCCCATGGGTGTGACCGCACAGGATCCATCCTTGATGTGCAGGTCGCTTAATTGCACCAAGCATTTGCCGGCCAACTTGCCTGGGAGATTTGACAGGGGCAAAGTCCGCTCGGTCAATTCGATCCAATGCGGCTCATAACGCCAGGTATAAAGGCCGATACTGAACCCCAATCCGGAGGCAGCCATCGACCACTTCAAGAAGCGGCGTCTTGTGATCCCAGTCCGTTCCATCGAGTGCCTCCGCTATCTGGCGACACCGATTGCGATGTCGTAGTGGGCGTCGGTGGGACGGGCCTGCTTTTCAGCGCCTTCGTCATCTGTCAAGTCTTTGCCAACACTATAAAGCACATAGTTTTTTTGAAGACGCGACTTGAAGGAAAGCGGTTTACCGGTGAACGGGTCTTGAGGCACCGATTTGACAAAGGCGGGCGTTAATTCGTCCAGGGCTTTGGGCAAGGCATCCTGGTGGGCCAACCGATATCGCTCCAGGGCCAGCGCGGTTTGAGCCAGGCGCACGGTGGCCGTATACTCAGCTTCCTTGGTGAACAGACTGCTGAAAGCGGGCGTAAAAACTCCGGTCACCAACAATTTTTTCTCTCGGGCCTCCGCAATCGCGACAGCCAGCTGGTCCTCGGCCTCGAGTTTTTCGGGAAACGGTTTTTGTCGGGCGCTAATCAGATCGTCGAGAATGTCCATCGCCATCTCGAAGTCCTCGATGAAAACGGGTTGTTTCTGGTAATCAGCGGGAATGGAATGCGGCAAACCACCTTTCAGATTTTTGAACTCCTGAAGCAGCCGGGGAAGATCCCCGAAGCCATGGATGATCATGCAACGTTCGCCAATAAGGGTGCGGGTGATACTCTCGGGTTGCTCAACTGAATCAAAGCCTGCCAGCAGCTTCTGTAATTGCTGGTCGGAGAGAGTGTGTCGGTTCAAGAGCCGCTCCAGAGCATTTGCGGTCAGGTTCACTGCCACGAAGCGGACCAACTGCGATATCAGGAGCGGTTCCTGCTTCAGCGAGTTCGCCAGGCTTAATCCGGCAAGAATCGCCTTCACGGCCTGATCTTGTTCCCCCTTTTCCGCGGCCACCATTGACTGCAAACTCAGCATTTGGGCGCTCGTTTTGATAGCCGCCAGATGGGGAAGCGTGGCGGCTGAACCCAGTTTGAGATCGACCGGATACCGGCACAACTGGAACTTGGCGCCTTCGTGGAGAAGTTCTAAGGCGGCCTGGTTTTGAGACAGGACATCACCGGTAACCTTGACCATCGCGGGGGATATGGGATCGGATGGTTTGGGCAACGAAGCACCGCCCAGGATAGGAAGGGCGGGATCTTTGCCTTCCGGACGTTTCAACAGGGCAAACGCCTTGGAGTAGATCCGGGCGGCATTTTCATCGGCGGCGACTGGGCTGTACCATTTGTCCAGCTCCTCGGCCGATACGGGATGACCGGCTTTTCTGATGTCATCGAGCCTGGGCCAACAGGCTTTGGGGAGGCCTTCCGAGGCTTGAGCGGTCGTTGAAGTGTTGTGTGGCGAACGCGTATCGACCTTCGAAGCAGGCTCCTTTTTGCCACAGCCAACCTGCAGCAGGAGAATCGATCCTGCGATCAGCAGACCCATGGCGCCTCGGATCAAAAAGGACTTAATCTGGAACCCTGAAACAACGGGAATCCGAACGGATGGAAGGCTAGGTTTTCGAGTTTGTTGATTGAATATCATGCGCCAGAGTTTAGAAAACGGCGATAGACAGGAACGGGGACATATTTTCGGACCACCTTTTGCCAACCGAAAGGCCCGACCAATCCCTTGACCATACTGGAGCTGACCTCCGCGATATCGCGGGGCGGCATCAAGAACACGAAGCTAATCCTCGAATCCAGATCTCCGTTGATGTTGCGCATCGTTCGTTCGAACTCGTAGTCGCTCTCGGAACGGATGCCACGCAGGATGTGCGTAGCGTGAATGGCATGGGCATAATTAATCAGAAACCGATTCGAGAACGAGGTGACCGTCAAGTTCCGATATTGCGCCAGGGATTCGCGGAGCATGTTGATTCGCTCTGCCAGCGGGAAGGTGTAGCGTTTGCCGGGATTGGTTCCCACCGCCACAATCAGACGGTCAAAAAGGCTCACTCCCTGTTCAATCATCCAGAGATGCCCAATGGTTGGGGGATCAAAACTCCCCGCGTAGACGCCCAGCCGTTTCTTCGTCTTCGTGCGCACAACCGAAGCATATCGATTTGCCGGATTGTGTCACTTCCATAAGCTGGTGGTTCGGCGCCACAAAGAGCACCGGGATGGCCTTTCCCCTTGTTAACCCCTTCAGGCCATCCCGGCGTTTCCCCTTGCCCGCGGAGCGACTCTGATGCGGGCCCCACAGGATATTTCGGCAAATTAAAAGACCACTTAAGGAAATAATGGCTGTTTATGAATAACTCGATGGGAGCAGACTTCGGATGCGGCCAAAACCGAAGCGGACCATGCTCGTTGGGCCAGCCAAGGTTTTCGGCAGACGCACTCGTCGGTCTCAGGCGGAGGTAGGGCCTATTCGAACTCATGGCGTTTTTTTGGAAATTGACTCGGAGACTGCATGCACTATCGTTTATAGGTTTGATTGACAGGCAAGACATGAAGACACCAAGAAACCACGGCGCGTGCGCCTTGAGTGCCCAACGGATCTGGCAGACTTTGGGAATCATCCTGCTGGCGGGTCTGATCCAGCGAGGGGGAACTCCTTCGGTTCTAGGGGGAGAGTCGCCGCCTCTGCCTCCCGCCTTTGCTCCTCCCGTCGTTACTCAGTCCAGCAACCCCGCCGCCACTTCGCCCGCCATCCCGACCCCGCGAATTCAATTCGCCTCGGTGACAAACAATCTGGACAAGATCGTCGGCGGCCAGATCGTCAAGTGCGAGTTTGTTTTTACCAATACCGGCAATCGTACGCTGGAAGTGACGGATGTGCGTTCATCGTGCGGGTGCACGACGGCCGGAGATTGGTCTCGAAAAGTCGAGCCCGGCCAAACGGGAACGATTCCGATCCAGTTTGATTCCACCGATTTTGACGGACCGGTTTCAAAGGCGATCCTGATCTCCTGCAACGATCCGCATCAGTCACGGGTCTCGCTTCGCCTGATGGGCAAGGTCTGGTGGCCGATCAAGGTGACGCCCAAGTCGGTGTACATGACGGTCACGACCGATGGCCCCGCCAGCGCGCCGAAAGTGGTCAAGATCACAAATATGTTGGATCAGCCCATCACACTTTCCGCTCCGGAGAGCACCAATCAGCAGATCAAAGCCGAGTTGAAAACGATCCAGGAGGGGAAGGAATTCCAGTTACTGGTGCATGCGGAGCCCGCCTCCGCCACCGAGAACCTCCGAAGCCTGATCCACATCAAGACTTCTTCGACCGAGATGCCGTTGCTGAGTGTCAAGGCCTTCGCGCTGGTGCAGGACGCCATCACGGTGTTGCCAGCGATGGTCGCCCTGCCCCCCGGGGGCCTTCGGGTCAAGGCTTCCTACAATGTTTCGATTCGAAACAACGGGACCAACGTCCTGACTTTGTCGGACCCGGCCATCAACGCCAAGGGAGTTGACCTGCAGATGCGAGAGACGCAACCGGGTCGATTCTATAATATCACGCTCGTATTCCCCGAGGGATTCGAGATCGCCCAAAACGACAACATCGAGCTGGACGTGAAATCGAACCATCCGCGGTTTCCTGTGATCCGGGTCCCGATCAAACGTTGGGGAGGCATTTCCAGCAAGTAACCCAACTTCCCTCGAGGCGTGAACAATTCCGAGCCGCTCAATCCGAGATCGAATTCTCGGTCTGCCGCATGGCGGGTGATCCAGGAGGCAGTGGTAATCCTTGTTGCCGGCGGCGCGCTGGCCTTAGTTGCCAACCACTTATCCCCGCGCGGTGTGGTTCTCAGCCGCAACTATTTTCCTGGCGCGGTTCCTGGGATCGTCAGCCGGCCGGTTGTTGCCGCGCCGCCGGCAGGCAACAGTGAATCGACCAACGCGCTGGCGGCCATTTCCGAGGAGTCTCTGAAGGAACGATTCAAGGCTCAGGGATTGCAGCTGGCTGATAGCAACCTGGTCATCCAACTTTTTCGGGATCCGCGGTATGCGAGCGAATTGGTGGTGTTCCTGGATGCCCGAGATGATCAGCATTATCAAGAAGGTCATGTGCCAGGGGCCTATCAGTTTGATCATTACCGGGCCGAGAAACACCTGGCCACGATTCTGCCGGTATGCCAGACCGCGGATCAGGTGGTGATCTACTGCAACGGTGGCCTGTGCGAGGACAGCGAGTTCTCAGCGCTGATGCTGATCGAGGCGGGTGTGCTGAAGGAAAGGCTTTGGGTTTACGGCGGGGGCATGACCGAATGGAAAACCAATAACCTGCCGGTCGAAATTGGCGCGCGCCAGAGCGGCCAACTGCTTCCCGGACAATCCTCGGCTCCTTCATCCCCGTCCGAGACAAACCCACCATGAGCGCGGAATCCAACAGGCAGAATCCGGAGCCCGGAGCCCGAGGGTCTGATGGAATGATTCGCGCGGCATCCCTTCCTGCCGGCCGATGGCAAAGCCGCGTGGATGTCTGGTCTCCAGGCGTGCGCTGGTTGCTGGGAGTGGCTTTCATTTACATGGGATTGGCGAAGGCCCTGGATCCGGTCGATTTTCTCAAGCTCGTGCGCCAATACGAAATGATCCAGCACCCATATCTGCTCAACGCCCTGGCCGCGAGTTTGCCTTGGTTCGAGGTCTATTGCGGTCTGCTGCTGATCACTGGGATCGGAGTGCGCGGATCGGCGTTGCTCCTGGGCACAATGCTCGTGGGATTCAACCTGGTGCTCGTCAAGCGCGCCCTGGCCATTCAGGCGGTGTTATCCCTGCCTTTCTGCGCAATCAAGTTCGACTGCGGCTGTGGCGCCGGTGAAGTCTACATCTGCCGGAAACTGGCGGAGAACCTGTGTCTGTTGGTTTTGGCGGTCTGGCTGGTGATGTCGCGCAACCGGCGGTTCTGCTGGCGGCACAGTTTATTCATCTAAGCTATGTCGGGTTGGCCCGCGGCCGACAAGGCGACCAGGCTTTTCGCCAACCGCCGATAGTCTTCCAGCGAGTTGTAAAGATGGGCTGAAGCGCGAAAACAGCGAAGTTCCGGATTCCCGACGCGAAAGAAGGGGACCTCGATGTGGAAGAGGTCGTAAAGACGCAATTGTTCTTCATCGATCTTGCCATTGCGCGGCGCACCCTGAAAGCGATGGGGCAACGGGATGGTCGCCATCGAGCCCAGCATCGATTCAGGGCAAGGCGGCTCGACCTCGATGTGTCGGCATAGCAATCGGCGGGCGGCGACCGCAAGCTGGTGGTTCCGTCGGCGGAGCTCGGACCAGCCCCCCGGCAGCACCCCCCCCAACCAGCGGATCGCGTCGCCCACGCAAAACCAGGCGGTCGGATCAAAAGTACCTGCCCAGTCAAATCGGTCCTGGAACGATGAGTATCCCGGGCGGGGCGTGTTGTTCCCGTGGCTGATGACGGCGGGTTGTAGATCGGATTGCATGTCCTCGCGAACCCACAGGAAGGCGGCGCCTTTCGGAGCGCAGACCCATTTGTGAAGGTTTCCGGTGTAGAACGCGGCTTGAAGGCTGTTCAAGGCCAGCGGCAACATGCCCGGGGCATGGGCGCCATCCACCAGGGTGTCGACGCCGCGACACTGCAATTCCTGAACCATCTTGCGCACCGGAAAGACCAGGGCGGTGCCGCTCGTGACGTGATCGATCATGGCCAGCCGGGTGCGAGAGGTCACGGCGTTCAAAACAGCCTCGCACACCTGATCGGGATGACGGATTGGAAATGGCACCTGGGCCACCACGAGCCGGGCGCCGACGCGCCGCACGCCTTCGGCCAAGACATTGTGACAGGCATTGTAATCCTGGTTGGTCGTCAGCAATTCGTCCCCGCGGCGAAGCTTCAACGAGCGCACGACGGCGTTCACCGCGGTCGTGGCATTGGTCACAAACACCAAATCGCGCGGACGCGCCTTCAGAAACCGGGCCAGCTCGGCTCGCGACGGTTCCAGCCGTTCCTCGAACCGACGCCATAAGAACTGGACTGGCTCGGATTCCATCTCCGCCCGCAGTTCATTCTGCCGGGCCAGGATGGGATGAGGACAAGCCCCAAACGAACCGTGATTAAGAAACACGGTTTGCGCGCTCAAAGCCCAACAGGAACGGAATCGCTCCGGTGTCATATGCAATTCACAAAATGCTCTCACACCGCACCTCCGCGCACAACGCCAGAAGTGCAGCCTTGAACCGCAAAAAAATGACCTAACTGCGAATCGACGCCAATAACCGCGAATCATAGCAGACTAAATGTGGAGGACCTGAAGGATTGGAAAATCGATGGACTGCCTGAGAGCCTGCAGCAACCGGCACGGCGGGATAAATCCCGCGGTCCAGTCTGTCGAGCGAGTCTCGCTTCCAGCTCGGATTTTCTTTGCAGCTTCAGCCCAACACGTTATCCTGCCTGCTGTGGAAACGACCATCATCCACCACCCGAACTGCGATTGTCTTAACTCCTGAGGAGATTCCTTATGATTCGAACTCATTCCCGACGCGTTTTTCTGAAGAACAGCCTGTTCGCAGCCGGCGCCGTCAGCCTGCTGCGATCCCCCGCCCTGCTTGCCGCTGCCAATCCCAGCCAAAAACTGGGCGTCGCCGTCATCGGCGCCGGTGGCATGGGGGGGTACAGCATGGACGAAGGCCTGCGCGAAAACCTCGTCGCCATTGTGGATGTCGACGATAACACCATCGCCAGCGTCATGAAGGAAAAGGTGAAGGATCGGGCAAAACCCAAGATTTACCATGACTATCGCAAGATGCTCGACGAATGCCACCGCGATCTGGATGTCGTGTTGATAGGCACCCCCGACCACCACCACGCTCCCGCCGCTATCCGGGCGATCCATCTCAAGAAGCATGTCTTTGCCCAAAAACCGCTGGCCCATAACATCTATGAATGTTACGCCCTTGCGAAGGCCGCCCAGGAAAAGAAGGTCTGCTCTCAGATGGGCAACCAGGGGTATTGCGGCGACCAAATCCGGCGGGTGGCTGAATATGTCGCCTCGGGCGCCATCGGCACGGTGCTCGAATCCCATACCATCCTGGGGCGCAATTTTGGCGGCAGCGGCGGGCGTCCGGCGAGCAAGCCAGTGCCGAAGAATTTGCACTGGGACGAATGGCTGGGGCCGGCGCCTTACCGGGATTACCATGAGGGGCTGCATCCCTTCAGCTGGCGGGATTGGCGGCAGTTCGGAACCGGTACGATCGGGGACATGGCGTGCCATCATCTGGCGGTTCCCTTCATGGCTCTGAGACTCTGGGAAGTCAAACACTTCACGGTGGAATGTCTCAATACCCAAAATGGCAGCGAGGAAAAGTATCCCCAGGACAATGTCGTTTGTTATCACATTCCCGCGCGCGAAAAATTCCCCGCCTGCAAGGTGTTTCTCTATGACCACGAAGGCCTCAAACCGGAGGTCATGAAAGAAACCGAAAAGAAAGAAGACCGCAAGTTCGGCGAGTTCACCCTTTTTGTCGGCGACAAGGGAATGCTGGGAAGTGACGCATTGATGATCCCCCAGGAAAAGCACGATCAGTTCCCGCGCCCTGCGAAGACACTTCCCCGCGCTCACGGCGACGGGCCGATCGCGGACCTTTATTGGTGCATCCGAAACGGCGGCGCGCCCGCATCGAATTTCCCCGACGCGGCAGCGCCCTTGACTTCGATGGCTCTGACAGGGCATTTAGCGCAGTTTGCCGGCAAAGGTAGCAAGATCGAGTGGGATGTCGAAAAGATGGCCTGCACCAACAAGCCCGACGTCAATCGCCACGTCAAACGCCAGTATCGGGAGGGTTGGGAGGTCTGACGTTCCAGAAGATTTGTCATCAAATCCATCTGCCATTCATTCGAACAGCCCATGAACAACCACACGAACGAGTCGTGCCAAAAAAACCTCAGCTTTCGATCTTTCCGGCTGGCGGTCTGGCTGATGGCCACAGTGTTGGGCCTGATCCTGCCCGAGATTGAGGCGGCGTCTGCGCCACGATCGCCTTCTGTTGTGCCGAAATGGGGGCGGTTTGAACGTCTTTTCGAAAGCGCCGTCGCCTATGAAAATCCAGTCCAAGACGTCCAAGTGAAAGTCACCATTACGGCTCCTTTGGGGGAGGAGCAGACCGTGGACGGGTTCTGGTATGAGAATCGAGAGTGGCGAGTGCGTTTTTTGCCCACCGAGATCGGCACATGGAAATACACTTCGACCTGTTCGGATTCCCAAAATCCCGGTTTGCACGGTGTGTCAGGTTCGTTCTTCTGCACCGCCAATCCGGAGACCACCCGGTTCAGTCAACATGGACCTTTGCGGCTTTCTCCCAATCGGCGGTATCTGATGCACGGAGACACCACCCCATTTTTCTGGCTGGGGGACACGGCGTGGAACGGCGCCCTGATGTCGACCTCCGAAGAATGGGAACATTATCTTGCCGTGCGTTCTCGCCAAAAGTTCACGGCCATCCAGTGGGTAGCCACCCAATGGCGCGCCGCCCCCAAGGGCGATCGGCTCCAGGAAACCGCCTTTACCGGCAAAGACCGCATCGTCATCAATCCCGATTTCTTCAAGCGGCTCGACGAGAAAGCAGATGCCGTCAATAAGGCCGGCCTGCTCAACGCGCCGGTGTTGCTCTGGGCGATTGGCGGCGGCAGTCAGCCCGACATCAATCCGGGCTACGCGCTCCCGGAAGATCAGGCCATCCTGCTGGCGCGTTATCTGGTTGCCCGATGGCAAGCCCACGCGGTCGTATGGATCCTCGGAGGCGATGGCGATTACCGAGGCGAGAAAGCCGCTCGGTGGCGGCGAATCGGCCGCGCCGTGTTTGGGAATCTCCCCCATGCCCCTGTCGTCATGCACCCGGGCGGAATGCATTGGATCATGGACGAGTTCCGCGAGGAACCCTGGCTGGACCTGTTTGGATATCAGAGCGGACATGGAGATGGCGATTCGACCCTCGAATGGATGTTGACCGGACCGCCCACCCGCGATTGGACCCAGGCTCCAGTCCGCCCGTTTCTCAACCTGGAACCCCCCTACGAAAACCATGTCGCTTAC
Organism: Verrucomicrobiota bacterium; assembly: GCA_022709905.1. Lineage (GTDB taxonomy): Bacteria > Verrucomicrobiota > Verrucomicrobiia > Limisphaerales > UBA1319 > JAKLHY01. The sequence continues at coordinate 127,009 of JAKLHY010000001.1, read as the reverse complement.
CAATCCCGCACCCCGATCAGCGCCCACACCGTCCGTCGGGCGATCTATTGGAGTCTTCTCAACGCTCCGCCGGCAGGTGTCACCTATGGTGGCCATGGAGTTTGGGGATGGGACAATGGCACCCAACCGCCCGTCGATCATCCCAACTCAGGAATCCCTTTGCCCTGGCAAAAGGCCCTTGAGATGCCGGCCGCCGAGCAAATGCGTGTCGTTTTCGACGTGTTCAGTTCTATTGACTTCGGCCGGTTACGCCCCGCCCCCAACCAGGTGTTGCTCCAGCCCGGACGCGAAAATCCCCGGCGTTATGTCGCATCGGCAAAAACCGAGATGGACGACACAGCCCTGATTTACATTCCAGAAGACCGCACGATTGAACTCCGTTTGTCGGCTCTGCCCGTCAATGCCCAGGGGACATGGATCGATCCACGCAGCGGCGTTCGTTTCCCGGTGGCGGGCACCATCAATGGAAACAGCCTTTTAGTTGCCACCCCGTCAGAAGGCGATTGGCTGTTGCTCTTCACCCATCAGCATCCCGAATCTCAAACGTCCGGGATCGAGCCCCAGGGCGTGATTGTCAAGTAACGCGCCGTTCTTGGAGCGGCCTCGGTTCGCTGCTCCCCCCCACAAATTGGGCGTTCACCTGCCCGGTCCGAGGGTCTCTGGCCGGTGTCGGCCATCACGGATTTCGATCCTCCTTTCCTCCTGTTCTCCCACTCCCTTCTTGCCTAACCCATCAAAAATTCCCCAGAATCCACGCCAGGAATGCTAACGTTGGTTGAAATTGGCAAGAGTTACGGAGCAAGGACCCTGTTTTCGGACGTGTCCATGCAGGTTAACCGTGAAGACCGAATCGGCTTGGTCGGCCCAAACGGAGCGGGGAAGTCCACCCTTTTCAAGCTGATCCTGGCAGAAGAAATGCCCGATGCAGGCCGAATCGAGATGCTGCGCGGCATAAGCGTGGGACATCTGCCCCAGGAAAGCGCCCCCACCGGGGAGGTGACAGTGCTGGAGCTTGCAATGGCCATCACGTTGGAAATGAGCAATTTAAGGAAAGATTTGGCTCCAGAATCCATAGGACAACCGTCAAAGGATCCCGGCGATCCGTTGCGTTTTGCGCTTCTCGGCGGATGGGAATTGGAAGGTAAAGCCAAGAGAATCCTGAGTGGTCTCGGATTCCGGGAAAGGGACTTTGATCGACCGGCTCGGGAACTCAGTGGCGGCTGGGTGATGCGAGCGCATCTGGCTCGTCTGCTGGTTCATGAGCCCGATTTGTTGCTTCTGGATGAACCTACCAACCACCTTGATCTGGAATCGCTCCTTTGGTTCCAGGAGTATCTTCGCGAATACCCCGGCGCCATCATTCTGATTTCCCATGACCGCGATTTCCTGAATCAACTGGTCACCTGTGTTGTGGAGATCAGGCAGGCACGAATCTTTCGATATCGAGGCAACTACGACGACTACCTGGACCAGCGGGAAGCCAACGAGGAACAACTGCTGGCCGCCTGGAAAAATCAACAGCGAGAAATAGCTCGTCTGCAATTATTTGTAGATCGTTTTCGGGCAAAAAATACCAAGGCCAGCCAGGCCCAAAGCAAGCTCAAACAAATCGAGCGCATGGATAAAATCGAGGCCCCCGAGGCTGCCGAGGCCACGATCGATTTCCAGTTTCCGCAACCGCCGCGCAGCGGACTCAAAGTCCTCACCCTGTCCCAGGTCCGGTTTGGCTACGGCGACAATCTCGTCTATGATGGTATCGATTTTCGCGCCGAGCGAGGACAACGGATCGTGTTAGTCGGTCCAAATGGCGCGGGAAAATCAACGCTGCTCAAACTCTGCGCCGGGGTGCTGCATCCGCAATCGGGCCTCCGACAGCTCGGACACCAGGTCAAAGCCGGCTATTATTCGCAATATCGAGTCGAATGTCTTCATCCCGACCTGACCGTGCTCGAAGAGGCTTTCAATACGCCCCAACGCCTCACAGAAACCTTCGTTCGCAGCGTGCTCGGCTGTTTTCTTTTTCGGGGTGACGATGTTTTCAAAAAGATCAGTGTCCTGAGCGGCGGCGAAAAAAGCCGGCTCGCGTTGGTCCGATTGTTGCTGGATCCTCCCAACCTCTTGCTCATGGATGAACCCACCACCCATCTTGACCTTTCCAGCGTCGACGCCCTCCTTTACGCCTTGAGCCAATTCGACGGCACACTGGTGTTCATCAGCCACGATGTTTACTTCATTCGATCGCTCGCCAATCATGTTGTCCATGTCGAAAACGGTTCTCTGATCCATTATCCCGGCGATTACCCATATTACCTCGATAAAACGGCCGCCCGCCAGGCGATCGAAAGCAGAAATGCCCGTCCTGAAAACTCCGCAAAAAATTCAACCTCAAGCCTTAACCGGGAACGCCGGGAACAAAAACGCCTGGCCGCCGAGCAACGGCAGGCCCGCTATCGCGAACGCAAGGTCCACGAGGACACAGTGCATCAGTTGGAAAAGGACATCGGCACCATGGAATCCCGTCAGGCTGAATTGGTAGCGGCCCTCGAAAGACCCGAGACCTATCAGGATTCACGTCAGGCTGTGGAGATCAACCTCGAGCTTAAGGACCTTCAGGAGCGCCTTCAGCAAGCGACGGCCGACTGGGAATCGGCCGCTGGCCGACTTGCGGCATTCGACCGCGAAGATTCCTAGAAGTAATTAGAATGAAGGATCGGGCTTGACGGATTAGTTTTCTTACTTCAGCGTTGCCCGCCAAATTTGGGTCTGTAAGGATTCCTGATAAAGCATGCTCATGAACGCAGCGACACCAACAGCACCGGCCAGCGGCGGATCTGCGGCGCCACCGGCCGCGGACAAGCGGTATAAAATTCTCGAGACCACGATGAAGCGGCATCAGTATAATCCGGATGCCTTGATCGAGGTGCTTCATACGGCCCAGGAGTTGTTTGGTTATCTGGACAATGACCTCTTACGGCACATTGCCACCAGTTTGAAACTTCCCCCGAGCAGCGTGTTTGGGGTGGCGACGTTTTACCAGTATTTTTCCCTGAAACCGAAGGGGGCGCACACCTGCGTGATCTGCATGGGAACGGCCTGCTATGTGAAGGGAGCGGACCGAATTCTGGCCACGCTGGAGAAACATACGGGGATCCGGGCGGGGGAAACCACGCCGGACAACCAGATTTCCCTGATCACCGCCCGCTGCATTGGCGCGTGCGGAATTGCTCCCGCGGTGGTATTTGACGGGACGGTGACAGGCAAGGTGACTGCGGAAAATGCATTGAGCTTGGTGAAAGGATGGTCGAAACATGGATCTCGCTGATCTATTGGCAATCGCGGAGAAGGAACGTCAGGGGCAAAAGAAGCACGTTTTACGTTGCTGTGTGGCGGCAGGCTGCTTGTCGTCAGGCGCCCAAGCCGTCAAGGACGGTTTGGAAAAGGCCGTGAAAGAAGAAGGCTTGTCCGACGAAGTGGAGGTGCGCGGAGTCGGCTGCATGCGTCTCTGTTGTCAGGGCCCGCTGGTGCAAAAGGATCCGGACGGAACGCTTTATGAGAAAGTGCGATCCGAGGACACCGCCTCTCTGGTATCAACGCTGAAAGGCGGGACCACCTCCGTCAATACCATCGATACCCAACAGCCCTTTTTTTCGAAACAAGTCTCGGTGGTGCTGGAAACCAGCGGGCAGGTGGATCCTCTGCGGATCGAGTCCTACATCGCGTCGGGGGGATACCAAGCCCTGCACGATGTCATTTTGGAACTGACGCCCAAGTCGGTCATCGAAACCATCGTCAAAAGCGGTCTGCGCGGACGAGGCGGAGCCGGCTATCCAACGGGATTGAAATGGCAGACGGTGGCCAAGACGGAAAGCACGAAGAAATATGTGATCTGCAACGCGGATGAAGGCGATCCCGGGGCCTTCATGGATCGCAGCGTGCTGGAGAGCGATCCGCATCGGGTGCTGGAAGGCATGGCGATTGCCGCCTATGCCATCGGCGCGAGCCAGGGATTCGTCTATGTTCGGGCGGAGTATCCCCTGGCCATCAGCCGGCTGCAAACCGCCATTCGGCAGGCGAAACAGCTCAACCTCCTCGGCAGCGGAATTTTCGAGTCTCCGTTTAATTTCAACGTGGAAATCCGCATTGGGGCGGGAGCGTTTGTGTGCGGCGAAGAAACGGCTCTGATGGCTTCGACCGAGGGCAAGCGCGGGACTCCCCGGCCGAGGCCTCCTTATCCGGCCGAAAGCGGTTTGTTCGGCTTTCCGACGCTCATCAACAACGTGGAGACATTCGCCAACGTGCCGGCCATCATGGCCAAAGGCCCGGAATGGTTTGCGAGCCTGGGCACAGAAAAGAGCAAAGGCACGAAGGTCTTCGCTTTGGCGGGCAAAATACGCAACACCGGCTTGATCGAGGTTCCCATGGGCACCACGCTGCGGCAGATCGTCGAGGAGATGGGCGGGGGCGTCCCGGATGGCGGCAAGGTCAAAGCGGTCCAGACGGGCGGGCCTTCCGGCGGCTGCATCCCGGCCGCACTGCTCGACACGCCGGTGGATTACGATTCCCTTTCAAAGATCGGCTCCATCATGGGATCGGGCGGTATGATCGTCATGGACGACCAGACCAACATGGTGGACGTCGCCCGCTTTTTCATGGAGTTCTGCAAAGAAGAATCCTGCGGCAAGTGTGTTCCCTGCCGGACCGGCACCGTGCAGCTCTATGAAATGCTGAACCGGATTCTTCAAGGAAAGGCCACGGAGGAAGATCTCAAGCACCTCGAGGAATTGTGCGAGTTGGTGCGGCATACCAGCCTATGCGGCCTGGGACAAACCGCGCCCAATCCCGTACTCAGCACCCTGCGCTTTTTCCGGGAGGAATACCTGAATCTGCTCAAACCCATTGGAAAATCGGACGATAGCCTGTCCGCGCCGGCCAAAGAATAGGGAGCAAAGCTTATGGGAGCGAAAACACTAACGATCGACGGCAAGACCGTGGGAGCTCAGGAAAATCAGACCATCCTGGAAGCCGCCCGCGATGCCGGCATCGACATCCCGACCCTCTGTCATTTGGAGGGCGTATCGGATGTGGGGGCCTGTCGCCTCTGCATGGTGGAACTGGCGGGCTCGCCCCGGTTGTTCCCCGCTTGTGTGACCAAGGTGGCCGAAGGCATGGAGGTTTTCACCTCGACGGCGCGACTTCAAAGGTATCGCCGGATGATCTTGGAGCTGCTCTTCGCCGAGCGCAACCATGTCTGTGCGGTCTGCGTGGTGAATGGGCACTGTGAATTGCAGGACGTCGCCACCCAGGTTGGCATGGATCACGTGCGATACGCTTACCGTTTTCCTGTCTGCGAGGTGGACATCACCCACAAGCTCTTCGGTCTGGACAACAATCGGTGCATCCTTTGTTCGCGATGCGTGCGCGTCTGCAACGAAGTCGAAGGGGCTCATACCTGGGATATCGCCGGCCGTGGCGCGGCCGCTCATGTCATCACCGATCTGAATCAGCCCTGGGGTGAGGCGGCCAGCTGCACGTCCTGCGGCAAATGCGTGCATGCCTGTCCGACGGGCGCCATTTTCCGCAAAGGTTCCACCGTCGCTGAGATGGAACGGGATCGTTCCCGTCTTGAATTCATCGTTACCGCCCGGGAGAAGAAACAATGGATCGTATAAAATTCGCCACCGTCTGGCTGGGAGGCTGTTCGGGTTGCCACATGTCCTTTCTCGACTTGGACGAGTGGTTGATTGAGCTTTCCCAAAAAGTGGAAGTCGTCTACAGCCCGATCATCGACATCAAACGTTATCCGGATCAGGTCGATGTCGCCCTGATCGAGGGCGCCGTTGCCAACGAGGAACATCTCGAGATGATTCGCCAGGTGCGCCGGGCCACCCGAACTCTGATTTCCTTTGGAGATTGCGCCGTCACCGGCAACGTAACCGCCATGCGCAATCCGCTGGGATCGAAGATGCCCGTGCTGCAGCGCGCTTACCTCGAGGCCGCGGAGATCCAGGCGAGCATCCCGTCGGCCCCCGGCATCGTCCCAGTCTTGCTGGACCAGGTGCTGCCTGTCCACGAGGTGGTTCCCGTCGAAATCTACTTGCCGGGATGCCCCCCTCCAGCCGCGCGCATTCGGCTGGTCCTGGAGCGATTGCTGCAAGGAGAATCCCCGAACCTCGCCGGACGCGACTTAAAATTCGGCTGACGCTGGTGTCGTTGCCTTGTTTGCCGTTTCGACAATTGAACTAAAGAACACTTTCATATCTTTATGGCTGAACGGATTGTCATAGACCCGGTAACCCGCATCGAAGGCCACGCCAAGATTACCATCCAGCTGGACGATAGCGGTCATGTGGCCGACGCACGTTTTCATGTCACCGAATTCCGTGGGTTCGAACGGTTCTGCGAGGGTCGGCCGTTATGGGAAATGGCCGGGATTACCGCTCGCGTCTGCGGCATTTGTCCGGTCAGCCACTTGCTGTCTTCGGCCAAGGCTGGCGATCAGATTCTGGCGGTGGACATCCCCCCGGCCGCCGAGAAGCTCCGCCGTTTGATGAACCTCGGCCAGATCGTGCAATCCCATGCCTTGAGTTTTTTCCACTTGAGCGCGCCGGACCTGCTGCTCGGTTGGGACAGCGCTCCGGCTCAACGTAACATCTTCGGCTTGATCGCCGCCCATCCGGAACTGGCCCGGAGCGGAATTCGCCTTCGTCAATTCGGGCAGGAAATCATCGAGGCCCTGGGCGGCAGCAAGATTCACCCGGCTTGGGCCGTGCCCGGGGGCGTGCGTTCAGCGCTCGCCGCTGCACACAAGGAGCGGATCAAACAACGGTTGCCCGATGCGCTCGACATCGCGCGCCATGCCCTGGCGCAGTATAAAAGCCTTCTGAAGAAATATTCCCGCGAATCCCAAATCTTCGGCAACTTTCCCTCCCTTTTTATGGGGCTCGTCGGTCCCGAGGGCGAATGGGAACACTACGATGGCCGTCTGAGATTTGTCGACAGCGGCGGCAACGTCCTGGCGGACTCGATCGATCCAGCTCGCTATCAGGAATACATCGGAGAGGCAGTCCAAACGGATTCCTATCTAAAATCCCCTTTCTATCGTCCGTTGGGCTATCCGGACGGGATGTATCGCGTGGGACCGCTGGCCCGGCTGAATGTCTGCTCTCATCTTCGCACTCCCTTGGCGCAGAAAGAATGGGAAGAGTATCGGGAACGCGGCAATGACACGGTCACCTCCTCGTTTCAGTATCACTATGCGCGTTTGATTGAAATCCTCGCCAGCCTGGAACGAATCGAAGAGTTGTTGGATGATGCCGAGCTGTCGTCGAACCGGTTGCGGGCCGATGCCGGCATCAACAAGCTGGTCGGGGTGGGAGCCAGCGAGGCTCCTCGCGGCACTTTGTTTCATCATTACCAGGTCGATACCGACGGCAAGATCACCAAGGTGAACATGATCATTGCCACGGGCCAGAATAACCTTGCGATGAACCGTACGGTTGAACAGATCGCGCGCCACTACATTCGCGGCCCAAAGATCCCCGAAGGCATGCTCAACCGCGTCGAAGCCGGCATACGGGCCTTTGATCCCTGCCTGAGTTGTTCCACGCACGCGGCGGGTGTCATGCCCCTCGAAATCCGGCTGTTGGGCGCAGACGGAACACTGCTGGATGAAATCCGACAGTCTTGAGTCTCCCGACTCCGGGCCGCCAGAACGTTCTTCCCAAGTCATCATCATCGGCTACGGAAATGAACTGCGCGGCGATGATGCGATCGGCCGACATATCGTCCGGGCTATTGAGGCCCAACATATCCGGGGAGTCGTGACTGCGGATCTTCATCAATTGCTGCCCGAGACCGTCGAGTTGATCTGCCCATGTCGTTTCGCGATTTTTGTCGATGCCTGCCTTGACTCCGCGATTTCGGAGGTTAGCGTTACTCCGGTGATTTTGCGCGCAGCAGACCTGTGGAGAACACATCTGGCCAATCCCGAGAGCCTGTTGGCCCTCTGCCAGGCTATTCACGGGCGGATGCCGGAAGCCTGGTGGGTCCGAGTGCCGGTCTTCACAGTGGATTTTGCCCAGGGACTCTCTGTCGCCGCAAACCACAACAAAACCGTGGCTCTCGACAAAATTGACCGTCTCCTCAAACGCCTGATTCCCAACTCTTTTCGCCAGCCCAAAAACTCCGACCCCCTGAACAGCCATGCATGAGGTTGGCATTATGCAGAATACGCTCGCGATGGCGATCGCCAAGGCGGAGGCCACAGGAGCCACTCGGATTCACCAGCTCCAGCTCCAGGTCGGCGCCCTGAGCGGAGTCGTGCCCGAAGCCCTTCAGTTTGCCTTCGAGACGCTGCGGCAAAACACCATCGCGGCCGAAGCCCTCCTTGACGTGGAATTCATACCTGCCACCTGCTGGTGCGGCGCCTGTCGGAGTGAATTTCAATCCCCGGATCTGCTTTTTGAATGCCCGAAATGTGGAACTCTGGCCTCCGAGTTAAGGCGGGGGCGCGAGCTCCATCTCAAATCAGTGGAGGTATCTTGATATGTGCCAGGAATGTGGCTGCAACAAAAAACCTGAGCCGGGAGTTGCCCCTGTGTCAGGTCAATCCGCTCGTGTTTCTACTCCCGCCCCGAAACCATCGGCGCACCAGGAGCATGGCCAACCCCACGAACTGGATCATCATCCGGATCAAATATCCGGCGGGAAACAGGGGTCTCCTTCTCAAGACCCGCCCACCAAGACCCTTCTCCTGGATGAGCCGATCCTCGAGCAGAACGATCGGTTGGCTGAACGAAACCGCGGATTCTTTTTAGCCAAACAACTGCTGGTCCTTAACGTTCTATCATCACCCGGTTCGGGGAAGACCACGTTCGTTCAGAAGACGGTTGAAGGCCTCGCCCCTGCCCTGCGGGCCGGGATCATTGTGGGAGATCTTGCGACCGACAATGATGCCCGGCGATTGCAGGCCACCGGCGCTCCTGTGGTTCAGATCAACACCGGAACCCTTTGCCATCTGGACGCCGCGATGATTGCCCGCGCCGCTTCCCAGCTGCCCTTGGATACCCTCGACATCCTGATCATTGAAAACGTAGGGAATCTGGTCTGCCCGGCCGCCTATGACCTGGGCGAGGACCTGCGCATCGTCATGCTGTCGGTCACCGAAGGAGAAGACAAGCCGTTGAAGTATCCGCCGATGTTTCATTCGGCCCATGTGGCGATCATCAGCAAGAACGACCTTTCCGAGGCTGCGGGATTCAACCGGGAACAAGCCATCGCCAACTTGCATCGGATCAGTCATCATGCCACAATCCTTGAAGTGTCGGCAAAGACCGGTCACGGCATGGATGCTTGGCTGCGGTTCTTGCGGGAACAGAAAGCGAAAAAACAATGACCTTGCCACAGGCAAGCGATGACAACTTGCTCAATGAATTGTTCTCTCATAGGAGGCTACCATGATGCGCTCTGATTCTTTCATGACTTCGAAACACACTCCCCCGATCCTCATCCGTCTGATCGTCCTGACAGGCCTGGCTTTGGCGAGCCTATCTCCCTCGTGTTCGGCTGCCGACACTTCAACCGCCCCGAGCGCCTCCAAGACCAACGCTCCAGCCACCAAGGAATCTTCCCTGGCCACTCTGGATTTGTTCGATGGCGAATCCCTCCGCGGATGGAAGATTACCGATTTCGCCGGTCACGGCGACGTGCGAGTCGAGTCCATGAAAAAGGTCGTGGAATCGCTCTCGGACCGGGCGGCTGAAAACCTGAAGAAGAACAACACCGAAAGCGAGGCCAAAGGTTCCGTCGTTGTCATGGAAATGGGCGCCATCCTGACGGGCATCCAATACACCAATGAGGTTCCTGTCATGAACTATGAAGTGTCCCTCGAGGCCATGCGGTTGGATGGAAACGACTTCTTCTGCGGACTGACCTTTCCCGTGAATGACACTCACTGCAGCCTGATCGTTGGCGGTTGGGGGGGCGGGGTGGTCGGCATATCCAGCATCGATGGGTTCGATGCCTCAGAGAATGAAACCACTAAATTCAAGGGATTTGAATCGGGCCGATGGTATCCGATCAGGGTCCGGATCACCCCTGCCAAGCTGGAAGCCTGGCTGGAAAAAGAGAAGGTGGTCGAAGTGAAGACTACCGGACGCCGTCTGACGTTGAGAGCCGGTGAGATCGAGCTCTCGAAGCCCTTCGGCCTCGCGGCCTATCAAACCGCGGTTGCCTATCGCAACATCCGCCTCGAGCGCTTGTCCGATCCCTGAAGAACCCAGACTGGCGGACAGACCTTCAATTATATCATTCACTAATTAACCAGAATTGTATTGTCAGCGGAAGAGCCCGTGTTAAATTGGCATTAACGCTGACGATTGCACGTCACAATGTTCGAACATGAATGATCAGTCTTCGAGTAGTGATGGTCCGGATTTTCTGAAGAATTCCTCTCTCTACCGCGAGTTTCTCGCGGAGAAAGAGGAGATTCTCAAGCACAAATGGTTGGAGTCCGAGAAGGCCGGTCATGATATCGGCTTCGAGCGGGCTTTGGTTGACTGGGTGGTAAAGCATCGCGCTAACTGGCGTCGAAGCCGTCAAGCCAACCAACCCTCGGTCTGACGGAGAAGTCCGGGCTATGGGTTTCTCGATGCGAAGGGCATCGTTTAAATGACGAGTCCGACGCGGCGAGTGAGGGGGAGGAAGGTGTGGATAGTCTGTTATCATGACTGAAGCACTCAAGCAACTCTTAAGCAAACGAGCGATAGCGCTTGTCCTGAAGGACTTAGCTGACAAGATTGCCTGTCGTAATAGGGGCAACACCGCGGTCGTTCTCATCGGAATCCAGCGAGGCGGCGTTCACCTGGCAGTGCGGATATCCCGGTTGCTCGAAGCGCTGTGGCAGCAGCCTGTGCCGGTGGGCAATGTGGATGTCAGCATGCACCGAGATGACTTGGACCACCGGCTACCGGCGCATGTGCACCCCACTGAAATTCCTTTCGACTTGAACGGAAAAACGGTGGTTCTAGTGGACGACGTGCTATTTCACGGCCGCACGGTTCGTGCCGCCATGGACGCCCTGAATGACTTCGGACGCCCCCAGTCCATCCAATTGGCCGTCCTCGTGGATCGCGGCCATCGGGAGTTGCCGATCAGCGCCGACTACACTGGCAAAACCATTGAAACCGCCGTCGAGGATCGGGTGGATGTCCTGCTCGAGGAAGACGGCATGACGGATTCGGTCGTTTTAAAACCCAATGGCCTGGCATCGTAAACACCTGCTCGACACCGAGTCTCTGACCAAGGATGAGATCCTGACAATCCTGGACACCGCCAAGGCATTCAAGGCGGTGGGAGAACGCGCGATCAAGAAGGTGCCGGCCTTGCGGGGCAAAACAGTCATCAACCTCTTCGTGGAGCCATCGACCCGCACACGGATCAGCTTCGAACTGGCGGCCCAAAGGCTCACGGCTGACATCATCAATTTTTCGGCGGAAATCTCGTCCCTCAAGAAAGGGGAAACACTCAAGGACACCACCCGCAATCTCGAAGCCTTGAATGCGGACATCATCATCATACGCCACAGCGCGGCGGGGGCTCCACATTTTCTGGCCCGATTTCTCAACGCCAGCGTAGTGAATGCGGGAGATGGGGCGCATGAACATCCGACCCAGGCTCTCCTCGACGCATTCACGATTCGCGAAAAAAAAGGCAGGATCGCCGGGCTGAATGTCACCATCCTGGGAGACATTCTTTACAGCCGGGTCGCGCGCTCAAACATCTGGGCCTTAACAAAACTGGGGGCTCGGGTTACTTTATGCGGCCCTCCCACCCTGGTTCCACGCGTCTTTGAACAGATGGGTTGCCGGGTGTCCCATCGGGTTGAGGAGGCCATCGAAGATGCCGATATCATCAACCTGCTTCGCATCCAGCACGAACGTCAGCGAAAAACCATGTTTCCCAGCCTCGGGGAGTACTCGAGCCTCTTTGGACTCAACCAGGCGCGGTTAGCGCGCACCAAGCCTGATGTTCTGATCATGCATCCCGGCCCCATCAACCGGGGCGTTGAAATCGACAGCGATATCGCCGATTGCGAGCGCTCGGTCATCCTGCAGCAGGTCACCAACGGCTTGGCCGTCCGCATGGCCGTCCTTTTCCTGGTCAACGGAGGCAAGGGCCCCCAGGAAGTCGGCTAACTTCCCCCCCTCGTCATGGCGCGATCGGGACGGCCCTGTAATAGACCGGCCCTGGCTCCAACATGGCTTCGCTCACAAAATTAAACGTTTTCGACATGTAACTAAATGCCCGGGTTGCCTCGGTGGTCCAATTCTGCAAATCCACCGATCGCTGGATCAAACAGTCCATTCCCGGAGAGCCCGACACCAAAAACTCGACGGCGCCGTTGGCCAAGAGATGGGGATAACCCAGGACAACCGGTATCTCAGGGCCTTTGACCGCCCGATAGAACCGGGTGGCAAAACTGCTGCCGGGAGGGTCGGTAATCTCCTCAATGCCGCTGCAAAAAACATGAGTCGTCAGGGGAAGCCAGTCCCCCATGCGAATGGCGGTTTCCAGAGTAAAGGTGCTTCCGGGCGCGCCGCTCACCCGTATCACACGATGCTGCGTTTCCCCATCCTGCACGACCTTGGATGACAATTGCAGCCGGGGCACCGTCGAGCGAACAACCCGGTAGGAACGAGGCACACCGGGCGGGACGGTCCGATCTCCCAGAACCACGGAATCGCTGACGATGTTGAATTCGCGCAACAGCAACCATTCCGTCTGGTCGTCCGAATACCACAACTCTCCACTGCTGAAATTCGGGCCGGTGATCACCAATTTCCGGCTCCCGTCCGGCAGGGATTGTTCAGATAAAATTTCCATGGACGGATCTGGATCCGCCTGGATTCGAACTGGAAAATTGGCATTCTTGTTCTTCAAGACATAGGTCCCCCACACGCCTTCCTTCTTCATCCAGAAATCGGAATAGCTGGAGCCCAGAACAGGCGGATCATAGATCAGCAGGCCCGCTCGATTGCTGTAAGAGCCGCTGAGCCCTTCGAAGACAATGCTCCAAGTAAAATTGTTGCTGACGCTGATCGCGAGCCCCCTCAGGCTGGCCAGATTGTAGCCCGGATAAATGGGGAGACGCCCGCTCTCATACAGCAAAGTTGAGGGAGATAACTGAGGTCCATCGTTGGCGTAAAACCGGATGCGAGCGCTTTCGGCTCCCGTGGCATTGAACTCGCCGAAATACTCCACATCAAACGAGGAAATGCTTCTGGCCTTGCCCGACAGTGTCACGTCGTCGCCAAACTCATTCCGGGAGGAATACCACGAATCCCGGTAGCCAAAAGTATTGTCGTAAACCACTTCTCCCGTCATCTCCAGGCCGAGGACCCCGTAAACAAGCAGCAAGGAAAGCAGGCCGAGGCTTCGAGCACACCCAACGATCAGACCGTTTTGATTCGATTTCCAGATGGTATCCATAATCAGATGCTCGTTATTGATTCTAAGTTGCCGTGGAATCGGCAACGGCGGAATCGCGCCACTCTATCCAGGATCTGGTGGTATACAAGAACTCTTTTCTGTTTCGAAGATTCCAAGCCGCAAAAGCATCAATCCTCGGGGTGAGCCAGATCCATCTCGGGAGTGTAGTAAAGGATGCGACCGCAATTCGGACAGGTCACAATCTCCTCGTCACTCTGACAGGAGACCAGCGTCTGGGGGGTCAGGCGCATATGACAGCCGGCGCACACGCCATGATCGATGCCCACCAGAACCTTTTCCCCTCTTTGTTTCAGGCATCGCTCGTATCTCACGCGATACGGTTCTGCCACCGCCGCCGCCAGCAGGGTCCGTTCGCTTGACAAGGCCTCCAGATCACGATTCAACTCGGTCTCGCGCGCTTTCAACTCATCCATCTTGGCGCAAACGACTTCCTGGATTGCCCGCACTTCTCCGAGCAACGCCGTTTCCTCTTTTTGAGCTGCCTCCGCCTGTTCCATCAAATCAAGCTGCCGATCCTCCAATCCCACGATCGCCTGCCGGCAGTTGTCGATTTCATGAGTCAGAGCCCGGTATTCGTCATTCTTCTTGGTCTGATACTGTTGCAACGAATAACGTTCGATCATCTGCTTCTTGGATTCGGCATCCAATTCCAGCTTCTTCCTTTCCGACTCGATCTGCTTCAGGCGGGTTCGAATGGTCTCCAGGCGGGTCTGGCTCTCCGAAGCTTTGGTCTGCAAAACACGACGCTGCGCCTCGAAACCCACCAATTCAGCCCGAATATGATGGATGCTTCGATCTCGTTCTTGCAAGGCCAGCAATTGTTTGACGACTTCCAGCATGTTGTTGAGTTTACCCTCCGCCACGGTATGAAGAGCCTCATAAATAGTCAATGTCCATCCTGTATCTTCTGAGGATCAAGGATGCATACTGCCGAGGCGCTTGGGCACAGAGAACGATTTGTCAGAACAGATCTGCTGGATTATATTGGCGCACACTGTATATTCCGAATTTGGCACAGTGGATTCGCTCTAATGAGAGGTGGATCATGCAGCTACAAAGGTCGTAAGGTGTATCATGACGTCATGTCTGCAAATCCTTCTGGTGGAGGATAACGAGCATATCTCCGAACAGATCCGGAATGCCTTGACCATTCAAGGTCTCAATTCACTGGTCTCCCGTGTCTCCAGCCAGGAAGCGTTCCTGAAGGCCATGCGCGAACAGACATGGGATCTGATCCTTGCTGAGTGCCAGATTCCGGGGTTTGAGGGCATGGATGCCATCCATCTGGCACGGCACCACAATCCAAAGATCCCAATCATCCTTGTCGGCGAGGATGACGCACCCTCGTTCACGGAGGAAGCCATCAAACAGGGAGCAGCTGGTTTTGTTTTGAGATCCCGCCTGGCCGGCCTTGGTCCGGCCATTCTGCATGCGATCGACCGGTTTGACCGTTTTCAAACCCCGTCAGCGGGAGAGGAGCGCCATGGCAGCATTAGTTCGTTTCGTGACTTCGTTGAAAATGTGTCAGACTGGCTGTGGGAAGAGGATGCAAATGCGGTTCTTACCTATTCCAACCGGCATGTTAAAGAGCTGTTGGGTTATGAACCTCAAATGGTTCTTGGCAAGAGCCGCTTCCATTTCATGCCTCTTGAAGAGGCGGATAAGGCCAAGAACCATTATCCTCCGTGCAATTCAGTCTCCCCAGCTTGTTGGAGTTCCGAGAGCATCATGCAACGGCAGGATGGACAACTGGTCGTGGTGGAGACCAGGGCCATACCCATTCAGGATCGAAACGGCGCCCATGCGGGTTATCGGGGAATCAGCCGGGACATCACTATGCGCAAGCATGGCGAGATTCGAATCACTCATCTGAATCGGATTTACGCCATGTTGAGCGAAATCAACAAGGCTTCCGTATTGATCCGGGAACGCCGTGAGCTCTTCAAGGAGATGTGCCGGATCGCCGTGCACCACGGCCAGTTTCGAATGGCCTGGATCGGCCTGATTGATTTCCATGCCTGCAAAGTGCATCCG
Organism: Verrucomicrobiota bacterium; assembly: GCA_022709905.1. Taxonomy (GTDB): domain Bacteria; phylum Verrucomicrobiota; class Verrucomicrobiia; order Limisphaerales; family UBA1319; genus JAKLHY01. Next base: position 111,466 of record JAKLHY010000001.1, on the reverse strand, counting down.
GCCGCGTGGTTCGGCCATGAAGATGGCTATCTGGCCCAACTCCAAATGACCTTGTCCCGGAATATGGAGGAGGGCGGGCTGAGCGGACCCGCGATTCGCAGCGGCAAAGGTTACGTCTGCAACGATATCGAGCACGACGAACGCATGCTGCTGTGCAAAGACGAGGCCCTCAAACGGGGGTACCGGTCCTCTGCCGCCTTTCCAATACGCTCGGGGGAGTTCTATGTCGGCGCGTTTCAGCTCTATTCCGGCGAGGTTGGATTCTTCGACCGCGATGCGGTTCGGCTTCTCGAAGGCTTGGCGCTGGATATGTCTTTTGTCCTCGATGCCCTGGAAAGCGACAACTGGAGGCGTCAAGCTCAAGCCGCCTTACGGGAATCCGAGTTGAAATACCGGATTGTGGCGGACAACACCTATGATTGGGAATTCTGGCGAAGCCCCACAGGCCAGTTCAATTACTGCTCTCCTTCCTGCAAGCGGATTACCGCCCATCATGCCAAGGATTTCCTGACGGATCCCAATCTTTTCTTGATGCTGATCCATCCGATGGATCTACCGTCGGTGCGGCAACACCTGCAGGAAGAACAGGAACAACATTGCGGAAGACTGGTGTTTCGCATCGTCCGCCCGGACGAAGAGGAACGCTGGATTGAGCACCATTGCCAGCCCATTTACAACAACGAAGGTCTATTCATCGGGTCTCGCGGCACTAATCGCGATATCACGGAACGTAAACGCCTCGAGGAACAGCTTCGGCAGTCGCAAAAGATGGAAGTCATCGGCCACCTGTCCGGCGGGCTAGCCCATGATTTCAGTAACATGCTCACTGTCGTCCAAGGCCATGCCAGTCTGCTGCTAACTCGTTCCGATCTCCAAGCCGATATTCAAGAAGCGCTCAAGAGCATCTCGCTGGCCACAAAAAGGGCCTCGGAACTCACCCGCCAACTACTCGCTTTCGGACGTCGGCATCCCCTCTCTGTCGAGCCTTTGAACCTGAATGAGGTCCTCGGAAACCTGGCCCCGGCCATACGACGCCTGTTGCGCGAAAACATCGAACTGGATCTTGTCTATGCCCCCAATCTGCCCATGATCCAAGCGGATGTATGCATGCTCGAGCAGGTCATTTTTAACCTCGTGATCAATGCCCGGGACGCCATGCCGCACGGAGGGAAACTAAGACTCAGAACTCAAAGCTCCGAATTGGACGAAAATTACTCCCACCGGAATCCCGAAGGCCGGGCCGGGTCCTTTGTCTCATTTTCGGTTGTCGACACTGGCTGCGGTATCGATCCTTTCAACCTATCCAAGATCTTCGAGCCGTTTTTCACGACCAAAGAATCTGGAAAAGCATCCGGCCTTGGATTGTGCACCGCCTACGGGATCGTCAAACAGCATGAAGGCTGGATCGAAGTCCACAGCCAACCCGGCAAAGGATCCACGTTCCGTTTCTTTCTGCCAGTCGCCCCACGGGCGGTTACTCCCGCTACCCCTGTGCCTCAGGAACCGGTTTTCCAGGAAGGCACCGAGTGCGTTCTTGTGGTCGAAGACGATGCCGCCGTTCGTGGTATGGTCCGCCGAATCCTGGAACGTCATGGCTACAAAGTCATCGAAGCCGCCTCAGGCAAGGAAGCGCTGGAACTCTGGAACATCCGCAAACAAGATGTTCATTTGGTCTTGACCGACATGATCATGCCCGATGGTCTCTCTGGCCGGGAACTGGCAGATCGTTTGCATGAAGATTGCAGGGATCTCAAGGTCATCTATATGAGCGGTTACTGCCTGGATGTCGCCGGCCAGAGGATCCCCGCCAGGCCTGGAGTCGACTTCCTAGCCAAACCATTTGAGCCCAAGGAATTGCTCCAGTGCATTAAGGACCATCTCCGCCCCTCCGCAGCCGCTGATCCGCTCACGCCCTCAAGCTCCTCCTCCTAAGCGCATGACACGATAGAATTGGCAGGGTGAGTTCATCGGTCCGTTCCATGATGTCACCGTGCCGCTCGCCTGAATATCGGAGGTGAGGGTTTCCCAAGTCCTCAGGTCGACACTGCCCTGAACCCGGAAAACCTCTCCTGTCTTTGAACTCCAAGTGATCTGAATCCGAGGCGAACTGGGTTCGGCCAAAATGCCAATTTCAAGTATCCGAAACACCGGAGATATGGATCTGCGCGCGACAATCTGACCTTTCAAATTCATGATGCTGTCGTCCTCAGCCACTAGGCTGAAAAGCAGGTTCGCATCCATCGAAATCCTCAAGATTTGGTTTTCGGCATCCGAATCTTCGATCACGCTCGAAGCTATCTGGTTGGTGGAGAGGCCCTTCAATTCCTGAACCCCCGAAAACACCCCCAGAAAGGACCGGATTCGATAACTCAAAACCGAGGAGGCATCCGGAGGAAAGGCAAACACGAGCTGACGCCCGTCAAATCGCCCCTGACTATCCACGGCAAGCACATCACTCACAACGTCAAACTCAATATCCCGCAACGCCGCTTCACCGTTTCCAATCAGACCGGAAGCTTTCGCTCCAAAATCGCCGGGCGCGGTTCCGTCGCCGCCATCTGGCAAGGGCGACCATGAGCCGTTGGTGACAAAATCGAGGAGGCTGCCGCCGACAAATCGGATAGTTTGGGCCTGCGTTTCGATCCGGAGAGTGCCTTTGGCGGAGGCGCTCAGACTGCCAGCCGCCTGTTCTTGGACAGTCAGACCGGCAACGATCCCGGAGACCGTTATTCGAGTTTCCGATTCGTCAACAACAAAATCGTTTGTTTCACCCTGGCTTGAAAGCGCGGCAACACAGAAGACTGCTAACAAAACCAGCCTTATTCCCCTCATGCCTGAAAAACCATTGATCATGGCCCTAGGATAAACCTTTCGGCGCTTAAAACAAGCGGGGAAGGATTGGATCCAGCATGACAACGGGCTATTCTATCCGTAACAGGCATGAATCATGGCTGACATCATCCTCACCACGCTGAACGCGAAGTATGTCCACTCGGGCTTTGGACTGCGATACCTGCTCGCCAATCTGGGCGATCTGCAATCCTGCAGCGTCCTGCGTGAGTTCGACATTAACCAACGTCCCATCGAGGTTGCCGAGGCCTTGCTCGCGGATGAGCCGCGGATCATTGGCCTGGGTGTTTACATCTGGAATGTGACTCCCCTCACCGAATTGGCAACCCTCTTGAAGCGATTACGCCCGGATCTGATCCTCATCGCAGGGGGGCCAGAAGTCAGTTTCCCAGACGATCTGCCACCCTTCGCCAGACTGGTTGATTACATTATTACCGGAGAAGCCGATCTCAAGTTCCGTGAGCTTTGCCGTCAGATCCTCGATGGCAATCCCCCGAAAGAGCAGCTGATCCCGGCGTCCCCCCCCAACCCGGATCACCTCGTCCTTCCTTATTCTTTCTACACTCCCCAGGATCTAAACCATCGGATTGTCTATTTGGAAACCTCACGCGGATGCCCGTTTCGGTGTGAGTTCTGCCTTTCCGCGCTCGATTCGGGCGTTCGTCTTTTTCCCTTGACGCGAATTCTGTCGGCCCTTGAGAATTTGTGGAATCAAGGCTGCCGGCGATTCAAATTCGTGGATCGCAGTTTCAATATCACCCGCGATCATTATGACGGTTTCTTGAATTTTTTCCTGGGCCGGTCTGAACCCGGCCTATTCTTGCACTTCGAAATCATCCCGGATCGATTGACTCCCGCGCAGATCGAACTTGCGGCTCAGTTCCCTCGGGGAACACTCCAGTTTGAGGTCGGAATCCAAACCTTCAATCCGTCGGTGGCTGAACGAATCCAACGCCATCAAGACTACCGGCAACTCGAGCAGGTGATGCGTCATTTGCGTGAAGACACAGGCGTCCACCTCCATGCGGACCTGATTGTTGGCCTTCCCGGGGAGACTCTCGACAGTTTTGCCGAGGGTTTTGATCGCTTGGTCTTCTGGAATCCTCACGAGATCCAAGTCGGCATTCTCAAGAGACTCAGGGGGTGTCTCATTCAGCGGCACGATCAGGAATGGCAGATGATTTATCATTCCGCCGCTCCTTACGAACTCCTTCAAAACAAGCTCCTGCCGTTCCTCCTTCTGCAACGGCTGAAACGGTTCGCCCGCTTTTGGGACCTCGTTGCAAACAGCGGGAACTTCCACTCCAGCCACCGCATGATCTGGCAGGATGCCTCCAGCCCATTCCATGCCTTCCTGGAATTTTCGGATTGGCTTTTTCACCGCCTTCGAAGACAGCACGGCATCGCTCTGACCCGCTTGGTTGAGGAACTCTATTTCTATTTGACCGGCGTGCTGCGCCAGCCCTCGGCTCAGGTCGTCTCCAGCCTGGCGGATGACTTGCGTCGATGTGGACGGACCGAAATTCCTCCCTCGCTCAAAGCCGTATTCCCAACCTTGTCATCAAGCCGGACCCAACCGAACACCCATCCCCCGCCCCGTCAACAACGCCACCAGGGCGTCTGAATCCCTCCGGTCCTTTGCGGGATTTCAGGCTATATCGCCATGAGCTCAGACGAGGTCAGCAAACGAAATCGTTCCTCCTCCAAAACGCGGCGGGCCTCCTGAGGATTGCTGGTTTCGACCAGCAGAATGGCGCGGCGGCACGCCACAAAACCGGATGAGTTCTCCAGGTTGATTCCATGGCGGGCCAGGGCCTCGGCGATCCGATGCAACCCGCCCGGTTTGTCCTCAACCTCAACCGCGAGCGCGTCGGTCCACGAGACCGTCAGGTTCTGCTCCTGGAGCTTGCGCCAGGCAATCTCGGGCTGGTCCACCAGTAACTTGACCACTCCGAATTTCTCCGAAGTGGCGATGGTCACGCAGCGAATATTAATCCCGTTTTCAGCCAGTATTCCCGTCAGTTTGGACAATTGGCCCACTTTGTTCTCGGAAAAAACTGCGATCAACCGGATCACACTCATAATTTTTCCTCCATTAAAGCGCGCGATTGTCAATGACCCTCTTGGCCTTGCCCTCGCTCGGCGGCAACGAGCCCGGGGGCACCAGTTCCACCAGTGGCTTCACCATGATCTCCGCCCTTAACCGTTCGGTCAGCTGGGTCTGCAGGTGCACCAGACGTTCCACCCGCCCATCGAACTCAGACGCTGATAACTCCACCTTCACCGTCATCTCGTCCAATCCCGAAAGGCAAATCAGATAATTCCGGCCCACTCCCGGCACGCTCATCAAGATCCGTTCGATCTGTTGCGGATAGATGTTGGCCCCACGCACAATCAGCATATCGTCCGTCCGGCCCGTGATGCGCCGAATCCGGCGGTGCGTTCGCCCGCAAGAACAAGGTTCGGCCACTACCGAGGTAATGTCTCGGGTCCGATACCGGATCAGCGGCATGGCCTCCCGGCAAAGCGTCGTCAACACCAGTTCGCCCGGACATCCTTCCGGCACGGGCTCATTTGTGACGGGATCCAGCACTTCCATCAGAAAATGGTCTTCCCAGAGGTGCATTCCCTGTTTCGCGGCGCATTCAAATGCCACTCCCGGACCGTTCATCTCCGAAAGCCCATACGAGTTATACACCTCAATTCCAAAGGCCTCCTCGATCTTCCGACGCGTTTCCTCCGAATAAGGTTCCGCCCCAATGAAGGCCCTTTTCAGGGAAAGATCCCGCCGCGGATCCACCCCTTTCTTCTCCATAAAATCGGCGAAATACAACGCATAACTCGGCGTCGTGTGAAAGACCGTTGAACTGAAATCCTGCATCAATAAGAGCTGCTTTTCTGAATTACCCGGCCCGGCGGGAATCACCATCATGCCCACCTTCTCGGCGCCGTAGTGCATCATCAGGGCCCCCGTAAAGAGCCCGTAAGTCATCATGTTCTGCAGGATGTCCCGATCCGTGTTGCCGCTCATCACCAAGCAGCGCGCCGCCAAATTCGCCGCCCGATCAATATCCCCCCGCGAAAAAAAGATCGCCTTCGGCTTGCCCGTCGTTCCGCTCGAGGTATGCAAACGCACCGGTCCGCCCCCGTCTCCCACCAAAAAGCCCCTTGGATATTGGGCGCGCAAATCGGCGTTAGTGGTAAACGGCAACCGCCGGATATCCGCCAATTCCCGAATGACATCCGATGGGATGGCTGCTTGAGCAAATTGCTGCTGGTAAAAGGGCACATGCTTCAACACACGACCCACAGTTTCCTGCAACCGCGTCAGTTGAAGTTTCTCAAGTGCCGAACGATCAATGGTTTCTGCCGACTTATCCCAAAACATAAAAGCCAGCCAACATGATGAAAAAAAACGCTCCCGCCGTCAAGGAACCTCTCTAATTGGCCTTGACCGGGGCGAATGGCCTGGTCGCTAAATTGAGCAACTCCTCGGCCGTCTTGTGCGTGTTGCGCTCGGCCCAGAATACCGTCAGATCACGCTTGCGTTTGACCTCCGACTTAGGATCAGCCTGTAAACAAAGTTTTTCCGCGGATCGTACTGCGTCTACCGCGTGAAGCCGCCCCAAATCCAGTATTCGGTCGCCATATCAAATGAATTTCAAGGCCACGAATCCGGCGATGCCCACAGCCAGCAAGCCCCAGGCAAACCAATCAAAATATTTTTCCAGCAACGTTTTGACCGGGGGGCCGAACAAATAGAGAAATCCGCCCACCAGGAAAAACCGGGCTGAACGACCGACGACCGACGCGCTTACCAACGTCCAGAAGTTCACGTCAAACACGCCGGCGGCCACGGTGAACACCTTGTACGGGATCGGAGTGAACGCCGCGGTTAATACCGCCACGAACGCGTTGCCCTGGTAGAGTTGCTGCACATTAATAAATAACTCTTGCGAAAACACATACGGTATGAACCAACCATGCAACACGTGCCATGCGGTCGCGCCGATGAAGTAACCGAACATCCCGCCCAACACCGAACCGGCGGAACTAACCAAAGCGAACCAGAACGATCTTTTCGGCGCTCCGACACAGAGCGCCAGCAGGAGCACGTCCGGCGGGATTGGAAAGAAGGAGGATTCGACAAACGCAATACCGAACAAAGCCCACGTGCCGCCGGGCCGGTGAGCCCAACTCAAGGTCCAATCGTAAAGTCGGCGAATCAGACTCGGGCGAGACGAACCGGCGGTGGCGGCGGCGCGTTCGGCGAGGGCGACGTGACTGTTGAATTTCTTCGCGAGGTCAGGGGCTTCAATCATAGACATTGGCTAAACCTGGACGCCGTCCGGTGGGGGGGGAGGTTTGTATAGTCATTTTCTGACCGGCATGGTTTCTCCGGCCTTTAGTCGCGGTCCCTCCCGGTCAACAGCGGCAGCAGGTGCCAAAGAAAATAGGCCAGCGACGTGATGAACGCAGCGACGTAAGTCCATCCGGCCGCGTTCAGAACCCGCGTCACGCCCTCGCGCTCCTCGGTGGATTCCACGAAACCCATCTGGCCGAGCAGCAGTTTGGCGCGGCGCGAGGCGTCGAATTCCACCGGCAAGGTGATGAGGTTGAAGGCCATGATGATTCCCCAAGCCACGGCCATGAGGAGCAAGCCGACATGCATCGCGAGAATCCCTGTCATGATTCCTACCAGCGGAAGCCACAGAACAATCTGACTGGCAAAACTGGTAATGCCTATCGCTGCCATGCGCAAATGCAATGGCGCATAGGCCTGCTTGTGCTGGATGGCGTGACCGCATTCGTGCGCCGACACGCCGATGGCCGCCAGCGATGTGCCGTGATAATTGGCAGAGGAAAGCACGAGCCGTTTGCGCGGCGGGTCGTAGTGATCGCCCAATAACTCCTCGTGCTCGTGAATCGAAACATCTCCAATCCCGGCGGCGCTTAAAATCTCACGCGCCACTTCCGCACCGGTGTAGCCCGCCATTGCCGGCACACGGCTGTAGCGATGATAAATGCGTTTGACGTGCCACTGCGCCAGGAGCGCGATAGCCATTGTTGTGATGAATAGCAACAAAATCATAGGTTTCGTTGGAGGTTCCTATTCTTTGATCCCCCAGCGGTTATAGGGCTGAACACGAGCAGTCTCCCGGTCGTCCGCCGGCCACTGCTCGCGAGCTTGGGAAGGGTGGGGAGGTTCTTTCACCGGCATCGGAGCAGCACCAATGAACATGGCCGGATCGATCAACTCTGCAACCGGATCCGGGGAAATCGGCTGGAACGATTTTAAAACTCTAGTCGCTGCCATCGTCACCTCATTCTCTTTGGTGTATGTTTGCTATTGGTTAGATTCCAGTCGTTGGACCGTAGCTGCTTCCGTGCCAGTTCGCTTGGGGGTGGAATGGCGCCTGAAAACCAGCCAGTTATGCTATTCTGCTCGTCGCGGGTTCAGCCCGAAATGACCAGCCGGTTGCCAGTGCTGGCCAGCGGATTGCCACAGTGAAAATCTGAGCAGCACGCGGGATCGCTTTTCCGCCGGTTCAGTGTGCGGTCTGCCTTGGGTCCGCACCATGCCAACAATCCCCGGTGGCTGTTGGTGGGTTGAGTTTGATATTCGCTTTTGCCCCTAATCTACGGGTGCGTTTTGGTTCGATTCGCGCTAATTTCCTCTAGTGTAGTATCTCGTAAATAGCTATAGATTCGCGGCGAGAGAGTTACCGTGCAAACGAGGCGCGGGTGGCGTACATGCCCATCCCGATATATCGGGATAAGGATCGAGCGTGGGCGGGCAGAGTTGTCTCGAAAGACAGCAGAATATGCGGATTAAGCTTAGAATGGTGAACGAGAAAACGGCCAGCGGATTGTCACTTCGATGAAATCACCGATCAGACTTCGATTGACCGGCTTCCTGGTGGCCGTCGCGTTGGGCGCGGTGCTGATTGGCTGGACTGAACGCCGTGCCTGGAGGCACACAGACCAGTTGCAGAAGCGATTCCAGGCGATGCAGCAGGGCGGCTTTCATCTGGCGGATCATCTCGATGCGACCATCCTGCGGCTAAACCATACGTTGTTCCGGTTCGACCTTCATGAGAATCCTGCCGACCGGGCCGCCTTTGAACAGGAAAGCGAAGCGCTCAAGACTCGGCTCGCGGAACACAAAGTCAACGCCGACAGCCAAACCGAGCGTGAAGTGCTGAAGGACCTCACGTCCGCCTATCAATCCTACTTGACCAAGGGCCACGAAATCCTTCAGGAAAGCGCGCGGACTGCCGGCCCTGGCTCGCTGCCCGAATTGTTCGAGCAAACGGAAAAAGACTCGGCCGCCCTATTCGCGCTGGGACGGCGGCTGGCTGAAGCGCAGCGCGAGTCGATTCAAGTTGCTCGTGCTGATTCAGAACAAGCCTTCGCGGGGTTAAAGGTGTTGTTGGCCGCGTCGCTGACCCTGCTGGTCGTCCTAAGCCTTGTGGTCGCCGTCATGGTCTACCGCGGAATGATTGCGCCGCTACGGGTCAAATTAATCGAAACGCGCGCGTTGATGGAACGGCAGGAGAAACTCGCGTCGCTCGGCGCTATGGCGGCGGGTGTGGCGCATGAGATTCGCAATCCGCTCACCGCCATTAAAGCCCGGCTCTTCACCCAGCGGAAACTTCTGCCCATAGATTCCGAGCCAGCGGAAGACAACCTGTTCATCAGTGAAGAAATCGCCCGCCTGGATGGAATCATCAAGGACTTTCTGGTTTTTGCGCGCCCATCCGAACCTCGGTTTGAAACAATCAAGGCCACGACGCCATTCCGTGAACTAGCCCGTTTGCTCGCGCCGGAGCTGGAGAAAAAGGCCATCACGCTCAAGCACGAATTCCTCGCCGACCCGGAAATTCAGGCCGATCCGCAGCAGATCAAGCAAGTGCTTATTAACCTCGTCAAGAACGCAGCGGAGAGCATCGGACAGAATGGTTCGATCACCCTGCGCACCCGCACGAAACCCGGACGCGGCGGCGGTCGTGCGCCGCACGTTGCCGTGCTGGAAGTGGAAGACACGGGCAAGGGCATCCCGCCCGAAGTCCAGAAGCGGCTCTTCGATCCATTCTTCACCACCAAGGAATCCGGAACGGGGCTGGGCCTCAGCATCGCCGCGCGAATTTTGGAAAAACACGGCGGCCGGCTCGAATACCAAACGCAAGTCGGGCAAGGGACAATCCTCAGTATTATCCTTCCATTTGCTCACAACTCATGAACACGACCTCTGCTCACATCCTGTTGATTGAAGACGACGCGCGCGCCGCCGTGTCTCTGGAGAAACTGCTCAAGTCGGAGGGCTACTGCGTGGTCGTTGCACATCGCGGCGACGAAGGATTCGACCGCGCGCATATGGAGAACTTCGATGTCGTCATCACCGACCTGCGGTTGCCGGGCATTGACGGCTTGGAACTTATTCGCCGGTTGCACGAGGCCAAACCCCGCCTGCCCATTGTGCTGATGACCGCGTTCGGCACGACGGAAACAGTCATCGAAGCGACCAAACGCGGCGCGTTCGAGTATCTGATCAAACCATTCGAGATGGAGGATTTGTTGGAAGTCACCGCCACGGCTATATCGAGCGCGCGGCTGATGAGCGCGCCGGTGGATTTGGGCGAGGCCGCTTCGACGGGCGATGCCATCGTCGGCAACAGCCGCGTGATGCAGGAGGTCTGCAAAGAGATTGGCCGTGTCGCGGCCAAACCAGTCGCGGTCCTCATTCGCGGGGAGACCGGCACAGGCAAGGAACTGGTCGCCCGCGCTCTTTACCAACACAGCACCCGCGCCGACAAACCGTTCATCGCCGTGAATTGCGCGGCGATTCCCGAAACATTGCTCGAGAGCGAATTATTCGGCCACGAACGCGGCGCGTTCACAGGCGCGGAATCCCGGCGCATTGGCCGCTTCGAGCAGGCAGACGGCGGCACACTGTTCCTGGATGAGATCGGCGACATGACCGCCTTCACCCAGGCCAAGCTCTTGCGTGTCCTTCAGGACAAATGCATCCAGCGCGTCGGTGGCAAAGACAACATTCCGGTGGACGTTCGTATCATCGCCGCTACACATCGCGACCTGGAAATCGCCATCCGCGAGAAGCACTTTCGCGAGGATCTATTCTACCGCCTCAGTTCATTTGTCATCCACCTGCCGCCGCTGCGCAGCCGGTTGGAAGACACTCCCGAACTGACAAAGTATTTCCTGCGTCGCTTCGAGGCCGAGCTGCAATTGAACGCCGCCGCAATCCAGCCCGAAGCCGTTGCCTGGCTTCAGCAGCAACGCTGGCCAGGCAATGTACGGCAACTCGCGAATGTGCTCCGGCAGGCGTTGCTCCTCGCCCGCGATTTTCCCATCAGTGTGGACAATTTCAAAGCTGTGCTGCTGAAACGGAGCGACACGACTGTGGCTTCTGAACAAACCCTGGCAACGTTCATTGACGAATGTCTTGACGCCGCCCGTGAGGAAACGCTGTCGGACGCCTACGCTGCCGTGATTGAAGCCGTGGAACGACAACTCTTCACGCGTGCGATTGAACTGGCGCAAGGCAACCAAGCCAAAGCCGCCCGCTGGCTGAACGTCTCGCGCCAGACCATGCGCGAGAAGCTGACCCATTTCGGTCTGCGCACTCCCTGAGGAAGCGCAGAAGACAAAACGGCTTCTCACCCATCGCCCACGCTGGTGAGCAACAGGTAGAGCGTCCAAACTGGCTGATCACAACAGCAGAAGTAATTGTGTTGCACCAGCGGGGGATCGATCCACCTGGACTGTTGGGGGACTTTCCGGATTGGCTCATCGACTGGCACATCGGTTTTCAGGGGTGTTTTCTCTCCCGCTCCTGGCCTAGTGTGGTGTTTGCGAAATACGCTGCATTCTGCGGCCAGGAGCTTTGGTCAGGAGCGAGGCGCGCCGACCGCGCATATCCGGAATGGATCTGTAAGGGAGGCGCAACGAAGTGCCTGGCCAAAAGAACGGCCGCCCCGAGGGTTGCGCCGAAAATGGCCCGCTGACTTCGTTACGCGTCGGTTACAGCCCCACGAATGGGATGCGCCCTCCGCGTGCCTCGTCATCGGGCCATTTTGGGCGCAACAGAATGCATCGTATTTCGCAAACACCACACTAGCCTTCGCCGCATGTTTTCCACAAGCAGCACCTTGGCCGCGTGACTGCTGCCTCAAATTCCGAAGAAATCTCTGCGGGCGCAAAAAAAAAGGCCGGCTTTCGCCGGCCTTTTGATATTTCTTGGACTATCGCAGTTCTTTCAATTCACATCGACAGAACCGCGGCCAACTTACGGGCTGAAGTTCTTGAAGTTACGATACTCAGCGTAAGTGGTGTTCCCCGGATTGTTATTATGAGCGGTTGTTGCCAACCCCAGGTAAACAGTCTGCGGGAACTCAATCGTGATCGTCGCAATCTGTTGCCAGGCAAGGCCATCGTTACCGCGATAAGCGGTAAACACATTGCCCGCGCGTTTCAGTCGCATCCAGGCGTTCGGATACGGCACGTCCGAATTGTTGGCGAGTCCCGGCCAGGCCGAGCTAGCACCACCTTTGGTCGGACGATGATTGGCTTCATAAACGTTGGCACCGCTGCCCGAGCCATCCGGAGCGGGCGTGGCACTCTTCGGATCGACCACCAGGTTCAGGTTCCGGCTATCGCCCGTGAGTTCCTCGCGCATCATCAATCCGCCCTTGGTCCAGTTATTAGCGATGTCCAAACGCGCCACTTGAACAACAACATCGAAGTCGCCCGAGCGTTGTTCGTAGACGAAGTGGAATCCATCCGAATTATCCCAGATGTCCGTTCCGCCGGCGACGACATCAAAGTCTGTCGCGCTGCGCGCCCAGGTGGCACCCGGTTCGAGCGGGTTCGTGAACTGCAAGGTATTGGGATCTTGCGTGCCGACATCCTGAGCGGCGAGCTTGCTCAATGGCGCCGCGAGGATCTTGACTGCGGGCATTGCATTGCCGGCCAAGTCTTGGACCTTGTTGACCGCCACGTTGACGGTCGTGCCTGTCAAACCGGCAACCGATAGCACAACCGACTTGCCGTCGGTCGCAACCATGGCGTCTTTGACCACAGCTCCCGACACGCCGTAGTTGTCCGCGGTCGAGCCGGTCACAGGATCAATGACTTCGTCGAAGTAGAGATGAACTTCGCCACTCCCGATCATGCCGGCCGCTGATTGCGGCACTGGGGGCACGGTGTCAGGGGTCACGGTCAGTGTTGCCTCGGCGCTGGTGGCCGACTTCGAAGGCACGTTGACGATGCAACGGAACTTCGCTCCATTGTCGGCGAGATCAGCGGCCGCGATCGTCAGGGTCGCGGCGGTTGCCCCGGCGATGTCCGCGCCATTCTTCTGCCATTGGTAACCCACGGTTGTCGAGATATCCGATTTTCCAGTGGCCACCACGGTGAAGGTTGCCTTGCGGCCTTGCTGGACAGTCGCATCGACGGGCTGCTGCGTAATCTGCACCGACGAATTATCCGGGTTGTAGTAAACCCCGAAATACTCGCTGGAGATCGGAGCATCGCCGTTGTTGATGGTCGCCGGCTGCCCTGGCGCGGTCGCGGCAACGGCCAAGTTATCGCCGCCGCCGCCTTCCTTCATCAGGGCCTCGACATAGTACATCTTGCCGGCTTCCAGGTTGATGGGAGCGGATTTCTGCCCGGCTTCCTTGTTGTACTCACGGATACCGGCCCAACCGGAAACGGCTGCGATTGGTGTCGTGCCTTTGTTTGCCGGATTATCGTTGCTGCTCAGGAAGAGCTGGCCGGCGTCATCCGTCGCAATCCAGAACGTGTAAGCGCCGCTGATCGGCGGAATCAGCAGACCATAGACCCTGAGGCCGTAATTGTCGGCCACGTTGCTGGGCGTCTCGAAGACTCCCGTCACTGCGGACACCGAGGTGGGCTTGCCATCCTTGAAGATCTGGCTGTTGGTCAGGTCGGGAATCGTGGTGCCACCGCCAATGTTGCCGTAGAACTCGCTCACGAGGTAACCCTTCGCAAAGACCCAGCCGCTGAAGTTCTTCGTGACGGTATCGACGAGGTTGCCCGCGACATCCGGCACATTGCTGATCTTCAGGGAATAGGCCGCTCCCTGAGTCTGCGCAGTGGTCTTGATCGACACGACCGATTTGCTCGAACTCAGGGTTGCGCTTTGGAGGGTAATCCCGCCGGTCGCCACGTAATTGGATAGGGCGGTCGCGGCGGCTTCGTTCACCGGTTCGGAGAACGTGACCTTGATCTCGTTCATCGCAGTGCTGCCGGTCACCGAGACCACCGTCGGTTTGACGAAGTCAGGATCGATGGAGAGCACGGCTTCCCGTGTCGTGAGGACTTCTCCGTAAAGATTGGAGATGACGCAGCTGTACTTGGCGCCGTTATCGGCGGCATAAGTCAGCGTGGGAGTCGTGTAGGTCGCCTTGGTGGCTCCGGAGATTGCCGTTCCGTTTCGCATCCATTGGAAGGTGTAGGGCTGCGAACCGGTCGGAGTGGCGGTGAACGTCGCCGTCTTGCCTTGGAGCGTGTAAGCATCCAACGGCTGGGTGCCAATCGCCAGAGGCGTGCGCGGCACAGGCCCGTAATTGCGGAACTCCGCATAGGTGGTCTGTCCTGCCGCGTTATTATGCGCCGTGAGGGCCAAGCCCACATACATGTCGGCCGGGTATTCCGCCGTCATCCGGGCAATCTCGATCCAATCTACCCCGTTGCTGCCGCGGTAAGCCACGAAGGTGTTCCCCACGCGCTGCAACCGCAGCCAGGCATTCGGATATGGCACATCCAGATTGTTGGCCAGATTCGGCCACGCCGAGCTGTCACCGCCTTCGGTGGGACGATTGTTCGCCTCGTAACGATTGGCGCCGGTGCCGGACCCGTCGGGAGCCTGGACGGTGCCCTTCGGATCTACCACAAGGTTCACATTGCGGCTGCCCGCCGTAATCTTCTCGCGAGCCATGATGCCTGCCTTGCTCCAATTATTGGCGATGTCCAGCCGTGCCACTTGAACGGCCATATCGAAGTCACCGGTCTTGCGCTCGTAAGCGAAGTGGAATCCGTCTGCCTTATTCCAGATATCACTGCCGCCGGCGATCACGTTGAAGTCCTTCGTGGTGAGGGCAATTGTCTGGCCCTTCTCGAGAGGATCGGTGAACAGGAAGGTCGTTGAATCCTGGGTACCCACATCGCGCGCCGTGAGCTGGCTCAAAGGAGCAGTGATATAGGCAGCCGTGGTCATGGTGTTGCCCTTAAGATCCTGGATGTTATTGACCCAGACTTGGGCGGAATCACCCGCCAACCATTCCACCGTCAGTAGAACGGTCTTGCCATCGCGGGCCATCTCGGCATCACTCACCAGACCGCCGAGGACACCGTAATTGGCGATATCGGTAGCCGTGTCAGGATCAACCAGTTCATCGAAGAACACGTTGATCTGCCAGCTGCCCACCAGGCCGGCGGCGCCACTGACGACTGGCGGCGCATTGTCGGCATTGACCGTCAGTGTGGCTTCCTCGCTATTGACCGTGAGGGCCGGCACCGACAACACGCAACGGAACTTCGCGCCAGAATCGGCCGTTGTCAGCAATGGAGTCGTGTAGCTGGCGCCTGTGGCTCCGGGAATATCCACACCATCGCGCTGCCATTGATAGCTCGGCGCGCTCGAGTATTGCGATCCGCCCGTTGCCGTCACCGAGAAGGTCACCGTCCGGTTTTCGACAACGGTGGCGCTAGTCGGATGCTGCGTAATATTGATGAAGGATTTATCCGGATTGACGTAGAAGGCGATATACTGCGAGCCAATCGCCGCATCGCCATCGCCGAAGACCTTCTCGGTCGTGTTGGCGCCCGTCGCATCGATCAGCTCGATCTCCGACAACTGCACGGAGTTGGCTGTGGCGGGATTCTTCACGGAGTCAATCACCAATCGATAGCCTCGATATTCCTGCGTATTGGCGATCGGATAGGTGTTTCGAGAATAACGGGCCGCAAACGACTGGCCGGTCTGCGTATCCAGCAGATCCATGGATCCGTCTTCATTCACGCCGTAGAACTTCCAATCCATCGGATCGCGCTCGGGCGCGTCGTTGGCGGAGACGACGTTGTATTGCGTAACGGCCTTGGTTCCGGTGCCCGCGTACAGGTATTGGATCCAGCTGGCGCGCTTGCTGATGCCATTCTTGATCTCGAGGAAGGCAATCTTGGCATTGGCCGCACCGGGAGCCACGGAGATGGTCAGTTTGCCATCCTTCAAGTCCACGAGGCCGGTTCCTTCGCGGAACCGTTGATCGGTGGTGCAAGGATCGCCGTTGACGATCAGAACGTCCTCGGCCATAAGCTTGATCGTGGAGTCGAAGTTGCTGGGATCGCCGCCAACAATGTGGATTTGATAGAGGTCGTTCGGGAGTTCAATTTCCCAAATCCACGGACCGCCGGGTTTCTCCATGTGATTGAACGTGTCATACCGTTCGTCTTGCGACGCCGTATTGTTGCGGTCACGGGCGTTGGCGGAGTTGTCCTGGTTCCAGCCATAACTGTAACCGTTGCCCTGATCGGCAAATACGAAACCATTATCAGGCAGGTAACCAGCGTAGCCTGCCGAATTGGTATTTTGGAAGTTGATCTTAACATCCACGGTGCCCGCTGCGACATTGGCGAAATCCAGCCACTTGGTGCTGGTGCTCTTGTCGAATGCCTTCGGAGCGGTTTCGCCTGAACCTGAGTTTTCTCCCTGGGCACTGTAGCTCGGGCTGATCTGCTGGCTAGGAGCGACCCAGGCGATACCCACATGATCGCCGCCACCGCCTTCTTTAACGAGCGCTTCGATATAATACTGCTTGCCAGCCTCGAGGCTGACCGCAGCGGACTTCTGGTTTGGCTCTTTGGTCCACTGCTTCACATTCGTCCAGGTATTTACTTTGGCTATTGGCGTGGTGCCTTTGTTGGCGGGGTTCTCGTCCGTGCTGATATACAGCTCAGACGCGTCATCTGAGTAAACGTAGAAGAAGTAGTCCCCGGTTTCCGGCGGGGTCACGATGGTCGCCAATCGGGCACCATAATTGTCCGCAATGCCGGAAGCCGATTCGGCCTTATTATAGGCGAAGGATCGATCGGGGGTGTTATTTTTATATTTGTCCGTCTTGGTCAGATCAGCAACAGCGGTTCCGCTGATGTTGTCGAACACATCCAACACCGCCAGGTTTGGCACCAGAACCCAACCGGAGAAACTTACCTTCGAATTGGCGGGAATCTTATAACCCACCAAGTCAGTTACGTTATTGATCGTGAGGTTGTATTTCTTGCCCGGGGTTTGAGCGCTGGTGGTCAGCATAACACTGGCGCCATTGACTTGAGCCGCCTCGAGGGTCAGGCCGCCGTCAACGGCGTAGTTGGCCAGGTTGCCGCCGGATGCAGGATCCACCGGTTCCGAGAAGACCACCGTGGCCTTGTTGAAGAACATGCTGCCAGTGGCCGATACGACTGTGGGCGCGTTAGTGTCGCTCGGGACGGTCAATTTCGCCTCGTCGCTGGTGAGCACGCTGCCCAGGAGATTAGAGATGATGCAGCGATAAATCGCGCCGTCGTCCAAGTTATACTTCAGGGCGGGTGTCGTGTAGGAGCCGCTCGTGGCTCCCGAGATGTTCTGTCCGTTTCTCTGCCACTGATAGAAATAGGGCGGATTGCCGGCAATACTCACGCTAAAGGTGGCCTTGTTGCCTTGGAGCGCGGTCTGGCTCTGCGGCTGGGCCTTGAGTTCAAACGGAACCGATGGCGGCACCGCGAAACCGGTCATGATCGCTTTTGTCGTCTTGGTCGTGGAATGGCTGCAGACCGCCAAACCGACGTACAGCGTATCCGGCATCGCGCCTTCAGTGCTGGTGGCGGAATCCTTCTTGTTGTGTTGGATCCAATCCACGCCATTCGGGCTGTAATAGCAATAGAAGACGCTTCCGATGCGCTGCATGCGCAACCAGGCGTTCGGATACTGGAAGCTCGGGGGCTTGATCTGGACCGTCGGAGAATCCGAGCTAGCCCCACCCGTCGTGTCGCGGTACTGCATGGTTAGCAGGTTATTGCCCGCGCCCGGAGTGCCGGCGTTGATCACATGCCGGCTGCCGGCGTCCAACGTGGCCCGCGCCATCAGACCCGCTTTCGCCCAAGGATCCGAATTGTCGAGGGATTCCAGCTTGACCACATAGTCGAAGTTCCCGGTCACCTGCTTGTAGGTGAATACGAACTGATCGGAGTTGCCCCAGATATCGGCGCCACCGGCGATCGTTTCGATCCTGTCGCCCAAGGCAACGGCGCTGTAAGCCTGGGTGTTGTTGATTCGCACGGTTTGCCAGAGGTTGATGGGCTTGAACATCACCGTGACGTTGGTCATCACATTGCCGGCCTGGGCGGCATCCTTCACATTGCTGATCGCCAATTCATACTCGGTGTCGCTCACCAGATCCGCGGTTTTGAGCAGGACAGTGCTGGGGTTGAGCAGCTCGGCGCTATTGACGTTGACCGCCGCGCCATCGCCGCGTTTCAGAACGTAGTTCGCTTTGGTTGTGGCGGTCGCCGAGTCAACGCCTTCGTTGAAGACCACGTGAACGACATTGGTCGTCAGACTGCCGGCCCCGACGACGGTCGGTGAGTCAAGATCCAGCACGACATTGATATTCACAATGTCGCTGGTTGCTTCACTGAACTGGTTATTCACCACAACCCAGTATTTGTCTGTGGCGCGCGCCGCGGTGGCTTTGACGGAATAGGAAGCCCCGGTGGCGCCCGCAATCGCAACACCATCCTGATACCATTGGTAATTGTAGGACGGCATTCCCGTAACCTTGACCGAGAAGGTTGCGGTCTCGTTTTCGTTCACGGTGACATTCACTGGCTGTTCAGTGATCGTGATGGGACCCGTCGGGCCGTAGTAAGCGAGCGCGGCACCGCTGATGACAACGCTTTGGTCTCCATTGGTGACTTCGGCGGGTTCGCCGGGTTTTCTCCAAGCAACGCCAATGCCGTCACCGCCGCTGCCTTCGATCACCACGGCTTCCAGGTAATAACGTCTGCCGGCTTCCAGAGTGATCGGGGCGGACTTCTGGTAGGCGCCACCTGCCACATCGTTGTATTTGTCGTATTGCCGCTCGTCGGTCCAGCCATTGAAACCGGCGATGACTTTCTTGTTGGCGGGGGAATCGTCGGAGCTCAGGTAAAGGAGACAGCCGTCATCGGCGTAGACCCAGAAGGTGTAATCACCGGTGGTCGGAGGGATGAGGTAAGCCTCCAACTGCCCGATGTAATATTCCCCGAAGTTCCAGGGAACCGCCAAGCCATTGACCCAGACAGAACGATCAAAAGACTTGGCCTTGTATTTCGCGTTGTTGAGGAAATCATTGGTGCCGGTGCCGCTGGTACCGTCGATGACATTAAACTTAACTTGGGACGCAATGCTGAATTCCTTGGAAGAATTGGAGCCGTTGGGAACGGTGGCCTTGTCGAGCACACCCACGGCCGTGAGGGTATAGCTGCCGCCGATCATCAGCTCCGAGGTCTTCAGGACAACCGTGGTATCGTTGGCGCCCATTTTGGCTTCGGTGACTGTGGCCCCTTTATCGAGGGCGAAGTTGGCCGCTGTGGGAACCTGGATGGGTTCCGAGAAGCTGACCTTGATTTCATAAGGATTAAACATCGAGGACTCGACCGATGCGATCGTCGCGGGGGTAGTATCGGGAACGACGGTGATGGTGGCGGGATCGCTGACGAGCAGGCCGCGGCCGTTTCCGGCGATCAAATAAAACACCGTGCCGTTATCGGCGAGGGTGACCTTGAACGTATAGGAGGACATCACGGCGCCCGGCACCGGGAGACCATTTCTGAGCCACTGGTAATTGACGGGGTGCGATGCGTTGAGATTGGCAAAGATGGTCACGAACGAATTTTCAGGGACCGTCATCGACCGGGGTTGGGTCAGGAAGCTCGGGTCCGGAAACTCGGCCATGGGGTAGCCCTGCAGGTAGAGCGCCGGGATGGGGGCAATGCCGGTGCCCGGGCGCTGCCATCCCACCGCGATGTTATCGCCACCGCCACCTTCCTTTTGGAGAACCTCCACATAGTACTTTTGGCCGGCGGTCAACTTGACTGGCGCGGATTTTTGGCTGGCGTATTTGGTCCATTCGCGGGCTCCAGTCCAACCGGTCACGCTGGAAATCAGCTTTTTATTGGCCGGATTGGAATCGGTGCTCAGCCATAATTGGGAATCATCATCGCTGGCAATATAGAAAGTGTAGTCGTCCGTGGCTGGGACTTCCAGGAAACCTCGGATCCAACTGCCGTAATTATCCGCGCCATTGCCGGAGATGGGCAATCCCTCGAACAGATCGGTCAGCATTTCGGTCTGCAGCGGGCTGCCGTCTGGGTTAGGTCCGTTAGGAAAACTCGGGGCGCTGGTGAGGTCGGAGACCGCACTCCCGGGAATCCCGTCGTAAAAAACTCGGAGGATGTATCCCGCTTGGACGCGGGCATTTAGACCCACCAAGAGTAATACCAAGGTTAAGGCTTTCATGAAGGAGCTTCGCATATTATATCCTCTGCTTTTCATCGTTACACCCCAACCGAGGCCGGGCGCACCGCTGACCAACGCCAGCGACAAACCCGACCTCCACCCGCTGTACACGGGAGGATCGGTCGGTCAGGAACAAACATCAACTTGTTGCGATGGAGCAAATTCAACCAAAACCGCGGCGGCTTGGCAATATAATTATTGCCCCAGGGCGCTTTTTTCAACCGGATCGAGTCGAAATTCCGATACCGACAACTCGCCGGAAGCTTTTGATCAGGCATCCATCCGTTTAAACAAGGCCACCGAATCCACCACGCTGATATTGTTGCTTTGCATGGCGCGGATGGCGCCGTCGGCATCATCGAAGCGGAACACCAGGACGCCTTTGTCCTCCTGTTTTGAGGTGAAGGCGTACATGTATTCGACATTGATCCGGTATTTTTCAAGGACGTCGAGGATCCTCATCATGCCTCCGGGGCGGTCATCCACCTCGATGGCGACCACATCGGAGACCTTGACGACGCAGCCATGGTCTTCCAGGATTTTTTTGGCCTTTTCCCAATCGCGGACGACAATGCGCAAAATACCAAACTGAAGGGTATCGGCCACGGTTAAAGTGAGGAGGTTGATCCCGGCTTCGGCCAGGATTCGGCAGGGCGCGGAGAGCGTGCCGGGTTTGTTTTCAAGAAACAGAGACAGTTGTTTAAGTTTCATACCGTTCCTTTCATAAGCGGACCAAGACGACGAGGGTTCCCGAGCGTGGGGCGCCTACATTTTACGTTTATCGATGACCCGTTTGGCTTTGCCCTCACTGCGCTGCAGGGTGTGGGGTTGGACCAGACGGACCTCCATGCGCAGACCGGTGATTCGCTCAATGGAATGGGCCAATTGGGATTGAAGGCCCTCCAAGGCGCTGACTTTGTCGCTGAAGAACTCGGGGGTTACCTCGACTTGGACTTCAACGGAATCGAGGCCTTTCTGGCGATCCACGATGATCTGGTAATGCGGCAGGGTGCCTTCGACAGCGAGCAAGGCGGCTTCGACCTGGGAGGGATAGAGGTTGACGCCGCGGATGATGAGCATGTCGTCGCTGCGGCGCGCGATGCGAAGGATCCGGCGGAGGCTTCGTCCGCAGGCACAGGGCTCGGAGGTGATGGCGGTGATATCGTGAGTCCGATAGCGGATCATTGGCATGGCGCGTTTGCACAGGGTTGTCAGGACAAGTTCGCCTTCCTGCCCATCGGCGCAGGGTTCGCCCGTCTTCAGATCGATAATCTCCGGATAGAAGAGGTCCTCAAAAAGATGCGGACCGGCCTGGCAGCGGCATTCCATGGCCACGCCGGGGCCCGTGATTTCAGAAAGGCCATAGATATCGTAGGCCTTGATACCGGACTCGGCTTGGATGCGCTGCCGCATGGCTTCGGTCCAGGGTTCGGCGCCGAAGATGCCGGCCTTGAGGGGCAGATCCCGGAGTTTCACTCCCAATTCACCGGCCCGCTCGACAACATGGAGGAAATAGCTGGGTGTGCAGCAGATGGCCGTCACGCCAAAATCCTTGAGGACCATGATCTGGCGGTCGGTATTGCCCCCGGAAATGGGGATGACGGTGGCCCCCAGGGCTTCAGCGCCGTAATGCGCGCCCAGGCCGCCGGTGAACAGGCCGTACCCGTAAGCATTTTGGATGATATCTCCCCGGTGGAGGCCGCACGCCGCAAAACTTCGCATCATGGCGTTGGTCCAATCGTCCACGTCCTCCTGGGTATAGGCGACCACGATGGGTTTGCCTGTGGTCCCGCTGGAGGCATGCAGCCGGACGATCTCGGTCATGGGACTGGCGAACAAACCAAAAGGATAGGTATCCCGGAGATCGGCTTTTTCGGTGAAAGGCAGACGAACGATGTCCTCCAAGGTGCCAAGATCGGCGGGGGTTACTCCCCTGGCTTCCATCCGTTGACGGAACAGCGGGACGTTTTGATAGGCTCGCGCGACGATGGCTTGGAGGCGCTGCAGTTGGACTTGCCGCAACTGGGGCACCGGCAGGAAATCCATGGCGCTGACCGGTTGGAAATCGGTGGCGGTTTGACTTTTCATGCTGGTCATAACAGTAGAATTGCATCACCGCGGATTGTCCAACCCACGACTCGGCGCTGCCGACAAAAGGGCATCCACAGTCCCAACCGTCCGGATCGTCAGTTGCATTCGATTCCTGATCTCAGCCGGCGGCCTTCGAACAATCCCCAGCGACGCCGGGATTCTGTCCAAAAAGGAACCGCATGGCAATCTTTAATCGCCGGCCGGGCAAGGTTCAAGCGGCTGGCGGGCGAATACACGCCCGGATCGCAGCCGTTCAACGCGGGTTCGCGCTGAGCCGAGACCAGAGGCCGACGCCCAAACGCATCCCGTGGCGAAAACAGGCGAGATCAAATTTTTCGTTGGGGGAATGGGGATTGTCGTCGGGCAGGGACAATCCCAGCAGCAAGGTCTCCGCGCCGAGAATGGTCTTGAAATCATTGACGATCGGGATGGATCCTCCCTCGCGCAACAACACCGGTTCGCATCCAAAAGCCTCTTGCAGCGCTTTCATGGCGGCCCGAGCCATGGGTCCTTGCGGAGAAACCCAATAAGGATCTCCGCAGTGCCCGAGCTTGACAATCAACCGGACAGTCGGAGGACAAATCTTGCGCAGATGCCGTCGGACAAGCTCGAGGACGCGTCTCGGTTTTTGATTGGGCACCAGTCTCAGGGTGAGCTTGGCGCTTGCCCAGGCGGGGACGATGGTCTTGCTGCCCTCGCCTTGATAACCGCTGGTCAAGCCGTTGATTTCGAGGGTAGGCCGGGCGGTGCGTTGTTCATTGGGGGTAAAGCCTTTTTCGCCAAAGAGCCTGGGCACACCCAACAGCCGGCGGTAATGGCGTTCGGAGAAGGGAACGCGAGCCATGGCTTGACGCTCGAATCGGGACAAGGGTTGAACCTCATCATAAAGTCCGGGAATCGTGAGATGTCCGTGACCATCGCGCAACGAGGCCAGGAGCTGGCAAAGCACCAGGGCTGGATTATCCACCGAGCCTCCAAAGAGCCCGGAATGCAGGTCTCGCGCCGGCCCTTCGACGCGCACTTCGAGCGCCGCAATCCCCCGAAGGGCGTAGGTCAATCCCGGATGCTTCAGGTCCGGAATGCCGTTATCGGAGATGACGACGGCATCGCACCGCAGGTCGGATCGGTGCTCTCGCAGGAAGCCGGGCAAGGAAACACCGCCGGTTTCTTCTTCGCCTTCGATCAGCAGGGTGAGATCGCACGGGAGGGCCGTCCCGGTTTTCAGATAGGCCTCCACAGCCTTGAGATGGGCGAAGTGCTGCCCTTTGTTGTCACTGGCGCCCCGGCCATACAGGACGCCGTTGGTGATTCGGGGTTCGAAGGGCGGATGTTTCCATAGATTCAGCGGATCGACAGGCTGGACATCGTAATGACCGTAGAGGAGAAAATGAGGGCGGCCCGGAGTGCGGCGATCGAAGGTGCGGGCCAGGACGATCGGGTGACCGGCCGTGGGATGCAAGGTCGTCTTGATGCCAATTTGGCGGCAGTGCTTGACCAGCCAGTCGGCGCATGCCCGCACATCTCCGCGATGCTGGGGCTGAGCGGAAATGCTGGGAAACCGGACATAATCGCAGAGTTCCCGGATGAATCGCTTTTCGTTTTTCTTAAGGTAAGCAAGGATTTTGTCCATAAGATCGACTCGCTGTTACTGATTGTTCTTGGAGGGTGAACTGGGGGCGGGGCTCCTTGGAGGATTGGCGGGAGCTCCTCGTAAAAAAGGAGATCGACGGGCCGGGCCGGGCTGGTTCGTCGATGCAGATGGTCGAACCGTCGTCGAAGGAACCGTCAGCGGCCGAACCACGTTGGTTCGAGCTGAACCGGGCAGCGAAAAACGTGAGGAGGGCGTAACCGGACTCTCGGAATCGCTCGAGGGGGTTGCAGACGGATCGGTCGTGCCTTCGGCATCTTCGGCGGGCGGGGCTTCGGTCGGGGTTGTTTCTGAAGTCTTGCCGTCGGCAGCCGGCGTGGCAGAGGGGGATGCCGCCGCAGGTGCGGGGCCTAAGAGCAGATCACTGATCTTTCCCAGCGTATTGGTGGCTCCATGACCCCGTATTCCCGGCAGATTGATGGCCGAACGGGCGATCAGGCCGGCGATCACCATCTTGTCGGCACGGGTTTCGGGTTTGCCGAGAGTGCCCCGGACTCGCGCAAAGGCGGGCAGACTAACGAAGGCCTGGTTGGTCGGCGTGTTGGCCGGCAGGAGCCCCGATTTGCCGGCCAGTCCGCGTTCGAGGGCAAACTCGACTGGCAAATCGAGAGGAGAATTTTCGATCATATCGGCAATCGGGATTCCACCCTTCATCGAGGCCTGGAAGGCATCGCCATCCACCTGCAAGGGTTGGAGGAGAACTTCTCCGGATCCCATCTGGAGGCGGGCTTGGAGGCCCAGGATTTGAGCCTTGACCAGCTCGTCAAGGCGGAGCAACGCGGCCACAGGCTCGAGGAGCCGGTTGGACTTCGGAGCGAGCCGGATCTGGGCATTGGTCAGGGTGAAGTCGGCATGGCCTGCCAGGGTCTTTCGCAGGTTGGCTCCTGTTGTTCCGGCACCCTTAACTTGAACGTTAAGGCTCAGATCTCCCTGGGTCTCTGCGGCAAGCTCGGGCTTGATCACGCTCATGAAAGGCCGAAGGGGCAAGCGGTCACCTTTCAGAACAAAATCATAGGTGTAACCGGGCGTCCCGAGGTTCAAGAGGAGCGTGCTATGGACCGGCACGCCGTTCATCACAAGCTGGCAGGGATTCAGGCTGATTTCATCACCGCGGACTCTGGCGGTGGCCACCCAGTTGGAAATCGCGAGGTCCCGCAGGTAAACGCGGTCCAATTTGAGTTCAACGACGGCATCGGTTACTGGCAGATGGATAGCGTCGGGCTCCACGCCTGCCTTGGCCTTTGGGGGGACAGCAGCGGATGCTTGAGGGGTCGGATTCAGCGTTTCCCATGCGTCATACCAAGGGGTGAGATCCAAGGCTTCGCTCTGCAGAGTCACGCGAGGAGATTCCTGGCCGCCCGCTCCGGAACCAAACCGCCCCCGGATATCGAGGCGATTTGACGCTCGGGCTGTCGGACCCAACGCGAGGCTCAATTCCCGCAAATCCATCTGTTGGCCGGCCAGGGATCCATCCAGTCGAAGGTCCAAGGAAAGGGGCGATGTGCGAGCGGTGGCCGTTTCGCCTTGGAGCACCAGATTGGTAATCTGACAGGTTGCCGTGATCTGAGAGTTGCTTCCCCATCGCGCGGAGCCCGCGCTATGAATCTGGATCGAGGCAAGGGTTTGTGGAGTCAGGAACGGATTCAACCAGGGCGCCAGGAGGTTCTGGTTGACATGGGTCACCTGGTAAGCGACCTGGCCCGTGGAATTGCCTAGGTCAAGGGAAGCGTTCAGGCGAAGGGCTCCGGCGGGTTGGCCCTGCGATTGAGTCTGGATTTCGAGGTTCTTGAATTGAAAATTCATCGTGAACGGCAACACGGCGTCGATGGATCCCCGCAGGTCCAACGGCATGACGGGAATCCGATGCTGGGGATCGGACAGCTTGAGATTAGCGGCCTGGAAATCGGCCTTCAGGCTGGCGATGCCCTGGGAATCGCCCACCGCCGTGCCCGTGGCATCGAGGATCACCGCCTCCAACACCCGCGGAGCGATCCAAGGTTTGAGGAAAGGATTTAAAGCGCCCTGAGTTAGCTTTTGACCTTTGAACGCAAGTTGGCCGCCCGCCTTGTCCAGGTCCCAATGCCCGCTGAGATCCAGCCGGCCATCCCGGCCGGAATCCCCCAACGACAGGCCGGAATTTCGCACCTCAATCCTTTGCCCCCGCATCTCCATGTCGAGATCTCCGGCCGCCTGGAATCCCTGGAACTGGTAATTAGTGGTATAGGCGCCCGTCAGGCTGGCGAGAGAAATCCTGCCGTTGAAGTTTTGGATCTGGTTGGTTTGAGAAATCCGGCCGTTGAATTGCAGCTGTCCCGAGCTCAGACGCAAATCGGGAACAGGAATCCAGGAGAGCATCTCGCTCAAGCTGGTTGTGAGGTTCACTTGGGCTTGCAGGTTGGTCTGGGCGAAATCTACAGATCCAGCTCCCTCCAACTCGGTCAGACGACGGTTTTGTTGCGCGACCTCAAACTGGAGGGCGTCCAAACGAAGCTGCGCAAGATTGGCGAGCTGGCCCGCGGTTTTCAGACGGATGGCCAAGCCATCCATGAGCTGGGTTCCCATCCGGGTGGACAATCCGGTCAGGTTCGCGGACAAGTCGAAGCCCAGCTTTTGCCCGGCCTGCTGGGATTGGAGACGCATATTCGCTGTGGCAGAGCCCGCCCGGACTTTGCCGTCACTCAAGGCCTGCCAATCCGCCAGGTTCAAATTGGTGACCACGAGTTCGAAAGCCGAGTCCGGCAGGGTCGTGGCGTTGGTGTTCCACACGAGAATCATGGGCCGATCCAGGGCCGCGCGCACGAGATCGCGTTCCTGCTGCCGGGCCAAAAAACTAAGCCGTTCGACCTGGAGCTTCTGGTTCCCCCAATCCACGGAAACCTGGAAAGCCCCGGTCATATCCAACTCCGGACTCGCAAAGTTTGTCTGCTTGACGCTCACCTGCCGCGCCAGCAATTCGCCGGTCACTGCCACCCTGTTGCCGCCCTCGGTGATTTTGACCGCGTGGGTGCCGGACAGAACGGACCGACCTAGATCCCAGCCTCTGGCCGCGCCCAACACGTTCAGCAACCGACGATCGATTCCGCCCAGCTCGGCCCTCACATCGGCTTCGCGCTTGTCCAAATCATAGGAGCCGGCCACGCTTAAGCGCGCCAGATCTTCCGCCCCTTGTTTGAAGGCCAACGTCGCCCTTCGAATCAAGTTCGTCGTGGCGTCACAGTCCCACGTCATCGACAAGCCCTGCGCGGCCCGCCAGGCCCCGACAGCCTGAGTCACATCCACATCGACTCGTCCCTGCAAGGCTTCGGGCCAGAGGGCGTTGTTAAGGGAAAACGCAAATTCACTCCTCAAATCCGCGGCCACAGTCCCCGACGAGGAGGTCAGCGTCGCCGCACCGGCCAGATTCTCGGCCCTGAGACTGGCATTCAGGCTGGCTTTGCCGGATTGACGGTTCGCCAACTGCTCCAGCGAGAAGTCCAGATTGTCCACTGTCACAGTCTGCCGGCTGCTGTATTTCTGATATCGGAGCATGCGCAGGTTGGCTTGCGAAACACGAGCCTGGTCGATCGCAATCCGCAAGGGCTCGGCAACGGGAGGTTTCTCCGGAGCACCCGGCTTAGGTTCCATCGCCTTGAATAAAGGATCCAGATTTGAGGTTCCATCGGCATTTTGCGTCCATACAATAGCCGGTCCGACCAGGTCAACCTGCCGGATTCGAATGCCGCCCCCAAGCAACTCCGGCAAACGATAATTCACACGGGCTTCCTTCACCCGCAAGAGCGGCTCGGCGCCCGTCGTGTGCACCGACAGCTCCTGAATCGCAAGCTGCGACCAGGGACTGAGCCGAATGGACCCTGCCGTCACCTTCGCCCCCAGGGCGGCGCTGAGCCTGGGCAAAACAAGGGCCTTTAAAACCGGCGATGTCGTGGCGATAAAACCTCCCGCAACCAGGAGCGCCACCAGGATTGCCAAACCGATGAGCAGTCTGCGCCCCCGGGGAGGCCGCTCACTGATAGGAGCGGCTTTGTTGTTGTTCAACGTATCCGACATAAAAGAAAAACCGATAAACCGCCGCCCTCGAAAGAGGACAACTTAACCAATATGTCTTATGGGAGGATTAAAAGCAAAGCCTGCGCCTTCAAGCGGGCGCGCGATTGAACTCCTCTAATGACCCTTCAACAACGCCACATAATCCGCAATGCCTTCGGCCGGTTTCCGCGGTTGGTATTTCAAATCCCGGTGGATCAACGTCAGATCGGCCTCCGTATGCGTTTGGTAGAAATTCTCGTAAGGATTCTCGATATACTCCGGCTCCAGCTGGGTTCCGAGGCACTTGTTCAATTCGGCAATGACCTGGTTAAAGGAAATCGGCTGGCCTGAACCCACGTTGTAAACCGTGCTTGCCGGGGCGTTCACCGCACTGAGCGTTGCAGCCACAACATCTTTGACGTAGACAAAATCGCGCTTCTGTTCCCCGGCACGAAACACCCGCGGTCGCCGGCCCGCTTTCATCTGGCAATAGAGCTGATACACCATGCTGGCGGCCGCCTTCTTATGGGCTTCCCGCGGACCGTAGACATTGAAATAACGCACCCCCACAATCCGCCAGGACGGGTGACGACGCGCGTATTGCCGAGCCAGATTATCCAACTGCACTTTCGCAAACGCATATACGTTGGCCGGCGCCGGCGCCTGATCCTCCTTCATCCGCCCCGATCCCTGGCCATACGTGGCCGCCGATGACGCGTATACCACCGGCATCTGATGCGGCGTCGCGTATTCCAGCAAACGGCGAAATCCCTCCACATTGTCGTGCACCTGCAATCGCTGGTCGTGTTCCGTCGTGTCCGTGATCGAAGCCTCATGGAATATGACATCGAACTGCACATCCTTGAATTGGGACTGCCAGTCCAGTCGCGACACATCCGCCGCGACGACATCTCCCCGATAACCCCGCAGATTCCGAAAATCCCCAGACCGGAAATCGTCCACCACCACCAGATAACTGTCCGGATATCGCTCCTGCAGAGCCAGCACCAGGTTCGATCCGATGAATCCCGCGCCGCCAGTGACCAAGATGTTCTTCATCGAACCCATCATCGGATGACGCCTCCCCGGCGTCAATAGGCGATCGCGCAAACCCGATTTGCTGAATCCCCAAACTTGTGTTAAATCAGTTCAGTTTATGTAAACCGTAAATCACTCTGATGAAAACGAGATCTCTGGATTCTTTCCCGTGGGTTCTGGTCATCCTCGGACTTGCGATCACCTTTCCTCCAATGTCCCGAGGACAAACAGGTCCGCCCCGAAAAGCGGCGGATCTTTACGGTTATTACTGTAAGGGCTGCCATGGCGCGACCGGTAAAGGGGATACCAAACTCGGCCAGAAACTGGGTGTTCCCGATTTCACCTCCGTCAAGATCCAGGAGAAGATGGCCGATGACCAAATGTTCAAGGCCATCAAGGACGGGATAAAGAAAGAGTCAGTTGAGCGGATGAAGCCGTATGGCGACAAACTGAATGAGGAGCAAATCAAGGGCTTGGTTGCCTACATTCGAACATTGAAAACTCCCTAACGAAGCTGCGCCTCTTATTCCGATCTCGGAATAAGAGGCGCAGCTTCGTTAGTTGATGTTCCGCTGCGCGGAACGGGAATAGCAAAACACTGCACTTCAATCCGGTGGGCTGAGAGGTTAAGTTTTCGGGCGACAAAACCATGAAAACTCAACCACAACCTCGGCCCACCGTCAAAGCGATCCTCGATGAATAGGTCACGCTGGGCGTCGAATGTCTAGCTCACTTCGGATCGCGGCTGTATTTGAAGGATCCGCCGCAGCGCTAAAGTGCCGCTGGGGTGGCAAGTCCTGAATCCTTTGTCCGCAGGACCACCTTCTATTTGTTCTGAAGACGCTCGATGAGAGCCACCGGGTCGGCGATGGAACCAAATTCCAGTTCGGCTGTTCCGTGTTTTACGCGGATCGTTTTTGCGGTCTTCAGGGCCTCGGCCCAGAAGATCTCGGGTGTCAAATCAGGCCGGACCTGGGAAGCCAGAGCATACAAACCTGAAATCCAGGGCACAGACCAACTCCAGCCTCCGCTGGAATAAAACACGTAGTCGTTTGTGCCCGTCGGACTGGCAGTGCAACGGCTGTCCATCGGCACTAACAGCCGTTTGCCCGGAGAAAACTGCTGGTGGCCGCCCCAAAACATCTTGGCCCACCACGATCCTGGACCATAGGAACCCGCCAGGTTGGGATCGGACAGCGCGTCACGTCCCAGTCCGTGAAAGGCCAGACGGTAGGATTGCTCGATCGAAGTGGAGACCACAAACACCGCCTCCCGCTTGGCCCGCTCGACAGCCGCCTGGGCTTCGGCAAATCCTTTCTGCGACGGCGACCAACCCACGGAAATGGAGATCACTCGGATCTTGTTCGTCAGAGGCAGTCGCGCGTTCACATCGAGGAGCCGGTGGATCGACTGGGCCAGCCAGGTAAAATCCCATTCAAAGTCCCCCTGGGAACGGCTTGTACCGTGCATTTCAGCAATATAGTAAAGATCCGCCTCAGGTGCGACTCCCACATTTCTGCCCACGGCAATACTGGCCACGGCAGGTCCATGCATCTGGGCCGGGGCATTCTTTGGGCTGTGTATCTCCTCGTAGAACCGCAGGCGATCAGCGTATTCCACATGATCCACCAACAAGGTCTGATCAATGATCCCGACGCTGATTCCCTTGCCTGTGATCCCGCGACGATGCAGTTCACGGATCCCCAGGCCGGGATCTTTACCCAGTTCCATGATCCGATCCCGGTCAAAACCGCTCGGCAATGAGGACGGCCAGTGCGTCCGACTGTCAAAGTTGGAGTGCAGGAGGTCATTCAAGCGATCGCTGAGATCAAGCTGGCGAAGGTCATAACCCCGCAAATCCACCTGCCATTGCCTCGAGGAATCCGAATCATAACGCGGCAGGACTTCCATGCGATCCCGCCTGAAATCAGCGACGGGCGGGCGGCGCACAATTTCGAGAGCACCGGAGGTCGATTGAAGCGTCTCATACGCCGGACCCGGCATCGCCTCGGCGAGCCTTGTGGCGGACTTGTCGGAGGGTTTTTCAAAGAGGCTGTCTTCGAGTGGCGCATTAAACGCCACCTCTTTGACCCGGATCACGACTTGGTCGCCCTCTCGAGCGAGAAAGGGCACTTTGACCCCCTCCACCTCGCGGTAATCCTCGGCCGTCACACGCCCCACTTTAGACAACAACCCCGTTTGCTTGTCGAAAAACAGCCGGGGAAATGGACTGGATTCACCGGCCTTGCCGATCACGACGAAGTCCCGATCTTCCACTCTTTCTTACTGACACACGGCCTCGGTTAACACCTCATTCCAAAAGAGCTGGCTAGCCCCAAAAAACACCAGAGCCAAGTCCATAAACTCGCTCGCACTGGCACCGGTCATGTCCTGAAGGCCCTCCGGCCCTAAGCGCCAACACTGTGCCCGAGGATCGCGTCCCTGAAGAACCCGTATCCTGGCATTGGAGGCTTCAGCCAGGATCTTGCCGGGACGTTTTATCTTGAGGGTGAAGTCGAAAACGTCCTGGCGTTCACGGCCCTCGGCCTTGACAACCATGGTTTGGATTTTTTCGAGCTTCGAAGTCCCACCGAGGGCCGTGAAATGTCGCGCCAACACCTCGGCAGCCCGAGGTCCCTCAGCCCGCAAAACGGCACTGGACGGCAGGAGCATGAAACCGGTCGCCAAGACAGTTGGTAAGATGAGTCCTTTATTCATAGCATGTTGTTTTGTTATCAGTGGTATCTGTCGCATCTGTCCTATCGGTCGAATAGGACCAATCAAATCCGAGCGCCCCGCGCAAACCTTATCGGTAGCGGTTGGCCGCCATGGCCAAGGGACATGCGGCCAGCCTGGCCAAGGGCATCAAGACAGCCACCCCACAGGCCTGGATCCAACCTCCCACCGGGACGACTGGCAGGAAACCTATGAGGCTCCCGGTGGTCAGTAGCCAGCCCCCAAAGAGGACAGCGGGAAATCGCCAGTTAATCAGCCCCTGGCGGCAACTCACGACGGACATTGCGATTGCCGTTCCCACCTTGAAAACCAGCAAACAACCGAGAAGCCACCCCCCCCAGTCGGGCGGTGTTTCCTGATTGGCAAATCTCGCCAACACCCAGGTCCAGATCCAGGCAACCAGGGTTGCCAGAAACAGATTGGGGAATCCATCGAACCGGCCGCGCAACAGCAAGGGCAAGGCTCCCACCATAACATTCGCGCTGAATGCCATGCGCGCCGCCATGAGTGCGGCGGCGGAACGGTTCAGTTCCTCCCCCATGCGCGCGGGAAGCCCCTGGTAATCGTGGAGCAAACAATGATGCAGTAACACCAGCGGCAACCACAGGCAAAGCCAGGACAGCCAGAATGGCGCGAGCCGCATGCCCGCCAACAGTCCCACACTCACCGGGCGCGTCGCGCGGAAGGCGGAGAGCCGGGTGACAAATCCCATCCCGGGTTCGCCGCCCATCAAAAGCCCCCAAACCATCAACCAGAGGATCCCAAAAAACGGCATCGCTTCCAGCAAGCCCCGACCGATCATGATCCAGTTGATTTTGAG
The DNA here is from genome assembly GCA_022709905.1 of Verrucomicrobiota bacterium. Lineage (GTDB taxonomy): Bacteria > Verrucomicrobiota > Verrucomicrobiia > Limisphaerales > UBA1319 > JAKLHY01. The sequence goes on along the minus strand of JAKLHY010000001.1, from coordinate 78,679 downwards.
ATCGGGCCGCCGGAGCCAGAAGCTCACACAAGCCCAGCCACCGACCAGCAGGACCAGACCAATCCAGCTTGCGATGAAAGTTCGCACTGCGGGAAAAACATCATTCCAAAACAAGGCAGCCGTGGGAGAATACCCCCGATGCCGGAACAGCCAAGGGCGTCGCAGAAAATCTAGTATCCCTATGAATGGAATTTCTCCTGTCCAGTCTCCGCAGCGGTTGCGGCCCGCGGCCCACCAGCACCCAAAACCCATCACCGGCAACAGAGCTCCCAGGGCCCAAAGGGTGGTTGTCCGTCGGGCTTGCCAATCATGGCTTTCCTGCAACATCACCGATGTCAGCAGGCTGCTCAGAAAGAGGAAGGCGACCATGACCCAAAATGGAGTGGGTTTGCGGGGAATCGACCAGGCCAACATTTGGATCGCGGTGATGCCAACGAGAAATACCAGCGTAAAACAGGCCATGTCCACCCCGCCAAAAGCCCGATGCAATACCAGGCTCCAAACGACTAAAAGCAGACTCACCATCCCCCACGCAAATCCCAGGGGCACCCCCACCAAAAACAACGTGCGCACCGGCAAAACAAACCATCGAGTCACCATCGAATTCATCCGCCAACCCGCCTGATTCTCCATCAGAGTGAACGGCGCCATTCCTAATAACAACGACGCCAGAAAGGCCGCCAGAGTGGCCCCTCGCGCCTGGCCAATCCACCAGGCGTCCGGCGCCGCATGCGACAAGGCGCTGGCCAGTCCCCCTCCCATGAACAGGAGCAAAAGCAGTGCCGGAAAAATCACGCGGTTCTTCCAGACGAGTTCCCAAAAAATCGCGAGGATTGCCGTGTTCATAAGCATCCTATCCAATCCTTAACCCGCGTGATTCTCCGTCGTTTCCACGGCGTGCCTCGACGCTCGCGCGTGGAAAATCTCCTCCAGTGTGGCCTGTCCCTCCTCCACGACCTCACCGCGGACTTCGTGCAGCGCATTGAGAAAGGCCTCCTGTCCGCCATTGCGGATCACCGTCCATTCCTCGGGCCCTCCTTGGATCGCCAGGGCGCCCGGCATGGCCAAAAGCCGATCCTTAGACTGGGGAAAACGCACCACCAGCCGCCGGTGAGATTCCAATACTTCATGGAGGGGACCGTTCAATACCACCCGCCCCTGAACCATCATCGCAATACGGTCTGAAACCCGGCCAATCTCATCGAGCATGTGCGAGGAAAACAAGACCGTCCGCCCCTCTTCCGCCACCGATCGCACCACCGCCTCCAACAACTCGCGTCGCACAAGTGGATCGAGCCCCGAACTGGGCTCGTCCAGCACCAGCAACTCGGGCCGATGGGCCAGCGCCACCAATAATCCCGCCTTCGCCAACTCGCCCTTTGATAAGGTCCGAATCCGCGAGGAATCGGATAACTGGAATTGCTGCCGCAACCTTTCGGCGTAGGCCGAATCCCAGCGTGGATAAAAGGCCCGACTGTAACGCATCAGCTCGCCCACAGACATCCAGGGCGGCAGATCGCGGTCTTCCGAAAGATAGCCCAGGCGGCTCAGCACCTCCACGGACTGCTTGACCGGATCCAGTCCAAAAACACGCACGCTCCCCCGCTGGGCCCGTAATAATCCCAGCACGTGCTTGATCAGGGTGGTCTTTCCAGCCCCGTTCGCTCCCACCAAACCCAAAACAACCCCCGAGGGTATCTCAAGTGAGACCCCATCCAGGGCAAGCTTGGCCCCATACCGGCGAGAGACTTGTTCCAGCTTGATGATCCTATCCATGTTCATAGAGCATTCTCCGTTCAGGCATGATCGATGCCATTGGATGTATTCTGATTTTTCTTCAGCAACCGGTGACGCTGGGCAATCAGTTGCAGCAGTGGCCCCAATCCCAGATTCAAATGCGCCGCATCCACCAGCAGAGAGTCCACCCGGGCGGCCAACGCCTGAACCCCATCCCTCCCCGGCTGCCTGGAAACAGATTCGGCCACGAAAGTGCCGGAACCATGGCGGCATACAATAACCCCCTCTTTTTCCAGCTCGGCATACGCATGCACCACCGTGTTCGGATTGATCAGCAAACGTTCGGCCAACGCGCGGATCGTTGGCATTTCCTGCCCCGCCCTCAGCCGTCCCGAGGCAATCAGGTATTTGACCTGGTTAACGATTTGGCGATAAACAGGAACGCCGTCGCTTGTGGATAATCGGATTTCCATCGCTTGTTATTTTCTGGCCATCCGGTGTCCGGCCTTGGCCTGGCCCGATCGGCCAATTCCTGGCTTGCGCCTTTTCGATCCAGACTCGCGGCTCTGACAGAATACTCGCAGCAAAGTGTTCTATCTTACTAGAACACTTTGTTTTTGCGATCGGATTTCTTTGGCCCGGCAAAATCAGCCTGCGAATACCATCCACGAGTTTACTCAGCAGACCCCCAGATGGACTACAAATGAAGGGCCACAAAAAGGAAGAAAACAACCTTCGTTTCCTTCTGTGAGATTTTACGGCTTTCCTCACGGCAGTGGCGGGCCTGCCATCAACCTCACCAGTTCGTCACCAGACTTGTCGATTCGGGCATCCCCGACACCTTCAATTTTTTCGTAATATCCCCGCTCCGCTACCGGTCGTCGTCTCGGTCTGCCTTCGTCGCTCAGGCAGCCCGGACAACGCCCACAGCTCCGTTCACGTTCCTCTTTCAGTTCTTGCTGTTAAGGACCTGGGGCTAGAACCACGCGGAAGCCCATGCGGTTGAAGTCTTGGTTGTAGGCGCTGCGGTACGCTGTCCGGCAGAGCCTGCCGCCGCTGCCCCAACTGCCCCCGCGAATCACACGCACAGGGATCCACCAGCCCGAACTCGGATCCTGGGGATCTGTCACGCTCCCACCAGGATACGATCCATACCAGTCCTGACACCATTCCCATACGTTCCCATGCATGTCATAGAGTCCCCACGCATTGGACGGAAAACTGCCCACTTTAGTCGTGGTCTTCAGATACGGCCCTTTGGCCGCCCCATTGTAAGCAGAATCCCCGTTAAAATTCGCATGCGTCGAACTTAAACTGTCCCCAAACGCCGTCGCCGTGGTTGTCCCCGCGCCACAACCATATTCCCACTCCGCTTCCGTCGGCAGTCGGTAAACATACCCACTTGGCAACCGACCAGCTGACCGCTCGCTCGTTGTCAGCTTGGCGCAGTAGTTCGTCGCGTCATGCCAATCCACCCGTTCCACAGGCCGGTCCAGGTCCCCTGTGAACCAGGATGGATTGCTCCCTATCACCGCCTGGTATTCTCTCTGCGTCACCTCACATTTCCCCATCCAGAAACCTTTAGACAGTGTAACAGTATGCTGAGTTTCATCCGATTGTCTGTTCGGTTCGCTGTCCGGACTCCCCATCGTGAAGGTGCCCGGCGGGATCCAAACCATGTCCGGCGGGGCAGCCAACGCGACTAACGCGACTTCGTGCCCAGAAGCTTGGCAAACATATAGACCGGGCCGTTGTTAGTTGCCGTCGGAGACGCCTTGACGAAGAGGTTCTTTCCAGGGTGCTGCCGCGTCAACCCAAACTCCTCGACTCGCGGTAATGCGGTTCCTGCCGCCACAGCGAACATGCCCGGCGTCTGCAGAGGATCTTGCGCGCTGCCTGGCTGGGGGGTCTCCCATGCCGCTTGATCCGTCCCGTGCCGAACCTCGAAATGCAGGTGAGTAGGCCACTTGCCGACTGCGTAGAGACCGGTTGCCAGCGGCGTGGTCCGGCTCACAGCCTGACCTGAATGCACGACGATCTTGTCGGCGTCCAGGTGCAAATACCGCGAGAACCAACCGCGGCCATGATCCACGACCAGGTAGTCCCCCATGTTATCCAGTCTTCCGCGATGTGACACCACTCCTGCTCGCGATGGCGTGACTGTGCTGCCAGCTGGGGCGGCGAAGTCCACTCCGCGATGGACGTTGTTGTTGTCCCTTCCGCGCCACTCGCCAAAAGTGCCGCTAACGGAAGGAGCACCGCCTGCCAATGGGCAACTCCAGGAGGGACCCTCATCGATGTTGTCCTGGCGCCGCTGCTCGAGTTTCGCTTTGAGGTCGGTTCGTTGGGGTGGTGTGAGCGCAGCAGGCCCAAGACCAAAGGCGATCTTCAGAAACGTGTCGGAGGCGTGTAGCCCCAACCTCTTCACCAGCCCCGATGAGATCCTCAGGCCCAGCGTGTATCCAGCAACCGAAGTGGTTGCCTTCACGGCGATTTCGACGCGCATAACGCCATTGATCATCTGCCCTGTCGGCGGAACAACAGTAGCGTCGGGATGGACCATGCCGTCGGTCTCTCGAACCACCAAAATCGATCGGTGACTTCCTGGAACTTCCGACGCAGGAGTTCCCAATGGCGGAGGGATTTCTTGAGTTTGAAATCCTGGACCCGGTTACAGACTAACTCCAACCGCAGAAAGGTGGCCGCTTTCTCATACTGTTTGAGGAAGGAGTTGCGGCAGTAGGTGCGAAAGACATGCATCCCATGGTCCATCCGTTCCATGACATTCTGGAGTTTGCCCTGGATCCGGCGCATCTGTCGGCCCCCAAACAGGACGGTGGGACACGATCAGCGTCCAATAATCGATCCGTTGCTGAAGGACCTGGGCGCTTAAGCCATCGGCCGCCGCCTGGAGTTTGGCGGGATTCTCGGTCGAAACAAACCGGTTGTCATCCTTAACATAACCCACGCCTTGGCGGTCCAGTTCTTGGGCAATGTAGTTATGCCCATTGAGGTAAGCGGTTACCGAGAACGGCAGAATCGATCCCACCCGCAGCACCATTGGTCCGACGACTTCGTCCAGGATGAGAAATAGTAGTGGGTGTAACGGCTCCGCTGTTTTCTCAGGATCTGGTCGTGGGGATCTTGGGCCGCATACTTAGGGGGGATCACCCGGAAGGTCCAACCCTGTTCCAGGCTTTGCAGGATGTAATAGACGCCATAGTGTCCGGCTCGGAGCCAGCGGTTTTGTCGGGGCCGGACCAACTCCTCTTTGCGCGTTCCCTTGACAGGCCATTCCAAGGGTAATCGGTGATTGCGAGCATACTGCCGCACCCATTGCTGATAGTCGCGGGTGCGTTGACGCAGGAGCTCTTGGGTGAGTTGAGGATGGCCGCAGACCTGGCGAAAGAAATACACCACCTGGTTTTCCCGCAACAAGCCCAACAGATGGCCGTGGATGACGATGCGGTCAAAACCATGATCAACCCATTGCAGATAGGGTCCAAAGAGTTTAAGAAAGAGTTGCATCGGCGGTTTCTTCGGGCTGGGCAGCCTGAAGTTTGGTTTAATTGTTCAACCGCCGATGCTCTCATAAAACGGGCGAAGAGGTGGAGCTCGAAAATAATCCCTGGTGACCGATGAATCGCCGCTTCAAACTCAATAGTTGAAGTTTTGCGGTCGCCGACGGTTCCACGAATTCTCGAAAATTCCAAAGCGGTCAGGAGATGGCGTCGGAAGACCGATCCGGAGCGCAAACCATCGGGTCAGGACAGGATCGGATGTGGTAAAGAGAGGAAGGTTGGATGGCTCATCGGAGCCCGCATTGCCGAGCACGATGTTGGCATCGTTGGCGGTCGCGTCAGCGCCGCGAACCAGCCAATTCCATCGATAGCGTCGTAGGGATGGGTATTGTAGAGCTCGAGAAACTCGAGTTGCTTGCCGTCGGTGCGGCCAGCGGGATGATACAAGATCTCGGAAATGACATAGGATTGGTTAATGGGTCATGGCAAAAAAGAGGATGTTGATCCCCAGCGGATAGGCTTTGGGCTCGGAGAATTCCGCGAAATAGTAAGGATCGGTCGATTCCTCCTCCCATCCGTCGCCCAGGTCGGTATTATGACAAATCATGACGAGGATGCGCCCGTGGTCGTCGAAGATCGCCCGGTAATGAGGTTCGCGGGCATCGGAACGCTCCCAGGTGATGCCAGTTTCGCGAAAGCGCATGGCATGGAACACGTTGGGAATCTGCGGTTTTTCTCGGAGGTCAAAAACGGTATGAAAAATGGGGTGATCCAAAGACAGGTCGATGGGCTCGCGTTCGGGAAACACGCGTTTGATTTCCCGGTAGAAGTTGGCCCATTCGGCTTCGCCCCAGAAATCGTCGACGAGTAAAAAGCCACCGCTGTTGAGGTGGCGGCGGAGCGCTCGGACCTCTTGATCATCGAGCATGAGACCGCCGACACCGCTCATAAACAGGAAGGGGCAATGGGCCATTTCGGGATCGGTCAGGGAAACGACCTGTCCTTCGGGATCGACTTTCATGGCCGTGGTATGGTGGAGGCGATAAGAAAGGTTCAGGTCAGCATCCCGGTAATCTGTATCCCAAACCTGACTTCGCCGGCCGGTGCGGGAAGTGTATTGGACGCGAGTGAACGTAAAACAATCGCGGTTGAAACCCTCCGGCAGTTGCCATTGTGGCACGTTGCCGCGATCGGGAACGCCTCCCTGGAAACGCGACCGGCGCGACTGGGCGATAGCCATCCCCACCATCAAGCCAATCAGGCCGAACAGAAGCAGGATGTTCCGATAACGGCGCATCACAATGGCAAGACAAGTCCTCCGATCATGGAGAGGTTATTCTCTGTGTTTGCCTTTCAAGAAAAAAGGCCGGTGTGGGAACTCCATAACCCACACCGGCGCACGATCCCCCAAGCCCAACGCCGTACTAATGGGGGATCAAATCTCATCAAAGCCTCGCCGCTGCAACTGCACGCTTTGGACGCCATCGAGCCGGTTGAGGGCCTTAAGCAAGGCTTCTGCAGAACCACCCGGCCGTAATCGGGTTTCGTAGACCGCATCTAGGGATATGCCCTGGCGGGCGGTTTCCAGAGACATCAATTCATGTTCTTCAACATAGGCATTGAGCGTGGGACCGAGCCGCTGATCCAAGTCATAACCCAAGCCCAATCGAAGGCTGAGTAAATAAGGAGGTTGCGCTTGGGGAATGACTCCAGGAAACCGACGACGCAAAGCGAATGCCGCCAACCCGATCACGGCAATGCCCAGGACAGCCACCCAGGGATTGTGCGCGCCTACAGCCATGCCAACCGCCACAGCAAAAATGACATAAGCCGTGTCCTGGGTGTCTCTGACCACGGTGCGGAATCGCACGATGGAAAGGGCGCCCACAAGGCTGAAGGCCCGGGCTACATTATCCCCGATCACCTGGGTGACCATGGCAATCAAAACAGACAACAACACCAAGGTGAGAGGAAAAGAGGATGTCAGGTCAGTATTCCTGCGTGTCCGGCAGTAAACCCATGCCACAACGCAACCCAATCCCAAAGCGGCCAGCAACCGCCAGAGGATATCGATGGGCGTCCCGGCAAGCAAATGGGTCGTGGGCGATTTCAGGAAATCAGGCATAGAACTGGGTCTGGATAGTCCGATGTATTCCTTCGGTCAGTCGTCTCGGAGGTCAATCCCAAGGCGGTCACCGCCAATCGATACTTCGACACAGGTTGCGGATTGAGAGCGAACTCCTCGACGAGCAGCTTGAACAACACCGGCATCTCATGAAAATATTTCAACTCAAGAATGTAACGATTCTCGAGTAATGAGAGGCCCCATCGATCGTCGACGTATCCCAGATCTCCGACAGGTGCTGAGCGAAGGCCCTCATCCAATGTCAGCCGGATAGGACCGCGGTCGGTCATGGCAACACGCGCGATGCGTTCGTAGGAAATCTGGCAAACCGGGCGAAATCGCCGCAATCGGAGACGCTGCCAATACCAATAACCCGGCCAAGTGTTGAGCCGCTCGGGCTCGGACAGACGGGATAGCTCGTGAAGGCGGATGGCGGAGCGTCTTTTGGTGACAAGTCCTCGTGTTTTCAGCTTTCGCTCCAGGAAAACGATCTCGCTCTGATCGTAACGGCGAATCCGGTATTTTGCTCGCCGGTAAGATCCGCGGCGGTGAAAAACATCAAACTGGTCGGTATCGAAGTAAAGGCTGGTGATCTGGTAGTTGTTGCCCTGGTTAATGACGGCATTGGGATCGGGCGCCAAACGGGCGTGAGCCCAATTCCGCACCTGCGCGGCAACAGCCGGAGTCAGAATGAACTTGGTCTCCGCAGCAAACTCGCGATTCTCACGTTGTTCGGTAGACGGTGACATCGTGTGGCTTTTTTCAGGGGTTCATGGAATCACTCCCCACGTTTTCGCAGCCCCATTGACAACACATGTTTCATAGATTTTGACCTATTGCGGCCTTTCATTCATGCATGCGAAAACCGCCGCCGCAGTCCGCCAATTTTTTTCGACATGGGACTCAACCGACTGTGGCCTGCCGGCGAATATCGCGGTGCAACCAGGCGCGGGCATAAGTCCAGAGCCGTTCCGCGGTTCGAACGGGCAGCCCGATCGCCTCGGCGGATTCCTCCATAGTCATTCCGACAAAGTACCGAAACTTGACCAGTTCGGCAGCCTGGGGGTCATGACACGCCAAGCTGTCCAAGGCCTCATGAACCGCCAGCAACTCGTCCGGGGGGGCGCAGAGGACCAGGGCGGATTCGTTGTATTCCTCTCGAGGTGAGTTTCCTCCTCGTTTGAGGCTCCGTTTGCGCCGGGCATGATCGACGAGAATCCGGCGCATAGCCTCGGCTGCGGCGCTGAAAAAGTGGGCTCGGCTTTCCCAGTTTTGATCCCGGACAGTCACGAGTCGAAGCCAGGCTTCATGCACAAGGGCAGTAGCCTGAAGAGTATGACCGGGCGCTTCGTGAGCCATCTTGCTGGCGGCAAGTCGACGCAGTTCCTCGTAAACCAACGGAAGCAGTTCTTCCGCAGCCCTCGAATCACCCTGTTGAATCGCATTCAGGACCCGCGTGACATCGTTCATGCCAAGTATTTCGGTGCCAGGCGGCCCGGCAGGCTGTCCACAAGAGATGGATCTTCCGCAGAGAGCACACTCAACCTTATGGCCGGCTGGCTACCCCAAATAAGACTTGGGTCCCAAAGGGATGGTTACATCCAGAGTGGATGTATATGGATGACAGTCCATTCCGTTATTGCTGTCCTCTGCGGGTATGTCCGCGGCTCGCGCCTCGTTTGCCCAGAAGACTCCTTGCCGGGAATGTATCGCCAGTTGCGGGTCACCACCCTACGAATTGTCTTTGGTTGCGAACTTCTTTTCCAGATCCTGTTTCCAGCCATCGTTCAATTCCTCAACGGCGCGGCCAGTGAGTTCGCGCCAGAGGTTAGGGTGGTATTCACCGGTCCGCATGGCGGCATTGAGCTTTGGCACTACGGTCGTTCCAAATTTTCTTGTGACCCAATCGATGAAATTGGCTGAGATCCGGTAGTTGCCATCATAGCGAGCCCGGGCGAGGCCTGCCTGCGTGATTTCAGCCCCCCGGGACTCGGGTTCAAACTGGAACCATCGGATATAATCGGCGATACCCTCGACCAACCATCCCGGATTGGGGGATGCGTCAGAACCGCGCTTTCGCGTTCGGCCATAGCTCTGAACAACATGCACCAATTCATGAACGACGGATCCCTTAGCCTCGGTCTTGAGGTTCTGACGATACCAGGGTGCCGCACAACGGATGCGGACTCCTGCCGTATCCGCCACCCCTTTCATATTCGCTTTCATTTGGATGAACACCTTTCGGGGGGCATCGAAGTCATCACTCGCCAGCATGCGGGCGATGCGGGGATACCATTCCAGGACGACTGGGGCGAGTTCCTGGTTGACCCAAGCGGTGAGATCGGGCGTTTCGGTGGTGTCGAAGGTAATTTGGTATTTGCCGCCGTCAGCCTCCAAAACAACGCGTCCGGATTGATCGTGGGCAAACCGGATGGGCTCAGGCTCGGGTCCTTGGGCATCGATCACGTCCACTTCGCTATAGAAAGTATTGCCGAAGCCGTCCCGGTCCTCGGTTCGCATCATGTCGAAGAGCAAAAATTGATTGGAACCGATCAATCCCCTCGAATGGCTGATAACCACCCCGTATTGGCCGCCGTTTTCGCCTGTCTTGGATCGGGTATCGACTTGGGCCAGTAGTGTCCATCCGCAACGCTCAGGATCTGATCCGCGTTTGGGCTGCGGGTTAAAATCGGGCGTCTTTCCGTCACTGGCATAAAGTCGATACACTTGTGGACCGCGATCGCCCGGATGCCAGGAGTAGGTTCGAATCTGTTGAATCTCCACGGGGCGGCCCAAATCAATCAACAAGCGTCCCCCTTCAGTCCCAGCAGCAAAGAAGAAGTTCTTCGCGGGTTCATCATCCTCGGATGGAACGAGCCCGTCATGCAGTTGCTCCAGACGGCCGCCGTTTGAATCGGGGCGTCCATCGACCAGAACGAATCGGGCGCTCGTGGCGCTGTCGTTTCTTGCAGGAGAAGGCACGGTTTTGAACTCGAAACCGGGTGCAGCCTCATCAACAGGATTACACTCGGTTACAATCTTGATTTCGCTTCGAGCATGGATTCCCGATAAAAACAACGTGGTTGCCACAGCAACGGATAAAACAAATTTCATAGTATTCGCTCACTGGCCAAACCGAGTTCAGAACTGACCAAGATCAGGCTGTAACAGCGGTTCGGCGCGCGGAAGAATTGTTGGGGATCGTGCGTATTTCTGGCAAGGCTCGAATGAATTGGGCCTTCACGAAAGTTGGGATGGTGAATTCAATCAGACGAAAAGGAGACGTTGAGAATGAGGTTCTGAAGTTTCCCGAGCAAATTTCTGGGCTCAAATGGTTTGGCGATAAAAGCCTCCGAAAGATGAGCCTGCGGTTCGACACCCTGCTCCTTGGGATCGCCGCTGCTGGTGTAAATAATCGCCAAAGAGGGGATTTCTTTGCGGAGTTCGTTGACAAACCTCAAAGGAGGAACAACCGTGCCCACCCTATCCAAGTCCAAGATAAGGACTTGGAGTTGGTTGTTGAGGAGGTATAGGGCATGATCGATCTCGTCCTGAGTGGAGGCGGTTAAGACATAGAAGCCTTTTGATTCTAACAACTTCTGGATCAGCGACAGCACCGAAGGATCCTCATCCACCACCAATATGGCAGGGCGTCGTTCAGGTTTCAGAACAGGCTCAGACACCTCAGGAGCAGTCGCCGAGAGCCCGAAAACAGGGAAGTAGACGCGAAAAGTGCTGCCAACGTCGATTTGGCTTTCCACATCGATCCACCCATGATGCTGTTGAACAATGCCATAGGCGGCCGCGAGTCCGAGACCACAGCCTTTGCCGACTTCTTTTGTTGTGAAAAACGGCTCGAACAATCGCGCCTGGGTTATGGAATCCATGCCGTAGCCCTCATCAACGACCTCGAGGCAGACAAAGGGTCCTGCGGAAGCATCCGAGGGGGCCGAGGCGGGGAGCTGGTCCAAGGCGATGAGTTTTGTGTTTAACTGGATGAAGCCACCCTTGGGCATTGCGTCGCGCGCATTAAAGACCAAATTGGTGATGAGTTGTTCGATCATGGCCTGATCAGCTTGCACGCGAGGGAGTTGTGGGGTTAGATTGTTGCGCAGGGCGATGGTCTCACCCAGGACACGCTGCAGCAGGCGGGAAAGATGACGTACCACCTCGTTGAAATCCAGAGGGCGCGGCTGCATAATCTGCTTGCGGGAGAAAGTCAGCAATTGGCGGGTCAGGTTGACCGCTCGATCGACTCCCTTATTGATCTCCTGGAGAAAGAGGCAGGCCTCGTCGGACACATGAGGTTCGCCCAGGAGCAGGCTGACATAACCCCGGACGACCGTCATGATGTTGTTGAACTCATGGGCCACGCCTCCCGCCAACTGTCCCACCGCAGCCAAACGCTCCTGACGGACCTGTTTTTGCTGCGACTCACGTAAGCTCTCCAAGGCCTTTTGCAGCTCGCGGGTCCGATCCGCCACCATCCACTCCAGGTCGGCCGTTCGGGTTCGAGCCAGGCGGGCGAGATTCCATTTCTCGGTCAGCGCATTCGCCAATTGACGCACTTCCAGGTTGTCGAAAGGCTTTTTCAGGATCAGGAGACGCTCGGACTCGCCCAACTCATCCCGGATCTGCTTCCAAGTATAATCGGAATGGGCCGTACAAAGAACGACCTGCAAATGAGGATCGGCCCGCCAGAGGTTACGGATGGTTTCAACTCCGTCCCAACCGGGCGGCATTCGAACATCCACGAAGGCCAGCGCATAAGGATGCCCCGAAAGGACGGCTTGCTTGATTCTGCCGAGGCCTTCCTGTCCCTGGTAAGCGGAATCGATTTGAAAGGGCTCCGGCGAGAGCGAAGACGGGGGATCCCAAAAGAGCTCCTGTTCCGCAGCTTCGAGACGACGAATAGGTTCACTGTCCTCATTGAGGACCTTGCGAAAATCCTCGTGGATCGACCGATTGTCGTCGATCACGAGTATTCGTCGATTCGCGAGCTTCAGAGTCTCGGGGTACTTTGGCACGCCGCACACACTTCAGTTATCGTCAGTGTCTGTCGATAGTAAAATGGTTTTTGAGCGGGAACGGGCCCTGAAGGGGCCGATGTCATTCTCCGTCAACTCCCGGGATTCGAACCGGGGGATGAACGGTGGCGATATCGGAAATAGGCGGCGCAGGCGCCTTCTGAAGAAACCATGGTCGCCCCCAGGGGATGCTCCGGCGTGCAGCGAGATCCGAACGCGGGACAATCGACCGGTTTTTTTAAGCCTTGAAGCACCCATCCGCTGATGCACTCGGGCGGTTCATCGACGGTGATGTGATCCACCTTAAATCGGCGGTCCGCATCGAACATGGCGTAGCGTTCATTAAGCCCAAGGCCGCTATGAGGAATGGTTCCTATCCCGCGCCATTTTCGGTCAATCACCTCAAAAACCTGGCGCATCGCCTGCCGGGCGGAAAGATTCCCCTCGCGACGGACGAAGCGCGGATAGGCGTTTTGCACCTGGCATAGACCTTCCTCGAGTTGTTTCAGGCAAAGATAAATCCCCTGCAGGATATCCACCGGTTCAAAACCGGTAATCACAATAGGAACATGGTAACGGGCGGCCACTGGCTCGTATTCGGCAAACCCCATGACGGCGCACACATGACCGGCGGCAAGGAAGCCCTGAACCTGGTTCGTGGGCGATCCCAGAATGGCCTCCATCGCCGGGGGCACCAAGACATGGGAAACCAGGAGTGAAAAGTTCTTCAAAGAAAGTCTTTCGGCCTGCAAAACGGCCATGGCATTGGCGGGAGCGGTGGTTTCGAAGCCGATGGCAAAGAACACCACCTCCTTGTCGGGATGGTTCTGAGCGATCCGCAATGCATCCAGGGGGGAATACACGATTCGCACATCGCCCCCGCTGGCCTTGACGGATAACAAATCGAAATGGGATCCGGGAACCCGTAACATATCTCCAAACGAGCAAAGAATAACCTCAGGACGCCGGGCCAATAGAACGGCTTTGTCGATCAATTCGGCGGGGGTAACGCAAACGGGACAACCCGGGCCATGGACGAGATTCAGGGAAAGCGGCAGGAGTTCCGTCAGGCCATGCCGCAGGATGGCGTGGGTTTGGCCGCCGCAGATTTCCATGAGGGTCCACGAACGGCGAACCAGGCGGCGGATCGCATCGGCGTAACGATGGGCGGCGCCGGCATCTCGGTATTCATCAATGAATTCCATGAACGTCAGCAATGTCCATCCAACGCCCAAATCTGCAAGGCTTTTTCACTTTTTCATCTCATCGCCGCGCAGGAATTCCAGCCGGGAAAACAGGAGGGCGCCCAGTCCAAGGAAACCTACGGCGGCCGTGAGGATAGCGAGGACTGAAGTCGCAGTACCGGTGGGATCATACTGGAAGGCATCGTGAAAGATCGGGTGGTTCCCAAGAAGAATCTTGAGATGACGCGTCATCGAAAGGTTGTTCACGTTGGTGGGAATCTGACCGATGCCGATCTCGACCACCAGGCCGTAAAGAACGCCCAGAACCAGGAAGCGCTTGTGGATCAATCCCATCAACGCGCTGAGAGCGCCAAACACAAGAACAGCCAGGAATTGGGCCGTGAGCAACAAGGGGAGGAGCGGGCCCATGGCTTCGATCTTGTGCGCGCAGCCCGCTAACCAGAGAAAAACGCCCTGCGCCAACATCAGCAGTTGGATCCAGGCCATCAGACAAAGATACTTGATCAGGAACAACCGAGCCCGACTCAAAGGGCGGGTCGTCAGGAAGACCAGGGTGTTCGATTGGATCTCATCCCGAATCAGGTCGCCAAAGGAAACCAAAGCGTAAAAGGGAAGGATAATCCTCAGGTATACGCCGATTAACATGTAGTAACCGCTGGTTCCTTCGACGTCGAAAACCAAAAGAACAAACAATGGCAAGGCAAAGACGGACGCCAACAGGGCAGGCAGCGATCCCGGAACCGTTTTCTTTCGCCACGTCAGCAGCCACATGCCCTGGAACAAAGAAAGCCAGGATCCAGATCGATCGCCAGTCGCCAATGGAGCGCAAGCAGCTGTCCCCTGCCCGGTTCCGCCCGGTTCTGCGCCGCCGCCTGGCCGCTCGTCGATCATGTGGTCACCTTTTCGTAAATCTGTTTGAGGGAACGGCTCAAGCTGCGGATTTCGTAGACTTGGACACCACTCCGTTCGATCAACTCCAGCCACTGCGCGTAAAAAACGAGCGGATCCTGCACGCGAAAATTCAGGATCCCATCGGCAGCCTGCAAGTCAAAACCGGTCAGCATGCCCGCCGCAAAAAGCACACTCGCGAGCTTGCCCGGATCGTCGCAGCGCACGGTCAGTTCCTCCGGCCAATTCTTGATGTCCGCACGAATGTCGGCGGGCCGGCCCGAGGCGAGGATTCGTCCCCAGTTTAACATCAACATGCTCTCGCACAGCGATTCAAGCTCCGCCAGAATATGACTGGAAATGAGAATGGCCGTTCCATGGGCCGCCAGATCTTTCAAGATCTGGGCCATCTCCTGTCTGCCCATGGGATCCAGGCCGTTCATCGGTTCGTCCAGCACCAGTAACTCCGGTTCATGCATAAGGGCCTGCGCCAGTTTGACCCGTTGACGCATTCCTTTCGAGTAACGCGACATTCTCTTGGACCAGTGTTCCCGGGATAACTTGACCCGATTCAATGCGGTCTCCCCTTTCTTTCGAGCCTCGATCGGAGTGAATCCTGTCAATGCGCCTAATCCGGTCAGCCAGTCGAGGGGACGCAGTTCTCCGGGCAATGCCTCGTCCTCGGGACAATAGCCAAGGCGTCGCAGCAAGCGGGGATTATTCCAGGGGACTTGATCGAAGACGGTCAAGGAACCGGAGCTCGGCTGCAATTGACCGGTGAGGATTTGCATGAGAGTGCTTTTGCCGGCGCCATTGGGCCCCACCAAGCCGGTCAATCCGGGGCCAATCTCGAAGGACACATTGTTCAGGCCCATGACCATGCCGTACCATCGGCTGAGTTCGCGCGCTTGGACGACGGAATTCATTGGGGTTTCACCCTCCAAATCAGGACGGCGGCCGCCAGAATCAACAGGATGACAAGTGCGATCGCGGCTCCCATCCAATCAGGGTGTTGGAGACGTTCGACCGTATGGGATTTCAGGCCATCCAGCATGCTGCCGAAAACCGGGATGTTGTCCCGGGCCAGGTTTAGATCCCGTCCGAGTCTGAAAATGGCCAACGCCAGCTGATCCAGATTGTAGGAGAGACTGAGGTGCTTGAGCCAGGGTCTGCCGTGTTGGGCCAGGTTGACGAAAGTACCGCCGAGCAGCCAGAGGGCGAGCCAGAGGCCGACGGAGGCCTTCTCGCGGGGGGAAATTGCCGAAACCCCCAGGGCCATCAGGCTCAGGATGGCCATGGTCGTCAGCGAGAAAAGCAGCACGTGAACCAGCGCCACGCGCGCATGCCAGAAAAAGTGCCAGCGCGGAGCGAGCAAATTACCAATGAACCATGAGGCCAGCAATGGCCCCAACCAGGTTAAGACCAGCAGCCCGAAGACAGTCCCGCACTTGCCTATCAGGTAATCGAGTCTGGATACGGCTTTGGAGGAGTAAATGACAATGGCGTTACTGGAAAGATCCCGGGATACCAGATGAGGAATGACCATGGCGATGGCCGCAAAACTGAGTCCCAGAAGCGCGGTGGTGTAATAATAAAACAGCAGATTCTGGGCGCATCGAACCGAAATCTCCGGGTGTTGCTCCAACCACGAGGTCAGGCCGCCGGCAAAGAGTTGGAGCTGCGAGTTCAACGAGCCGGTCCAACGCACAACCGCACTGTCCTTGACCAATAGCTGTCCGACGACAAACAGCAAGCCGATCTGGAGGAGGGCGCCCGTCCAGCAGACCACCACCAGGTGACGCATCCACTTGTTGCGCAGACAACCATTCAGGCCGTTGGCGGCGATCGTCATTCGGCGATACCAGATTCCCCGATGCTCGCCTTTCCAATGTTGATAGCCCGCGTTATGGAGAGGCATGGGCAGTCTCCAAGGCCTGGACAAAAAATTCCTCAAGCGCGTTCGGGCTTGGGATGATTTCCAGGAGGGTGAGTTGTTGTGTGCGAATCAAGGCTAACAGGGGGCCCAAGTTTTCGGCATGATGTTCGACCTTGACGTGTCCGTTGGGCAAGATCTCACATGGCCATCCCTCGCGCTGGCAGGCGGCGACCAGGTCGGTTTGCCCCCGGGTCAGCACCACCTCGGCCCAGCCTCGGCGGCGGGATTTGAGGTTGCTCAAGGTATCGTGCACGATCAGGCGCCCCCGGGCAATAATGATCACTTGGTCACAGATCTGGTCAACGTCATGAAGCAGGTGCGAGGACAGAACCACGCTGATGCCATGAAGTTTCCACAGGTCCTGGACCAGTTCCAAGATCTGAACGCGTCCCTTGGGATCCAACCCATTGGTCGGTTCATCCAGGAAAAGGACTTCGGGATCATGCACAATGGACTGGGCGAGCTTCAGCCGTTGTTTCATGCCGGTCGAGTAAGTATCGATGCGACGATAACGTTCCTGTCCCATGCCGACAAAATCGAGCATTTCATGAGCTCGCTGGCGCGCGGCACGAAAGGGCAGGCCCGACAATTGGGCGCAATAGGTGACGTATTCGCAGCCTGCCATGCCGGGAATATGGCAATCCATTTCGGGGGTGAATCCGACGCGTTTGCGAATCTCGCGTCCTTCCGTGCCGACTTCCCGGCCCAGAAGCCAGGCCTTGCCCGAGGTCATGGGCTGCAATTGCAGCAGGCACTTCATCAGGGTGGTTTTTCCGGCTCCATTGGGCCCCAGCAAACCGATGGCCCCTGGCCCGACTTTTACGCTGACGCGATCCAAGGCCTTTTGGGGGCCGTATGCCTTGCACAACTCATCAGTTTGAATGACACAATCTGACACAGTCTCGGTTTATCCAAGGTTATCGTCAGGATACCATCCGGGCGTTCACGCCTTTAACTACCCGGGTGACACTCGGGAAGTTACGGGCCTGGAGGTAATTTGGATGAAAAAATCCGTTGCCGGGTGGCAGCCCGCGGTTGAAGCAATTCGAAATTGCACAGCCGCACTTCCGGTTGTCCTTCCGCATCCAGGACCATGGTATTATCGGGCGCATAGGACAGCAGGAGATGTTCGGGCCGTAGATCGAGGTGTTCGAAACCGCACTGATTCAGCTGTTGCGCCATGCGGCCGATGAGGAATTCCACGGAGTTATGTCCTATCACCTGCTGTTGGGAGGCCTGCCGCAGATCCATACTGCGGTAGTATTGGCCGTCGTGAATCGCCAGGAGTTCATCGGGTCCATTCCAGAATCCCCAGATGGTGATGTAATCATGCCGCCGGCAGACGGCTGGCTGGCCGTCCGGTGTCAATAAGCCTGCCAGGCGGCGATAACGCCGGGTGTCCTCGGCTTTTTGCGAGCGCGGGTATTTGTGGCCTGTCATGTAGATGGCCCGAGGATAAACCGTCTTAACGCCGGCCCGCGTAAGTTCCAGGGCAAAGGCAAACTCTTCAAAGGGACTGTTGTAGCCGTGTTGAATTTGGGCCTCCTGCAGGACGGGGTTCGAGGAAACACTGGGGGTTTCTCCCATGCGGCTGACGCGCCACACCAGGTTGACGTTGTCCTTGGTCAGAGTCCAGTAGACTTCGCTATGAGAGGAGAGCCGTGTTTTTGGTGTCCGCCGCCAGCGCTCCGGGAGGAAGTAGTTGAACAAGTCGGGGTCCTGACCCACCACCCAAAGCCAGCCCCCGGTGCTTTCCGCCCGGCCAAACAGGTAATCCACCCCCAGAAGGACACTGGCTTTCAAATGCGGAGGCATGGGATTGCCGGAACCGACCTGGAACCGGCGGGCGATGTGTTGCAGGTAATGCTGGCGATTCGTGCGGCGCACCACTTCTTCATGCACCGGCGTTCGTTCCATCAGTTCGTAGTCCACCATGGCGTAGGCGATCTGCCCGTGGCGATCCCGCAGCAAGGTCCGATCGGGACGAGGGCGCACAATGACATGCGCCGGCTTCATGTCGATGACGCGATACCCCTTGAGTCCCAGTTCATGAATGACCATGCTGGTCGCCCCGGCCAGAAAACGTTCGCGAGTCTCACCCTGAATTTCCCAAAGGTCTGCCACTTGCACCAAATCCAGCCCCTTGACCCAGGCATACAACACCACGTATTGCCGCAACATATCCAGCTCCACCGTGGGATGCCGGGCCAGTTTCGCCGCAATCCGCGATTCCGAGCGTCCTGTCTGCCAGAGCTGCAGCCGCTCTGAAGGCACATAGATCGCCAGCGGTTTCTGAGCGCGGATCCGGACGCCGGGAGGGCCGTATTCGCCCCGGCGCATCTCCATGAGCAGGGCGAACTCCTCAAAAGGACTGTTGAATTCCGCGTGAATGAACTTATTGATGGTGATCGTTTCCAGCGGCACTTCCTCGCCAACACGCGACCATTTGACGACCAGCGGCAGCGAGGTATTGCGCAATTGCCGGGTGGGCACCCTGTAAACGGTGCTGGTTCCCTGCAACCGCCGGCGCTTGGCCTCGAACCACTCGGGGGCATACCAGTTCTCCGGTTGCAAGTGTTCCCAAAAGGGGGCTCCATACCGGGTCAGAAACAGATCGCCCCCGTCCGGGGTCTTCAGATGCATGTAGTCCACGCCCAGAATGCAGCGGGTGGATGCGGTCGCGGGCAGTCGCCGGATTTGCCTGAGAGGCTCCAGCCAGGAGGCCCCTGCCGCCGGAGCCTTTGCCTCTCCCAAAACGGGGGATTCTCGGGGGTCCATGGCGGAAAGATACCCCAAACTAACGGGCTGTCACCACAACGTAATTGCGCTTGCCTTTCCGAAGAAGAAGATGCTTGCCAAACAGCAGATCGCCAGCCGTGATCTGGCGATGGAGATCGGACTCGCGCACATTGTTCAGGTAAATGCCGCCGCCCTCGACATCTTTGCGGGCCTGACCTTTCGAGGCGGACAATCCGCTGAACACCAGCACATCAATCAGAGACATGCCCGCGCCATCCAGTTGAATCTTGTCCAGGTTCTTGGACGGGACCTCGCCCACGACATCGTTGAACGTGGACTCGCTCACGCCTTCCAGACCGCCGCCAAACAGGATTTCACTCGCGCGAATGGCGTCGGCCGTGGCGGATTCTCCGTGGATGAGGCTGGTCATGGCCTTGGCGAGCGCCTTGTGGGCGTCCCGCGATTCGGGTTTCTGGGCATTCAGGGCATCCAGATGGTCGATCTCCTCCGCAGGCAAAAAACTGAATAACTTGAGCAGTTTGACCACCTGCCGGTCATCGGACCGGATCCAAAACTGGTAGAATCGGTAGATGCTGGTCTTGCGTGGATCGAGCCAGACCGCGCCCGTCACGCTTTTTCCGAACTTGGTTCCATCCGGATTCGTGAGCAATGGCAGCGTCAATCCAAAGGCTCCCAGTTCGAGCTTGCGGCGGATCAGGTCAATCCCGGCTGTGATGTTCCCCCATTGATCGCTGCCGCCAATCTGCAGCTCGCACTGCTGGGTGTTGCGCAGATGGAAAAAATCATAGGCCTGAAGCAGCATGTAACTAAACTCGGTGTAACTGATGCCAGATTCACGATCTTCCATCCGGGCTCGGACGCTTTCCTTGGCGACCATGACGTTGACGGAAAAATGCTTGCCCACGTCCCGAAGGAAATCCAGGAAGCTGATCGGAGCGATCCAGCTCGCATTATCCAACAACCGGGCGGGATTCTTGGCCGTGTCGAAATCCAGAAGCCGACGGAGCTGCTCCTTGACCGAGGCAATATTGGTTTCCAGAATCTCGCGCGTTAACAGCTGGCGTTCGGCCTTTTTTCCGCTGGGATCTCCAATCAATCCCGTCGCCCCTCCGGCCAAAGCGATCGGGCAATGTCCCCATTGCTGAAAACGACGGAGAGTCAGCAACGGAATCAGATTCCCCACATGCAGGCTGTCCGCCGTCGGATCGAAGCCACAGTACAAAGTGGTCGGCCCTCCTGCCAGCCGCTGGGACAATCCCTCGCGATCCGTGCAATCCGCAATCAAGCCCCGCCAATGTAACTCGTCAATAATGCTCATGGTGCCAAAAGGCGTTTCGGGCAGTCTGGCGGCGAATCCAGTCGAGCTCAAGGGGAAAAGAAATGGACTCGGCTAGTATGACTCCCACCATCGCTTACAAAAACCGCCGCACTTTGTTTACCACCTTTCCGTTTGTCGGGAGTATCATGGAAACCTATGATTACAACCACGACTCCATCGATCGAAGGCAAGGCGATTCAACAATACCTGGGGATTGTGACCGGCGAATCGGTCATTGGCGCCAACATCTTTCGGGACCTGTTCGCATCGGTCCGCGATATCGTGGGCGGCCGATCGGCGTCCTATGAAAAAGTGCTGGCCGGCGCCCGCACGACAGCCCTCAGGGAAATGGAAGAGGCGGCGGCGGCCCTGGGCGCGCATGCGGTTGTCGGTGTGAATCTGGACTACGAAGTCCTGGGCACAAACAACGGCATGCTCATGGTCACGGCCAGCGGAACAGCTGTTCAATTAGCCTAAATTAACGGAAATGCCAGACCCGCGGAGAAAGCGGGTCTGGCTGCGAGCTCGAAAACGCGCCGGAATCTCAGCCCAGGATGGCCTGGAGATCCTTTTCGGGGGTCGAGATAGGCATCAGATTGAATTTTTCGACCAGAACCTTCAGAACGTTTGGAGTCACAAAGGCGGGCAATGTGGGCCCGAGACGGATGTTCTTGATTCCCAAGTATAACAGGGTCAACAGAATACAAACAGCCTTCTGTTCGTACCACGACAGCACCAGCGAGAGGGGCAGATCGTTAACCCCGCAATTGAACGCCTTCGACAGCGCGACAGCGACTTGTATGGCGGAGTAGGCGTCGTTGCATTGTCCCATGTCGAGCAACCGAGGCAGGCCCGCTACCGTTCCGAAGTCGTTTTTATTAAACCGGTACTTGCCGCAGGCTAACGTCAGGACCAGGCAATCCTTGGGGACGAGTTCGGTGAACTGGGTGTAGTAATCGCGACCGGTCCGGGCGCCATCACATCCGCCCACCAGGAAGAAATGGCGAATGGACTTGTTCTTCACCGCCTCGATGACCTGCGGCGCCACACTGAGGACCGTTTGATGTCCGAAACCAACGAGAATGGTCTTGTCGGGGCCGTCTTGCTCAAAGCCAGGGGCCGCCAATGCGGCTTCAATCACGGGACTGAAATCGCGGTTCTTGATGTGTGTAACACCGGGCCAAGCCACCAAACCGGAGGTAAAAATCCGATTCTTATAGCTGGATTGGGGTTCCTGGATGCAATTGGTGGTCATCAGGATCGCCCCGGGAAAAGCGGCAAACTCGTCTTTTTGATCCTGCCAGGCGCCACCATAATTCCCGACGAGGTGGGGATAGGCTTTGAGTTTAGGATAGCCGTGGGCGGGCAGCATCTCGCCATGTGTGTAAACATGGATTCCTTTGCCCTGGGTTTGCTTCAGCAACTCCTCCAGATCAGCGAGATCATGGCCAGAAATCAGGATGGCCTTGCCTTTCAGCGGTTCGATGCGGACGGGAGTTGGGACCGGATGACCGAATTTGCTGGTGTGGGCGCCATCGAGCATCGCCATAACCTTGAGGTTGACTTCGCCACAGCGCATGCAAGCACCGTATACGGCCTCGACGGTAGCAGGGCCTTCGGCCAAAAGACAGAGAGCCTCATGGAAAAACGCATAGACGGATGAATCCTCCTGTCCAAGAACCAAAGCGTGATCGGCGTAAGCCGCCGTCCCCTTGAGGCCGTAAATCAACAATTCCTGCAGGCCGACGATGTCATCGCCCAACAACGCCTTGCGTTTGGGGATGGAGGACTCCTGTCCCTGAAGGAGCAGTCCGGTCATTTCAGGGGCCGGTTGCCAGGTGGCTGGGCCTTGGAGGCTTTCGATCGGGGAGCCCTGGTCTCGGCATGCTTGTTCATAAAGCCCGCGGGCCTGATCACGAACCTGGGCGGCGCGCATGACCCAGTCTCGAATCTCATCGGCACTGAAATTCACGTTGGTAACCGTCGTGAAGAGGGCTTCGGTTACGAAAATATCAATCGCCCGATCGCGGGCGCCGAGTTTCTGTGCCCGATGGGCGTATTGGGCGATTCCTTTGCAAGCGTGCACCAGCAGATCCTGCAATTGGGCGGTTTGTTCATCCTTGCCACATACGGATAACGCACTGCAACCGATTCCTTTGGAGGTTTGCTCGCACTGATAACAAAACATGCTCATTATTTTCCCGGGTTGATTGTTGAGGACCGGCTCATGCCGGTCGCGGTAACTTAGCTCATATCACCGAATGGCTGCAACCCTACCTGAGCGAAAACCGGAAGACATTGACCTGTGTCAAAAAGGATTGCTTATCAGAGAAACAAAGACCTGCCGGCTAGACCGGTTGCCATAATAAATTTCCGAATGGCAGGAGGAATTTTGGCCTGGGTCAAGGCGGCAAGGCCGGCGCATCCCTGAAATGGGCTGTAACGGCCGAGCCAACGCAGGCCCAGGCCAAAAGGACCCTGTCTCAACGAGATGGAGCCGAAGGAAGGCGGGGGCTTCGTTCCGTGCTCAGTCAGAGACCGCTGCGGGTATCCTCCTTCGCGCGCGCCTCGCCCGCACCCTCCTCGGCTCCACCATTCTGGAAATCTATTATGGCAATCGGTCTATCCACCGGATGCGTCCGGCTTATTGATGGACGAGGGAGACCTTAACCGGCGAGGTAATCCCGGATCAGCCGGATGTTTTCGGGAGGTGTCTCGAATGGCAGAGCGCCGGTGCCCATGACACACTGGGGTCTACCCCCGGCAATCTCGAGCGCGCGATCGATGCCTTGATACAGGAGTTGGGGCTCATGACAGGCCACAACCGCAGGATCGAGGTTCACACGGATTTTGACATGAGGATGAGAGCGGTTCACGTCGTGAACAAAGGCGGCCTGATTGGTTTCCACGTTGCAGACAACATAATTTGTGCCGGTCGAAAGGATATCCCGGACAATGGGATGGGTGTTGCCACCCATAATGCATGGCACTGGATGTCCAACCGCCTCGGCGGCCAGAACCAGGATCCGCTTCAAAGCAGGCAACTCGACCTCGTGAAAGTGGCGGGGCGACAACAACGGTGGAGCGGCGGCCGACTCAAAGAAAGCGACGTCGAGGCCGGCTTGGGCCACAGCTCGGCAGAACACCGCCTGGTTTTCGGCCAGGCGCATCAGAAACCGTGCCGTTTCGGCGGAGCGCAAGATGACATCTTCACACAGACGATTAATCCCGCGCAGGTTGAAGGCGATCGAAAAGGGCCCGGCGACGGGGACGCGGACATCAGCCTCGGGAAATTCGCACTTCAGTCGCCGAGCGGTTTCGATCACCATGGCAATGCGTCCGTCGCGAACCGGATCGAAGGGGGCGAGATCCATGCCTTCCTCCAATGAGGTTAGCAGGGGTTGGTGGATTCCTGGAATCGCATTATCCTCGGGTATTTCTATTTTGGCTCCATAGGCCTCGGCCTCGAGATTGTAAATGTCGATGCCCACTGCAATCACCTGGTGGTGATACTCTCGATAGGCGGCGCAATGGGCGGCGAAGAGCAAGTCGGGATCTCTTGAGACCTCGCCGGGAGACCTTCCGACAAACCGGGCGGCATGCTCGTAAACCACTGGCGTAAAGGGAATTTTCATGCAATAACGAATCTAACAGGATAGATCGACTTGTTCAAGAGGCGGCCCTCAGGGTTTGGCTCGCAACCGGACGATGTGCTTCTCCAAATCCGGGCCTAAATCCTCCTGGTAGAAATAGGCATCGCGCCCCCCGCCGGGATTCCAGCTGTGTATGAACAACATCTCTTCGAATTTCACCCAGCGCGCGGAACCGTCCATAAAAGTCTGGTTGCCTCCCGCGGGTCTTCCCTGGGTGCCACGATGGGGTGGGATATTCTTGAAGGCGGAGTCCCGGCCCCCGCCCCACTTGCCGTCAATCTTCATCACGGCATCGGCGGCCAGCACCCATTGGGGTTTGGATTGGCCAATTTTAATCGGGCTTCTTGAATTGAAAGTTCCAGCGGGGTTTTTCCATTTCGGGATCCCGCCAAAATATTGAAAGCCGATCACCCACTGGTCGTAATCCGCTTCGTATTGAGGAAAACCAGGCCGGCTGGGACAGGTCCAGATTTGGGGAGCTGAATTGCTGGTCATCACCAGTCCCACAGTGGCGGCCGCACTGCGCTCGGGCGGGTTCAGGCAAATCTGAACCTCACCCAAACGGGCTTCGACCACCTTGTCATCGTTGTCCAACGCGTAGACGGTCATGCCCAAGGTGAGTTGCCTCAGGTTGTTAATGCAGGCAACTCGGCGACCGGATTCCTTGGCGCGGCCCAGGGCAGGCAACAACATTCCCGCCAGAATGGCAATGATCGCGATCACCACAAGGAGTTCGATCAAGGTAAAGGCCCGGCGGTCGGGAATCCGAGAGGGAATTCGTGGATTCATGATTCGCTTTCTCCCGCAAGTTCAAGGTCTGCGAGCAGGCCCGGCAGGCACAGAGGTCTTTCCCTGAACCGCGGGCCCCTGGATCACATTACTCATCCCCCGCCGGATCATCAACTGCGTCGTCAGTCCATAAAGATCCTGCACGGATCGGATGTTCTTCAAAATCTCATTCCGCAATCCCAGATTCCATTCGCTGGGCCGGGCCGGATTCTTCATGTCGGTGAACCGAATGCGGCCCACACTGATGTTCAAGACATCGATGCTGTCAAACACCCAGCCATTCAGCTCTTTGGACGAGGGGATTCCCAAACCGGTCTTTTGCTGCAAGTACTCGAAGTTGCTTTTCCCGGCCTGATTTCGAACGACGTTGACCTCGGCAAGGTTTAACCGGACCAAGTCAAACCGCAGTCTTCGACGGGCCATTGCGACCGGATCGTATTCCACCCGCAGTTCGGCCACGTGGATCAAGGGCGCCCCCCCAAATTCGGCGGGATTGAAGATCACCAGGTCGGCCAACCGAAGACTGGGCGAAAACACTCCGAGCTCCACCTGTCCAACTCTCACTTCCATCCCGGTCTGAGTCCGCAAGCGATGCTCGATGTAGGACTTCAATAGGGAGTCTTTGGTCAGAAACAGAGCCACGACCAGGACAATCCCCAGTATTAGAAAACGAAACAGCCAACGGATCAAAAAACGCATGGTTTGGAACTCGACTCTATTTTGAGGCCCTATTTTAAAGATGCAAAGCCAATATTACGAGTTTACTGATTGACGATTCGTTTGCCGGGACCATACTTTTTGATCGTGCGCTTGCTTATCATCATCGTGATGACGTGTTTGTGCGTTTCGGGTTGTGCCACCCGTCAGCCTTCCCCTCCGGAATCCTCGGACGCCGTGGCGAACCCTGCCGACAGGAAAACCGCGCCCGCCCGAAGCAAAAGCGTTCCCGGAAAGCCGTCCCCGCCGAAGCCTCCCCCTTCACAAGGCGAACATTCCATCACCAACGCCAATGGGGTGCTGACGCTGGTCAATCCCCTGCAAGGCCGGGTAGCGTCAGTCAACATGAGCCTGCGATTTGTTGTGCTGGATTTTGCCCTCAAACAGTTGCCCTCCATCGATCAGAGACTGGGGGTTTATCGCCAGGGCCTGAAGGTTGGTGAACTGAAAGTCACCGGTCCCGAACGCGGAGGAAACATTGTAGCGGACTTGGTGGCGGGGGAAGCCCGGGTGGGAGACGAAGTCAGGCCTGACTGAGTCCCCTGGTTTGGAGGGGGGGGGGACAGGTCGTGTTCTCGATCTCACTACGCCTGAAAGGGTGACTGGAATATTTTTGCATTTTCTGGCGGCTTGCGACAATTTCTTCGCTATGACGAAACCGATGGCCTTGATTCTGTATGAGAATTTGATGCCAGGCAGCAAGCTGGCAAACCGCATGCAAGACCTCGGCTACCGGGTGAAATCCTTGTCGCAACCCGCGCAATTGCCCGAAATGGCCGAAAGCGAAAAACCGATGGTTGTATTTGCGGATTTAGTCCCCCATTCCGCCGAAGTCTGCGCCGCCATCACCTCGATGAAACAGAATCCGGCGACGCAGCATATCCCTGTGCTGGCCTTTTCAGGCCAAAAGAACGCCAAACTCCTGTCTCAAGCCACCGCCGCAGGGGCTAACCTGGTGGCCAGCAGCGCCGGGCTTCTTGACCAGCTGCCGCATCTCCTGGAACAGATCCTTTTGGTCGAATAAGAAACGTCGGTCCAAAACTTGACTCGATGAGGTCCGGGGAGCAGGCTGGATCACATAACCGTTTTACCCTTATGATGAAAACTGGTGCTCTCCTTAATCAATGGACGGCAATCCTGCTGGTTGCGTCGTGGCTGATTGCCCCTTTCGAGGCGTTCTCGGCCGCAGAGAATAGATATGAACCCAATTGGGAGTCGTTGGACAAGCGCCCAACCCCGAAGTGGTTCCATGACGCCAAGTTCGGCATTTTCATCCACTGGGGAGTCTATTCGGTGCCCGGATGGGGCGCACCCAAGTCCTATGCCGAGTGGTATTGGAACAACATGCACAATAAAAAGGAAGACAACGTCTGGTGGCAATACCACAAGAAGCAGTTCGGGGAAAATTTCGATTATCCCGAGTTTGCGCCCCAGTTTCGGGCGGAGTTTTTTAATCCGAAGCAATGGGCGGAGCTTTTTCGACGCGCGGGCGCGCGCTATGTCGTTCTCACCTCAAAACACCACGAAGGGTATTGCCTCTGGCCCAGCGCCGAGGCCAATCGCGCTTGGAATCGTCCCTGGACCAGCGTAGACATTGGGCCCAAGCGAGACTTGTTGGGAGACTTATCGACCGCCGTCCGCGACCAAGGGCTCAGGATGGGCTTTTATTATTCGCTATACGAGTGGTTTAATCCCTTGTGGTTGAGCGACCGCAAACGTTATGTCTCGGAACATATGATCCCGCAGTTCAAGGACGTCGTCACCCGGTATCGCCCTGCGGTCATCTTCAGTGATGGAGAATGGGATCTGCCCTCCTCGGATTGGCGAAGCGAGGAATTGCTGGCCTGGCTGTATAACGAATCGCCCTGCCGCGACGAAGTGGTGGTGAATGACCGTTGGGGCAAGGAAACCCGGCACAAGCATGGCGGTTATTATACCACCGAGTATGGCGCCGGCATGAAGGACGCCTCGCATGCCTGGGAAGAAAATCGGGGAATGGGCTATTCGTACGGCTATAATCGAGCCGAAAACCTTGAAGACTACAAGAGCGCGGGTGAATTGATCCTGGTCCTCTGCGACCTGGTGAGTCGCGGGGGCAACTTCCTGTTGGACATCGGGCCGACGGGCGACGGGCGAATTCCGGTCATCATGCAGCAACGACTGGCGGAGATTGGAGACTGGCTTCGAGTCAATGGGGAAGCCATCTATGGCACTCGATATGCCGGACGAGACTGCCAATGGAGCTCGGGCAACCGCCCCAAGCAAGGCTACAAAGAATATCGTGAAGACTACAACTTAATGCAACAAGTCGGGCGAGCCGCCAAGGAGGGCCGGGCCGTGAAACAGGCGTTCTTCACACGGAACTCGAACGCTCTGTATGCCATTACTCCCGGCTGGCCCGGTGAGACGCTCGTTATTCGCGATGTCACGGCATCCAACAATACCCAAGTGACAATGCTCGGCCTGTCGGGCGAATTGAAATATCGGACCCGGGGAAAAAACCTGGAGATCCAAATCCCGGCGGTAGATATCGATCATGTCCCCTGCCTGCATGCTTACGCATTCAAAATGACCGGAGCTGAACTGCTGCCGGAATCCAATCCCGCCCTTCAGAGCCCTTGAGGACACCCGTTCCTGGAAATTCAATCAGACTTAACGGGGCCAGAGGCCCTATCAAAGGTTTCGCCGGCGTCGTATCCCCTGGCCGGTTGGTGAATTCTGCCAAGGATGCCGATGACGACCGGGTTAGTCGAATTTGCGCAAGTAATCGAAAAGCGGACGGTGGACCTCGCCAAACCGATCCGTACCCCGCGCGGCACAGGGCAAACAACCGGTCAGAGCAAGAGCGTTCATTTCGATCGGCTCTCTCAAAGAGAAGTCGCATCCTGACGAAGGACAGGGCCTGCTGCGAACCCACCGGGCTGAACGACCGCGTCGGTTGCCGGAGTCCGGAAATTTTGGTGTTCTTCTGGTCGTGGTGGATCTCATCGTTTTCTTAAGATTGTCCCGTCAATGTCATCGCGTCTTGTTCATCCTATCGGCAGAGGGATTCCTGGACTTAAGTTTTTGAAGGGGACTCGCGCCGGAAATCGAAGCAGGCGCGCAACTACCGCCTGGGAGTGGTGTTCAGCTTAAGCATGGCTGGCAGCAAAACAGATTCCATGAAGATCATCGTTACGATTTTTGTGACGGCGGTTGTCACGTGGGGAATCAACTGGGTAATTACGTCGTCCCTCAAGCCCGCTCCCGATCCGAAAACCGGCGTATCTGCCGCAGCGCATTCAAATCAGACCGTTGCGGGCGGAACGACTGCCAATCCGTCGAAGCTTGCTCCCCCCAAAAGCGGCGAGCCCAGAATGACCAACGCCCATGCCGTGGCGCAGCAGTGTCTCCAAAAATTGACCTTGTTGCGCCCCGCCGCCGGGCCAACCCGCCAACTGTTTGTCCGCCAAATCATCCACCAACTCGAGACGTTGGTCGACTTGGGCGAGGGCTCTCTGCCTGCTATCAAGGAATTCCTCGATCAACTGCAGGAAGTGGACTACGCCGTTGACAGCGTGCGCGCTCCGGATCTGGCGAATCCCGACGGGAAGGTGGCGGGAGTCGTGCCCGGATGGACGCAACTCCGGTCGCGAGGGGATTCCTTGCTTCCTCCCACCCTGCGCCTAGGCCTGGTGGATGTCCTGAAGAGGATCGGAACTCCGCAGGCCCAGCAGGTGCTTGCCGACATGCTTTCCAAGACGGGTCGAGGAGTCGAGGTCGCCTATGTGGTCAAGGCGTTGCAGGAACTGGCTCCGGACCACTACCGTGAACTGGCTTTGACTGTAACAAGAGATTTGCTGAACAATCCGCCTCGGATCCCAAATCCCTCACGCCTGGATGACAACAGCAAAGGGTACCTGCTCGAAGTCCTCGCTTTGTTCAACGACCAGTCCTTCATCAATAACGTCAACACTCAAATCATGACCCCCTCGGGCCAACTGGATCGTTCGGCCCTGGATTACCTGACCAAATCCATGAAAGAACAGGCCATGCCGGCCGTTTATCAGGCTTTCCGCGATCCGCGCCTCACCAACCACTGGGAAAAGGCCGCTCTAGTGAACGTGGCGTTGAATTACGTCGGGCAAAGCGCCGACGCCAACACCATGTTTGCCGATTTGGTGACGAACTCGTCCTTGCCTTTGTCGATGCGCACCATGGCCATCCAAAACATCCTCGGCACCCAACAAACCCAGGGCCGGACTGAAGACGAAGCCCGTCAAGCTCAACAGCACCTGCTCAGTCTGCTCGAGTCGATCCGTGGAAATGCCTCCGAAGAAACCCTTACCCGGGCTCTGGATGACGGAATTATGCTCCTGGAAAACCGAATCTCAGGAGGGCTGACCAACCTCCATTCGCAAACGAAACCGGATTGAAATTATCGGCTGGCACGGCATAGTAAGCCCATGGCAAATGAACCACTCCTTAAGCTTGACCTTCCCGGAATTCCCAAAGTCCGATCCGGCAAGGTTCGTGACATCTTTGACCTGGGAGAACATCTCTTATTTGTGGCCACGGATCGGATCTCCGCTTTCGACTGTGTCATGCCGAATGGCATCCCGCGCAAGGGCGAAGTCCTCACTCAGCTTTCCCATTTCTGGTTCGATCAAACGGAAAGTTTGGTCCCTAACCATCGGGCGGCGAAAGCAATCGATCCACTACCCGACCGTCTCCAACCTTATGCAGATGCCCTGAAACGCAGGTCCATGATTGTCGTCAAAGCGAAACCTTTGACCATTGAATGCGTTGTCCGAGGTTACCTGGCCGGTTCCGGCTGGAAAGAATACCAGGCCCGCCAAACAGTCTGCGGCATTCAACTGCCGGCAGGTCTCCAGGAATCCTCTGAACTCCCCGAACCGATCTTTACACCATCCACCAAAGCTGAGACCGGACATGACGAGAACATCTCCTTTTCGCAAGCCGCTCAGATGATCGGAGATACGCTGGCAGAGAAGGCCTGCGCCGCAAGCCTTCAACTTTATAAATTTGCGCGAAATTATGCCCGGCAGCGTGGCATCATCATCGCCGACACCAAGTTCGAGTTTGGCTTGTGCAACGATCAGCTTGTTTTGATCGACGAGGTCTTGACACCGGATTCGTCAAGGTTCTGGCCCATGGACCAATACCAGCCCGGTCGAGGCCAGCCGAGTTTTGACAAACAATTTGTCCGCGATTATCTGGAGTCGCTCGACTGGAACAAAACGCCACCCGCCCCCACGCTGCCTCCTGACGTTGTGTCCAAAACCCAGGCCAAGTATCTGGAGGCCTACCAAAGACTGACCGGCCGCTCCTTGTGATGCGGGAGTCCGCAGGCCCCGTCCATCTCCGCCGATCAAAGACATATCCTCATGTCAGAAAGCACCTCCGCGGAGGATAACACGGAACGCTTGGGGGTTCTGATCGAGGAATTCCTCCAGAACCTTCGTCATGAACGAGGACAGTCTGATCAGACGCAGAAAACCTACCAGGGCCTGTTGAATCGGTTGGCGTGCTGGCTGGCCTCCAGAGGTCTGCAGGCATGGAGCCAGGTCGAGCTCAGTCACCTGACGGACTTCCTCCAGAAGGAACGTCAACGTCCCCCGGAGAATCCTCCCGCCGATCCGCTGCGCCGGCTCAGTCCGGAAAGCATCTACCTGGAAATCGCCGCCATGCGCGCCTTTTTCAAGTTTGCTGAGGCCGAGGGATTCGTCCGGGTTAACCCAGCCGAAAACCTCTCTTTACCCCGGAGATGGCAACGGCTGCCCAAGTCGCTTTCGGGCGAGGAAATCGATCGCTTGCTGACTCCCATGCCCCCGGACAATCCCTCGAACCTTGCGGACCAAGCCGTCCTCGAACTGGCTTATGCGTCCGGCCTCCGGCTCTCCGAACTCTGTGCCTTGCGATTGGAGCAGCTTCACCTGGACGCCGGATTCCTGAATGTCATCGGAAAAGGCAACAAGGAACGGGTCGTGCCGGTCGGACGGCAGGCGGTTGCCGCAATCCAGCGCTATTTGGAGGCGGGCAGGCCCAAGCTCCTCAAGCCCTCCACCACCGCACACGTTTTCCTGAATCGCCGCGGCCGGCCCTTTGCTCCGGTCACTCTTTGGCTGCGGATCAAAAAGCGGGTCCGTTCAGCCGGAATCCAACGCAATATCACGCCGCATATGCTCCGACACAGCTTTGCCACCCACCTCCTGGAGCACGGAGCCGATTTGCGGGTGATCCAGGAACTGCTCGGACACGCCAACATCAGCACAACAGAGGTCTACACCCACGTGGCCCGTTCCCGGCTTCGAGATATCCACCAACGATTCCATCCGCGCCACTGATCCCTGATTCCAATACGCCACTGACGTTCCGCCTGGCCTCCCCAAAAGAAAAGGGCGGCGCCCCGGAGAAACGCCGCTCTTGGAAACCAACACGACTTATTGACCCAATAGGTGCTCGATGACCATTTGATCAAGCGCCTGGTAATTGCGATCCGCAATATACTTTTGAGCCATTGGCTCGTCGAACGTCCTGACTTTCTCAACCAACTTGAGGAAGGTTCGCCGGCTGTTGACCAAATGATCCACAGTATGCTCAACTTTGGTCGTTCTAAAGGGATGAACGTCAAACGCCACAAACTCGCCGCGACGCCCATAACCATTACGTTCCAAGGCGCGAACCTGATTGAATGCCAGACGTAAATTATTGCTGCCAAATGGCTTGTCCTGGTCAAACTTCAGGCCGTTTTGATCGTTCAGATGCAGGGACCAAAGTTTCCCGAACGACATGGCAAAGTCAATTTCGTCGGCCGGATCGAGCCCAGCCAGTATGGCATGCGCCGTTTCGATCAGGGCCCCCACGCGTTTGGGCTCCTGAGTCAGCGACGCAAGAGCCAAAGCGTGACCGATCGTCGGGATATACGCAATATCCATGGGTTCGTTCGGTTTGGGCTCGATGGCAATCCGGATCTTCTTATCGTGGGCCAGCATTTTGTCGATGGCTTGAACCAGGTATTCAACACTGCGCTTGCCGTTTTTGGATTCGCGCAGGTAGGTGCCTTCGCGCGCGAGCCATAGAACGATTAAATCGCTGCCAATAATCTTGGCAATATCGATGCAACGCAGCGACCGTTCGATGGCATACTGTCGCGCTTTAGGATCGTTGCTGGTGTAGGCGCCGTCAATCGTCATGGGACTGAACCAAAGGCGGGGCGCCACAATTTCGGCGGCGATACCGGCGTCCTTGAGTTTCTTGCGGAGTTCCTTGGCTTCCTTGGTGATTTGGGCGTCGGACTTGCTGTCGACATCGGGAACAGCATCGTCGTCGTGAAACATCATCGCATCAAAACCCAATTCCTTGAGTTTCGCGAGTTTCCAGTCAAAGGACTGCGTGGGACGTGTCGTGGGGCCGTAAGGATCAGCGCCTTCGCTGATGTTCCATGGGCCGAAACAAAAACGGTATGTTTGAGGTTTGATAGCCATAGTCATAGGATTATGGATTCACGTCAAAAAAGGAAACTGAAAAAAGAAAAATCCGGATTGCATGATCAGGAAACGGCCTGACTTACCTTCCGGCAAGCTGACTCAGGCCTTGATTTCAGGCCGTTTTGTGACTGCAATCCGGATCGAAATCAGAATTTCCGCTTGGGCACTTCCAGCACGGCCGGCCGCGGTTTCATTAATCGGCTTTCAGCGGGGGCGGCGATGGCCGGAGCCAGCGTTGATGATCCCAGGATCTGCTGGGTCAACGCATCTCCCCGGCGCTCGATCCGGTCTGCCGATGGCGCTAAATCCAAAAGGCCGGCCGTACCGTGGCTCCGGTTCAAGTCCGACGGATTTTGGCCGACGACCGGCTGCAAAGGCTCGCTGTTGGCATCCGGCAGTAGATTAATGTTGTAGTCCAGAGGAGTAATCATTCGTTTGACGGGACTGATCGCGGCACTGCTTAGAGTCTTGGAGTTCGAAGCCGAGGCCGACGAAGTATTGGGGTAGACCAAGGGGCTTAAGACAGATCCGCTGGACGATTTTCCCTCACGCAGCCGATCCATGGGAGAAGCCAGGTTGCTAATCGGCAGCGGCTGGGTCAAGGCAACGTCCAATTCAACGGAACGGTTCATCTCGGACCGGTAGTCAGGGCCGCTCAACTGGGGACCCGCTATGCTCAGGCTCCTTCTCGAGGTCGCGTTGATGTCGAAAGTCTCCGCCGACGAGGGTTGGTTTTGACTTTCGATATAGGCCTCCATAGCCCGTCGGGGCGGCCGACTGCTGGGAGCCGTCAAATCCTCCGTAGAATCTTCGATCCCGGGAGCTCTCACAAAGGCCGTCTCCGGAGTGAGGAAAACCCAGTTGCGGTGACGATCGATCAGCTCTTGCAGGGCTTTGCTCGGCACAGCCGCGGGTTTGTTAACGATGACCGGAGGGGCCTCAACCGGTTCGGGGATTCCCGAGGAAAAAGTCGAGTTGACTCCAGGCAATTCTCGTCTTTCTTTCAGAGCACTTCCCGGTGTCACCACGGAGTTTGTAGGTGTCGAAAAAACCACACGATCGCCCGCCCATCCAAAGGTGGATCCTAGCAGGAAACAAACTCCCAGCCCAGCCGCAGTGGCCGAAAGCGTTTTCTTTCTTTTCTCGGATCGTGACACCATCGGTTCCTAGAATAAGGTCAATCTGAGGATTCCGTCAAAGGACAATAATACGTAAACGCACTGACGTCCGCTTTGACTGGTCTCGAGTGGGGGATGTTCAAAATGAATTTCCCCTGTTGCAGGGAAAGAACGAGTTGGCTAGGGTCATGAAATATGACGCTTACAGAAAAGGTTATGGCCAGAGCGGCCGGCAAGTCCCAGGTAGAGGCCGGAGAAAACGTCTGGGTATCCGCCGACATTTTACTGACCCATGACGTATGCGGGCCTGGAACCATCGGGGTCTTCAAACGCGAGTTTGGCGCTCAGGCCAAGGTTTGGGACCCGCGAAAGATTGTCATCATGCCCGACCATTACATTTTCACGGCCGATTCCAAATCGAATCGAAACGTGGATCTCCTGCGCGACTTTGCCAAAGAACAAAAGCTGCCGTATTTCTATGATGTGATCGACGATCCCAACGGCCAATGGGTCTTTGACGTTAACCAGGGCCCCTTTAAGCGGCAGCACGGAACAAAATATGCCGGTGTGTGCCACACGGCCCTGCCTCAAAAAGGCCATACCCGCCCCGGCGAAGTGTTGTTCGGCACCGATTCGCACACCTGCATGGCCGGGGCGTTCAATCAATTCGCCACAGGAATTGGCAACACCGACGCCGGATTCGTCATGGGCACCGGCAAATTGCTGCTGAAAGTGCCGGCAACCATGCACTTCCGACTGGAAGGCAAACTCCAGCCCGGCGTGATGGCGAAGGATGTCATCCTCCATGTGATTGGTGAGATTGGATTCGACGGAGCGACTTATCGGGCGTTGCAATTCGACGGGCCAGGAGTGGCCAGTCTCTCCATGGACGACCGCATGACCGTCGCCAACATGGCCATTGAAGCCGGAGGCAAAAACGGGATCTTCGAGTTTGATGCGCAGACTCAGGCCTACGTCGATTCCCGATGCCGGTTGAATGGCACAAAATCCACTTATGAACCGGTGGAACGAGACCGGGATGAGAAGTTCTTTTATGACAAGGTGGTGGATCTGACTGCGCTCGAACCCACCGTGGCCTGTCATCCGGATCCCGGCCAACGCAAAGCCGCCAAGGCACTGGGACATGTCAAACTGGACCGCGCTTACATGGGCTCCTGCACGGGAGGCAAGACCAGCGATTTCCTCGAGTTCGCCCGGCTTCTGCAAGGCCGCAGGGTGGTCATTGACACCTTTGGCGTTCCCGCCACTCCGGAAGTCGTCCACGATCTCCAGACGGCTCGCTGGGGAGAAAAAACCGTCTGGCAAATCCTGGTCGATGCGGGTGTGCAGATGACCGAGAACGCGGGTTGTGCCGCTTGCCTGGGCGGACCTGTCGATACCTTCGGGCGGATGAACCAGCCTCTGAAGTGCATCAGCGCGACCAATCGCAACTTCCCCGGCAGGATGGGCCACAAGGAATCCCAGGTCTTTCTTGCGTCCCCCGCCACCGTCGCCGCAAGCGCCTTGAGAGGAAAAATCACCGATCCACGCGAGTTTATTTAAGGCCAACCGTTGGTCATGACCATCGATTGGCCCACGGGGGTGCCACCATGAAATCCACGGAATCACGTGCTGCCCGGGTGCTCATCGCCGACGATCAGAGCGATGTCCGCGAAGCACTAAGATTGCTCCTCAAGGGGGAAGGTTTTGAGACGGAAACCGCCGGATCCCCCGCCACGCTCTGGGCGGCTCTGGAGAGCGGGCAGTTTGACGTGATCCTGATGGATCTCAACTACACCCGCGACACGACTTCCGGCCAGGAAGGACTGGATCTATTGCAGCGGATCCAGTCGATGGACAGCACCCTGCCTGTCGTCGTCATGACCGCCTGGAGCAGCGTCGAACTGGTCGTGGAAGCCATGCGCCGCGGTGCCCGTGACTTCATTCCAAAACCATGGGACAACAGCCGCCTGATCACCATTCTCCGCAATCAGGTCGACTTAAGACGCGCCCTGAAACGCGGGCAGATGCTCGAAGCCGAAAACCGGCTTTTGCGCGAGGAAGCTCCCGCGATGATTGCCGAATCACCCGTAATGCGGCCGGTTCTGGAACTGATCGCCCGGGTGGGCCCCGCGGATGCCAACGTGCTCATTACAGGCGAGAACGGCTCGGGCAAAGGCTTGGTGGCCCAGGCCTTGCATGCGGCATCTCCACGATCCTCCCGTCCGCTGGTCACCGTCAACGCTGGCGGCCTCTCCGAAGGCGTCTTCGAAAGCGAATTGTTCGGCCACGTCAAAGGCGCGTTTACGGACGCAAAAACCGATCGGGTGGGCCGGTTTGAACTGGCCGACGGCGGCACCTTGTTTCTGGATGAAATTGCCAACGTCCCCCTGGGCCAACAGACTAAATTGTTGCGAGTGATGGAAACCGGTCTGTTTGAACGTGTCGGCTCCTCCAAGACTCTCCACGTGGACGTGCGCCTGATCACCGCCACAAATGCGGATCTTTCGGCGGAGGTGGCCGGCGGCCGATTTCGACAGGACCTCCTGTTTCGCCTGAACACCGTCGAGATCCACCTGCCCCCCTTGAGGGATCGCCGGGAGGATATCCCGCTGCTTGCCGCCCACTTTTTGAACCAGCATGCCCGGCACTACCGCAAATCGATAGACCATTTCGAGCCCGCCGCCATGCAGCTGCTGATCGAACATGCCTGGCCGGGAAATGTGCGCGAACTCAACCACGTCATCGAGCGAGCCGTGCTGATGTCTCAACTCAAACGGATCCAGCCGGGGGATCTGGGTTTACGCGCGGCCACCCCGGCAGGCGCCCTCCGTTTGGAGGATATGAGCCTGGACGAAGTGGAGTCGTATCTTGTGAAAAAGACGCTGGCGCGATTCGACGGCAGCGCCCGCAAGGCCGCCGAGGCCCTCGGATTAAGCCGCAGCGCGTTCTATCGGCGTCTGGAAAAATATGGCCTTTGAAAACCGGCTGCTGCTGCTGGCCCTGGCCGCGGGGGCGCCGGCCCTGGCCCTCGCCTTGATTCTCACTTGGAGCAGCTCCCTCTCCCTGATCGGCAGAATCACAGTCACCCTCTGCTGCATCGGCCCCTGGTTCTATCTGGCCTTTTCGCTTCGCAACCGGGTGGTCCGTCCGCTCCAAACCGTCTCAAACCTCCTGGCCGCCCTCCGACAAGAGGATTTTTCCACCCGGGCACGCGATCCAGGTGTTAAGGACGCCTTGAGTGACGTGTTTCGCGAGATCAATGAACTGAGCGAGATTCTAAGCGAACAACGCCTGGGGGCCCTCGAGGCCACCGCATTGCTGCGAACCGTGATGGAAGAGATCGAGGTGGCCGTCTTCACGTTCGACGCCGAAAACAAGCTGCGTCTGGTCAACCGATCGGGCGAACGGCTCTTGGCCCAGCCCTTCGAACGATTAATGGGAAGGACCGCCGCGGAACTGAACTTGGCAGAATGCCTCGAAGGCGAGCCAAACCGGACGCTTCAGATGGCGTTTCCTGGCGGATTGGGTCGTTGGGGCATGCGCCGGACCAGTTTTCGACAACATGGCCTGCCTCATCAGTTGATCGTCCTGGCCGATCTCAGCCGGGCGTTACGCGAGGAAGAGCGCCAGGCCTGGCAACGCCTGCTTCGCGTCCTCGGGCATGAGCTCAATAATTCCCTGGCCCCAATCAAATCCATCTCGGGCAGCCTCTCGAGCCTCCTCACAAAAAATCCGTTGCCGGATGATTGGAGAGAAGACATGCAGGGCGGGCTGGGCATTATCGCGGCAAGATCGGATGCGCTCAGCCGTTTCATGACATCCTACACTCGGTTGGCCCGGTTGCCCCCGCCGAAGCTTGAGCCCCTGGCTGTCACCCCCTGGCTGCAGCGCGTCGCCAACCTGGAAACGCGGGTGGCCGTGACGCTTGTTCCCGGACCCGATCTGATCCTCCGGGCGGATGGTGATCAGCTGGACCAACTTCTCATTAATCTCCTCCGTAATGCCGCCGATGCCGTCTGCGAATCCCCCGTCCCTCCCCAATTACCCGCCGGATCTGATCTCCCCCGGGAGTCACCCCAGGTGGTTTTGTCCTGGGAAAAGAGCGGTCATCACGTGGAAATCCGCATTGAAGACAACGGTCCCGGACTCGCCAACACCACCAACCTCTTTGTCCCCTTCTTCACGACCAAACCGGGTGGGTCCGGAATCGGACTCGTTCTCTGCCGGCAAATTGCCGAGGCCCACGGCGGGAATCTTATGCTCGAAAACCGCTCGGGGCAACACGGCTGTCTGGCGCGACTCCGACTGCCTCTGGGTTGACCGCCGGCCACAAGCGGATGTCTGCGTTCAGCGGCTTCAGGGCGTTTCCCCGCGCTGAAACCCATCGCGGATGTCGCAGGCCAAGGCATTCGTTCTTTCCATCCACTGAAGGCTTGTCAAGAAAAGCGGTTGTTTTACTCTGCCTGAAATGGACTTTTCTGAAAACCTTGCGGCCATCCATCGACGGATCAGCACCGCCTGCGAGCGCGCCCGGCGACTGCCCGCCTCCGTCATCCTCCTGGCGGTCAGCAAAAGCCAGAGACCCGAGGAAGTGCGCGATATGGCCGCGGCCGGCCAGGTCCTCTTTGGAGAAAACCGGGTCCAGGAGGCCCGCGCCAAGATCGCTCAATGCCCAAGCCGGCTGCATTGGCACATGATCGGGCATCTTCAGTCCAACAAGTGCCGGGATGCGGTCCAGCTTTTTGAAATGATTCAGAGTGTCGACAGCCTCGATTTGGCGTCGGAGATCAATCGACGGGCCGATCTGGCAGCCAAGACCATGCCCGTCCTGCTCGAAGTCAACGTCGCCGGGGAATCATCCAAGTTCGGTTATCCCCCTGACAAAGTCTTGGCCGAAATCGGCCGCATCAATCAACTGCCCCGGATCGAGATTCACGGCCTAATGACTGTGGCGCCTTATGCGACAGATCCCGAGAAGGTCCGTCCGGTTTTCCGGCGCCTCCGCGAACTCAAGTTGCGCTGCGAAGATCTGCTGGGCGCCCCCCTGCCCCACCTGAGCATGGGCATGAGCGGCGATTTCGAGGTCGCCATCGAGGAAGGCGCCACCCTCGTCCGTATCGGCAGCGCCCTGTTCGGTCCGCGTCAGCGTCCCGTCGGTGAATCGGATGGGCCTTAAGGATTTTTCCTTTCGACCGATGCGAAGGACCCGTTATTCTTAGTGCTCATGTCTTTAGATGCCCAACTGACACCGATGATGGCGCAATACCGGCGCATCAAAACCGAGCTGCCGCCGGATGCCTTGCTGCTGTTCCGCCTGGGCGATTTCTACGAGATGTTTTTTGAGGACGCCCAGGCAGGCGCGCATCTCCTCAATGTGGCGCTGACCAAACGGGGTGTCGTCCCGATGTGCGGCATCCCCTACCATGCCGCCCACAGTTATATCGCCAAACTGCTCAAGGCCGGACGCAAGGTCGCCATCTGCGATCAGATGGAAGACGCGCGCCCCGGTCAATTGGTCAAACGCGAGGTCACCCAGATTCTGAGTCCCGGCACTCACTTTGACGAGCGCCTGCTCCAGGCCGAGCGCAATAATTTTCTGGCGGCCCTCTGTCCCCTCTCCAGCCTGTATGGGCTGGCGGTGATCGATCTCAGCACAGGCGATTTTCAGGCCACCGAAATGACCGAAGAGTCCGCGCTGTTTACCGAACTGGAGCGTCTGCGGCCCGCCGAACTGATTTTCCCGGCCGAATCCAAAGACCTACGGCCAAAACTGGCCGGCTCTTGCCCGGTCGTGATCGATTACGAAGACTGGGTCTTCGCGCCCGAAACCGCGCAGTTTGCCATCCGGGAACACTTCAAGGTGTCGTCGTTGGACGGCTTTGGATTGCGGGAACGCCCCGCCGCCATTGGCGCCATTGGCGCCGCCCTCCACTATCTCACCCAACATCTTCGGCGCGATATCTCCCACCTGAACCGGCTTTCCTTCTATCAAAGCCGCGATTTTCTGATCCTCGACGGCGTCTCCTTGCGCAACCTAGAAATCCTGGAACCGCAGCATCGGAATTCCCTCTCTCCCGCCACACTCTACGAGGCCCTGAACCGAACTGTCACCCCCATGGGCGCCCGGCGATTGCGCGATTGGCTGTCGCAACCCCTTGCTTCGATCGAGGCCATCCACCGGCGTCAAGACGCCGTGCAAACCTGGATTCATCATCCGGAGTTGCTGCGCAAATTCCGAGATAGACTCGCCGAAGCCCGCGACCTGGAGCGCACCATCGGACGGCTCAGCATGGGCTCAGGCAATGGACGTGATCTGATCTCCCTGCGTCAAGCCCTGGAACATGTCCCCGCCCTCCGCCAAGTCCTTGCTCAAATCTCCAGTTCCCCGGTCACGCCCATAGAGGGTGTTTTGCAGGAGGAGATTTTCGATCCTGTCCCCCCATTGTCCGAATCCCCCATGCAAGCTGCCGCCCGGTTGTTGGACGAACTCAGAGGCCAACTCGTCGACCAACCCGAATTGGTCAGCCTGATCCTGAAAGCGATCGCAGAAGAACCCCCGCTCGCCCTCAAAGAGGGCGGCCTCATCAAAGACGGTTTTAATCCCGATCTGGATGAACTCCGCTCCGCGGCCCGCGAGGGCAAAAACTGGATCGCCCGCCTGCAACAGGAGGAAATCCAGCGTACCGGCATTCCGTCCCTCAAGATCCGGTTCAACTCCGTGTTCGGTTACTTCATTGAAATCACCAAATCCAATCTCGACAAGGTTCCCCCGCATTATCATCGAAAACAGACCGTCGCCACCGGCGAAAGATTCATCACGCCTGAACTCAAGGATATGGAAGGCAAAATCCTGGGCGCCGAGGAACGCAGTGTCCAGTTGGAATACGAACTGTTTCTTCAGGTCCGGGAGGCGGTCATCGCCCGCGTCCCGGTAATTCAAGAAACCGCCCAAGCCCTGGCCCAATTGGATGTGCTGCAATCCTTCGCCGAAACCGCGCGGCTTTTCAATTACTGCCGGCCGATGGTCGGCGACGAAGGCCGCCTCGAAATCCGGGATGGACGCCACCCCGTGCTCGACCAGTGCCTCACCAACGAGCGCTTCGTTCCCAACGACACCGATCTGAATCCCGATCAGCAAATCATGCTGATTACCGGCCCAAACATGGCCGGCAAAAGCACCGCCATCCGCCAGGTGGCCCTGCTGGCTGTCCTCGCCCATACCGGCTCGTTCCTGCCCGCCCAACAGGCCAGAATCGATTTGCTCGACCGCATTTTCACCCGAATCGGCGCCAGCGATGACCTCTCCCGCGGACAGTCCACTTTCATGGTCGAAATGAGCGAGACCGCCAATATCCTCAATAATGCCACTGCCCGGAGTCTGGTGATCCTGGACGAAATCGGGCGCGGCACCAGCACCTTTGACGGCTTGAGCCTGGCATGGTCGATCGTGGAACATTTGCACAACCAGGTGGGGGCCAAGGTTCTTTTCGCCACCCATTACCACGAACTGACCGAACTGGCCGGCCGGTTGCCCCGGTTGCGCAATTTTAATGTCGCCGTTCGCGAGTGGAACGACCAGATCATTTTCCTCCGAAAAATCGTGCCCGGAGGAACCGACAAGAGCTACGGCATCCAAGTGGCCCGCCTGGCCGGAGTCCCCCGCAGCGTCATCGAACGCGCCAAGGTCATCCTGCGCAATCTCGAGGAATCCGAACTGACGCCGGAAGGCAACATTCGCGCCTCAGCCCGACACCGCGCCGAACGCGATAAACTTAAGCAACTCCCCCCCTCTCCTCAGCTGGATCTGTTCAGCGACTCCTCCGAAGCATCCTAACCCATTCCATCGACAATTCGTTCCCGAAGTGCCGCTGTCGGGTTCAGTTGTTTTTTGCACGGTTTTTGGGCCCCCTTTTTCTCTTGTCTCCCCTCACGCAGTGCCGATACAGTTCTGTAAATCCTGTGAACATATCCCCGAAAACCACGGTTCC
This sequence comes from Verrucomicrobiota bacterium, assembly GCA_022709905.1. GTDB lineage: Bacteria > Verrucomicrobiota > Verrucomicrobiia > Limisphaerales > UBA1319 > JAKLHY01. Next base: position 36,404 of record JAKLHY010000001.1, on the reverse strand, counting down.
GAATCCTCGGAATGCCGGGTGGCGTTCCACCGTGAGTTACGGCATCAACCCGAGATAAGGTCCTTCATGAAACAGAATCCGTTGTCGCTTGTCCAAACCACGATCCAGGCCGTCCAAACACCCCATTCCGATCCGTCACGCAGCGGCTTCAGCCGCCGCAAGTTTCTCCGCAGGGCGGCCCTGGCCGGCGGTGTGATATCGACGCCCTGGCTGGTTCCCTTCAACGTTCTGGGACGCAATGGCGCGGTTCCTCCCAGCGAAAAGATCCTCCTGGGTGGGCTGGGCATCGGCGGACGCGGATCGGGAGTGTTGAACTGGATGCTGGGCGAATCGGATGTTCATTTTGTCGCGGTGTGCGATGCGAAAAAGTCCCAACGCGAAAACGTCAAACGCATGGTCGATAATCGTTACGGCAATAAGGACTGCGCCGTGCACCAGGATATTCGCGAGTTTTTGGCCACCCGCACCGATATTGATGCCTTGCTGATTGCCACCGGTGATCGCTGGCACGCCACCGCCTCCGTCCTCGCCATGCGCGCCGGCAAGGATGTTTACTCGGAAAAGCCCTCGTCGATGACGATTGCCGAAGGCCAGGCGGTCGTCGACACAGCGCGTCGTTACAGCCGAGTCTACCAGACGGGTGTTCAACGGCTCAGCGAGGCCAATTTCGCCTTCGCCATCGAACTGGCTCGGTCCGGACGCCTGGGCAAGGTCCACACCGCCCGCGCTCACATCGCCCCGTGGGATGCCGCCGAAATGCGCCACGACTGGCTGCCCGCGGAACCCGAGCCCCCCAAAGATGAGGTCGACTGGGACGCCTGGTTGGGACCGTGTCCGTGGCGCCCCTACAACTCAGCTTATGTGCGGGGTGGCTGGCGCGGTTTTTACGATTTCCACACCAGCTGCATCGGGGAATGGGGCGCCCATACCTTCGCCCAAAGCCAGGCCGGCCTGGATACACTGGATACTTCCGCTGTGGAATACCATTACGTCAACAATCCAACGGGCGATGGCATGGTCACGGTCTTTGCCAATGGCACGCGAATGATCCTGCATCGCGGAGATGAATGGTGGCACGGTTCCTGTGGCATGCGGTTCGAAGGCCCTGAAGGCTGGGTTTCGGTGGCGGATGGCTATTCCATCCCGGAGGTGTCCTCGCCGTCCTTGCTGGCCGATTTGAAGAAAATTGTGGGAGATTATATGGCCCGAACCCAGCGCCCGATGAGCCATGTCCGCAACTTCTTTGACTGCGTCAAGTCCCGGCGCCTGACCGTCGCTCATCCCGGGGTCATGCATCGCACCATGTCCACCGTGCATGCCGCCAATATCTGCATGTGGCTTAAACGCGATATGAAATACGATCCGGTCAAGGAGGAATTCGTCAACGACGCCGAGGCAAACCGATTGCGCTCCCGGGCCATGCGCGAACCCTGGATTATCTAACGCCCCGCCCCAAAGTCATGAAACCGAATTCCAATTCTCAATCCAAAGGAAATTCTATGTTTTACCGCCCTCTGACTCCGCTGTTCGCCGCGTTGATCGCCCTCCTCTTCATCGCGAATCCCGTCCAATCCGCCGACTCACAGCCGGTCACCTCCGCATCCCAAATCGCCATCCTCAAATCGAATGCCACCCGAGCCGAGAAAGCCGCCGCCTGCCGCGCGCTGGCCGTCATCGGCGGCAAGGATGCGGTGCCTGCGCTGGTCGAGCTTCTTTCCAATGAAGAACTCAATCACATGGCCCGATACGCCTTGGAAACCATCCCGGACCGCTCGGTCGACGAGGCTTTGCGCGAAGCCTTGGGACGTCTGAAGGGCCGGCCCCTGATTGGGGTGATCGGCAGCATCGGAGTTCGCCGTGACGCCCTGGCCGTTGTCCGCTTAACGCAAAAATTAAATGATCCTGATACCGAAATTGCGCAGGCGGCCGCCCGCGCGCTCGGTCGCATTGGAAACAAGGGAGCCGCCTCCAGCCTTCGTGACGCCCTCGAACGAGCGCCCGAGACAACCAAGCTCTCGATTTATGAAGGTCTCTTCCGATGCGCCGAATCTCTCGCCAGCCAGAATCAATCCAAGGATGCCCTCGAGGTTTACGATGACCTGCGGAGTGTGCCCGCCCCACATCAGGTCCGCGCCGGCGCCCTGATCGGCTCAATCAACCTCCGCGGACCGGAGGGCGTCTCTCTTCTCCAGCAAAGCCTGCGCCATAATGATTACGTCCTGTTCGCGGCCGCTGTCCGAGCATCGATCGGTCTTAAGGGAGCCGAAACAACCCAGGCCTTGACGACTGAAATGCCCAACCTGCCGCCGGATCGCCAGATCGTCGCTCTCGAAGCCTTGGGGCAACGAAGTGATCCCGCCGCCTTGCCTGTCATTTTGTCTCTGGCCAAATCCGGTCCCCTGCCCGTCCGTGTCGCCGCCTTGAAGGCCCTGCCCGGACTGAATCAGGCTGCCTCTATCCCTCCCCTAGTCGAATGGATCAGCGACAAAGAACGTGACATCGCCGCCACCGCCCAGGAAAGCCTGGCCGCCCAACAACTGCCCGAAGTGGATGCCGCCATTCTCAAACTCCTCAACGACCAGGATACCCCCAAACGTCTTCTGGCCATGGATCTTATGAGCCGCCGACGGATGACCGCCAACGTCGATTCCTTGCTGAAATCGGCCCAAGACTCAACTCCCGAGGTCCGTCTCGCGGCCTTGAAACGCCTGGGCGATTTGTCCCCAGCCACAATCCTGCCCGATCTCCTTGGCCTGCTCATGAATGCCAAGCTCCCCGCAGAACTCGATGCCGCCAGCCAAACTGTCAGCCAGGTCTGCAATAAAGCCCAGCATCCCGAGGATTGCATCAATCAAGTCGTGTCCAAACTCGCCACCGCCGCTCCCGCTCAAAAAAGCGCAATCCTGAGTGTTCTCGGCGCAACCGGCGGACCCCGCGCCCTCGATGCTGTCCGTGCCTCCGTCAAAGATCCCAGCGCCGAGGTGCGCACGGCCGCCATCAGAGCCCTCGGCGACTGGAAAACTGCCGACGCTGCCCCCGACCTGCTCGCCCTGGCCCAAGCCCTAGAAAATCCCACCGAACGAACCCTCTGTTTGCGCGCCTACCTTGGCTTGGCCGGAAATGCCGACTTCCCCTCCTCCCAACGTCTCGAGATGTGCCGCAAAAGCGCCAGCCTCGTCCAACGAAACGAAGAAAAACAAATGCTGCTCGCCGCCCTCGGCGCCATCAACTCCCCCGACGCCATCACAATCATCCTGCCTTTCCTCAACGATCCGGCCACTAAAAATGCCGCCGCAGCCGCCGCGACCGGTATCGCGGAAAAAATCCTCAAATCCCCCGAGGCCTCCAAACAATTCGCCGGCCAGCTCATCCAACCCTTGAGCAAAGTCATCGAGGCTGACGCCGGTGATGACATTACCCGCCGCGCCAAAGCCGCCGCCCAACAGGCCATGTCCAAAGCCCAATAATCCGAAACCACCCGGCTCGGAAAAAGTTCCCCTCCCCGGGCTCCGCCAGAGAGACCCAAGCTCTCTGCTTGACGAATATACTTTGTAGTATAAAGTTTATGCATGCACGGCGAGTGGGCCGCAAAACATCTCCAGGTCATCCGAACGTTAATGGAACGATCGGCGCTCTACCGCCAGGCGCTGGCGCCGATCATGCTTCGCCTCGGCTTTCTCGGACTGGCTGCGGGCGGACTGGGATACGCGAGCGGGTGGGATGATCCCCGGGCATTCATTGGCCTTTGGATCGCCACCGCCACCGTGGCCTTCGGGTGGACCCTCGGAATGGTCCGTCGCCAAGCCTTGAAGGATGAAGAACCGTTCTGGTCGCCGCCGGCCCGGCGGGTGGTGCAGGCCTTGCTGCCCCCCTTGGCGGCGGGGATGTTCTTTGCCTTCCTGCTCCTGGCGAAACATTCGTGGAATCCCCTGGCCGTATGGGGGCTCACCTGCGGCTGGATGGTCCTCTACGGCTGTGCAATGAATGCCGCGGGTTTCTTCATGCCCCGCGGCATGAAACTGTTCGGCTGGCTGTTTATCGGCGCCGGCTGCGCGACTCTCCTGGCTTTAACCTGCCCCGAACGCCTGCCCCTCTTGCGGTGGGGACACCTGGTCATGGGCGGGGTGTTTGGCGGTTTGCATTTGACTTACGGAGTCTACCTCAGATGGACCGAAACCAACCTGGATGCTGTGTAGATCCCGAGCCTTTCCTGCAATTGGATCGGGTGATCCACGAGCGCGGGCGAATGGCCATCATGTCCCTGCTGGCCGCCTCCCCCGAGTTGTCTTTCACCGAGCTGCGTGACCTGCTCAAGATGACCGATGGCAACCTGAGCGTTCACATCCGAACCCTCCAGGAGTCCGGTTATCTGGCGGTCACAAAGTCGTTCCATGGCCACCGCCCCCTGACCACTTGCGCCCTGACCCCAGCCGGCCAGACAGCCTTTGCCCGTTATCTCAAACTCCTGGAACAGATCGTTCGCCAAACGCGACCGGAGAAAACCTGACCGTCCCCGCATCCCCCCGTAAGAACCTTGAACACAACAACCCGAAACAGACTCAATTACTTTGCGATACAAAGCCTATGAAGATCATTCGAGCTACCGCCATGGGATTTTGTTTTGGAGTCCGCGAAGCCGTGAATCTCGCCCTGACTGAAGGCGGCAGGAAACCGCTGAGCGTCCTGGGAGAACTGGTGCACAATCCCGATGTGTTGAAAATGCTTCACGAACGGCGGATTCGGCTGGTGTCGCGTGTGGATGAGGTGCGGACGGCCACCGTGATGATTACAGCGCATGGGGCGTCGGACCGGACAAAAGCCCTGGCGCGAGCCGCAGGGCTGGAGGTGTTGGAAGCGACGTGTCCGCTGGTCCAGTTGGTGCATCGGACGGTGCGTCAATTGGTCGACGAAGGTTATCATCCGGTGATTGTGGGACAGAAGAACCACACGGAAGTGCGGGGAATTACGGAGGACCTGGACGCGTTCGATATGGTGTTGGAGGAGTCCGATGTCGATGAGCTCGTGCCCAGGCCTCGATTTGGGGTGGTGGCTCAGACGACACAGCCGATCGCCAGGGTCCGAAATTTGGTTCAACGCATTCGGAACAGGTTCCCGGCGTCGGAAGTCCGGTTGGTGGACACCGTATGTCAACCGACCAAGCAGCGTCAGGCTGCCGTGGTGGAATTGGCCCGGAAGGTGGACATGGTTCTTGTGATTGGAGGCCGACAAAGCAACAACACCCGCCAACTCGTGGAGGCCTGTCGGTTGCACTGCGGCCTGGTTTACCATGTGGAAAGCGCCAGAGACGTGGCGTCCGAGTGGTTTGCGCATATCTCCAGCGTCGGGATTACCGCCGGGACCTCGACACCGGATTTTGTGATCGACGCCGTGGAGCGGCGGGTGCAGGAAATTGCGGTGAGTCTGGAGACGGGGGCGGCGGATGAAAAATATTTTTTGACCCCAAGCCTGACCTCGACTTTATTATGCGAGCTTGAAGAGCAGAAACACTGATCAACATGAAGAACAACATGCAAATGCGGACGTTGTGCAGTCTGGGGCGAGCCTGGTGTTATGGTGCCTTGGGTGTCCTCGCGCTGGCAGGATCCATGGTGTGGGCGGCTGACAAGGAAGCCAAGCCTGTCGACATTTCAAAGCTGCCGCCGGCATCCACCAACAAGGTTGTATTTGTCAAGGAGATCGAGCCCATCTTAAAGAAGGCGTGTCTGGATTGCCATGGGCCGGACGCCCAGATGGGTGAGTATCGGCTGGATAAGCGCGAAGCCGCCTTGAAAGGCGGCGACAAGGGCGAAGCCATCATCCCGGGCAAGAGCGAGAAAAGTCCTTTTATTCACTATGTGGCCGGATTGGTGAAGGGCATGGAGATGCCTCCTTCGCCCGACGATCGCCTGAAGAAAGAGGAAATTGGACTGCTTCGGGCCTGGATTGATCAGGGCGCCAAGTGGTAACCGGCCGCGTAATCCCAAACGGTCCGCAGGACTTCGGGAGAGTGTCCCAGCTCCTTGAGATGGCGTAAGCTGGCCGCATCGCAACGTTTGGCCAGTCTGTTGCCCTGTGGGTCGACCACCAGAGCGCAATGGTAAAACCGCGGCGGGGTCAGATTCAGCGCGCGATAAAGCAGCAACTGCCGGGCGGTCGAACAGAGGAGATCGCAACCTCGGACCACCTCGGTAATCTCCATCGCCGCATCGTCCACGACCACAGCAAGCTGATACGACGGCGTGTTGTCGTGTCCCCAAACCACGAAGTCGCCGAAATCGCGCCCCGCGACGAATCGCTGATGCCCCTGGCATTCGTCGTTGTATTCAATGACCTCTCCGTCCGGGACCCGGAATCGCCAGTTGAATCTCTGCGGTCTCGATGAATCCCGGTCCTTGGGTGAGGAGGCCAGAAGCCATGGATGCGTGTCAGGCGAAAGACGAAGTTCCCGGCACGTGCCTGGATAGAGAGGTTCTTCTTCTCCGGGATGCGGGGCTCGAACCGCCTGCTGAACGTCCTTGCGCGAGCAGGCGCAGGGGAAGAGGAATCCCCCCTCGTAAAGCCGACGCCACGCGGAAAGATACAGCAGCCGGCGCTCGCTCTGTGTGTAAGGACCATAGCCCCCTCCCACATCGGGGCCTTCCTGCCAATCCAATCCAAACCAGCGCAGATCTTCGATCATCGCCTGCACAAATTCCAGACGACAGCGTGAGCGGTCGAGGTCCTCATTTCGCATCACCAGAACCCCTTGCGGATGCTGGCGCGCCCGCGTTTGAGCAATCCAGAAAGTTCGGGCATGGCCCAGGTGAAGGTATCCTGTGGGCGAAGGAGCCAGTCTTCCCCGGTAAGTCTTCGAGTGATGTAGTCCCATGGGAACGATCAAAACCTGGAACTCTCCAGATTGTCCAGAGGTGGATAGGGAGGCCAGGTGGTGAGCCGGGGATCCTCCATCGCCCCGCCGACCGTGAAATGGTAAAGACTCTGGAATCGCCTTGATTTCAGGCCAAGGATCTCATGCACCGCGTCGTCAAAGAAACAACCGATGCCAGTCCCCCGCACTCCGGCCTGTTCGGCCTCCAAGTAAAGGACCTGGCCAATCATGCCACATTCCCAAAACAACCGCGGATAAAACCAACCTCCGTGTTTCTCGATCACCGATTCGAACTCCGTCACCATGCCCAAGCTGAAACAGCCGTCCCCCGCAATATCCTGGTGACAAGAGATCGTGCGGGCCGCGTGCCTCATGTCGGCCTCGATCCAACGATAGAGCACCACATCCCGGGGAGTGCCCTCGATCCTCGACCAGGTCCATTCGGACGGCCAGAGGGAGCGCCACGCGGTTTCATGATCGGGATGCCGGATCAGGCCATACAGCCCCGGAGCAAGCGCGGCCACACGGTGCACGAACAGGATCAGACTGACGGCGGGGGCCCAAGGCCACGTGTCAAAGGGCGGATGCCGAGGCAAAAGCGCCTCCAACATCTGGAAAAAGGAAACGGCGGGAAGATGAGTTTGGTCGTCCATGGCCACCGCGCTGCGACGCTGGTGAATCCACTTCCGCCGCAAAGTTCGGCCACTGAGCGGGACAAACTCCGATTGCTGGCACCCCGCGCGCTGGAGGACAGGAGGTGCAATGCCTGGCTTGCGGCATGCTGCCATGACCCTCTTGATCTGAGGCCATTCAACCGACTGCGGACTGAGGCGATTCGGTTTCCCGATCCATTCGAGTTGCTCAAAAAGCCTGGCAACAGAAGCCCAGTCCTCGCTATCCGCCGGGCGCTCACCAGGAGGGGTGATGACAACCAGACAATCCGGATGCTCCGGCTCGGATGCCAGGGGACGGTTCAGTCCAAGAATCGCATACAAATCGGATGATGAGATCGCCTCACAAAGTCGAACGCGCCAGCCCAGGCCCAGGGCCGCGATCGTCAGAGCTGCCAAGGCATGGCCAACGTCGTGATTACAGTAACGAAACGCGCGCGCTCCATACTTCCACGTCTCCCGCCAAACCACTGAACTCAAGCCCACCAGCAATCCAGAACCGCCCCAGGCCTCCCCCATGCGGTCCCAAAGACTTCCCGGAAAACGCGCCCGGAGTTCCAGCCCATGTTCCCTCGGGGCATAATGATAAACCGCAGGTCCATCCGATAATCCCGGGATCTTCCCAGCGATCAAATAGGCTTCTGTCGGATGCAGATTGCCGCTGGACGGATTTACTCGCAAGGCCCAACGGCTGGTCCCGGCCTGTTTCCAGGCTGATAGCGCAAAAGCATCAAACAAGAGTTGAGAAACGGATCTTAGGTCACACTCCTGAACTGCTCCGGCAGGCCCCGAAACGGGCGCTGGAGGAATTCGCTCCAGAAGACAAAGGGGGGCGCCAACGTAACGCCGAAATGGATCCGGCTGGTTGGCCCAATCCAATCCGCCTGGACCCGGAGCGTAGTGATCGAAATAATGCTTGGTGACTTCGTGATACTCGAATACGGCGTCAGTCAATGAGCGGTCTCCTTCCCCACTGTCGTATGGCTCGACCGGACCTGAATGAGCGTGATTCACACGTCGAGTATAGTCCGAGTTGCCAGTTTGGCCAGCAAAGGACAAGGGTTGCGAAGACGACTTGCTGCGTTTCGATGGTCAAAGGCATGCCGCGCTCTGCGCGGACCTCCAGGCAGGCGGCAATGGCTTCGCGGATGTTGGCCAGAGCTTCCTCGCGGGTTTGCCCCTGGCTGACGCGGCCGGGAATCGAGGGGCACTCGACCACCCAAACGCCGTCTTCGTCCCGCTCCAATGTGGTCATGAACTTCATGGGCATCCTTTACAAGTCCGGTCACTGGGATGGAGGGTGGCCGTCTGGCCGTTGACCGTGACGCCGGTCGCCGCCGGGGTGACCAGGTTGGTCAACCACCCGCGTGCATCGTGCCGATAGGCAATGACGGTGTGGTCAGGGAGGGTTTTACTGAAGTGTCATCCGGCGTTATCATAGGTAAACTCGATGGGATCACCGGCGGCGTTGGTAATGGCTGAGGGCGACCCACAGCCGCAACACCCCAAAAAAGTACGGAGGCTGACTGGCTGGTAAACAGCTCTGGATTTTTCAGCGCAGGATGGTCAGATCGACCAATTCGCCGGGATGAACGGCCAAGCCTTGGGGCAGGCTGACCAGGAACGGCAGGCCCAGGCTTTCAACATCGGGCCGGGTGGGCGGCAGCAGAGCGTCATTGATCGGCTGGAGGTGGGCGCCCACGGAGACAATGCGCCCGTGGCCGATGGCCCGATCCGGGCCGCGGGATCGGACGCGGACGGTCATGTTGGTCTTGGGTTCGATGGGAAGAGGCTGCCGCAGGTATCCCACGATATGATCGGTATGCGAGGCGCTGATCGTGACGATGGGCTCGCCGGCGGCGATATTTTCGCCGTTTCGTCGGTGGATCAGGCTGACGAGGCCGTCAATCGGTGCGGTGAGGACCAACGGTTGGCTTTCGGCCTCGACCAGGGCAATTTTTCTTTCCTGGACCGCCAAAGCGGCGCGCAACTGGCTCTGGGTATCGGGGGTGACGGGATGGGTCTCACCGATGCGTTTGATGCTTTCTTCAATGTCCGCCACCAACTGGCTCTGTTCTTGAACCTGGGTGCGATATTCATCGCGGGAGGCCTTTGCGTTGTCGTAGTCGGACTGGGAGACCAGCTTGTCGCTGAAGAGGCTTTCCATACGGTTGTACTCGGCCTCCGCGAGCTGAAGTTTGATTCGGGTGCCGGCCAGGTCGACTTTTTGCTCCATGAGATCCAACCGCAGCTGCTCGTAGTTGATGGCGTTTCGCTGCAAGTTATCCATGGGGGTGATGCCGGCGCGCAGGAGTTCGACCTCGGCTTTGATAACGGCGAGATTGGCCTCGGTCAGGCGCGGATCGGTGGTGATAATGGTAGCAAGGGTCTCGCCGGCATTGACCCGCTGAAAACGAAAAGCGCTGAGTTGAGTCAGTGCCCCTGGTTTGGTGCTGACCACGTTGGCCTGAATGGTCTCGACACGGCCCACAACGGTGGCGGGAACCATGAACCCTTTCCAGAGGTAACCCGCGGCAGCCAGAGTGACCAACACTACCACACCTGGCATCGTGGACAGCCTGAATTCGCGCCATCGAACCGACAACGGTGTGGGAATGACGCCCTTCGGTTTATTAGAGCTCGGACTCATCTTGTGCCTGCAAACTAGTAACACGGGAAACGCCCGGAACGGTGCGGATCTCGGAGATCAATTCCTCCACCCGTCCCGGATCACGCAATAACAAACGATAGGAAACATCCGCCCCCTCAAAACCTTCGCTGGACCGCTGGCTGGCACAGACCGTTTTGCGGCTGTGCCGATGGAGGACTCCCGCCAGTTCCGCCAGCTCAGCCAGCGTCCGGGTCCAATGCAAATTCACGATAATATCGTATCGATGACGAGTGCCGAATCCGGTGAAGGAGAGGTAAAAGAAAATGGCCGAAATCAGGAGGCAGCCAAACATCGCCGAGGCAAACTTCTGTGTGCCGCACGCCATGCCGAGGACAATAACCGCCAGGATATAACTGGTGTCCAGGGTGTCGCGCAAAATGTTCCGGAAACGAACGATCGCAAAAACCGCCATCATCCCGAACGCCGTGACCAGATTGTTCGACAACACCATCATGACGAGGGCGACCACGACGGGGATGACCACGAGCGAATTGACGAACGATCGCGAATACGAAAGTCCGTTGTGAGTCTTCATGTAGACCCACGCGATAACATGCCCCCCAAAAAAGGCGAGCAACAGCGCCAACACCAGCGCGGATACGTTGGTGGGCGACTGGGCAAAATCACCATAGAAGAACAGATCACTCATGAAATCCTCTGCAACTCTCTGAACTTCGCCATCAGTTCCAAAGGCAGCGAAGCCGGCTCTTCTTCAACCAAGGGCACGGGAACAACTTGTGGAAGATGGTATGCGGGTTGATTGAACCTCTCTTCGCCAACCAAGGCGACACCTTCCACATACTTGGCGGCTCCGGTGATATTCAATCCGAAATGTCGGATCATATCCTCCAGCCAGAGAGGAAACCGGTTCGTAAACTTGACCTCAAGAATAACCTCCGGGCCAAAAACCATCACAGGATCCTGCATGCTGACCTTCAAATCGGCGCTATATTCCTTCGAGCATCTGACCTCGCGATCGAAGGTCACCCGAACCGAGTTGTCATTGTGGCTGACCCATGCCTCCCGCAAATACGCAATATGCGCCTTGGGTGTGGCCCGCAAGGTCATCATCCGCTGGCAGAAATTCTGCAAGGCCACCAAGTATTTGGGATTGTCCGAAATCAGATGCTCCGGTGAGGGCAGCATGCCCGATAACAAGCCTTCGACAGCGGATCGACGCACCCCACCCCGCTGTTTCATAATACAGCTATTCATCCGGCGCTTGATCTCGAAAAAGACCGGTGAATCTGGATCCTCATTATAATACCGCAGGCGCAATTTAAACCGGTTTTTGTTGCCGTTAATGGTGTCCCAATACAACCTTAAATCATCCGAATCCAAATACAGACTATGGACCGGATAACACAAATTGGGCTTCCCGACCCCGTACTCATCGAGTTCCAGATAGGAGCGGACAAAATCCCGCAGCCGAAGAGCCAAGCCCTCCGTGATCTTATACTTCAGCTCCAGTCGCTGAAGCTGCATTTTGTCTATACCTACACTCGCCATGCTTATACCGAATCAATAACCACCATCACGCTCGCCAGATTATCAGATCACCCTTAAGGCAACATGAAGTTGTTACCTCTTTTTCAAAGACTTGTTACCGAACCGCCACAATTAAACGATCAATAGTCATCTGACACCGTCTATTCTGAAAGGTTACATCTTGGCTCAATTAGAGCAGATTAGATGCCAAGCAATCCAGCGAAATCGTGTTTTTTACTCATACCGAAGGGCTTGAATGGGATTCAATCTTGCCGCTTTGACTGCCGGATACAGGCCGGCCAGAATCCCAACGATCGCGCTGAACGCAAAGGCAACCATCATCGAGTCCATGCTGATCACCGGACTATTTTGAGTCGGTGTCAAAACTCCTAGAAGATAGACCAATCCGTAGGAAGTTGCCAATCCCATTCCGCCTCCAACCAAGGCGACCACCACACTCTCGACGATAATCTGAACGAATATTGCCAGGTTGGTCGCTCCGATTGCCTTGCGGATCCCAATTTCCCGCACTCGCTCGGTGATGCTTGCCAGCATGATATTCATGATCCCAATGCCCCCGACGATGAGACTGATGATGGCGATAATGCCGCCGCTGAGCCGAGCGTTCCGAATAGCCGAATTGATGCTCTCGGTGGCATTCTCTTGAGTCCCGAATGAGAAATCCTCTATTCCTTGGTGCGTGATCATCAATATGTTACGCGCTTGTTGTATCGCAGGCTCCAGATGGCTCATACTGCTCACCTTCAGATCGATATCCGATAATCTTGGGTCTGGAATTCCATCCGTTCCCGAGGCGGCACGGAAACGCAACCAAGCCGTGTTTAGCGGGATGTATGCGGTCATGTTCTTGCGGTAAAATGCCCACCCCCCCGGACGCCTCCCGCCATATCCCCGCATCCTTTTCGGTCCGGTTTGTTCGGTCTGCTTCTGATTCAAGGCCAACTCACGCTCCTTCTTCTCCTGTTCGCTTTCATACCGAATGAGAAGCCCCACAATTGTGAACGGTTGATCATTCACTAGAATGGACTCGCCAATCGGCACGATTTCGCGTCCTACTTCTTCAGGCGAACCAAACAATTCATCGCGAATACCCGTTCCGATAACGATCACGTTGTTTGCCATTTCTTCATCCAGAGGCGTAAAAAACCTTCCGTGACCGATCTGGTGCAGATTCATTTCGAGGACTGCAGGCCAAACCCCAACCAATTCTGAGGGCCAAGTCACCTTGTCACCCCGGCTGAGACGGGAGTTATAGACCGCCATTTCTGGGGAAACGACCCGGAGCAGAGAGGCGCCCTTAAGCAAGGCTTGGACATCGAGCATGGTTCGGCCGGGGGCTTGATCTGCCCGGTGTTGTTGGTAAGCGGGAAGATCTTGTTCTCTCAGGAGGACTTTATCCAAACCGCCCATGGCGATGAGGGCTTCTTTCATTCCATTTTCCATTCCGTTCAGCACGGCGGCCAGAGCGACCAGACTGGAGACGCCGAGAACGATGCCAAGCATGGTCAGGAGAGACCGGAACTTATTCGCCCAGATCTCTTTAATCCCGACTGTGATTGCGTTCAAAAAACCCATGTCAGTTTACAGGCAAGCTGCTATTCATATCGCAGGGCTTGGATTGGATCGAGCCGTGAGGCCTTCAAGGCAGGCAGAAGCCCGGCCACAACGCCAACAACGGCACTGAAGCTGAAAGCAACGAGCATGGCCGCAAGGGTAATAACAGGGGCGTTATCGGATGGAGAAACGGCTCCCAACAATGCGACCAATCCGTAGGACGCCCCCAAGCCGGCTACACCGCCAATAAGGGCAATGACGGTGCTCTCTACCAGCACCTGCATAAAAACCGAAAACGTAGTGGCCCCAATCGCCTTGCGAATGCCAATTTCACGGATTCGCTCCGTGATGCTGGCGAACATGATATTCATGATGCCGATCCCGCCGACAATAAGGCTGATGATGGCAATGATGCCGCCGCTCAATCGGGCGTTTCGGATCGCGAGGGTAATGTTCTCAGACCAGTTCTCCTGGGTGCGAAATGCAAAGTCCTCGATCCCAAGGTGGGTCTGCATCAAGACATTGCGCGACTGTTGCAGCGCATTCTCCAGTGCGCCAACGCTGGCCACTTTGATGGAAAGTGAACTCAACCTCGGATCCGGGATGTTGTTGGTGCCGGCAGAGGCTCGAAACTTCATCCACATCGTGTTCAACGGGATGTAAACGGTCGAGTTTTTCAGCCAAAAGATGAACCCGCCCCGCTGACGTCCCCCCCAGCCCCGACTTCGTGATGGACCCGATTGGGGTTCTTTGGGCTGTTTTTTCTCCAACTCTCTCAGCTTGCGTTGTTGTTCACTTTCATAGTGTTTAAACATGCCGATGATGGTGAACAGTTGGCCATTAATGTTCACCTGCTCGCCGATCGGGATGATTTCACGCCCCGTATCCTCAGGAGAGCCAAAGAGTTCATCGCGAGTAGCGGTTCCAATCACGCAGACATTACGGGCCATTTCGTCGTCGATTTCGTTGAACATGCGTCCATGGGCAACCACGTGCTGGTTAAGCTCCAGGGCGTTTGGCCAGGTGCCGGCGACGAGAAACGGATTAAAGACCTTGTTGCTGCGGCTCAGGGTCGGTCTCGAAAGCCGCATCTCGGGGACAATCATTTTGACCAAGGATGCGCTTTTTTTCAAGGCCATGACATCGGTCATGGTGATCCCGACCTTCTGGGTGTCCAAGTGACGCTGGTGCGCCGGCAATTCCTGAGGTTCGACTTGGACGCGTTCAAGGCCTCCTACCTCGATCAAGGCCTCCCGCATGCCGTTTTCCATGCCTTTGACAATCGCCGACATCCCCACAAGACTCGACACTCCCAGAATGATCCCGAGCATCGTCAACAGCGATCGGAACTTATGGGCCAGGATTTCCTTCAACCCCAGGCTGATGGCGGCGGCGAAGTTCATCTCATTCCTTTGAGATCGAGAGGTCGGACAAGGAAGAAGGTGGAGGCGATTGTCCGACGACTAAGGATCGGTGAACCTGACGATCCAGGCCAGCCAAGGTGACGTCGACCGTCGTGGCAATCTTGCCGTCGCGAATTTCGATTCGTCGCGGCGTTATGGCGGCAATCTCGGGGTCATGGGTGACCAGAACGATCGTGTGGCCCTTTCGGCTCAGCTCATGGAAAAGATTGAGTATGTTTTCGCCGGTATGGGAATCGAGATTTCCCGTGGGTTCATCGGCAAAAACGATCCGAGGCTGATTCACTAAAGCCCGGGCAATCGCCGCCCGCTGTTGCTGGCCGCCCGACAGTTGCATGGGCCGGTGTTTTGCCCGGTTGTCCATCCCGACCAGGCGCAGCGCTTCCATGGCTCGCTCCCGTCGCTCCTTGCCCGAAAGCCCCGCGTAAATCATCGGCAACTCGACGTTTTGGAGCACATTGAGCTTTGCCAGGAGATTGAAGAACTGGAAAACAAATCCGATTTTCTGGTTTCGTATGGCCGCCAATTGGGTTTGGGAGGCCCCTTGAATCATGATGCCATCCAATTTGACCGTGCCATGCGAGGGAGCGTCCAGGCATCCCAGGATGTGCATCAGAGTGGACTTGCCACTGCCGGAAGGCCCGATAATCGAAATAAACTCACCCGACTCGATATCGAGATTGATATTGTCCAGCGCCCGAATTTCCTCGTCGCCGACCTGGTATATCTTGCTAACCCCGCGAAGTTCCACCAACGCCATAAAACCTGGTTCCCGATGGTTGAACTACTGGGTCCGCTGGGTTTGAGCGGCGTTGTTGGTCAGCCGGGCGCCTGCGACTTGCGGCGCCTTCAACTGGTTGGTGCCGGCCCCGATCCCAGGCCTGATGGTGTTGGTGATCACGGCGCGCCTCGAACCGCCTCCGGGCCCGGCTGCGGGTTCCTCCTTCGGCAGGGTCTCCATCACTCCCGGGGGCGGCTCCAATGCCACCGTCATGCCCGCCTCCAGACCCTCCTGAATTTCAACATGAAAGAAATCCGACACGCCAATGATGACCGGTTTCTTCTCAAAGGACTGCCCGTTCTTGACGTAGACAAAACGCTCGCTCTGCTCGGTGAATACCGCGGATAAGGGAACCGCCAGCACGTTGTTCGCCGAAATAATGGGAATGGACAAGTTCGCGGTCATGCCGGGACGCACGCGCTCGTCCAAGTCTTTCAGCACAATCCGGGCGGCATAGCCTTTGATCCCGTTCTTAAGTGTGGCCTGGGGCGCCAGCCGTTCAATCAAGCCCTTGAGCTCCAAACCGGCGATGGCCTCAACAATGATGTGCACTTCCTGCCCCACCTTGAGTCGGGTCACATCCGCCTGGTTGATGTGCGCGTTAATAATCATCTCGTTCAGATTCGCAATCGTCAGCACTTCGGTTCCGCTGTTGAACCCACCGGAACCGGAAACCGCCTGCCCGACCGAGACCGGACGCGTCAGAATGGTGCAGTCAAAGGGGGCCTCAATCTTGGTTTTTGTCAGACGTTCCTCGACTTGAGCCAGCTGTTTTGTGGCGCGATCCAAGGAGTTCTTCGCCAACTCATAATTGGTCTTGGTGTCTTCGTATAATTCCTGCGAGATCAGCTTCTGCTCGAATAACTGACGCGCCCGCTCGTGGTTGCGTTCGGCACGCTCGAGCTGGAGCCGTGCCCCGTCGATTTCGGCAATTCTGGAGGCGCGTTCTGTCTGCAAATCCTTGTCGTCCAAAGTAAAAAGAACGGCGCCCTTAAGAACCTTGTCTCCGATATCCACGTGAAGAGTTTCGATCCGTCCGTTGATTTCCGGTCGCACTGACACTTGATCGGCCGGGCCGATATCGCCGGCAGCGTTGATGGCAAAGTTAATGTCGCGGGCTTCCACAAGGGACGTCTTCGGGCCATTATCGAGGCTGGCCTGCAGTCTTTTCGCCTGCCATGCCCGGACCTGTACAAAACCAAAACATCCCCCTGCGAGAAGCAGGAGCAAAACAATCCATTTTTTCATTTATTGATTACCTATCGCTACCATAGACGAAAACCTCAGAGGGAAATTCGTTCAAGCACCAAAAAAAACAAGTTTCGCCGCAAACCAGACTGTGGGTCTGAAGTGTCGTCTCCCTAGAAATGCCGTTCCAGCGTGCCCGCAATCGATTGACCGATGCTCAACGAGGCCGTCGCTGCGGGAGATGGCGCATTCAGCACATGCACAATCCGGCGGGTTTCACGAAAAGCGAAATCATCCAACTGGGTTCCATCCCGCGCGACGGCTTGGGCGCGTACTCCGGCCGGCGCAGGCACGACCAGATCAGGCTGTATCGCGGGCACCAGCCTCTGCAGCGCCCGAACAAACGCGCCTTTGCTCACGGAACGCCACATTTCTCCCGCTCCGGTTCGCCAATAACGCGCGGCCAACCGGATAAAGCCAGGATAGCTCAGGGCTTCCCAAAGCTCGGACAGGTTGAGGTCACTCTTTCTATAACCCTCTCGCGCAAAAGCGAGTACAGCATTTGGACCACACTCAACATGCCCGCCTATCATCCGGGTGAAATGCACCCCCAGGAAGGGAAACCGCGGATCGGGCACCGGGTATATCAGATTGCGGCAGAGGGCTTCCCCTTCAGGTTTGACCTGGAAGTATTCGCCGCGAAACGGTATGATTTTGACTTGCGGATCCAATCCGCTCGCTCGGGCCAGGTGATCGGAGTACAGACCGCAACAATTAACCGCAAAACGCGCCCGCAACTCCCCCTGGGTGGTGTGGGCCACGACTTCCCCCTCTGATTCGACCAAACGCAAGACGCGAACGCCGGTCCGCACGGATTGGTCGGATCGCTGCAACAATGAAGCGAGCTTTTCACAGACCTGCCGATAATCCACAATCCCAGTCTCCCGCACGTGAATGGCCCGAACTCCAGACACATGCGGTTCCAGTTCGCGCAATCTCTCCGGTTCGATCAACGCACAGTCCACACCGTTCGCCTGTCCACGGTTGTACAGTTCTTGGAGTCTTTCCAGCTCCTCGACATGGGTGGCCACGACAACCTTTCCGCAGAGGCGATACGGGATTCCGTGCTCCTGGCAGAACGTTTCCATGGCCTTTTTGCCGGTTCGGCAATTAACGGCCTTTAGAGATCCCGGTTTGTAATAAATGCCGGCATGCAGGACACCTGAGTTATGGCCGGTCTGGTGTTGTCCCACGGCGGATTCCTTTTCGAGCACCCAAAGGCGCTTGCCAGGTTGACGTTGCCGAAGGGCATAGGCCGTGGCCAATCCCACAATGCCCCCGCCTACAACCATGACATCCGCAATTTCCATACGCGCGATATTCATGCATTGATCACCACAGATTGTCCATTCATCAATCACAGCGCATCGCCTATCGGAATAACGTCAGGGCGACCTCGGAAGGTCGTTTTCGGCTTGAGCGCGACCATCAGCCTGGGGTTCAATCGAGCTCACCATGGGATCCATGCCAGAGCCAGTCGTCCCCGACGCAAATCCAACAACCGGGCAATCGTCAGGAAAGACGAAACCGATAAGGCGGTTACAGAATCGGGCCATGGCCGCGCGAATCCATCGTTGGTGCGATGGTCTGACCGAGGCGGTTCTTTACTTTCTGGTCGTATTCAGCCCGTGGGCTTTTGGCACAACCCAGGCATGGTCCATCGCCGTCGTTTGCTGGGTGAGTTATGCCATGGGATTCTTGCTCCTCACCAAACACTGGCTCCGATGGCGTTCGGGATACCAACAGGCTCGCTGGGGGCAGGTCAGCGATCCGGAACGGAATTCGTCTCGGCGGAATCGATCGGCCGCTGATCGGTGGTTCGCGCGAGTCTTGGCTGCACTGACGGTTTTCATTCTGCTTTTCTGTCTGGTGAGCGCCCTCAATCCCCGAGCCCAATATTTCCACAATACTCGAGTGCTGCGCAACATTACCTGCATCCCCTGGCTGCCTCACAGCTATGATGCGCCTGCCACGTGGCTGGCCTTCTGGCAATACCTCGCTATGGCCTGCGTTTTCTGGTCGGTCCGAGACTGGCTTCTGGGGAAAACCCGTCGGGAACAGCTTCAGGAAATGTCGGCATTCCAGCCTCCACTCTCTACGCCGGATAAAACACACTCAAGAGCATCCGCGGTGTCAAGCAGTGTCCGTTCCTCATGGTATCTGCCGGACCGCATGAGGCGCCTGCTCTGGGTCTTGAGCATCAATGGCGCCGTCCTGGCTCTGGAAGGGGTGTTGCAACGCCTGGATGGATCGAACAAGCTGCTCTGGCTGATCCAGCCCAGAATCAACCGGGCTGTCGAATCCCAGTTTGGCCCTTATGCCTATCGTAGCAATGCCTCCCAATACTTGAACCAAGTCTGGCCCTTATGCCTGGCCCTGTGGTTCGCTTTGCGCCATCAGCACAAGAAAGAAAAGAGACACTCGTCCCGAATTGGATCCGGACCGCATTCCGTTCTGATGCCCTGTGCCATCATCACCGCCGCGGCCCCCCTCGTCTCGACCAGCCGCGGTGGAGCTATCATCGCGATCACAGGTTGGTTTGCCGCCATGGCAGTTCTCTTATTCGCCGGTCCAAGAGGACATCGCTATTATCAGCTTGGCCTGATCCTGGTCTTTCTCCTGGCGGGGGGTTTGGGCGGTTACCTGGGATGGGACAAGCTTGAACCCCGGCTGAGGGCGATGCTCTCCGGTGACACCAGCAACCGGGACATAGTCTATCGCAACGCCCGGCCGATGGCCGAGGACCATCCGTGGTTCGGCACGGGCCCGGGGACCTTCAGCACCCTCTACCAGTATTACCGCGAAAACCCGAACCAGGATTGGTCGGTCATGGCCCATGATGACTGGCTCGAAACCCGGATCACCTTCGGTTGGGTGGGCTTGATAGGCATTCTTGCGTGCTTGCTGCTGGTCACTTCAAAGTGGCTCTGGGCGGGGGGCATACCTGCGCCTTGGATCTTGCCCACTCTCATCTGGATCAGCCTGGGAGGATGCCTGATTCATGCCAAGTTCGATTTCCCGTTTCAGGTTTTGTCCATTCTTCTATTGTTTGTCCTGATATGCGCCATTCTATCGTGTTTAGCCCGAAAAGAATAGGCTGGTGGCTTTTGTGCCTGCCCATAGGATGGGTTTTGTGTGGTTGTGTTTCACATCCAACAGATCTGTATCCCATTGGCATCTATGGAGCGCAAAAAACCAACGACCTTCCGTCGATTAGCAGGGCCGGATTCAGTTTGGTAGCCGGGCCCGCCAATCGGTCGTACCTGAATGCGGCTCAACAAAATGGCTTAAGAGTCCTGGCCAGTCCTCACACGACAGCCGGCGCCGGTTTTAGTCCAGGAGCTGCGGCGCGGGCTGTCCAACAATTGGATGGCCACCCGGCCCTCTGGGCGTGGTACCTGGCCGATGAACCCGACTTAAACCTGGTGTCCCCCGAAGCCGTCAACCGCGCCCATCGCGAGTTGAAATCGGTCCCCGCCCAAAAACCCACCGCCGTGGTTCTCCACAATGCGCCCAACGCTCTTTACTATGCTCACACCAGTGATATTCTGATGATCGACCGTTATCCGATTCCCTGGCTTCCTTTGGCGAACTTCGGACAACATGTGCGCCAAACGCGGCTGGCCCTGGGCCCGGCCAAACCGCTGATTGCGGTGATCCAAGCCTTCGACTGGAGCTATTATCCGGAAATCATGACGCAAGAATCCAACTTGCGTCCGCCCAACCATGCCGAACTTCGCTGCATGACCTACCTGGCCCTGGCCCATCAAGCCACCGGACTTTTCTACTATACGTTCGATGACGGTCGCTGGAGAATCGACCGGCACGTTGAAACCTGGCAGGCGCTGAGGCAAGTCGTCATCGAGATCCGCCAGCGCGAGCCTTTGTTCACAGCCGAACACCAGTGGTGGCCTTACCGGCACAATTTCGGCAATTGGTCGAACCGATTCAACCGCGCTCTCGAAAGCAGCATCACGCCGGCCTGGCTTCGCGTCCGGCGGGGTAACGCCTGGGTTCCCCCCGGCAACTACCTCCTGCTGGTAAACAATACAGAACTGGATCAGCGCTACCGGATTACCATCCCGGTCCCCGCCCTGGAATCCTTGCCCGTTTTGGGAGAAGACCGGTCCGTGCGATTGACCAAAGACTGGCTGCAGGACGATTTCGGGGCCTATGCGGTCCATGTCTACGGACCGTTCTCTTGACAAAAAAAGGCCGGAGTGCATCCGGCCCGAGTGTCGGTTTGCGAAAAGATTTCGAAGACTACTTCTCGCCGCCACCGGTCTGTTGTTGCATCATTCGTTGCATGCTTCCCTGCATCAGGGCTTGCATGCTGGCGTGTTTGGTCAATCCATCGGGAGCCTCGAATTGGCTCTTCTCCGGGGCATTGAACTTGACAGACTTAAAGGTCATGACAAAAGTGGTATCCTGCTCGGCAAATTGCATTTTCACCGGAAAATCTTTGAGATCCTTCGCCTTCCATACCAGGCCTTCACGCTTTACTCCGTTCTCGTCGGTCATGACCACCTTGTTCTTGCTGCACGAATGGCCGTCCACCGACTCCTTGCCCTGCTCGGTTACCTCGAGTTTGACTTTGTCCTCCGCTCCAAGCTGCTGGTCCTTGGGCAAGGGCATTTCCACATACGATTTCAGGCCGGGATAAATGATCAGAATCACGTTCTTGTCGGGGCGGGTGATGCTGGTGATCTTATCCATGCCCATCAGCTTGAGTTGATCGCCCATCCCGGCGGGCATTTGAGCCGACTTCATGTTGCTCAAATCAATATCCGCGCGAGCCTGGCCATCCAGTTGGGCGAAGTCCATGCCCATGCTCATGGTTTCATTGTCGGACTTGTCCTTGACGACCATATCGAGCTTGGCCGTAAAAGCCTTGTGTTCGCCAAACAGCTTGCGCATCCCCGCGCTCAATCCTCCGGGGGTGGTGCCTGGGCCCATGGGAGATTGCGCGGCCACGTTGCCCCCCATCCAACCCAGCAGCCCGACCATTATCATCGACAGAATCGTTTTTGACATGAGTCACCTTTCGTAAAAGTTCGGGCTACCCTATCGATCCACCTGCGCAAAGCGAGAAAAAAAGAGGCCCCCCCTTCCTTCGCAGCGCGTATTCATGAAGGATTTTACACAGTTTAGGCCGCTGGCGGATGACAAAGGCCACGACCATGGCCAGATTGTCTTCGCCCATGGCTGCTTGGGAATCAGTCAGCGACTGGTGTTGGGGCTTTGGCTGGCGTGCGCCCCAGTGCATGAAAAGGCTGATCACCAGGTGGCGGAGCATGCCCAGGATCCAGAGGCCTTTGACTAACAGCGTTGGGGTCTGCCCTTAATTTAATAGTTAGTGTTCTGTTCCAGGCGCAGGTCGATCCGGATTGCCTGGTTGCGCCAGGATAAATCCCGCTGGACCTCCCCCCTCCACTTGGCCTATTGCTGGCTTACCGCCGCCCTCGTGCCCAACCTCAAGGCAACCGCCATTTCCCGTTGATTCAATCCCCCATGCGGCTGTAACGCCCACGTCGCCATGGGTTGCAGCCACGACTCCTGATGCCGCTACTGCAAACACGCCACCTTCACCCCCCACTACCTCCTCCACCGATCGCTACGCCATCGGCTTCCGATCGTTGGCCCGAAACATCACGTGGTAAATCGCCCCCTGGTATTGAATGCGTATTGGACGAGCCAGGCGCCGCAATTTGAGGGCTCCCGATCAAGAAATCGATCATTATCTTTTGTTTTAAGGGCTTTTTTCTATGGTAGCCATCCCACTTGGGGCAGTTCGCGCATCCGGGCATACTGGGCCGTACTTTACCGCTCATCCAGGCACCTTCTCTCTCTCAACTGCAGATCACGCAGATTCGCGCAGATGACGTGCAATCTGCGTTCATCGGTGCCATCTGCGGTTAACACGATTCCCGCTGCTCCTGTCAACATAAGGGTCCCGCCTATTGGAAATTATCTTCAGGCAATTTGCCGCCGCGTGCCGACATCCCATCTTCAACCGCTTCGCAATCCACTCCAGCGTCATCACGGTCTGGTTTCTGAGCCATGCCGTAATCGCTGTCCTCTCACCGTGGGTCTTGCGGCTGGCCCCAGCAACCGATCCACCCAAAACCCCGCCCATGATTGGGCATCAGACAAACCGCATGAACCTACCAGCCGGCCTTCCTAATGGCTTCAGCAAGGGTCCGGACAAAACACTCATGATCCTGGTCGTCCTCGAAGATGGGTTCAGGACAATCATCCCGGTCCATGACGTGGTCGATGCCCCCTGGATCCTGCACCCTCCGCTTGCACGGCTTGGCTCCAAGTATGTTACCGCGGCATTGACAATTATATCATTTTTACAGCAACCAGGACTGACTCCTATTTCTTTGCCTTGAAACAAGCCATGATGCGAAGCCTGAAAGCAATCTCGGCGATCCGCCGACAAACCCAAACGTCGCCTGGCCCGATCACTTCAGGCAGCATGAAAGGAGCATTGTGAATAAGTCTTCTTCCCCTTGACCCCCTCCTTGGGGCCACGGCTATACGACCGCTGGGGGGCGCGAGCTGGGGGCTCGCAGCCGCCCCCCTGTTGGTTTTAGTTCGCTATTCAGACCAGAAACAGTTAACTAGGAACCGGTATTCATCCACCAGGCTGGAGGCTGTGGTCGGATAACCAGAAAGCGTGCTCCAATCCACCAAATCCCGGGATTGCTATAATTGGTATCTCACCCCAGGTTCCGTCGACCAGACCAGGCGGTAAGCCAATGGTGTTCCGGCATCATCATCGGGCAACAAGCCGATGGTATTACTTCCCCATACCGGGATTCCCAGCATACCCCAAATGGCAATAATGATGAGATTAGTCGTAAAAGCAGGGCCAAAACGCCGTGGTTGGGCACTCAACCGGAAGGAGTTTCTCCATGGATTCATAAGCTGATATGGTTCTTTTGTCATTTACATCATCCCAGTCGCAACACTGCATAAACACCCCATTTTTGCTCTGAATTCTTCCAAGGAGAGTTCATGCGAAACCGGCCGGGATTACACGACATGGATTACCTGGCAACCCCAAAAAAACCAAGAAGCTCGTTATCGTCTTAAGTTCCCCTCAATACACCACCCGAAACGTCGGCGAGTCCTCCGGCCTGGTCCTGCGCCGGTCAAAAGCCGGGTGGTGGCGATGTTTGAATGCCCCCATTCGGGTCGGTCAATGCCCCCATCAGCCGATAGGAAATTGCTTCTTAAGGCTGACGCCGGTTAACCTGAACTTCAACGAATGGCTAAAAAGCCACGGCAGCAAGTCTCCATCTTTATAGCAGGGCCCCGGAGTATGCCCCATATCCTTATACTCACTGTATTTAAACATGGGATAACCCGCACGGGTGAGGGTTACTGTAATTCTTTCGTATCCTGTTTTGCTATCTGTTGTTTTGGTTTCGGAAGCTCCTTTGTTGCATGTGTAATTCCGCATGTAGGTTAAGGCGTTGCGGGCAACCTCAACCCTCACGGCATCGTCCCTAAGTCCTATATGGTACCATACAGCGGTTTTCTGTGCAATTTCGTTTCCCAAGTCGGACTGGCTTTGACCTGCAACCCGTATCATGGCTGCAAAATAAACACCTTCGGCATACATACCCTTTGCCAGCAGATAACTGCTGGAACCGCCATAAGAAAACCCGGTGAGGTAAATCCGGTTTATATCAATACGGTACCCGGCACTAATTGCTCTCTTTATCCATTTGGCCAGCGCTTGCCCATCGGCCGACGAGCTTTTCTGGTAATCGATAACAAAGGCCGGGTAATCTTTAGCTACAGCGTTGTAATATCCTTGGCCCTCGCCCCACATGCCCGAAACTACCAATGGGTAGGAACATGCGGCATTGGCTGACTTTTTGTACCCCCAAGGGCTGTGCATGGTAATGCCCTCGTGTACATATTCCACGGGCGTATCGGCAGCAACAAACGTTTCCTTGGGATTTAAATCTTCAATGGGGTCGGAGTCCGATTTCGCGCACGCGATAAATGCGAGCAGGCACAGGATTGTGATTAGGTAGAGGGGGTGTTTTTGATTGTTTTTATTTGAGCTGATACAAAATTGCTTTTTTAGGCTGACGCCGGTTGGGGAGAGTTGCTTTTGTGTCGGGTTCATTGCCAGCGAATATGATGCGGACGGAGCGGAAATAAAGCTTATTCCGCGGTTTCTTTGCATGGACGGGCATGTGTGGCCAGCGTTGGTCCGGATTGCATCACCGCAGCGACTCGAAGCGGGGGGAAAGCCGGTTGGTGATGGCCATCAAGGCGCATATCCTGCCTGCGCACCGACGATAAAGACGCCGGAACAAACCATTGGGGCATGTTGGATCCTCGACATTCATCCGCGAGCGATAAATGACGTTATCGGCTGGGGATTTCATTGTCATTTTCTCCACCGAGAAGGGATTGCGCAGTTTGATGGGGCAATCGGGCTAGAGGTGAAAGGCGGCATCCGGGGAATCTGATGGGGCCGGCGCAGACTCGCGGGTGAAGAGTCCGTCGGCGACCAGGGCATGGAGAGTAGGTATCCCACATCATCTCGGTGAGCCCGATCTCCTTCCATCCGGCACTCAGGTCATCGTTGGGGATGTCGGCGATGAGCTTGCCGTCCGCCCAGGCCTGGACGTGGTCGCTGCGCGGCTTGTCGCCCAGGGTCACCGCCATCTCCATGTGCACCCAGCGCCCGATGTTCTCCGGGTTGCTACACGAGAACTGAGTCACCGACTTGGGGATCCATTCGCGGTGTGTGCCCGGCGCGGTGGTGTGGCGCTCGATGGCGATGAAGGCCTCGGGGCTTTCATTCTCGATCCAGTAGTGGACCGCATAGATGCGCTTGTGGCCGGCATCCTGGCAGCGGAGTCGCGCGGTCTTGGGCGGGAAGTGGACCTTGCCGTCGACGACCGCATCGAATCCATCCGCTAATTTGTGGTGCCAGCGGGCGTAGATCCGCGTCACCTGGGTCTTGTCCTCGATCTTGGAGGCGAAGATACGGCTGTCGCCGAAGAACCGCGAGATCCAGTCGGCGTTTCCCTTGTCCTGTGTGTCATAGGTCTGGCGGTTGATGTAGGACTGGTCGAGCCCCTTCTTCCCGTCGAAGGCGTCCGCCTCGGAGATGCTGAATTTGCCGGGGCCCTCGGCGACATCGAAGAAACAATCCTTGAGCGTCAGCAGTTTCTCGAAGTCCTCGCTGAAGAAACCTCCCTGGACGGCTGGATCCTGCTCCAAGGGGACGACGCGATTGATCCGCGGCATCGGTGCCGACATTGATGCTGGCGGGGTATCCGCTGCGGCAGCCCATCCGCATAGGCAGACGAGAAGCATGCTCCGGTGGGTGATGCGGCGAAGGGAGGGGTTGTGCATGCGACGGATCCTTTTTGAATGCTGGTTATCATTGGCTCTTTACCTGTCCCTTTGTTGGCCTTCTGGCCAATGGGGTGGCGGACAACAACCACACCAGTATGAGCCACCCCCCCTCCGGAGCTGGCCAAGGCATAAACGTTGCCATCCTCGGAACCGATGTATACCACTCCTTTTTCACCGATCGCCGCCGTTGAATATATGCATCCCTCGGTCTTAAACTGCCAACGCAACGTGCCGTCGGCTCTGATCGCCGGAGAGGTATAGACATAACCGTCAGCTTCATACTGCCAACGAACGGGCACATTGGCGGGGATGTTGCCTGGCAGAGCTGAAGATGGAGCGGAGAAGTTTAGGCCCGCGAGAAGTCGACCGCTGGTAAGCCCTAAAGCCAGCAGCCAGAACAACTGCTGATTTGGTCTCATGAAAGCCAATATGGCACGGAAATGGACCGGTCCGCGTCGGTTGGGCAGATCACCTCGCGCCGGTTTCCCCGGCTCGTGACACGATACCCCCCACCGGCCACCAGAATTCTTAAGGATTTTTCCATTTTTCGAGCTCGTCCTTTGTTGGCCTATCTGTCAATAATATGGTTTTGACCCCATTGCCTTTTGCCCCTCTCGCCTGCGAGTCGCACCCGCTCCTCGACCCGCTGCCAGTAGCTTTCGTTGAACGAGCTCCAGTCGGGCTGCGCCCGAGTGCCGCCCCAGGGCCAGAGTTCGACCCCTAACTCGTCCCAATACGGGCGGCCTTCGAGCGCCACGCGGATGACATTCACGCCCTGAGCGCGGGCTCGGTCCAGAGACCCGCCCGGATCCTGGCAGCCAAAATAGGCCCAAGCGGTTTTGTTGAGGATCAGGAGATGCTCGCCTTCGGCGTTGACGATCTGATGCGGCCAATCGGGGTCCACACGGAACGGCGAGGTCCATGGCGCGGCGAACTTTACGAGCGGGGTTCGTTGGAGCTCTGGATCGGCGGCATCGTAGCGACCATGGAAGCGCTTCAACAATTGTTCGCGGGTTTGCAGTTGGCCCGCTTGGCTCAGGAAGATGCTTGTCCATGCGGGACGCAGCGTCGGGTCCACCAGTGCGCCATACGCGCCAGGATTACGCACGTTGAAATAGCCAGCGCGTTCGTCTCGACCAGCCAGCCCACCAGCGGTGTGCGCAGTTCACGGGCCAGCGTATAATAGCGTTTGAACCAGGGGCCATCGCCGGGAACAGCTTCGGCCAAACCATTGATCACGGCTTCGGCCGGATAAGGCCAGCCGGAGATGGCGTATTCAGGGAATACGATGAGGTCGGGATGTTCCTTTGCCGCGGCGCGGGCCTGTGAGGCTAGCGCGTTGAAGTTGGTCTCGAGACCGGGATTCCCCTGGGCGTAATGAGCCCGGCCCGCCTGCACCGTGGCGATGCGGAGCGTGAACGCCGGATCACGCGCTGGTATCGTCGCCGTATCCTGGACAGAGGAGCTCGTGGTTGCGGATTCAGGAGTGGCTGCCTGAGCCCGGTCCAGCCCAGCCATCCAGCAAAGCAACAACGATAAGGTAGCGGCCGTTTTCATAGAGGTGGGAGACCATGGTGGCGGACAGAACCATTAGTACCCTTGGTCAAACCGGGGGCAGGGAATTTCTGAGAGGCGTTATCCAGCGCAAGCACCCAGTCACCGTTCGAGGGCGGATCGAAGTCCCGCCGAATCTTGCCGGTGAACTCGCCCAGGCGTGTGGCCTCACCGGTGCGTGGATTGAACCATGAAGCAACGATGCGTTCACCGGAAAGCTTGGCCAAATCGATCGTCAGTGTGCGCCGGGTCGGCAGATAGCTGAGGGCGAAAGAACCATCGTTAGCCAGCGCGGTAACAGCGTAGTCGTTGGTGGCGAACGTGCCACGGCCCTCGACCGTAACAACGTTCCGCGCGTCGGGCAGCAGTTTCCACCAAGGGCGTGATTCCAGGAGTGAGCGCAGATGGCGCAGACTGATGGCGCCGGGCAGTTCCAGGATTTCGCGCCAGTTATTGGGAAAGTTCCAGTTGGGCGAGCCATAGGCGTGACCACAGCCGCCGGCCAGCACGCACCAATAGGCTTGCTTGCGCGCTTGCAACGCGCTGCCCCACGCGTCGTGTTCCCCCTCATAGGTGGATTCGCCAAGGAAGAACGGGCGAACCGGAATCTTCTCGAACTCGGCGTGGCTCACTTCATAGACGTCCGGCTGGTTCTTGTTCCAGGCCTTGTTAAAGCCTCGGAAATAGGTATAGACCATGGACACGTCGAGCCAGCGTTCGTCGGCGGGCCAAACGTCGGTGCTCGAATGGGACGAGGAGGCATGATAGGTAATGAGCTGCCGGGGGGCGGTATCCTTCAAACCGAGCCCGAGAGCGCCGATTTCGGCGCGGGCATTGTCCGGGTCGATGTCGCCGCCCAGGATCCACATCAC
The DNA here is from genome assembly GCA_022709905.1 of Verrucomicrobiota bacterium. Taxonomy (GTDB): domain Bacteria; phylum Verrucomicrobiota; class Verrucomicrobiia; order Limisphaerales; family UBA1319; genus JAKLHY01. The sequence continues at coordinate 7,859 of JAKLHY010000001.1, read as the reverse complement.
GTTGTTGAACTTGCCGTAGCGCTGGCCGAGCCAGCGCCCCAAGTCGAGTGACTTCTCCGCTCGGTTTTTGTTCATTGGCTTGGGCGACCCGTCCTTTTCCTTTCCCGCCCAACCCTCGCCGCAACAACCCGACCACGCGGGCGCAATAGCAAGCAGCATGCCCTGTTGCTGGGCTTCACCGACGACACGGTCCACGTGCGCGAAAAACCTCTCGTTGGGCTGAGTGAAATCCTGTTCCGGCGGGATGCCGGCAAAGGGCAGTTCCCCGGCGCGGTTCGTCATGCCGAGAAAGCCGGTCAGCATGACCTGCAGCGCGGTGAAACCCTGTTCCTTTCGGCGCGCGATATACTCCTTCGCCTCGACTTCAGTAAGTTTTAGAAAAATAATCCATGCCGTGTCCGCCTGGTAGAGAAACGGCACGCCACGTTGGTCGACGAGGTGTCGGCGGTTCTCGCTGAGCTTGAGCGGAAACACGGGGGGCGCGTCCGCCGACAGGAGGGATGGGCCGCAAAGAATGAGGAGCGAATGAAGCAGGAATTTTCTAATGATTGTTTTCATTGTGTATACGCTTTTCAAGGCCGTGGGTGGTGGGATCGGCGCGAAAACCGTCCCGCTCTTCCTCCCGCGAGACCCACGTGGGATCAGCTGTGGCCTTGTTTCATTTGGCAAAAGAGTTGGAACCTCTATTTGAGTTGAGCTTGAGGATCAACCGAAACCGCTTCGCGAAGTCCGCGGAAGAACTCGCTCCACACTTCATCCTTCGCCTGCCCGTCCAGTCCGAGGCGGACGATGACCATGTCCCATTCCGGAATAACGAAGCACTTGTTGTTATTATGGCCGGACGCCCAGAACATCCCCTCGGGTGCGGCAGGAAACTTGCGTGTGCCGTCGGGCTTCACTCCGTTGCGCCACCAATTGAAGCCATAGACGCCGCGTCCGTCGATGTCGCTCTCCGGATGCGCCCAAGGCATCGAGGCGGGAACCTGAACGCGCGTGGCCTCGGCGACCCATTTCGCGTTGATGAGTTGGCGATCATTCCAATGGCCCCGGTTCAGAAACAACAATCCGAAACGCGCCATCTCGCGCGCGGTGATGAAGATGTGTTTGTTGCCGTTACCGGAGCCGCCGTTGACGATCACACCGTCCTCGGTGGCGTAGTCGCCCCAATCCCAGTCCTTCATGCCGACAGGCTCCGCGATACGGCGGCGAAACAGGTTTTCGATGGGCTCACCGGCGATTTTCGTGAGTGCCAGCCCCAACGTGTTCATCGCCGAATCCCAGTAGGCGTATTGCGAACCGGGCGGTGTGAATAACGGTATTGGATTCGGCTGAAACGGCGTGCCACTCGGACCGTGCTTGTAGCTGCCGGTGGTCTCATCCCCCACCGCGCGATACCCACTGGTCATGGTGGTGAAATGCCGCAGGGTTGCCTGAGGGTAATGCGTTTTCAGTTCGGGCAGGACATCGGCCACCCGTGTATCGAGCGTGCATTTGCCATCCTCGATCAGCAGGCCCAGCACCGTGCTCGTGAACGATTTCGTTGCCGACCAGACGCCATGGCGACGGTCAATGGCGTCGCCTTTCCAAATCATCCGCCCGTGGCGAATAACGATCAATTCCTGCACGCCATTGCTGCCGACGGCGGCGGCGAGTTGGCGGATCGCGGCTTCGAACTTCTTCGCACCCACCCCCTGCGACTCAGGCGTGGCTTCCTCCCACGTGGCGCCCGGGAAAATGCGCGCAGGCGCTGCTGCCAGCATGCCGGCGATCAACAAACAAATCAAAGTAAGCAGAGGTGTTCTCATGGTGTTCGGTGGCTGACCGTTCACTAGGGCCACTCGGCCAGGTACGGTCATGATTGGTATGATGAACTCTGTCGCCCTTTGCACAAGCATGCGTTTTCATCGAGAATGCCTACTCAAAGGCTTGCAGAAAATTGAAGATGAACAGTCGCGAACTGAAAACCATGGCTGCCGGGTGTTAGCGCGTATTGTCACACCGGAGCGTTATGCTTGAAAGGATCGAAAAATCCCAGGGCAAACTGGTTACCTTGTGCATAACGCAAAATGTGCATGATGTCCCGACGAATGAGCATTGGAGTGTATTCAGCCAGTTTACCCAAAATGCCTGCCGGTACCCGCGCCGTGATTCGGACCGTTCGGGTCGTGCCGGAAATCGAGGTCTGAATTCAACACCGCACCGAGGCAGAACGACGCTAGTCCGCCAACGAGAATGTCGGGCCTGAGTTGTTTGAGGTATTCTCCGGCGTATGTCGGTCCAGCAAAACAATTCCGGATAGCGCGCGGGATCGGGCTGACTGAACCCTCTGGCTGAGCAGGCGAACGCCATCGTCATCCAGGCGGCCAGGAGGAAAAATCGTGCGTTCCTGGCGCTTTTTCGAACTGGAATACAAAGGCATACCGACAGGGTGGTGATTGTCGAACGGAAGCCGGTATTTCGATGGTGACCTGGCCCCGTCCATTTGCTGACCAGGCAAGAGGCTCTTTAACTCCCAGCAGCCGCATTTTGGACCCCGGCGATGGATGCAATGCAGTCAGTGTTATCCGATCGGGGAGTCCGCTATTCTCGTTACCGGCCAGGTAGATCGCATGGATGGTGGGGCCTTTGCGGGTGAACACAATCTGACCTTCCTTGTAAGGCGCGATAGGGCGTGTGCCATAAATCGCTTCACCGTTCACCTTCATCCAGGCGCCAATTTCTTTCATACGCTCCACCGCAGCAGCAGGGAGCTGGCCATCGGGCTGGGGACCCACGTTGAGCAGGAAATTGCCCCCCTTGCCCACGATGTCCACGAGCAACTGAACAAGGCGGTGGGTTGACTTATAGCGGTCGTTGGGCTTGAACGACCATTGGTCGCCCATGGTCATGCAGGTTTCCCAGACGTAAGGGAGCGGCTTCTCCGGCACTTCCTGCTCCGGGGTGCGGTAGTTTTCATAACGACCGCCGACCGTGCGATCGACCACGATGAGATGCGGCTGGTATCCACGGGCCATGGCGACCAAACGGTCCATTTGGATGTCTTGCTGCGGTGGCCGCACCTGGCCGGCGTCGAGCCACAGGATATCAATGGAACCGTAGCCGGTCATGAGTTCACGGATTTGGCCATGGGTGAACTCCACAAAACGCCGCCATTTCTCGGGCTGTGCGAGGGTGTCGTAGTTCGGATTTCGAGTGCGCGCCGGCATCGAGGGATCCCAGAAATCGGGGCAATGCCAGTCCGCCTTGGAGAAATAGGCTCCAATGCCGAACTTTTCCTTGCGAAATGCGTTGAAGACCTCTCGCACCACATTCGATCGCGCGTTCGTGTGGAACGGAACGTTTGGAGCCGTGATGCGGTAATCGCTTAGCTTAGTGTCATACATGCTGAAGCCATCGTGGTGTTTGGTGGTGAAGACTACGTATTTCATGCCGGCATCCCTGGCTGTCTTCGCCCATTTCCGGGGATCGAACTTCTGCGGATTGAAGGTTTTCGGCAGGGCCCAGTAGTCGCGGGTGAATCGGGCCATATCCTTGCCGCGCCCGGTCCATGCCTCCAAGTCGTCGGGCCGTCCGAATTTATCCTCTTCCACCAAGGGCCAGGATTCAATGCAGCCCCATTGGCTGTAAGGGGCCCAGTGCATCATGAAACCGAACTTCTGGTCCTGAAACCATTCCATGCCCTGAGCAAGCCAGGATTCGGGCGGGTCCCAGAATGCCATCATGATTTTCCCCAGGATTTGTTCGCCGTACTCGTTGGCATGGACGACGTCTCGATAGAACCGATGCGGGTGGAGATTGGACGACCGAATGTATTGCGCCCAGGGAGTGGTCATATCAAGATAGGCGCATCGCTCCTCTTTAGCCAGTTCTCGAAGCGCGCGTCCGTATGCCCCCGTTCCGGAATGCGAGGCATTGCCCAGGGCCGAGACGTCACGAGGATCAGCCGTTCCAAAGGTCCCAGTAGCCAACAGGATTTCCACTTCAGGCAGACCAGCGCGCAGCTGATGGATGACCTCGCGGATGCTGCTGATGTCTTTCTGGCTGATACCACCAATGAAGACAAGATTAGGTTTTTGCGGAAGGATGTATTTCCCCACCCTTCCTTCTTCTTTGAAGTGCTGGCAGCCGCCACCGCCTCGCACATACACCATCGCCTGGATGGATGCTTGGGGATAGGCTTCTTGCAGTTTCGCAACCCAGCCCGATCGCATGGTGTCGTTCACAATACTGTCGCCCACCGCCATCAGCCGGAGTTGACCGCCTTCAGTTAGAATGCGACGCGTCCGCCCGAGGTTCTTCCAATCGGAGGTTGGAAGCGTGAAGTTACCTGGCGGCATCTCTGCTTGAATCTTCTCAATCTGGACCAGCGATCGGCAGGGCGAGCTGAAAAGGTAGTAATCTTTCTCAACCGGCTCGCTCCGTTCCTTCACATCCGGTGGATACTTGGCAGGAATAGCTCCTTCCTTCGGAAAAACCACAGGCGAGTCAGCCATCATATCTCCGGGGCGCGCGGCCGTGTTTACCGCATTCCGATCGGCTGGTGCTGCGTTCTGCGCCAAGACAGCAGGCGTCAAATAAACGCAGACAACGGCAAGGAAGAATATTGAATTGTCGAATCTAGCTTTCATGGATGGTTGTGTTTATGGTTTTGGATCCAGCGAAAACGGCTTCTGGTGTCTGATATTGGACATGCGTGACGCTGTTTCATGATCAAGGCTATCGCTTCAGTATGAGTCCCATTCTGCCCTGGCTGGCCCGTATTTGCACGCAAATCAGTTTTCCATCAGTGACACCTTCCGGTCCTGTAATTGGTGGCTTAATGGTTGGTCCCACTGTTGTCGATTCCGGAAGGTCCAATAGCGTATCCCTCCCGATAATCGATGAGGTCCCGCCGGCATGTGAGTTCGAATCCCCCCCATGCCACAGCGTTCGGTGTAATCGAAGAAGAGCGCCCCGGGCATTTCGACTCCCGCCTGGAGCGAGGAGGCATAGTCGGATGGCGGTTGCCACTCCGTGTGAGAGAATGTGATCCCTTCGAAGCGGAGGTCGTAAAGCCGCTGGTCGCACGCAGCGTGAGATCGTCGCGACAAGTCCCGGCCTCGCAATAAATGAACCACTCGCAAGCCAGCGCGTTGACATCGGGGTCGGTCGAAGCGGAGTGTGTCTTTCCACCAACGAATGCGTTTGCACGGCAACGGCTGGCAAAGTGCAGACCGCCCAGAAAAGGACCATTGACATGATCGAGATTTGGCGGGGTGGCTCCACGTCTGGTCGTGCACGACAAATCACTTTCATGCGCTGTCAATTCGCGCACTCGAATACTATTCCCGGAGCGGTTCACATTCTTGCCGCTTCACAGATTGGGCCACGTATGCGAAGCTCACACCAAGTTGGCTAAATGCAGTTATGAAGCCTTATCCAATGAAGCAACCGGCGATCATTCTGGCCGCGTTACTGTGCGCAGGACTAATGCCCCAATCCGCCGGGATTAGCGCCCAGGGTGCCGAACGAGGTGGTGAAACAACGGCCGCCTGTGCTGACGAGGCAGTGTCTCCGGCCCCAGCCAGCTCATGGATTCCAGAGTGGTTTCCCAAGGCTCCAGTTCTGCCGCCGTCCACGGGAACCGTGATTCGCGTCTCCACCGTGGAGGAATTGCTCGCGGCGGTGGACCGCGTTCAGCAGGATGGAACGATCCTTTTGGCCGAGGGTCATTACCGGCTTCCGAGGGTCCTGGTTCTTCAACAGAAGAAGAACATCATGCTTCGAAGCGCCTCCGGAGATCCGGCCAGGACTATTCTGAGCGGAAAGGGGTGGGATAGCCAGGCCGGGGGCGATGACATTCTCCACATTGCCCACTGCGAAGGGGTCACCATCGCCAACCTCTCGTTTACAGACTGCCGTTCGTATGGGATCAAAGTCCAAGCCGAGAACGCCCCTAAAGACATCCACATTTACAACTGCCGGTTCCGGGATATCGGCGTGCGCGCGATCAAAGGCTCGGCCGCACAGGACCCGAATGTTCGCGCGGTGAAGGGGTCGGTCCGGTTCTGCGTGTTCGAGAACACCCGGGTTCCACCCGCCGACTGGCTCTTTGGCGGCGATTACATTGCCGCCATTGACATGATGGCGCTCGACGATTGGACCTTCAGTGACAACCTCTTTCGAAACATCCGAGGACGCAACGGCGGTGGGTGCGCGGCGATCTTCATCTGGGTCCGCTCCCGAGGCGTGGTGGTGGAGCGGAATTACATCCTGGACTGCGACCGGGGCGTAGCCTTCGGCAATCCCGGTCAATCCACGGCCAACCTCTCCGGCGAACCCCTCGTCTATGTCGCCGACGGCATCATCCGCAACAACTTCATCGCGGGCGGACCGGATTGCGGGATCGAACTGTGGTATGCCGACCGCATTAAGGTCCAGCACAACACCATCTGGCGACCGGAACAAAACTGGCGTCGCGGCATCCGCATCGGCACAGGGACGGCGCACACGGAGGTGGTAAACAACCTCGTGCATGGCGAGATTCTGCTCGAAGGCGGCGAAGCGGACCTCAGCCACAATCTCACCGGCCGGTTGGACCGTTCCTGCGTCGATCCCGCATCGGGCAACCTGGCATTGACGTCCGCTGCCACCCGAGCCATCGATCAGGCGGTTCCTCTGCCGGACGTCACCGAGGATATCCGCCGGCGATCGCGCGCGCAACGCCCGGATGTCGGCGCGTGGGAATTCGAAGCCGGCGATCCTTCGGCTGCCGGAGCCGTGCCGGTGACGTCGCTGGCGAACGCGAGCGTGCGCTACACGGTGCCGGACAAGCCGTATGTTCTGCTCAAACACAGCGGCCTCGAAGTCGTTGTGGTGGACAACCGCGCGGTGGACGACGCCGTGTTGCCTGGTCACCGTGCTGGCTACCACGGCATCGCCTCTTTGCGGCACGTCCAACAACCCCGTAACCTGTTCGTGCCTGCCTATGCGGGTTTAAATTTCGAGCACATCCACGACGGCACCTTGAAACCCCGGGAGGTGCTCTTCGAGCCTCGTCACGCGCCGATGGAATTGCGTGTCCTGAACGATCACACCGCCGAACTTTACCAGGCGCCCACGCCGTACTGGGGTCTTGAAAGCTGCATGCGCTATGAGCTGCTGGACGACGGCGTTGTTGAGTTGACCTTCGAGTGCGTGCCGCGCCGCGATACGTTCACAAACAGCTATATGGGCCTGTTCTGGGCCAGCTACATCGACCAACCCGAATCGCTCGATATCCATTTCCGCGGGTTCGCCGAGGGTGCTCAGGCCCAAGCCGGATGGCTGCGAGGCGTAACGCCAGCGCATGGCACCTGGGCGACGCACCGCTCGCAGGATGACCAGCGCGAGTTCGCGCATGACTCCACGTTCCCACTCGAATTGCCATTTGGCTTTTCCCGCCTGCGTTATGTCGAGCCGTGGTATTTCGGCGTGTGTCGGGGCATGGCGTTCGTCCAGATGTTCCGCGCTCAAGACATTGTGCGCCTAACGCAATCGCCCTCTGGCGGGGGCAGCGGCTGTCCGGCCTGGGACTTTCAATGGTTCATCGAGAAACCGCGCACAGGCCAACGCTATCAACTGGTGATGCGCGTTGCCTACGTGCCGGTGAAGGGCCCCGGCGATGCAGCGTCAGTGAGGGACCCAATCGCCCGGTGGGTGCCGCGATGGCAGCCAAGGTAATGAAATGACCCCTTCGTGAAAACCACCCCGCAGCGTGCGCGCAGCTCGCGGATAAAACAATGGGGTCGAGTCTATATATTTGATTCCGCTGAAAAACCCTGGCGTGGCATGATACTCGCCAAGGGGTGATGGTCATTTACTTTTTCTGTTTGGTTTTT